>DBBQ01000023.1:2767-42605 GCA_002292265.1 Flavobacteriaceae bacterium UBA980 | reverse complement strand
CTTAATTTAAACTGACCATGGCATACGATTCTTTTCACACTTTAGAAAGTACAGCGGTACCATTACCTATTGAAAACGTGGATACCGATCAAATTATACCCGCTCGTTTTTTAAAAGCTACTGAACGCAAGGGTTTTGGAGATAATTTATTTCGCGATTGGAGGTTCGACCAAAACAACAATCCTAAAGAAGAGTTTGTGTTAAACAATCCTACCTATTCGGGAAAAATATTGGTGGGAGGACATAACTTCGGATCAGGATCTTCTCGTGAACACGCCGCTTGGGCAGTTTATGACTATGGTTTTCGCTGTGTTGTTTCCAGCTTTTTTGCAGATATCTTTAAAAACAACTGTCTCAATATTGGGGTACTCCCTGTTCAGGTTTCTGAAGAATTTTTAAAAACAATTTTTGAAGCCATTGAAGAAAATCCCAAAACAGAACTCCTCATAGATTTACCCAATCAAAAAATCCAGATCAACAGTACAGGAGCATCAGAATCTTTTGAAATCAATGCGTATAAAAAAGAGAATATGCTCAATGGTTACGATGATATCGACTATTTAGAGAGTATGAAAGAAGACATCAAAACCTTCGGGGTAAACAGACCTTTGTAGCAATTCGCCCTTAGCACATGAGCAAGACTATCGAAATCATGGATACCACCCTACGGGATGGAGAACAAACCTCGGGTGTTTCTTTTTCAGTTTCTGAAAAATTATCCCTTGCTCAATTGCTGCTTCAAGAGTTGAATATCGATCGTATTGAGATCGCTTCTGCACGGGTATCGGATGGAGAATTTAATGCGGTACAAGAAATCACCCGTTGGGGGGAAACCCATGGCTTGATCGACCGGATTGAAGTACTCACCTTTGTGGATAATGGTTCTTCTGTAGAATGGATGAAGAAAGCGGGAGCGAAAGTCCAAAACTTATTGACCAAGGGGTCTTTAAACCATTTAAAATACCAACTGAAACAAAGTCCTGAAACGCACTTTGAAAACGTGTCAAAAAGCATTGCACTCGCTAAAAAAGAAGGCTTTACAACCAATGTGTATCTGGAGGATTGGAGCAATGGAATGGCCAATTCGGAAGCTTATGTTTTTCAATTTTTAGATTTTTTAGCCACACAACCCATTGCACGCATTCTACTACCCGATACCCTGGGTATTTTAACTCCAGAAAAGACACGCCTTTATTTAACTACAATTATCCAACGCTATCCCGATTTACATTTTGATTTTCACGGACACAACGACTACGACCTTAGTGTAGCCAATGTAATGGAAGCTGTAAATACTGGGATCAAGGGATTACATCTTACCGTAAACGGTATGGGTGAACGTGCGGGCAATGCCCCACTGGCAAGTGTCGTAGCGGTAATCAACGACTTTATGCCCGAGATCAAAATCAACATCAAAGAAGATGCCCTGTATCGTGTCAGTCAATTGGTAGCGACCTTCACGGGATTCAGAATTCCAGCGAATAAACCCATTGTAGGAGAAAATGTTTTCACGCAAACAGCAGGAATTCACGCAGATGGAGACAATAAAAAGAATCTTTATTTCAATGACTTGCTTCCCGAACGCTTTGGCAGAAAACGAAAATATGCGCTGGGTAAAACCTCTGGGAAAGCGAATATTCAAAAAAACCTTCAGGAGTTGGGCCTCACCCTAAACGATAAGGATCTTAAAAAAGTGACCCAACGGATTATTGAATTGGGTGACAAAAAAGAACGGGTTACGGCAGAAGACCTCCCCTTTATCATCTCAGATATTTTGGGAAATAACATCCCCAATAAGGTCAAGATCAATTCCTATGTTTTGACCCATTCCAAGGGATTGAAACCCACTACGAGTATTTCCCTTCAAATTTGCGATAAACTTTTTGAAGAAAATGCTTCGGGAGACGGGCAGTACGATGCGTTTTGGAATGCACTGCACAAAGTGTATCAAAAGCAAAAAATAGATTTACCTGATTTAGTTGATTATGCGGTTCGTATTCCCCCGGGAAGTCATTCCGATGCGCTGTGCGAAACGACCATCACTTGGAGCAACGGAAAGCGCGATTTTAAAACCCGCGGTTTGGATTCAGATCAAACGGTTTCTGCCATCAAGGCTACCGAAAAAATGTTAAACATCATTCAACCTTAATACCCTATTATGCATTTAAAAATTGCCCTATTGGCAGGAGATGGAATCGGTCCCGAAGTGATCGAACAAGCCGTAAAAGTTGCTGACGCGATTGCAAATAAATTTGAGCATACCATAGAATGGATCCCTGCACTCACGGGAGCCGCAGCAATAGATGCCGTGGGAAATCCTTATCCCGACGCGACCCATGAAATTTGTCTGGCCGCAGATGCTGTTCTCTTTGGAGCCATCGGTCATCCCCGTTTTGACAACGATCCTTCTGCCAAAGTACGTCCCGAACAAGGCTTGCTTAAAATGCGTAAAAAATTAGGTCTTTTTGCCAATGTACGCCCCACCTTTACCTTCCCTTCTCTTTTGGATAAATCTCCATTAAAAAAGGAACGAATTGAAGGAACAGATCTCGTTTTTCTAAGAGAACTGACAGGTGGAATCTATTTTGGGGAACGCGGAAGAAAAGACGATGGCAATACTGCTTTTGACACCTGTACGTATACTAGAGAAGAAATAAAACGTCTGGCTGTCAAAGGTTTTGAATTGGCAATGACACGCTCCAAAAAGTTGTGCTGTGTGGACAAAGCCAATGTATTAGAAAGCTCACGCCTGTGGAGAGAGACCGTACAAGAGATGGAAAAAGACTATCCTGAGGTAGAAGTTTCTTATGAATTTGTGGATGCCGTAGCTATGCGTTTGGTCCAATGGCCTAATAGCTACGATGTGCTAATTACAGAAAATCTTTTTGGTGACATACTCACTGATGAAGCTTCCGTCATTTCAGGCTCAATGGGCTTGATGCCCTCTGCATCTGTGGGAACAGAAAATGCCTTGTATGAACCCATCCACGGTTCCTTCCCTCAAGCCACAGGACTGGGAATTGCAAATCCTCTAGCTACAGTGCTCTCTGCGGCAATGCTCTTTGAGATGAGTTTTGGATTAACCGAAGAAGGGGCTGCCATTCGCAAAGTGGTAGATCAATCTCTTGCGGAAGGGAAAGTCACAGAAGATCTTGCTGCTCCTGGGCAAACTGCACTTTCTACTTCTGAAGTAGGAGACTATTTGGTTTCCTTACTCCAATAAAAAAATAGTCTATATTTGAAGAAATATATTGCCCTGATAAAACAAACTGTGAAAATTGCCAGAAAGTGCTCGTTGCTAATGGAGCACCTACTTATCATTGCTCCTACAACTGCACATTTTGCAAAACGTGTTCTGAAACCCTATTTAATTTTATTTGCCCTAATTGTTCAGGCACACTGCAACTAAGAATCTGAGTAAACCTGAAAAACACCAAATCTAATGAGTTTTTTATACCCCTATTTACTTACAACCCATATTTTATTTGGAAGCATCGGACTGCTATCGGGCAGCTACAATCTCTTGAGAAAAAAGGGAGGTTCCATTCACGTAAAAGTTGGAAAACTATTCGTTGTTAGTATGTTGATCACAGGGAGTACTGCACTTTTAATGGCACTTCTAAAACCCAATATGTTTCTTTTTATTGTTGGAGTTTTTACAATTTTTCTGGTGGGAACAGGGCAACGCTATATGCATTTGAAAAAACTGGGACAAGGACAAAAGCCGAAGCTAATGGATTGGATCCTGAGTTTTAGTATGTTGCTAGTAGGGGTGGTCTTTGTTAGCTGGGGAACGATCCTGCTCCTAAAAAAACAAGACAGTATGGGAATAGCATTAGTTGTCTTTGGTCTCATTGGATTGCAGAATGTAAGAAAAGACTTACAAAACTACCGAGGAAAAATCAAATTCAAAATGTACTGGCTCCGGGAACATATTATTCGAATTACAGCTGCTTACATCGCTTCTTTTACCGCCTTTATCGTAGTGAATCAAAATCATTTTCCAAATTGGATTCCTGAGGTTGCGTATTGGCTCTTACCTACTGTATTTTTAACACCCTTAATTTTTAAATGGGTTCGTCAGTATGCAAAAAAATGAGAAATTTGTTGTTCTAATCTTAAACTAAACCCACTTTGAAAAAAACCAACCGATCTACCTTAAAGCGAGTTCCGAAAAGGGGGCATTACGATTCCAAAACAATCCATACCATTTTAGACCAAAATCATATTTGTCATGTAGGGATTGTACACCAGGGTGCTCCAGTGGTCATCCCTACTTTGTATGGAAGATCTGGAGATCAACTCTTTGTTCATGGGGCTTCCGTGAGCCGACTGATGACAGAACTGGAAGGCGAAATAGAACTGAGTATTTCCGTAGCAAAAACTAAGGGTTTGGTACTGGCACGTTCTGCCTTTCACCATTCTTTAAACTACGAATCGGTAGTACTCTTTGGCAAGGGGAGCCTTATTTCCAACACCGAAGAAAAACTTCACGCTTTAAAAAGTGTTTCAGATCACCTAATCCCTGGGCGCTGGGAAGAAGTCCGACAGCCCTCTGCAAAGGAACTCAAAGCGACAAAAGTCATTGCTATCCCCATAGAAGAAGCTACTGCCAAAATAAGAACAGGGGGCCCTGTGGACGACAAAGCAGATTACGAGCTAGACATCTGGGCGGGGGAACTTCCCGTAGTGGAAAAATACGGAAGCCCTATAGCCGATGAAAAATTAGCTCCAGAATTTCGAAAACTACCTAAGAGTATAGTACAATTAATAAATCCTTAAAATAAAAACAGATGAAATTACACCCCTACCTTATCTTTCCAGGAAACGCAACTGAAGCCATCCGACATTACACTGAGTCACTGGGCATAGAACACACTGAAATCAAGCGATATAAAGATAGTCCTATGAAGCATAAACCCGATCAAAGCCAATGGGTCATTCATTGTGAATTGACTTACAAAGGAGATACTCTTGCTATGGTTTGTGATGCATCCAATGACGGGAGTTCCAATCACATTCAATTGAGTTTAAATTATGACTCTTTAGAACCTATGAAATTGGCTTTTGCCAAAATGAGTAAGGGAGGTAAAGTAACACATCCTCTCAAGAAAGAATTTTGGAACGCTACTTTTGGTCAATTTGTAGATCAATATGGAATTCATTGGATAATGAATTGTGACCACTAAAAGTCATCATTTATTTTAACTTAATGCCTAAAGTAACCGAATTAGCGCAAAATAAAATTTTGTGTTAATGTAGGAAACGCTTTTACTATCTTCGAGAAGTTTTAGTAATTTGGCTGCTGCTAAAATGGATGTTTTATCCTAGACTTCAACATTAAAATTCTATGAAAACCTTCTTCTCTCTTCTCTTTGTTATCACCTTACAAACGTGTATTTCAAGTACTCCTTCCTTTAACAACTCGGATCCCGTATGGACCCCCACTCAAACTGTCCAAGAAGGAATGAAAAAAGCCTATTTTGCTTCCGGCTGTTTTTGGTGTGTAGAAGCTATCTATGAAAGCGTCAAAGGGGTCTCTGAAGTCTATTCAGGCTATGCAGGAGGAGAAACCAAAAATCCCAATTACAATCAAATTGGGACAGGCAGAACAGGACATGCCGAAGCCGTAGAAGTCATCTACGACCCCAAAGTAGTGAACTTTGGAACTCTCGTTCAAGTCTTTTTTGGTTCTCACGATCCGACTACCCCCAACCAACAAGGTCCAGATTATGGATCGCAATACCGATCCATTGCTTTTTACACCTCGGATCAAGAACGTGAAATCATCCAAAACTATATGCAAATGCTGGAAGAGGGCAACTATTTTCCCAAAGCGATTGTAACGGAAATAAAGCCTTTGGAGAAATTTTATTATGCCGAAGAATACCACCAGGATTACGAAAAAAACAACCCAAACAATCCTTATGTACAGCAGGTTTCTATCCCGAGGCTTCGAAAATTTCAAAAGCAATACCCCGAGCTCTTAAAAGAAGAGCATTAAAGATTGGAGACGTTCACTCTAGATAATGGAACGTTAAAAGCCGTTTTTCTTTCCTATGGAGCTATACTCCACCAACTCTGGGTAAAAGATAAAAAGGGAAGCCTAATAAATGTAATCCAAGGTTTGTCGCAACCCGAAGCGTATCTTTCGGACAGTTGGTCCCGTGGAGCCGTTATAGGACGCTATGCGGGGAGGCTAGAAAACCCCATTACAATTGAAGAAAAAAAAATTGAAATTGAACACGAAAAAGGGGTGCTGCTCCACAGTGGGGCCAAGGGGTGGAATACTCAGTACTGGTCACCTCGCACTTCATCTGACACTCATTTACTTACTTTTGAATACGAATGTCCTGAGGGTACAGGAGGCTTTCCCGGAACTGTAAATGCAATGGTTTCTTATCGTTTGGTGGGAAATCAACTCAGATTCGACTATCGCGCTACTACCAATGCTCCTACGCATGTCAATTTGACCAATCACGCCTATTTTAACCTCAATCCTAAAAGTGCTATCGCGTCCCATCAGCTACAAATCCATGCGGACCGCTACCTAGAGCTCAAACAAAATTTAGTCCCTACAGGAACACGATTGAACGTTGCACAGACTCCTTTTGATTTTAGAACTCCCAAGACCATCGCCAAAACACATTTGGATGATTATTTTGTGCTAAATGCTACAAATGAAGCTGCGGCAACGCTTTATGAACCCCAGAGTGGAATAGAAATGAAAACCTATACCGACCAACCGGGTGTGGTAGTCTTTACTCCCCCACATTTTGAAGCCATTTGTTTTGAAACACAAAAATTTTCCAATACTCCAAACATTCCTACATTTCCTTCTACCCTGCTACTGCCTGAAACTGTTTACAAACACCAAACACAGTTTGAATTCAATCTAAAAAACGAGGAATAACTCGTTTCCATACTTTATAAAACGTAAAGCCAATTATACTTCCTACGAGTGTACCGCAAAGTATATCTAATGGATAATGCACCCCAATATACACTCGACTGTAAGCGATAAACGCAGCAATTAATAGTAATGCATAAGGAGCCAAACGTGAAAACGACTTAATTATACCTCCAAAAAAAAGCGCCAAAGCGAAAGAGTTGGACGCGTGTCCAGAAAAAAAGCTGTACCGTCCACCACAGGTGGGTTTGACCAAACGGACCAAGGATTGGATTTCTGGATCATAGCAGGGTCGTAATCGTCCAACTTTTACTTTGAAAAGATTGGTCAACTGATCAGTACACAAAATGAGTAAGGCGGTAAAGAGTACTAAATATCCAGCTGTTTTCCATGATTTTTTATACCCCAGAAATAGTAGTAAGCCCAAATAGACCACTACATTAGAAGCTCTGTGGGTCATCAGCATCCAAAAGGCATCAAAAGTGGGGGTTCCTAGACTATTAAGTCTTAAAAACAGTTCACTGTCCCAAGCCAAAATAGATTCCATAAGACTACTCGAGAGATTCCATTTCCGTATCATAAAAGGTAAAAGCGGCTTCGATCAATGAAGTAGATTCCGTTTCTAGAGCCGATTCGTCTTCTTTATCAAATTCTTCAAACCAGTGTACTTCGTCGTTGGAAACATTGAGAATGAAACGTGGATATTCCGTATGAACAACAAAGAGTGTGTCTTCAAATGCGGAATTGTCTGCAATTAAAAATTTAGGTAATTCCATGTTGCGAATTTAAGATTAAGTTTTTTGTCAAATAGTGAAATCTCAAAAAAAGAAGTGCTGAGGAAATGGTCAAGCCAGAAAGTAGTCCTATCCATATCCCAAAGGTACCCAGATCCGTATACAATCCGAGATAGTAGGAAATCGGGGTACCAAAAACACCGTATGAAAAAAAGGTAATCCACGCGGGGATATTTACATCTTGAAGGCCTCGGAGAGCGCCCAACACTACAGCTTGTAGCCCATCGGAAATTTGAAAAAAAGCAGAAACGAGCAACAAGGAAGAGGCCAATTTGACTACTTCTAAAACGTCAGTGTATTCCAACGGATTGTTTCCATCCAAATAGAGCCAAGGGAGGTATTCATTACCCAAAAGAAAAAATAAACAAAAAGCAATATCAAAGATGAAAATTAATAAAAAAATGGAAAACGCAATACGCTTTAGTGAAACAAAGTCTTGTTTTCCTTTTTGATTTCCTACTCGAATCATAGCCGTAACTCCGAGTCCCATGGCAAACATAAAGGTCATGGAAGAAAGATTTAGAGCGATCTGATTGGCGGCCTGGGGGTTTTTTCCCAAAAATCCTGAAAGCCAGATCGCTGTGGTAAAAAAGAGGACTTCAAAAAACATTTGTAAGGCTGAAGGAAAGCCCAAACGGATAATTTTTTTTAACAAAGACCATTGGGGAGCTTTCCATTTTGTGTTTCTGATATAAGCCACATATTTTTTGCTCCAGCGGACATAGCCCGCCATAAACAGCAGCATAAAACAACGTGAAAGAAGGGTGCCTATTGCAGCTCCTTCCACTCCCATTTCAGGAAATATCCAATATCCAAAAATGAGAAAGTAATTCAAAATCACGTTGATTACATTCCCAAAAAGTGTCGCATACATGGCCGGACGGGTGTAGGAAAGTCCCTCAGAAAATTGCTTAAAAGCTTGGAAGCCTACCAGTGGAAGTAAAGAGATTCCCACCCATTGCAGATAGGGAAAGGCCAAGTCCACAACCTCGTCAGGTTGTCCCATTTGGAATAATAAAGGTTTACTCATCAAAACTCCTACCGAAAGAAATATCCCTAAAACGAAGCAAAGGATCAGTCCGTGAAAAAACACATTACGCCCTTGCAATACGTTCTTCATACCGTCGCTTTCTGCGATAAGTGGAGTGATGGCGGTAGAAAAACCAATACCTAAAGACATGGCTACAAAGAAAAAACTATTTCCCAGTGAAACGGCAGCTAATTCTGCAGTTCCCAACTGACCGACCATGACATTGTCGATAAATTGGACCAAGGTGTGTCCTAGTAGCCCAATAATGACGGGGTAAGCCAGATTGAGGTTAAAGCGAAATTCTTTAGTGTATGGCGTAAGAGCTTGAAGCATGAGAGGGTGGGATTACAAGCCCATTTGATCAACCAAGTAAATTAAGCTGGTCATTGCTGCGGCACCCAATTCCAGTTCTCTTTTGTTTATTGCATCAAAGGTATCATTGGCTGCGTGATGAAAATCAAAATACCGCTGCGAATCAGGAAGTAAACCCGAAAGTACGGTGCTCCCATTGCGAAGCGGACCGATATCTGCGCCACTCCCTCCGAGGGCAAACCGATCGACTAGATAGGATTCAAAATAAGGCTTCCATGATTCAATTTTTTTAAATTGTTCTGGTCGGGCTTCAAAAGAAAATCCTCTCGGAGTAAATCCACCAGAATCGGATTCCAAAGCAAATAGGTGGTTTTCTCCTTTTTGTTTTGCATTTTTAGCATAGGTGGTGCCTCCTCTTAAACCGTTTTCTTCGTTCATGTAGAGCACTACGCGAATTGTTCTTTTGGGTTGGTAGTTCATTTTCTTAAAGAGGTGCAGTACTTCCATAGACTGGACAATCCCAGCCCCGTCGTCATGTGCGCCGTCTCCCAAATCCCAAGAGTCCAAATGTCCTCCAACTACAATAATTTCATCTGGAAATTCACTCCCTCTAATTTCCCCAATAACATTATGAGAAGGTACATCGGGAAAGTTTTTACAATCTTGTTTTAAATAAAAATACAACTCCTTGTTTAGTGAGAGCATGGAACTGAGTAATTGAGCCCCATTGGTACTGATGGCCGCTGCAGGGATACGCATCTTATTGGGAAGATCTCCATAACGCATGTTTCCAGTATGTGGGAAATCATCCAATCGCAAGTTCATCGATCGAACAATGACCCCTACGGCGCCCAAACGCGCTGCTTTGGCTGCACCACTGGACCGCTGATCTACCGTTTTGGAATAGGCATCAAACGTATTGATTAAATTTGCGGGCATGGCTCTGTTATAAAACACAAACTTCCCTTTAATATTTTCTTCTCCCAAAGCCTCCAATTCTTCAAAGTCTTTTACTTCAACTACTTGTGCGCGAAGCCCTGCAGCTGGAGTAGCAATGGATCCTCCCAAAGAACAAACCGGAACATTAATACTCATTCCAGGACCCGTAATAATACTGGCGTATTCAAAATTTCCCCGAACCCATTTGGGGACCATTACATCCTCGAGATAAACCCGGTCTAAATCTAAGCTTTGAAGCGCTTCTTCACCCCACTTTACAGCGCGTTCTGCGTTTAGTGATCCGGACAGCCTACCCCCTATTTGGTTGGATAAATAGTCTAGCCAATCATAAGATTTTCCTTGGGTGAGGGCAAGGTTAAAAATCTCATTGATTTGTTGTTCGTGATTCTTTTTTTGTGCTAATAGGGGTTGAAAAAGAAAAAGAAAAAAAAGAATCTTGTGGATGTTCTTCGTCATATTATTTAGGTGCAAATTGAAGAATGTTTTCTGCGCTTACCGGGTTGTCACCAAGGATCATCAAGCGTTCTATGACGTTGCGTAACTCTCTAACATTCCCTGTCCAAGGGTAGTTGTTTAATTTCTCTAGAGCTTCTTTAGAAAAGGTTTTTCTTTCCAGTCCTTGTTCTTTAGAAAGCAAATCCACAAAGTGCTCGGTTAAGATGGGAATGTCTTCTTTTCGGTCTCCTAGTGCGGGTATATGAATCATGATAACTGCGAGACGGTGGTATAAATCTTCACGAAAACGACCTTCTTCAATTTCTGTTTTTAAATCCTTGTTTGTAGCTGCAATCACACGTACATCCACAGCAATGTCTTTTTCATTACCTACGCGTTGGATTTTACGCTCTTGTAGCGCGCGTAGCACCTTTGCTTGTGCTGCCAGACTCATGTCTGCAATTTCATCTAAAAAAAGGGTTCCTTTGTTTGCTGCTTCAAATTTACCTGAACGGTCTTTCACCGCAGAGGTGAAGGCCCCTTTGACATGGCCAAAAAGCTCACTTTCTATCAATTCTGAGGGGATTGCTGCACAGTTGACCTCTATAAAATTTTCCGTATTTCGGTCACTCTGTTGATGGAGTTGATGTGCTACCAATTCTTTTCCGGTTCCATTTTGTCCAGTGATTAATACACGTGCATCGGTCATGGCCACTTTGGCAATCATTTGAATCACTTCAGAAATAGCTTCGCTTTCTCCTACAATATCATATTTCTGAGCAACTTTGCGTTTTAATTTCTTATTCTCAGAACGCAAGGATTTGTTTTCCAATGCATGGCGAACTGTGGTGAGTAATCGGTTTAAATCCGGAGGTTTTGAGATAAAATCATAAGCCCCAAGTTTCATGGCTTCTACGGCAGTTTCTACATTTCCGTGCCCTGTGAGCATAATAAATGGAATTCCAATTTTTCTGGCGTTTGCCGACTGCAGCACTTCAATACCATCCATTTTGGGCATCTTGATATCACAAAGCACTAAATCAAAATTGTGCTTTCCCAGGAGCGCTAAACCTTCTTTCCCATCTGCTGCTTCTTCTACTTTGTAAGCTTTGTCTTCATCAGTGAGTATTCGTACTAACACCCGACGGATGGGTTCTTCGTCTTCTATGATTAAAATTTTGATCATTGCAATGCCTTAGGGGGGGTTAAAAAACTGAGGGTACGCTGTGGAAAAGGAATTTGAATTCCTTCTTTTTCAAACGCTTTAAATATGGCATAGCGCATATCACTTTTGACAATGTTGGATTCAAAACTACTTTTAACCGCAAAAAAGATTTGAAATTGTAGGGCATTGTCGCCAAAGTCCTCAAAAATCACAAAGGGTTTTGGATCTTCAATGATACTTTGATTTTCGCTTGCCAATTTCAACAAAACTTCAGTTACCTGATCTATATCACTGTTATACGCTACACCTACAGCTACACTTTCTTTGGTAATTACACCATTCTCTGTCCAATTGAAAAGTGTTGAAATTAAAAACTTATGATTGGGAATAATCAAAACCTTGTTTTCTCGCGTTACGGCTCTGGTGGTTCTGAGTTTGATGTTTTCTACCTTCCCTACCTGACCTTCCACTTCAATAATATCGCCTACATGTACAGACTGATCTACTAGGATGAAAATTCCAGAAATAATATCCTGAATAAAAGTTTGCAAAGCCAGACCTACACCGACCAATAGTGCTGCGGAAGCTGCAAAGATAGCCGTGACGTCAGCTCCTATATTCTGTAGTGTGATCAGAAGTACAATGACATAAATAAAGTAATTGAAAAAAGAAAAAACACTTCTAAACTTCACTTTGGCGTCTCTAGAGAGAGTACGGTAAATAATTTTTCTAAAAAATTTCAGAAAAAGGGAAGTCAAAACAAAAACTAAAATGATTATCAAGATCGTTTTAGGCGAAAACGTAATCGACTTTCCTAAAGAGAATTGATGATTAAAGAAGTTGAGTATTTTGTTGAGTACATTCATTCGGGATAAAGTTACTATAAAAACAAAACCCACCCTCGTGAGAGGGTGGGAAAAAATTGCTATGAAAAAGAAAAATAAATACTAATAATGAATATCAGTATTTGATCAAATATATTACTTTTTTTAAAAACAATTATTTTTAAGCAAACATATCTTTCACTTTTTCAAAAAATGATTTGTCTGATTTTTCGGGATGGGGAATGAAATTGGGGTCTTCCTGCATTTTTTCAAAAAATTGACGCTGTTCTTTGTTTAACGTTTTTGGCGTCCAAACATTCACATGAACTAACAAATCTCCATTTCCATAACTATTAATACTAGGCAAGCCTTTTCCTCGTAAACGAAGTGTTTTTCCAGATTGAATTCCCGTTTCTAGCTTGATTCTCGCTTTACCGTCTAGAAGCGAAAGGTCTTTAGAAACTCCCAAGGCAGCTTCCGAAATACTGATATAAAGATCATAGTGTAGGTGATTCCCCTCTCGTACAAAAGCATCGTGAGGTAATTCTTCAATCAAAACCAGTAAATCTCCGGATATTCCATCCGCTGGAGCTTCATTTCCTTTACCGCTTACTTTGAGTTGCATGCCCTCTTCTACCCCAGCGGGTATTTTGATGGAAACGGTTTCTTCTTTTTGGATCATCCCTTGTGCATCCGTTCCGGAAGGGCGATTTAAAAGTGTTTTACCGCTTCCTCCACAAGTGGGACATACCGAAGAGGTTTGCATACGTCCCAAAATAGTATTGGCAATTTTCATCACCTGCCCTTGCCCATTACAGGTAGAACAGCTACTGTATTGAACACCGGGGGCTTGTACTTTACGTGGTACTTTAATTTTCTTCTCTATTCCATTGGCGATTTCTTCCAAGCTGAGTTTGACCCGAATCCGCATGTCTGACCCTTTGACTCGGCGCTGGCCTCCTCCAAAACCACCACCAAAGCCACCTCCACCAAAGGCACTACCAAAAATATCTCCAAATTGACTAAAAATATCATCCATATTCATACCGCCACCAAAGCCTTGTCCACCTTCAAAGGCTGCATGACCATACTGATCGTATTTAACTCTCTTTTCTTGGTTACCCAAAATTTCGTAAGCCTCAGCCGCCTTTTTAAAGTTGGCCTCCGCTACTTTGTCGTCTGGATTTTTATCTGGGTGAAATTCTATAGCTTTTTTTCTGTAAGCTTTCTTAATCTCGGCCGCAGTTGCATTTTTGGAAACTCCTAATATTTCGTAATAATCTTCTTTCATATTTATTGTCCTACGACCACTTTTGGATAGCGAATGATACGATCGCCCAACTGGTACCCTACCTCAACGATATCAATGATTTTTCCTTTGTCCTTTTCTTTAGGTGCTGGAATTTGAGTGATGGCTTCATGTAGCTCCGCATCAAACGAGTCTCCTATTTTTTCCTCTGTTTGGGTCAGTCCATTCGACTTCAAAACTTCTGAAAATTTAGTGTAGATCAATTGTATTCCTTTTTGATCTAAGGCACCTTTTTCTTTTTCCATTTGCTGATTGGCCCGATTAAAATCATCCAAAACAGGAATTAAAGCACTGATAACCTCCTGATTGGCTGTTTTAAAAAGCTCAATTCGCTCTTTTGCTGTTCGTTTTTTAAAGTTTTCAAACTCCGCAAAAAGCCTGAGGTATTTGTCTTTTTCTTGTTCAACTGCTGCTTTTAATTCCTCGATCTGAGCAGCCTCTTTTGATTTAGTCTCCTTTTTCTTAGTCTCTTTTTTAGATTTTACTTCTTTCTGTGGAGCCGCTTTTTTTGTCATTTATATGGTTTTTAATCGAAACGTATTTTACAAAAGTGTTGCCACGATAAAAAATTGTCAAATTGTCATCTTTTCTTCGTTACTACATCTTGCATTGCTTCCTCTACAAGCGGAAAAGAAAAGAGGTATCCTTTCTCTAAAATTTTTTGCGCGCTTACCCAGTGGCTGTCTAACACCAAACTACTCATTTCTCTTATGATAAGTTGCAGCGCAAATTTAGGAATTGGGGGAAGGAAATAAGGTCGGTTTAGTGCTTTTGCCAAAGCGCCAATAAAATGGGTTTGAGATACTGGATTGGGGGCCACAGCGTTGTAAACACCTTCCCACTGCTCTTTAGATGCAGCTAAAAACAATCCTACTACGTCCTCGATATGGATCCAGGATTGCCCTTGTTTTCCGTTGCCAAAAGCAGCACCTAAACCCCATGCAGTTGGAATTTTCAAGGGTCCTAAAACACCTCCCTTAGGACTCAGCACCAAACCAATTCTCAATTTAGTGACACCCAGACCAAGGGAGCTAAATTGATCCACCTCATTTTCCCACGAAATCACAACCTCTTCCATAAATGAGTTGGGGTGAACAATCGTTTGTTCATCTACCGTATTTTCAAAGTCTGAGGGATAAATACCAATTGCGGAAGCAGCGACAATTTGTTTGACTTGGTGACCAGGTTCCAGTTGTTTTAAACTCGAATGGAGCAAACGAGTAGAATCCACTCTACTGGAACGGATTTGTCTTTTATTTGACGAAGTCCAAAGTTTTGAAATACTGGCTCCTGCCAAATGAATGAGAACATCCACACCTTCAAAACAGGCGCTATCAATTTCAGCTTTTGAAGGATTCCAGTGAAACCCCTTAGCACCTGCTATCGAATCAGTTTTGCTTTTACTTGTCGTTAGAAAATGAATTTCAATTCCTAAAGAAAAAGCCTTCTGCACCAACCTACGACCTACCAATCCCGTAGCTCCAGTAATAAGTAATTTCATCTGTTACTATTTTTAAACTTTAAAACAGTCATGCTTCGACTTCACTCAGTATACTAGTGGAATATCCGAATTCACTTTCTACTGGTTGACTTCAAAGAGCAATGGATGTTTCAATTCTTTGTTTTTTCTTTTTCAAGTCTTCTTTAAATAGAGTGTTTAATCGATTTAGATTAGGTCCTAAGCCGCAGTCTATGAAAAGTCTTGTTCCTTTTTTTCAAAAGTAAACATTTAAGGCTTTAGGGCGCGCAACATTTCTCTTTTCCCAGGGGGGCCTGCCAATCGAAACACTTCAAATCCGGCTGCTGCCAATCCACGCCGGACACTTCCTTTAGCGCAATAACTGACCCATATCCCACCAGGATGCAACAACTCAAAACATTTTTTCATCCATTGGGATTCCCACAATTCGGGTTGGGCATGTGCCCCAAAAGCATCGTAATAAATCACGTCAAAAAGCTGAGAAGACTGATAGTCTTCAAAATGGATTTTGTTTTTAGTGAGCTTAAAATAATCGGAAAGCAGTAGACGTTGCTCCCAGTCCACATCAGAAAAATCACGAAAAGAAAGAGGTACACTATTTTCTTCAAAAAAAGAATCGTAATTCAGCTCTTGAAGCTGAGTTTGGGTCAACGGGTAAGCTTCTAAAGAAGTATAGTCAATCTGCTGTTGACAGTTTGAAGCCTCTAAAAAACTCATGTAAGCCACAAGTCCCGTCCCATAGCCTAACTCTAAAATTCTACAGGGGCGGTCCGAATTGTTTTGTTTCCAAAAATTAAATCCTGTATCGATATACACAAACTTAGACTCTGTCACAGCGCCGTGACGGGAGTGATAGGTTTCCTTTAAACCCTCAATTCTAAGGGTAAAGGAGCCGTCCTTCGTTTTTATTTTTTGCTGATGATAAGGCATTAATAAGAAATCGCATTAAAAAACTATAATTTTTTAAAAATACGGAATGATCCATTGTTTTTCATGCTAAAAATACAATGGAGAAAAAAATTACACGAATTCTTAAATGGGAACGTTTGTAGTGAACTAAAAAAAACTAATTTTACTTGTAAACAGCAACAGAAGTGATCACAATTCAACAAAATCCACAATCAAAAATAAAAGATGTTTCCTTTGACAACCTTGTTTTTGGAAAGACTTTTACCGACCATATGTTTCTTTGTCGGTACCGTGACGGAAAATGGCACACCCCCGAAATCAAGCCTTATGAACCCTTGACATTGGATCCCTCTGCAAGTGTGCTACACTACGGACAGGCAGTTTTTGAAGGAATGAAAGCATTCAAAGACGACCAAGGTAAAGTATGGCTTTTTCGACCTGATGAAAATTTTAGGAGAATCAATCGGTCTTCCCATCGCATGCAAATTCCTGAATTTCCGGAGGACTATTTTTTTGAAGGACTACACCAATTACTTAAGTTGGATCACGAATGGATAAAATCTGGAATTGGAAACTCTTTATACATCAGACCTTTTGTGTTTGCCAGTCAATCTACGGTCCAGGCCGCTGCTTCAGAAGAATATATTTTTATGATCATTTGTGCTCCTGTAAGCACCTATTACACGGGTGCTGAAATCAATGTTCTCATTACTGAGGAGTTTAGTAGAGCTGCCAATGGAGGGGTTGGTTATGCAAAAGCAGCCGGAAACTATGGAGCGCAATTTTACCCGACTTCAGAAGCACTTAAAAAAGGATTTCAGCAAATTATTTGGACTGATGCGGACCGCCACGAATACCTCGAAGAGGCAGGAACCATGAATATCTTTTTCAAAATTGACAATAAACTTGTCACCGCCCCAACGAATGATCGTATTTTGGACGGTGTGACTCGAAAGAGTATCATTCAAATTGCTAAAAGCAAGGGAATTGATGTGGAAGAACGACCCATTAGGGTCAGTGAAATCGTAGAAGCTCATCAACAAGGGTTACTACAAGAAGTTTTTGGAACAGGGACTGCAGTCGTTGTCCTCTCAATCAATAGCTTTTCTTACCGCGATACCACCTACCCTCTTCCAAAGGAGAACCCAGTAGCTACTTTACTGAAGGAAGAGTTGGTTGGAATTCAATACAATAAAAAGCAAGATCCATTCCACTGGACCGTAGCGGTTCACTAGTCCTTTTCTAAAATTTTCTCAATATTGGGTTTGAAATAATTAGGTCCTTTGAGCACCTTTCCATCCTCTCGATAGATTGGTTTACCGTCGGCACCCAGTTTACTCATGTTACTGCGCTGTATCTCATCAAAAATAGCCTCCATTTTGCTTTGAAAACCGTGAGCGATGATGGTTCCACATAAAATGTAGAGCATATCTCCGAGGGCATCTCCAATTTCGATTAAATCGTTTGACTGGGCCGCTTCCAGATATTCTTCGTTTTCCTCTTTCATCAGATCATAACGGAGTTGTGCATTTGCCTTGGGCAATTTCGCATTGGGCACTGATTCAACTCCTAGGCCAAAGGCATGGTGAAATTCGGTTACTGCCTGAATGGGTTTTTTTATCATTTTTTAAATACTGTATTAATGGTTTAATTATTTCTAAATTAGTCAAAAATATAAGAGATGTTTTCATCGGGACAATTGATTTTTGGAATTTGTTTTTTTTTCGTTTTTACGGGTATCGTAATCTTCTCCTACAGAACAGATAAAAAAAGACAACCGCTCTATTTTAAAGGGAGTTACAAAATCCTTGTTGGTTTTCTTATCGCATTCAGCTTTCTGGTGTTGATCAAATTCATAACCCAACAATGAAAAGTTTACTCTATGTTTTTTTGGGGGGAGGATTGGGTAGCCTTTTTCGGTTTTTACTTTCAAAATTTCTCACCACCTCAAAAAGTGGATTTCCTTGGTCTACCCTATTGGCAAATTTCGTTGGCTGTCTAATGATAGGGATTCTCTTGGGGTGGGCAGTTAAAAACAACAACTTGCGTTCTGATCTGTATTTACTTCTAGCGGTAGGTTTTTGTGGAGGTCTGACTACTTTTTCCACTTTTAGTCTCGAAGGGCTATCTTTCTTAAGATCAGGGGATTACCTAATTTTTATTAGCTATTCTTTGGCCAGCATTCTCGGTGGAGTTGCTTTTGTAGGTTTAGGGCATTACTTGTTTCGTTTAGCAAATTCTTAATTCATTGCTGCTTTTTTATAGTATTCTTAAAATTTAAAGTTAAAATTATTTTAACCCCTATTTTTTATGGGTTATAATTTTCATTTGTATAAAAATTAAAAATACACCCCCTTTTTATATGGGGTATAATTTTAAATATAGATAAGTTTGTTCCCGAACAATTATATTTATTTTATGAAAAATTTAAGAAACAATGTATTTAAAGGCCTCTTTGCCTTACTAATCTCAACTGTAGCTGTTACAGGTCAAGAAACCGATGATGCTACGCCAGAGCCCACTTTTAATTTTAGTGGAACTGTAGACACTTATTTTAGAGCTAGCTTTAGTGAAGACCCTGCTTCTCCAAATACTTCTTTTGCCGATCTAAACGGATTTTCCCTCGGTATGGCAAACTTTATTGTTTCCTACGAAGGCGAGAAAGCTGGTTTTGTGGCGGATGCTGTTTTTGGACCAAGAGGTTCTAATGCAGTATTTGGATCTGTAAGAGAATCGTTCGACGGTCCTGGTTACGGATTCTCGTCAGAAATTTTAAACCAACTCTACGTATATTACAATTTAGGGGAAGGTGTGACTGTAACTTTAGGAAACTTCAATACATTTTTAGGGTACGAGGTGATTTCACCATCTGCTAACTTTAACTATTCTACGTCATATATGTTTTCTTATGGCCCTTTTTCACACACGGGTCTAAAACTTGATTTCGCATTGTCAGATGACATCTCTTTAATGTTAGGTGTTTTCAATCAAACAGATGAAACGGAAGCCAATTATTCCCGTTACACTGCATTTGGTGCACAACTAGGCCTCTATGGTCAGTACATTAACTTCTTAGGGGGTGACGGATATGCTCAGATTGATTTTACTGGAGGTTTTGATTTATCAGATGCGTTTTTCTTAGGTATCAATGCCACTACAGCTTCACTGGAAGGTGACACTGGATTTTCTGGGGTAGCACTTTATCCTCAGCTAACTGTGAGTGATGATTTCGTTATTGGCTTACGAGGTGAATTTTTCTCTGAAACAGACGGATTTGGTGCGCTAGTTGATGATGGAGATGCAGACAATTTATCACTTACACTTACTGGAAGTTTTACCTCTGGAAATTTCATTTTCAAGCCTGAGTTACGAATTGATTCGGCTTCCTCAGAAATTTTTGCTATCTCACCAACAGAAACAGCGGACAGTCTTTCCTCTTTTCTAGTTGCAGCTATTTATCAATTTTAATTATATAATAACGTATTATGATCAATTTTTCACTTATTAATTTACCCCTAATAATACAGGACACAGCTGCTGTAGAGGGAGATATGGGCATGCTTTGGATGCTTTTATCTGGAATCCTTGTTTTCTTTATGCAAGCTGGGTTTACAATGGTAGAAGCGGGTATGACTCAGTCAAAAAACGCTGTGAACATTGCAATGAAAAACTTACTTGACATCAGTGTAGGTTCAATTACTTACTGGCTCGTTGGATATTCATTGATGTATGGAGACACCTCTAATGGATGGTTTTTCTGGAGTGGGCTATTTCAAGGTGAAGGTGCAGACCTTTTCTTCCAAACAATGTTTGCTGCTACAGCCGCAACGATTGTGTCTGGAGCCATCGCTGGTAGAACAAAATTTGAAACGTATGTAGTTTTTACATTAATTATGACTGCAATCATTTATCCTATTTCTGGTGGATGGCAATGGCAAGGATCAGGCTGGCTTACTGAACTAGGATTTATCGATTTTGCAGGTTCTTCAATCGTTCACGGTGTAGGAGGCTTCGCCGCTCTTGTTGCTGCTTATATGGTAGGTCCTAGAACAGGGAAGTTCGTTGATGGAAAAGTTTTCCCTATTGCAGGCCATAACCAGATATTAGCAACGCTCGGAGTTTTCATTCTTTGGTTAGGATGGTTTGGATTTAACGGAGGTTCACAGTTAGCTTGGGGTGGAGATGACGCTGTAGGTGCGTCTACTGTGGTTCTTGTAACCAACCTGGCTGCAGCTGCAGGAGCTTTAGGAGCTTTATTCACTACATGGATTTATTTAGGAAAACCTAACATTGCACATACTTTAAACGGAGCCCTAGCAGGACTTGTCAGTATTACTGCTGGATGTGGAAACATGACTCCTGGTGGCGCTTTGATGGCAGGTATTATAGGCGGTATAATTGTAGTTTTTTCAATAGAACTTATCGAAAAGAAATTGAAAATTGACGATGCTATTGGTGCTGTTTCTGTTCATGGTGTTGCTGGATTTTGGGGGACAATTGTCATTGGACTCTGGGGTGTAGACGGTGATACAGGTATTGGACTATTCAACGGTGGCGGCAGTGCCCAATTTGTTTCACAACTTATTGGAGCTCTCGCTTACATGGTTTGGGCTATAGTGACCGCTTTCATTGTGTTTTCAGCTTTGAAATACACAATGGGACTTCGTGTTACCGAACAAGAAGAACTTGAAGGCTTGGATCTTTCTGAGCATGACGCAATCGCATACGCAGGAAAAAGAAAAAGAGAATAGTAAATCAATTTAGTTTCAAAATTAAAGGCTCTCCTAAAATAATTGGGGAGCCTTTTTAGTAGTGAATAAACATTTTTGTTTATTTGCTTTTTAAAACCTAAATATGAAAAAAATAGAAGCAATTATTAGAAAGTCAAAATTTGACGATGTAAAAAATGCATTACACAATGTTGAAGTAAACTTTTTCAGCTACTGGGATGTTACTGGGGTTGGTAATGAAAAAGAAGGACACGTATATCGAGGTATCAGCTACAGCACTTCCGAGATCCAAAGACGCTACTTATCCATTGTAGTAAACGATGATTTTGTACAACCCACAATTGACGCCATCTTAAAGTCCGCTGCGACAGATAAAGTTGGAGATGGAAAAATATTCATCACGCCTGTCGAAGAAACCTATCGAATTCGAACAGGTGAAAAAGGCGGCAAGTCACTTAACTAAACTCAAACTCACAAACTATATTTATGGAAAGTACTGCACTTTTTACTGCCAATAATGTATGGATGATGATCTGTACCGCACTCGTATTCTTTATGCACCTAGGGTTTTCATTTTTGGAAATCGGATTGACACGTCAAAAAAATACGGTAAACATTTTATTTAAAAATTTCTTTGTAATAACTATTGGACTTTTACTTTATGCATTAGGAGGGTTCAATCTGATGTATCCTGGTTTTGAGGAAGGAGCCGCAGGGTTTTTTAAATTTGCTGGATTTGGAATCGCGGCACCCGAAGGAGGCATGACTCCCGAATATGCCAGTGGTGGATACACCTGGTGGACCGACTTCCTTTTTCAAGGTATGTTTGCAGCAACAGCGGCTACGATTGTATCTGGGGCCGTTGCTGAACGAATTAAGCTGAACAGTTTTATGTTATTTTCAGTTTTTTATGTGGGCTTGGTATATCCAATCATTGGATCATGGAAATGGGGTGGTGGTTTTTTAGATCAGTGGGGTTTTTATGACTTTGCTGGTTCTACTCTTGTTCACTCTTTGGGTGGATGGGGTGCCCTTATCGCGGTTTATCTATTAGGAGCACGTATCGGAAAATTCGGAACGGATGGAAAACCCAAAGCGATTCCAGGACACAACATACCGCTTGCTGCTGCAGGGGTATTAATTCTTTGGCTAGGGTGGTTTGGATTTAACGGAGGTTCTGTTTTATCGGCCGATCCTGAATTAACTTCTTTAACTTTAGTAACAACCTGTCTGGCGGCAGCTACTGGAGGGGTTTCGTCAAGTATTGTATCTAATATTTTATATAAGAATTATGATCTTACAATGTTCATGAATGGCGTCCTAGGAGGACTTGTTGGAATAACAGCTGGCGCAGATCAAATGAGTCCCATGGACGCCATTTATATTGGAATCATTGCTGGAATTATTATCGTATTTGGAATTGCGTTAATCGATAGACTGAAGCTGGATGATCCCGTAGGAGCTATTGCCGTTCACTTAATTTGTGGAATTTGGGGCACCTTGGCTGTCGGAATTTTTGGCGCTTTAGCAGGTTTTGATCAATTTTTAATACAACTTATTGGTGTAGGTATCGTAGGTGCTTTTTCGGTGACTACTGCTTTTATCATCTTATTTGTTATCAAAAAAACGATTGGGCTTCGAGTGGATAAAGAAGAAGAACTCAAGGGTCTCGATTTGGCGGAGCACGGTATGGACGCCTACGCCGACTTTCGTCTAAACCAACATTAAACAAGCGAAGTATAAAATAGGATTTACTTCCTACTAGACATCAACCTCCTGTGTTAACAGGAGGTTTTTTTATTATCTTCGAAAAAAACAAATATGCGCACGATAACTACATTTATAACTCTACTTTTTTTTACAGCTACTTTTTCTCAAATTACGACTCCCACAGCCGAAGGGCCTTTTAATCAATTGATTATCCGGGGAGCAACTTTGATCAACGGTAATGGTGCTCCACCTATTGGACCTGTGGATATCAGCGTTGAAAACGATAAAATTACCGCCATCGATATCGTGGGATATCCAGGGGTGGCTATCGACGAAACCAAAAGACCCCAACTAAAAAAGGGAGGAAAAGAGCTAGACGCCAAAGGAATGTTCGTATTGCCTGGCTTTGTAGATATGCACGGACATATCGGAGGAGAAGGCCAAGGAGCGGATTGGGACTATGTGTTTCGGCTTTGGTTAGCCCACGGGGTGACCACAGTTCGTGAACCCAGCGGACGAGGTATAGCATACGCCACAGATCTTAAAAAGCGAAGTGCAAATAATGAAATTATAGCTCCCCGAGTGCTAGCCTACACAGGTTTTGGGCAAGGAAGTAAAAAACCCATCACAACCCCAGAACAAGCACGAGAATGGGTACAACAAAATGCCAAAAATGGTGCTGATGGTATCAAATTTTTTGGAGCAGAACCCGAAATAATGAAAGCGGCACTGGATGAAAATAAAAAACTGGGGTTGCGCTCTGCATGCCATCACGCCCAGATGAGCGTGGCCCGATGGAATGTCTTACATTCTGCACGAGCAGGACTCACCACCATGGAACATTGGTACGGACTGCCAGAAGCATTATTCGAAGATCGTACCGTACAAGACTATCCCCTGGACTACAACTACCAAAACGAACAACACCGTTTTGGAGAAGCCGGCAAATTGTGGAAACAGGCAGCCGCTCCCTATTCAGACCACTGGAATAAAGTGATGAACGAATTGATCGATCTGGACTTCACCCTTGTTCCCACTTTTAATATTTACGAAGCCAGCAGAGACTTGCATCGTGCTCGAAGAGCCGAATGGCACGAAGACTATACCCTCCCCTCCTTATGGCGCTTTTACCAACCCAGTAAAATTTCTCATGGCTCTTACTGGCATTTTTGGGGCACCGAAGAGGAAGTGGCTTGGAAAGAAAATTACAAGCTTTGGATGACCTTTGTCAATGAATATAAAAATCGTGGAGGACGCGTGACCACAGGCTCCGACTCTGGATTTATTTTTCAATTGTACGGCTTTGCTTATATCCGCGAAATGGAAATGCTGAGAGAAGCAGGTTTCCACCCACTTGAAGTTATCCGCGCGGCAACCTTAAATGGTGCCGAAGCACTGGGAATAGACGATCAAACTGGTTCCGTAGAAATTGGTAAAAGTGCAGATTTTGTAATAATAGAAGAAAACCCATTGGAAAATTTAAAAGTACTTTATGGTACAGGAGCTATCCGATTGACTGAAAACAACGAAGTTGTTCGGGTGGGTGGTGTTAAACACACCATTCGTCAAGGTGTCGTTTACGATGCAAAAAAACTACTCTCCGAAGTCAAAGAAATGGTAGACCAAGCCAAAGAGAATGAAGCATTTCAAATAAAACAACCTGGAAATTAAAATCTTTTGAAAAAACTAACCTTATTGATGCATTGCCCTGATCAAAAAGGAATCATTGCGGACGTTACCCAATTTATTCATCAATCGAATGGAAACATAATCTACATCGACCAATATGTAGATCGAGTACATAAAAGTTTTTTTATGCGAGTGGTCATTGAAAGTCTTTTTCAAAAGACCACCTATGAAGACTTTCAAACGAATTTCGATCGGGATATCGGTTCCCGTTACGCCTTGCGTTGTTCCTTCTTTTTAGAAGATAAAATTCCCAATGTTGCAGTTTTTGTTTCCAAATACGATCACTGTTTATATGATATTTTAACCCAACAGCGCTCAAGAAAATTAGCCTGTAACATTCCATTTATCTTAAGTAACCACAGGGATTTGGAATCGGTTGCAAAACAATTTCAAATTCCCTTTTACCATGTCCCCGTCACTAAAGAAACGAAGCCAGAAGCTGAAACACAGCAGTTGGAATTATTGAAAAAGCATGAAATAGATTCGATT
The DNA here is from genome assembly GCA_002292265.1 of Flavobacteriaceae bacterium UBA980. Classification (GTDB taxonomy): domain Bacteria; phylum Bacteroidota; class Bacteroidia; order Flavobacteriales; family Flavobacteriaceae; genus MS024-2A. Next base: position 17,859 of record DBBQ01000023.1, on the reverse strand, counting down.
GTTTTGGCACGTTATATGCAAATTGTTTCCCACCGACTGGTTGACGCCTTCCCAAATCAAATCATCAATATTCACCACTCTTTTTTGCCTGCCTTTCCTGGTGCAAAGCCCTATCATTCGGCTTTTGAGCGCGGTGTAAAAATCATCGGTGCGACGAGCCATTATGTGACTGAAGATCTTGACGCCGGTCCCATCATCGAACAGGATATTGTCCGTGTATCGCATGAACACGAGGTTCGTGACTTTATTGAAAAAGGACAGGATTTGGAACGCATTGTACTGCTGCGTGCATTAAAACATCACTGCGATCGAAAGATCATGGTCTATCACAACAAAACCGTGGTTTTTAATTAGTCTTTTAAGAGAAAAGTGAGCAAGTTGTTATTAAACTGCTCCGGTTGGTCGATATTGACAACATGCCCAGAGTCCGACAAGGTGATTAGGGAAGAGGACTCGTGTGCTTGTACAATCTCTTTCACAAAAGGAAGAAACATATAATCTTCCTTTCCCATAATATACAAGACGGGAGTTTTTAGTTTATAAGACCTAATCTTTTCAAGCAAGGGAAGAATTTTTTTAGTCAATTTATACCATCTTTTAAACTCGTTTTGGGATAATTTTTTTGCTTCACGAATAAATAATGCGCGCGATTTTCTGTGATTTCTATACGGCATAATGACGTAAGCAAAAAAGGTGTAAATCCAAATGAAAGGCAAAATACTTTGGGTTAAATTTCCAAAAAACATCAGTACTCGAGATTGGAAGTTTAAATTTAAAATAGCACCGCCTAGGCCTATTTTTTCAACTCTACTTTGATATTTAAAAAGCATTTTCTGAATCAGAATACTGCCCAAGGAAATACCCACAAAATGGGATTTATTTATTTTATTGTGATCCAAAACTTCAATTAAATCTTCGATAATCTTGTCAAAGGTATATTGAGTCCCTTCTGGAGAAGCAGCAGACTTGCCGTGTCCTCTTAGGTCGATAAGCAGCACATTAAAATAACTTTTAAAAAACCGAACCTGATTAAACCAAATAGAGGAACTCCCCCCTGCACCATGAATGAAAGTGATCCATTTTTTAGAATTGTTCGTCGCTGGATATAGAGTATGGTGAAGCATCAAATAAGTCCAGCTGAGTTTAGATGAGCTGCCATTTGGGTTTGCATTTTTCTAGCTTCCGCTGCTGCTGCTGCTGCAAAATCATCTCCTTGGGAGGCATAGAGAATCCCCCTGGAGGAATTCACCAACAAGCCACATTGGGAATTCATTCCGTTTTGAGCTACTTCTGCAAGGCTTCCTCCTTGGGCTCCTACCCCCGGCACCAACAAAAAGGAATCAGGTATAATTTTTCGGATGGCGTGTAATGCCTCCGCCTTTGTAGCCCCAACCACATACATCAGCCGATCAGTATTTTCCCATTCCAAACTGGTTTTTAAAACTTTTTCAAATAACAAATGGTTTTCTTCTTTGGTATATTGAAAGTCAGCAGCTCCTGGATTGGAAGTCAAAGCGAGCAAAATGGCATGTTTCCCCTCAAAAGTGAGAAAGGGCTCTACAGCGTCTCGACCCATATAGGGCGCAACGGTCACCGCATCCACACCATAAGTTTCAAAAAAGGCTTTTGCATAGCGCCCTGCGGTATTTCCAATATCTCCACGTTTTGCGTCAGCGATCGTAAAATGATCGGGATAATGGGTGTTTAAATAGTCGATTACTTTTTTGAAGGCCTGCCAACCTTGCAGTCCATAAGCTTCAAAAAAAGCCAAGTTGGGCTTATAGGCTACTGCGAAGGAATGTGTAGCATCAATAATCGCTTTAGCAAAACTAAAAATGGGATCTTCCTCCTTGAGCAAATGTGGAGGGATCTTTTCCAAATCGATATCCAAGCCTACACATAAAAAAGAAGCTTTGGATTTAATTTGCTGAAAAAGAATCTGTTGCGTCATAATACTTCACCCGCTTCTTTTAGCTTTTCTGTGTTTTGATACAACTGCAACTCATCGATAATTTTTTGAATGTCCCCATTAATGAAATTGGTGAGATCATAAAGGGTAATTCCAATACGGTGATCGGTAACTCTTCCCTGGGGATAGTTATAGGTTCGGATTTTTGCGGAACGATCGCCCGAAGAAACCAGCGAGTTCCGTTTTTCGGCGTCAGAGGCTAATTTTTTTGAAAGTTCTAACTCGTACAACCTTGAACGCAATACTTTTAGGGCTTTGTCTTTATTTTTATGTTGCGACTTTTGATCTTGACATTGGGCCACAATACCCGTTGGTTCGTGAGTCAAGCGTACCGCGGAATAAGTCGTGTTTACGGATTGTCCCCCAGGTCCTGAAGAACAGAAATAATCTATACGCACTTCGTTCATATCTATTTCCACATCAAATTCTTCGGCCTCTGGCAACACCATAACCGTCGCGGCAGAAGTGTGTACCCGTCCTTGCGTTTCTGTCTGAGGGACACGCTGTACCCGATGAACTCCTGATTCGTATTTTAAGATTCCATACACATCCTCACCTGAGACCTCAAAAATTACCTCTTTAAAACCTCCTGCTGTACCCTCGCTAGAATCTACAAAACTTACAGACCAATTTTTGGATTGACAAAATTTAGTGTACATCCGATACAAATCACCTGCAAAAATACTGGCCTCATCTCCACCTGTCCCTGCACGGATTTCTACAACCACATTTTTAGCATCTTCCGGATCTTTGGGAATCAATAAAAGCTTGATTTCCTCTTCCAATTTGGGGAGTTGTTCTTTGGCAGATTCTACTTCCATCTTTGCCATGGCAACCATTTCGGCATCCGTTTCTTCTTTCAAAAGCGCTTCCGCCTCTTCTAAATTGGAATGCAATGTTTTATAAACTTTGATTTTTTCCATCATCAAAGACAAGTCCTTGTATTCTTTATTCAATTGGACATACCTTTTTTGATCAGAAATAATATCGGGCTGGATGATTAGGTCGGAGACCTCATCGAAACGCTGCTGGACGATTTGTAATTTTTCTAACATAGAACTACAAATTTACAAATTGTAAAGGTTTATTGTACGGGTTTATTTTTTTAAAACAATGCGATACTCAAACTCCAGTAAATCTTTCATTTTAATTGACAAAAAGGAAGGCAAGTCAATATTAAAATCGGTAGGAGTTAATTCAAAACTCCCGGAAATTTTCCATTTGGAATCTTGTTGTTCCAAATCCGCTAGAATCGATTTATCGATTTTTGCTCCGTGAAAATCAAAACTCCCGTTCATCCGAAGTTTTTGGCCTTCTATTTCAATGGATTCCGAATAGAATTTAACTTCTGGAAACTGTAAAGCTTCCAAAACTTCGAGCGAGTGAGCATCTCTCCCAGAATTTTTACTGTCAAAATCTCGAACATAAACCAAAATAGCGAGTTTTTCAATTCCTTCTTCCTTGCTATGAACCGCTAGTCCATAAACTTTGTCATTTACCCCTTCCCAAGCGTGAAGCAAGTGGTCTCCTTTGTAGCGAATTGAAGAAGCTTCCGAGTCAATTTTCCATTGGGTGTTTTGCCCAAAAGAAGTAGAAACCACAAGAGAGAGGAGGATAAAAAATCGTTTTACAAGCATAATTAAAATTTAAAAACTAGAATAGCGGTAGCATAGGTCCCAAAGGCTGTGAAAGCAGCTGCACGGTGGAGTCGTCTGTTTTTTTCTGCCAAAACATTAGTTGCGACCATGGCAGAAAAGTGAAGGGTCGCCAAGTACTTGTGGGCCTTGATCGAACTCAATCCTTTTTGTTTTTTATTGGTTAAAGGAGGAGGTGCAAAAAGAGACAAGCCTGCACCCGTAAAGTAACTGATGGAAGTCAAGTTTCCAATCGTTTTGTGCGTATCGTAATATCTAGATCTTCCTTTGTATAATTTGGTTCCCAATATTCCCTGAGTTACCATCCCCACTAGTGTAACATAACCGATGAGTTGATGGAGTTTCAACATTTTCCGACGAATTTTTAATTCTTTTTCTCGCTGTTCGATAGTAAGTGAAGACCAACCAGTTTTCCGCATCAAACCACGCTCACCCCAGAGGAGGCTTTGCGTAAAAACCATCCTGTCGGGTAAAAGAGACTCATCGATTTGGGTCTCTGCTTTTATCGAACGAAACAAATCCTCTTCTTGACCCTGAACGTTTATAGAGAGTAGAAGTAAAGAGAGAACTGTTATTTTTCGATACATTAAAATTTTTTATGCTGTTAAGGGTAGGTAAAAGTTCCGTAACTGGATTCTAAGGTGAGCTTTTTTTCTGAAGCAGCTTCTACCCGACCCACCACTTGAGCCTCTACATTAAACGCATGGGATATGTTTATTATTTGTTCCGCTACTGCGGGGTTTACATAGAGCTCCATACGGTGTCCCATATTAAACACTTGGTACATTTCCCTAGGAGCAGTACCCGATTCTTTTTGGATTAGATCAAACAAGGGCGGTACTTCAAAAAGATTGTCTTTAATGATGTGCAATTGGTCTATAAAATGCAAGATCTTAGTCTGTGCACCTCCACTACAATGAACCATCCCATGAATCTGAGCTCTTCCTATTTCTTCAAAAATTCGTTGGATGATAGGTGCATAGGTGCGCGTTGGAGAAAGCACTAATTTTCCAATATCTAAAGACACCCCTTCCAATAGTTCCGTTAGCGAACGAGAACCCGAATAAATCAAATCACTGGGAACTTCTGGATCAAAACTCTCGGGGTATTTCTTTGCTAAAGCCTTAGAAAATACATCGTGGCGTGCAGAGGTAAGTCCATTGCTACCCATACCTCCATTGTATTCTTTTTCATAAGTTGCTTGTCCTGAAGAAGACAATCCGATAATGACATCTCCCGCTTGGATGTTTGCATTGTCTATGATCTGTTTTTTTGCAATACGAGCCGTCACCGTAGAATCTACAATTATGGTTCTTACTAAATCCCCCACATCTGCAGTTTCTCCTCCTGTACTGTGGATGGTGACACCCCACTGTCTTAGGTCTTCTAGTAAGGCTTCCGTCCCTTCAATAAGGGCTTGGATAACTTCTCCTGGGATGTGATTTTTATTTCTTCCAATTGTAGAGGAAAGCAAAATATTTTCAGTGACTCCTACACAGAGTAGGTCATCAATATTCATGATCAAGGCGTCTTGCGCAATACCTCTCCAAACCGAAAGATCACCGGTCTCTTTCCAATACATATACGCCAGGGAAGATTTAGTTCCCGCACCGTCAGCATGCATTACCAAAGCGTGGTCATCACTCGATGTAATGACGTCGGGAATGATTTTACAAAACGCTTTTGGATACAGGCCTTTATCAATATTCTTGATGGCAAGGTGCACATCCTCTTTTTGTGCAGAAACCCCACGTTGGCTATAACGATTTGACATTGGATTACTTTCTACAAAAATACGGGTTTTGGTTTCCGTTTTTTGAAATCTACTGACTTAGTTATTAACGAATAAACAACAACTCACGGTATTTTGCTAGTGGCCAGATGGCGTCATCCACTCGGAGTTCTAGTGCGTCGCAATGGAATCGAATGGAAGTTAGATAAGGAAGCACTTCTTTGGCATAGGACAATGCTTTTTCCTTGGGGTCTTCTTTTGCATTTGCTTTTTTTCGTGCATTTACCATTTCCAAAACTCCTTGACTAATTGCAGCTATATGATCAGAAATTTGTTCCAACAATAGCAACTGTTCTTTGCTGTGCTTCTTGAATGTTGCTCCATAAATTTCTTTGAATCCCTGAACGTTTTCGATGAGGGTGTTTTGATATTGAATAGCAGTAGGGACAATATGGTTTAAAGCCATATCGCCAAGGGTACGCGATTCGATCTGAATTTCAGAAACATAGGACTGTAGATCCACTTGATATCGCATTTCTAATTCCGCAGCACTAAAGATTTCCAACTTTTCAAACAAGTGAATGGAGTGCTCGTTGGTATAAGCAGACAAGGCCTCAGGCACTGTTTTGGATTCAATTTTAATTGTTTTCTGAGTGCTGCTTTTTTTCTTTTGTTTTTTGGCGTCGTTAGAAAGAAAATCCTTGATTTCAATAATCACTTCTCGCAGTACATTAAAAATCGCATCGTCTTTTTTCATGTCTTTAGATTCGATCAAATCATCGACTCTGGCTTTGAATTGAAAAAGTTGTGCGGCTGTAATTGCATTTAATACAGTGGTTGCTTTCGCACAATTATTTTTGGATCCAACGGAGCGAAATTCAAATTTATTTCCAGTAAATGCAAAAGGTGAGGTACGGTCACTGTCGGTGTTGTCCAGTAAAATTTCAGGTATTTTACCAATGACGTTCAATTTCAAATCTGTTTTTTCTTGAGGAGAGAGTTTTCCCTCAGAAACCTTTTCGAGGTCTTCCAATACTTGGGTGAGGTGCTTTCCAATAAAAATTGACAGAAGGGTCTCAGGTGCTTCGTTGAGTCCCAAACGCAGGTCATTGGCTGCAGAGACTGCCGTGGCTCGAAGAAGACTATCGTGTTTAAGCGCAGCAGCAATGGTATTGACAAAAAACACCAAAAACTGAAGGTTACCCATAGGGGTTTTACTCGGACTTAAAAGGTTGATACCGGTGTTGGTAATAAGAGACCAATTACTGTGTTTTCCAGAGCCGTTTATATGCTGAAAAGGTTTTTCGTGCAGTAGTACAATAAAATTGTGTTTGTAAGCTACCTTGTCCATCACATCCATCAACAAGGCGTTGTGATCTACGGCCAAATTGGCCACTTCAAAAACCGAAGCAATTTCATATTGACTGGGTGCTACTTCGTTATGTCTGGTTTTTACTGGAATTCCCAACAAATTGCATTCATACTCCAACTCCTTAAAAAAGTGAGATACTCGAGAGGGAATGGATCCAAAATAATGATCACTGAACTGCTGGCCTTTGGAGGGCGCATGTCCAAACAAAGTCCTCCCTGAAAGCATTAAGTCTGGGCGGGTCTGTGCCAAACCGCGATCAACTAAAAAAAACTCTTGCTCCCACCCTAGTGTTGCAGTAACTTTCTGAATATTCTTGTCAAAAAAACGACAGACTTCAGAAGCTGCGTGATCAATCTTTTGAAGGGATTTAAGCAAGGGGCTTTTATAGTCTAAAGCAATCCCCTTATAGGATATAAATGTGGTTGGGATGCACAAGGTGGTTCCGTACAAAAAAGCAGGTGACGAGGGGTCCCAAGTGGAATATCCTCGAGCTTCAAATGTATTGCGAACTCCACTGTTCGAGAGATTGGGATAGTCGGGGATTTGCTGTACAAGTTGGGCTCCATCAAATTTTTCAATGCGATTTCCTTGCTCGTCCAAATGATAAAACGATTCATATTTTTCTGCAGTAGCACCGGTTAGGGCTTGAAACCAATGGGTGTAGTGTGTTGCCCCTTTGGAAACTGCCCAAGTCTTCATGGCAGCCGCTATTTGGTCTGCAAGAATTGGATTGATTGCTCTACGTTTCTCAATGTGCTGTTCCATTTGATCAAAAGCCTTTTGACTCAAGTACTTTTGAATTTTGGATCGATTGAAAACAGATTCAGCAAAAGCTTCTTGTTTGATATCAATTTTAATGCTCAAAGCCGGAACTGCGCCTAGATTACTCAGCATTTTTTTTCGGAGCGTTTGCATAAAAAAAGTAGTGTGGAAATGTTTTCAAAGATAGAAATTTTGATGTTTATTCTATGATTTTAAAAAAAAATGAAAAAAATTAAATTTTTACCCCAAAAAAATAGGGGGTTAATAAAAATTAATTATTGTTAATTTCTTTATTAATTTCAATAAAGGGGGGTTAATACGAATAACTTATTTTTGGGCAAATATTAAATTATGAGCAAAGCGAAACTAGAGTACATTTGGTTAGATGGGTATAAACCCACTGCCAATTTGAGAAGTAAAACCAAAATTGTAACTGATTTTAAAGGCACTTTAGACGACTGTCCTATGTGGTCTTTTGACGGATCCTCTACCCTTCAAGCCGAGGGAAATTCTTCGGATTGTTTGTTAAAGCCTGTAGCCCTTTATGAAGATCCTGATCGCAAAAACGGTTGGTTGGTCATGACCGAAGTGTTAAACGCAGACGGGACAGCCCACGAATCAAATGGAAGAGCTACCATTGACGACGACGACAATGACTTTTGGTTTGGTTTTGAGCAGGAATATTTTCTATGGGATCCGGAAACTAATCTTCCTTTAGGATTTCCAAGAGATCAGACTCCACAAGGTCAATTCTATTGTTCTGTAGGGGCAAAGAATGCTTTTGGTCGTGAAATGATAGAAGAACATCTTGATCAATGTTTGGAAGCAGGAATCAATGTTGAAGGAATCAACGCTGAAGTTGCTTCTGGGCAATGGGAATACCAATGTTTCGCTAAAGGTGCCAAGCAAGCAGGAGATGAAATGTGGGTCTCACGTTACCTCTTGGAGCGTTTGGGAGAGAAATATGGTCTTGCCATCGATTGGCATCCAAAACCCCTTGGAGATACGGATTGGAACGGTTCGGGAATGCACGCTAACTTTTCTAATGAAACACTTAGAACCTGTGGTTCTCAAGAAACGTATGAAAAAATATGTGAAGCCTTCCGACCTGTGGTCAAAGAACACATTGAAGTCTATGGTGCATACAACGACCAACGTTTAACAGGGAAGCACGAAACTCAATCGATCGATGAATTCAGCTTCGGCGTTTCGGATCGTGGGGCTTCCATTCGAATTCCTATTATGACGGTTGAAAAAGGATGGAAAGGCTGGTTAGAAGATCGAAGACCTGCCTCCAACGGTGATCCGTATAAGATTGCCTCTCGAATTATAAAAACGGTTAAATCAGCATAACTGACCTAACCACAAAAAAAAGCCTCTAGTTTCTAGAGGCTTTTTTTTTAAAATAATCTTCCTATAAATAGTGCATAAACCAGAATCAATATAACCCCTTCTGCTCTGGCTAGTTTCATCTTGTTGGGGAAAAACACCAAGGGTAGAATCAAAAAGGCTACGAAAATCATCCAAATCAAGTCGTTACTGATTAGAGCTTTGTCTGAGATGTAAATTGGAGATAGCAATCCTGTTAATCCAATAATTCCGAGCATATCAAAAATATTGGAACCAATCAAATTCCCTATGGAAATTTTATGCTCTTTATTCATGATGGCAATGATAGAGGTAGAGAGTTCCGGGATACTGGTTCCAAAAGCGATAATCGAGACACTTATAATACGCTCACTTACCCCCAATTTAGAAGCCAAGCCTACCGCTCCTTTGATCAAGACCTCTGAACCCAACCACAATAAGAAACCGCCAAAAAGGATGAGATAAGCTATTTTGGTATACTTCATAGTAACCTCTTCCTCAAAGACCTCATCCTCTACCAATCGGCTTTTCTGAAAAAATAGAATGACAAAAAGATACGCGATCATTGCAAAAACTAATACGGCGCCCTCTATTCGTGTAAGTGCACTATCACTTTGTATCAAAAAATAAAACAAGAGCGTGACGACCATCATAATGGGCCAATCGAATTTGTAAAAGACAGGTTCAATTTTAAGAGGACTTAAAAGTACCACAATTCCAAGCACAAATGCCACATTAGCAATATTGGAACCTACAATATTCCCAAGCGCAAGATCAGGGTATCCCATAATTGCTGATTGTACACTAACCACTAGTTCAGGTGCGGAGGTGGCAAAAGAAACCACGGTCATACCAATTATGAATCTGGGTATATTCAGTTTCATAGAGACCGCGAGGGAGCCCTCAAATAAATACGCACCTCCTTTGATGAGAAAAAACAGACCTAAAATTAGTGCTAAAGTATCCATAGTCAAATAACTTGCAATTTACACCGAACTTTCAGAATTCCTTAATTTTTCCTACAAAAAGACAATGAATTTCATTCTGGCTCAAATAGAAAATACTTATATTTGTGCCCTCACAATGGCCTCGTAGCATAACTGAATAGTGCACTTGATTACGGCTCAAGAGGTTACAGGTTTGAATCCTGTCGAGGTCACTGATAATGAGGGAGTTAACGCTCCCTCTTTCTTTTTTAGGGTAACAAATAGGGTAACGATTTACCTACTTATTAACCCTTTTTACTCAATTCGTACCTCAACTCGTAATATCGTGATGCGTTGATTCTTTGCAAGTTATAAAAGAACTGAACCTTACCGTTAACTACTTTCTTAGTTAGTTTTGACATACTTGATATTATTATTTTGAATGTGAAATAAATCTACGCCTGTATCAGTTTGAGTAAAAACCTCTGTAAACTCAAACTCGTAGGCATTTAATACAGTATTATAATAATCTTCTAGCGTATTTGTTTCTATTAGTTCCTTTAGATAGTTGGCAAATACATTTGTTTGTAGCATTATAGCGTAACACTCTTTACAGTACCCTTCTTCATCTACTCCATTTACTTGCAGGACTAAATGAGGATAGAATACATTAGAATCATTAGTGCTGTTTAGGATACAATGTATTTGACTATTAGGTTGGCTTATATGGTGTCCTATAGTGAACCTTTTAGAGAACTTCTTGTATTGTGGTTTACGTATCCTTAAAGCTACTCCTGATAGTCCTCTGTCAAATTGTAGGATTGCATCTACTCCTGACCTTTTATCCATCGGAGTTTGTGATATATCAAATACCCTGCTTGCTCCTGTTAGTTCTTCAATCAAAGCACTATTGTTCTCAACGAAGGTCTCCTCGTATTGCTTACGTTCTTCAAATGGGAATTTATTGTAACCTTTCATTTAACAAATACTTAATATTTAACATCAAATTTTTATTTATTCTTAATTATCTATTGGTTTAATTATCATTTATGAAAAAATTATAAATATTTCTTATGTGAAGCATACATTACAAAATTTATTAAATTAAGTTTACTTGTATTTCGCAATGAAGTGCAACCATTAACCAATTTGTTTTTTTTAAGCCGTCTGATTTCTATTAGACGGTTTTTTTGTGATTAAAATCAAATCTTTTACCGATTTTTTACTTACATTTATTTAACTTTTTCACTCAAAAAGTGAATTGGTTTATGGTTATAGCCTTTGGGANNCCTGAAGGCTTTTTTTATTTCAAATAATCTTCTAAACCTGCTACTCAAATCGAGGTGTATTGAGGATATAATCTGAATCTTTTCGTTTCTATCGGTGTACCAAGCAACCTCTCCTTTGTATCCGTAAACATCTTTATACACTTCCTGCTTTACAATATGTATCCAATCTTCTTTAGGTGTAATCAACACTCTTTCCATTATAATGCACACTTTCTATTTTACCGTTGGTGTATTCGTATCTTACTCCCATTCCATCTATATAGGTAGCAAACAANNCCTGTATAAGTTCCGATTCCAAGTTTTCTGTGTATATCTCTTTCTATATCCTTTTCATCACTATCAATTAGCCATTCTAAACCTTCTCCTACTTCTAAAGAGGTTTGTTGTTTTATAGCCTCAAGTCGTGGCATCACGAAAGGCTGAATGGCTTTTAGGTATGCAATCTTTTGATTATCTGAAAGCAAGTCAACATCTATACTGTCTAATAAATGATTGGTAAGCATCTCTATCTTTTTCTTAGCCTCTTTAATTTCTTTGTTCATATTGTATGATTTCTATTTGGTCAGGGTCGTTTACAACCATCTTTATAAATGATTTTAAGACCACCTCTGGCTTTGTTTGTGTCTGTAATCCGATTAAGCGTCTTAGCTTATTTATTTGGGTTTTTGTTAAGTCTATTTCTACTTTCATTTTTTTTCACTACCTTATAAATATTTCAAAATCAATAATATATGTGTGTTTGTAGTTGTAAATCTTGTCAAAATGGTAATTGTTCAAATTGTACTTGTAATACTTGCACTTGCTCTGGTTGCAGTTGTTCTAATTGACCATTTCCGTTAAATGGAAATCAGGCAGGGAACAGATATATGAAACCAATTTAAACCTGCCATCATTCCTATATTAACAGAGGGGTAGTGAAAAGAACCCTGCAAGGTTTGGTAACATTTTGGCGTTACCGACCACTATCCCCCCTGATTTATTCATCTTGAACTGTAATAGTTGAACCGAAGTGTGTTGTATCGTAAACCTCTCCAAAGCCGTTATTATATACTATTACTATCATTTGTAACTCTCTGTAAAGCGATAAGCATTAACTCTCAATTGTCCTGAACGAATATCGAATACAATCTTGTTGTTGAAGATTTGTGGGATAGCCATCATATTAATCTGATTATTCGTTTTACGCAGTTCAGTTACTGATTGAACTATTGCTAGATGATACGAATACTCTAATGCGTTTTCCGCTGGGATTTTTACCGTATAAGTCTCTTTATCTACAGGCACTTTAGAGTGCATTTTAAGGTCTCTATAAGCCTTTCTAATGGCTTCTTTGTCAAGTTTAGCAACAAGGTATAACTGTGTAATATCTAACGCACCTAAATCAGGATATTTACCCCTTAAATCTGCCTCAAATTCTTCTATAGTTTCAAACTCTGTATCTGTAATTACTTTAACTCTTTCGTACTCTTGTTCCCAGAGTTTAAAGTCCTGTAGTGCTCTTTTGTATTCTGACTCGTCTAACCACTCGTAGGTTTTAGTTACATCGAAGTTCTTACGTGGTCTGCCTTTACTTCTTTTTGGTTTTGCTATTAAATCTTCCATATCTGTTATTTAAATGCCCGAGCTATTATATATAGCATCCAAGCGGTTATTAGTACTATTACTATTGTTTCAACTGTTTTCACTTTAGTCTTTTTAAAACCTTATCAAGTTTTACTGTAGCTTTCTCTTTGCCATCTAAAATGGATAGAAGTTCTTTTACTTCTTTCTCTTGATTGCTTAAACCTTTCTTGGGTTTTCTAACAACTATTTTTCTTTTAGGTTTTTTAATTCCCTTGATTTTGTCAAGTATTCTTCTTTCTGTGTTGTTTGGATTCCACATATCATTAGTTTATATAAATTAACACCTCTACTTATTTGTCTTTGTCTATACGATTTCATCCTCGTTAGCTTTAATCAGTCTTGATGCTTTAGCAGCAGAGTATCTAAGAAATGCTGATAGGCTTAAACCTATTTCATCTGCTACTTTACTATACTTTACTTTCTCTTGTTCAGAGATTCTTAAATGAATATTACTTTCTCTTTTTAAACCTTTCATCTATATATTATTTATTAGTTATTAAATATTATTTAGTAGGATATGATAACTGCTTTGGTAACCTGATGCTTGAATATACTTCTCCCTTAAAAGCGATGTTACTCGCCATTAAGGAATGATTCTGCTTCGTCTAACCGTCAGCTCTGCAAAACTCTATTCGTCAATAGACAACTTTAAAGTGGCTGTCCTGTTCCACCATATAATCGTTGCACTCCCTTGTACTACACTAAACACACTCTCCACCGAGTCAAAATTGTGTCTGCTTACCCACTCACAGCCTGTACGGTTTTGAACTTTCGTTCAGGAAAACATCACGCTACGTTAACGCTCTGTCATATATACAATAAGATTGTACCTAAAGTGTTAACCCCAAATAGCGGAGATATAAACAATCTGGGGGCTAAAAATGAGTTAACTTATTGATTTACAGCAGTAATTTACGTTGAAAAGTTTTTTTACTTTAGAGGTATGGACTACATACCAACCTTTGAAAAAGGAGAAAGATTTAATGACGACTATTACGATTTTATTAAAGCACTTGGAATTGAACTAGAGAAAGAGGGATACATTAAACAGTATATCCAAGATAAATGGATGTATATTTTTTCGGGTTTAGAGACATTTGAGGGGGAAGAAACCTTTGAGTGGTTAAAAGCTAAAAACCATTGTATCTACCTTATTGATTCACTCGTTGAGGACAAAATAATTCTTGGAGGTTTGGAAAATAAAATTGATTCTAAAATAGAACGCTTCTTTAAAATAAAAAACGTTGCACAAACGAGATATAGTTATTACCCTAATAAACCTAAGTCATCAGAACAAATTGACTATATTATTTTAAGAGTGCTAAACTCTTTATAGTGCACTTTATACCTACTAACTCTAAAGCACTTCATTAAAATTTCTTTAGATGTTTGTGCTGTAGCAATGAAGCTGCAATTAAAAAACAACAGTATGAACACACGTAAAAAAGACATCAGAACAACACGTAAAGAAATGAAGGCAATGGGCTTTCAGAACATTCAATTTAAAACTTGGGGGCATTATTACGAGAGATTTTCATTTTTTAATCCTGAATTGTACAAAGAGTTTCTTGAAGGAGATGACAAAACAAGATGTGATTGGGCAAAAAAGTTTTGCCTTCAAATTACAGATGGATTTGAGGAAGAAGAAATTTTATCTCTTGAAATAGATGGTATAGAACTCATTGGGTATAACCAAAAATGGATTGATGGGAGTGATTTAAAATTTGACCACACTAAAATTGCATCGTAATGTTAAAAAGAGATTCTAAACAAGAAAAAATAGCACACCTTCAATATCATATAGAGAATCAAAAGAAATCGATGAAGGCTCTAATACAAAGAAACATTGAACTAGTAGGCGAATTAAAATACTATCGAGCTAAAAATTGATTAAGCCCTCTGTTGTTTCCCTGCTCTGTAATGGAGTGGGGTTACAGCATCCCCTCTGTAATAGCTAAATTATATACCTTTTGAGCAGTAGGATAGGACACTCCTGATATCTTTGAAGCACGATTAATAGATTCGCCATTTTTAAGTTCTTTTAGGCACTTTTGAACTTTAGCTTTAGAGAAGAACTGTTCTACTGTCTCAACAGGTTTATTGCCTCCATTACCCTTATACCTACCGTTCTTTCTTGCCCTTTCTATACCTTCTGCCTGACGTTCTTTGGCATTTTTAAGTTCCCACTCTGCAAGGGTAGCCATTATAGATAATATCATTTTAGTAGTAGGATTCTCCTTACCATCTATTAGGGTTTCTAAACCCTCTGTATGTGACTTTACATTTACTCCCATATCAGTAAACTCCTGCACAGTATTAAGGATATCTACGGTGTTTCTACCCAGTCTATCTATAGAGTGCACTAATAGAGTATCTATATCGCCTCTTTGAGCCAT
>DBBQ01000023.1:0-2711 GCA_002292265.1 Flavobacteriaceae bacterium UBA980 | reverse complement strand
GTTCCATCCTCTAATTTACTTAATCTTTGCCGAGCAGTACTCTGTTCTTTAGTGCTTACTCTTTCGTACTTTGCAGGTTTCATACTTATAGTTCTTTCCTGCTAATATATAAACATTTTATTAAAACTTTATAATGTTAAAGTATTAAATTACTATTTTTTAACGTTATAAACTTTATATCCTGTATTTACTATTAATTCGTTATAAAAAATTATAAAACAACAAGCATACTTTAAAATCTTAAACACAAGGTGTTTGCATTATTGAGGATTCACTAAAACTTTGCGATAGATTTAGTATATTATAGCAAACTAAAAACAAATGAAAAACACCTTATTATTTGTTCAGGATGATTTAAATATAATAGGAAGTGATTTAGATAAGGCAGAATGGAGCGCTTTTCCTATCGGAGAGGAATTTGGATTTTGGATTCCTTTGGCTGTTATACTTGCTGTTTTTTTTGGATTTAGGTATATGGCAATATTAATTGACAAAGATTAAAAAAAAATTCGTAACTTACTGGAAAAGAATAATATGAATGAATTTATTGTAACACTAATCTTTATTGTTATACTTGTTTCAGGCGTTTATTTTTATGCAGGATATTTAACAAGAACAGGTAAAGCAGAAGATGCAGATGGAAATTTTGTTCCCGATTCTTGGGAGGAAAAATTTGGATGGTTTTTTAATGCTAAAGGACTAATAATGTTAGTGCTTGGTTTGGTATTAGGTTATTTTTTAGGAAACAGCTTTCCATTATTATAACATATCACAATAATTATACTTATTTGTAGTTATATAAGTATGAATCTAATTAGAAAACAAAACAAATTCAAGTCTGTATCTAAATTAATAAGTTACTCTCTCAAAGGGTATGCCTTATTATTTTCTATAATCTGGAATAAAATCTTCTTAAAGACCTAACTCCTTACCTCTTCTGTGGATAGCTTTGTAGATATTTTCTACCCTATATTCTTTTAGAACCAATTCGTGTGCTTCATCTACTTGCTGTTTTAGTTCATCCCATTCCCAATCCTGATAGTGTGCTTTAATAGTTGGATTAGCGTGTCCAAGTAGTTTATATCTTATATCCTGCGATATAGCTAATTTAAGTGCGTAGGATTCAAAGGTCTTACGAGCAGTTTTAAATGGCTTGCCTAATAGTTTCTTTATTCTTTTTTGGTATACATCCCATACGTTCTTGTGGACAGTTGTGTCGTTCAGGTCGTAGTCAAATATCCAACCACCACCTGCTTTAGGTGTTACATCGTAGTTACCCTTTATAAATGGTTTACCTGTACGTTTATTTATCTTTTGCTTGTGAGTTCTTTCTACCAGTAAAGCAAGAATCGCTATAAGGTTGTGAGTAGGATAAATATTAATCTTAATCTCCATTAACTCTCCTGACTTACTTCTTTCGTGCTTGATGTAAAACCTTTTACCTTCAAACCCCCCTCCTTTACCTCCATCAATAGAAAGGTTATTAGCGTACTTGTGCATTGTAACTAAATCAGCTTGATATAATCCCCTTAAGCAGAACATCAATAAGTAAAAGAATAGTGCCTGTATATCGTATATATCATTTGCTTTAGGTATAGCTTCTATAAAGTCCTCTGTCTTTACTGTTTCAACTATTTTGATACTACTACCTCTTTTTACTTTCCATTCATCACGTCTTATAAATGGTTCGCTTATTAGTCCTTTCTGATATGCAAGGTTCTTTATCTTACCTAAATGAGTAAGGTATGTTCTTACGGATGAATTTGAAAGTCTCTTTTTCCAACCCTGTACGCATTTATCTATAAATTCATTGGTTAGGTCTGCTAATAGTATTTTGTCAGTTCCTGCTTCCTTGTATACTGCTTGAACTACACCCTCGTAAGTTTTGTAAGAGTTTCTATTATCGTATTTAGCTTTGAGTACTGTTTCTAAAAATCCTTGTAGGTTTTCATTGGCTGCTGCATTACCTCCACCCAACTTTACGCAAAGTTCATCCCAAGTGTAACTACCACTCTCAAATAAACTCCAAGCCAAGTTCATATTATTAGTAATCTCTGTTAGTTTACGATTAACTATAATAGAATCTAAAGCTGTTCCTTTTACTTGGTTGTTTCGTGGATTCCAGTCGGATGGTTTAACTTTTATCTGTACGGATTTCTTGAATTGCTTAACTCCCTTTTTAGCCAAAAGGAATATTGGACTTCTTCCATCCTTATTTACACCTTTCAAGTATAAGCCAACACCCATACCCCAAATATAAACATTTTTTTAAACAGGGTAACGATTAGGGTAACGGTTATTTGCGAAGTATTATAAACTCTTACCTCTGTAAAGTATTGTTATTATTGATAATTATATTAGTAATCAATTAGTTAGGTATTTTTATACTTATTTACGGCTCAAGAGGTTGCAGGTTTGAATCCTGCCGAGGTCACAATTATAACAAGGGATAACAGCAATGTGGTCCCTTTTTTGTTTCCTCACTTGCACACTATTTGCACACAAGTCTTGTTAAAGAATAATAACCATTAGGATCATTTACAAAATCTCAATAGTTACTGCAAGGTATATGTTTTGGTGGAGAATTGAAAATAGGAAAGTTATATGTGCCGCTTGTCCCTTAGCACTGGGGGCATGGGATAGCGGCACACCCATAAGACCTCATAAGAGCACTAAATCCCAACCATGTTACAAACTTCCCCCAAACAACA
>DBBQ01000042.1 GCA_002292265.1 Flavobacteriaceae bacterium UBA980 | reverse complement strand
GGAATTAGTTCAGTTTTAGAGGATAATTTTAGTAGAATATTTTATTTCTTCTAGCACAATTTGACTTTCAATATCACTAATGTTGTAAATGGATGCAACATCGTTGACCAAGAAATCACGAAAGGTTTTAATGTCTGAGAAGCGAACCTTGGCAAGAAAATCAAAACTCCCCGAAGTATGATAAAATTCAATGACAGAATCCAAGCGTTTGATTTCTTTTACAAACTCATTTCGTTTGTCAGAATGATGATCTTTGATGGTTATATTCATAAAGACAAGGATGCTTTTTCCAACCAAATTTGCATCCAATAAAGCCACATATTGCTTTATTATACCAGACTTCTGGAGTTTTTTAATCCGTTCATAGATAGGGGTGGTCGTTAGGGACAGTTTTTGTGCCATTTCCTTTGCTGTAATCATGGCGTTTACTTGGAGGATTTCAAGGATTTTCTTATCAGTAGCATCCATATTCAGTGTTTATTTTTATTATTTAATAAATTTTTAGCTAAAATTACTTAATTATACCATTAAACAAATATTTATAACTACAATATTTGATATTTGCAGCTTAAAATGTTGATTGTGAATCGTGTCATTAGGAGTTTTTCAAAATTTGATTCTTCGACAAAAGAATCAATTTACAGTGCTTTTTCTGAGGGAGAATTGGAGCGAACTACTTTTCCATATCAAGGCAGTATAGTAGAGGGTGTCATTTATAAAACCGAGGAAGCCCTTCTGCTTATTCCTATAAAAACAATACGAGGGATCGAGCTAAGTTTTCTAAAAAGTTCAGAGGACAATGAGGAAGAAATTCCAGAAATAGCCCCTGACGAATAAACCGCTAATGAAAAATAAATATTTAGATTTTATAGAACAATCTTTTGATTTTCCACAACCAGAATTTAAATTAAATCAAAACCATTCCATTGTCTGGGAAGGAGTGGATATAGAATCGTTACTCACAGAACACGGAACGCCGCTAAAGGTAACTTACCTTCCAAAGATCTCCGAAAAAATAAAACACGCCAAGGCATTGTTTCAAAAAACAATCTCTGCGTTAAATTATGAAGGGGCTTACAATTATTGTTATTGTACTAAAAGTGCACATTTCAGTCACATTTTAGATGAAGCTTTAAAAAACGATATTCATATAGAAACGTCTTCCGCTTTTGATATTGAGATTGTCAAAAAGCTAAAAGCCCAAGGTAAAATCACTCAAAATACCTTTGTCATTTGCAATGGATTTAAACGCGATCAATACATTGAAAACATTGCTGAATTAATCAACTCAGGCGATTACAACTGCATTCCCATTATTGACAATTACGATGAAATTCAATTGTTGGATGGGCAGATCAATCGGCCGTTTCAAATTGGAATCCGTATTGCATCGGAGGAAGAGCCGAAGTTTGAATTTTATACCAGTCGTCTAGGGATAGGCTACAAAAATATAGTCCCTTTTTATAAAAGAGAAATAAAGACAAACCCAAAGTTGGAGCTTAAAATGCTTCATTTTTTCATCAACACTGGCATCAAAGACAACTCATACTATTGGAATGAACTCCAAAAGTGCTTGAATGTCTATGTGGAGCTAAAGAAGAACTGTCACTCCCTTACGGACTTAAATATTGGCGGTGGTTTTCCCACGAAAGATTCTTTGGGCTTTGACTTTGATTACGAATACATGATTTTTGAAATCATTAATTTGATTCAGACGGTTTGTAAGGAAGGGGGGGTTCCAGTACCCAATATCTTTACCGAATTCGGATCCTATACAGTAGGGGAATCGGGGGCAATATTTTACGAAGTATTGTACCAAAAACAGCAGAACGATAGAGAAAAATGGAACATGATAAATTCCTCATTCATCACAACACTTCCAGATTCGTGGGCTATTAACAAGCGATTTATGATGTTGCCTATTAATCACTGGAACCAACCCTATGAGCGTGTACTTTTGGGTGGGCTCACCTGTGATAGTGATGACTACTACAACAATGAGCAGCATGTAAATGCCATTTATCTCCCGGTTTTCCCTCAAAAGAAACCCTTGTACATTGGTTTTTTTAATACAGGCGCCTATCAAGAATCGTTGGGTGGTTTTGGAGGTTTACAACACTGCTTAATACCACAGCCAAAACACATTTTGATTCATAAAACGGAAACAGGTGAATTGGAAACGAACATTTTTGCTGAACAACAAAGTGCAGATAATTTCATGAAACTATTGGGTTATGAGTGACCACAAAACTTTTGGGGGAATTCCCACAGAAAACACACAGTATGAAAGCAGTAAAGTAGTGCTTCTCCCTATCCCCTATGATGGGACCAGCACCTATGGAAAAGGCGCAGACTTGGGACCTAACGCCATTCTTTCTGCAGCTGAAAACATGGAGCTGTATGACATAGAAACAGATTCTGAAGTGTATTTAAACGGAATTTATCTCGCCCCAGAAATTAAAGAAAAATCAAGCCCAGAAGCGGTTGCCAAACAAGTAGAAGCAGCTGTTGAGAAACACTTAAACCAAGAAAAATTTGTAACCATTTTAGGCGGTGAGCATTCGGTGAGCATCGGGGCGATACGTGCTTTTAAAAGTAAATACGATGCACTTACCGTCTTGCAGTTGGATGCACACTCTGACTTAAGACCCACCTACCAGGGTTCGACACACAATCATGCGTGCGCACTTCATGAAGCTTCCTTTACTACAAACCTGGTACAAGTAGGAATCAGAAGTATGGATCGAGTGGAACTTCCCTTTTTGAATAAAGACACCCTTTTTACTTCCTATGATATT
>DBBQ01000057.1:2937-3488 GCA_002292265.1 Flavobacteriaceae bacterium UBA980 | reverse complement strand
CGCTGAAGGTTTGAAGTCGATGCTCGCTTGGTTGTGCGAATAATTTCCACAGCTTTTTTTAACATTGGGTCATCGTCAGATTCCCCATCTCCAGCACCTAAGACATCGTCTTCTCCAGCAGAATCAATCTGCTCCCTAACTTCTTCAATGATTTGCGGAGGGCCATTGACTTTTAAGTAGTCTACAATCCCGTTTATTTCTTCATCGCTAACAAAAGCTCCCTGTGCCCTCATAAAACTCGCACTACCCGGGGGTATAAAAAGCATATCTCCTTTACCGATCAAAGACTCAGCACCCTTTCCATCCAAAATTGTCTGGCTATCACGGTAGGATGCAACTCGAAATGATATTCTACTAGGCAAGTTCGCCTTAATCACCCCAGTGATAACATTTACTGACGGCCTTTGTGTAGCAATGATAAGGTGTATACCTGCTGCTCGAGCCAATTGGGCAAGACGAGCGATTCCTGTTTCAACATCTGCTTGTGCCACCATCATTAAATCAGCCAATTCATCAATAATACAGACAATGTAAGGCAATTTATTTTCAGG
>DBBQ01000057.1:0-2830 GCA_002292265.1 Flavobacteriaceae bacterium UBA980 | reverse complement strand
TTTAGGATTTTAGCGTTGAAACCTGCAATATTACGAACTCCTACTTTTGAGAAGATTTGATAACGGCGCTCCATTTCAGCCAATAACCATTTTAAAGCACCAGGAACCTTCTTAGGTTCTGTGACCACCGGAATAAGCATGTGAGGTAAATCATTGTAGACTTTCATTTCCACAATTTTTGGATCCACCATAATGAATCTTACATCTTCTGGACTTGAATGATAACATAAAGAAGCAATGATCGCGTTTATACAGACCGTTTTCCCAGATCCCGTAGACCCTGCAACCAACAAATGAGGCATCTTGGTTAGATCCGCAACCAGAGGCCTCCCACTAGCTTCTTTACCCAAAACAATAGGGATTTCAGCATTTGCATCAGCCCAAGCTTTTGATTGCAAGATTTCTTTGAGGCAAACAGGTGCCGATATATCATTAGGTACTTCCACGCCGACACATCCTTTGCCAGGAACGGGAGCAAGTATGCGCACTCCGTCCGCCATTAGAGCCATTGCCAAATTTTTGTCTAAATTGGCAATTTTTTCCACCCTGACACCGGCCGCTGGATGAATATCATAACGGGTAATAACGGGCCCTGTATGAACTTCTCCAATTTCAACATCGATCTTAAACTCATGCAAAGTCTCCTTTAATCTCTTCGCTTTGATCATATGATCTTCATCTCCACCAGAAGAAATTTCAGGAGGTTCCATTAACAATTCAAGAGTAGGGAATTTATAATCTCCCCTCCGCTCAGGAAATAAGTCTGTAGATTTTTCTGTTTTTTCCGCTCTTACCACTTTGAAGCCGTCGTCCAAAAGAACTGATTCCTTAGCTTTGCCCACATCCAATTCTTTTTTCTTTGAAGGTGAAGCAGGTGGCTCTTCTAAATTTGTTAGGGGTTCTGCATTTTCTTCTTTAAGTTCTACTTTATCAATTTTGGGAGATTTAAGTTTTTTAAGATGCGAAGAACCTGTGGATGACTGAAGGGGCTCTTTAAATTCAGTACTCTGACGAGAGATATCACCAAACAAGGCATCTTCGCCTCTGTCTTTTTTATAAGAAAATATTTTTTTCCAAATGGATGTGGATTCTTCAGTATTTTTATCTTTTTCAGGAACTGTAGAGTTAACTTTATCTTCGATTGTTTTTTCTCCGTTTCTTTTCAGGGATGAGAAAAGACCAAACAAGAAGACCACAGAGTTTTGTACTTTTTCCGCACCGATAGAAAAGTGAAAAGCCAATGAGAAAATCATCATAAAAATGGCTAATAGCCAAGTTCCTACACCACCTATCCAAACCTTTAATAACCCGCCACTTTGTTGCGTAGATTCCTCGAGTAGTGGAATACCAGAATACATCCATGAACCTAGGACACCACCAGCTCCATGCTCCAAAATTGACTGATCGAAAAGCGGTAAACCAGAATCTTCAATTGATGAAAAGTCTCGAAGGTTAGCTATTAGGCAAATTGAAATAATAACAAAAGGAAGAGGGAATAATTTTTGAAATTTTTGTTGCTTCGTACTTGGTTTCAAACAAAGCCAAGAGGAAACCCCTAGTGACCAAGGTAATAACCACGCGGATATCCCAAAAATTGCAAAAACATATCGAGCAATTAACAAACCGGCTTGACCCAAGATGGGAGCGGGACCGTCAGGAGGGAAATTATGATAGTTCAATGGATTATAATCTATAAAAGATATCAAGCTCAATAGAGATAAAATGGCTAAGAAAACCCCCCAGCCCTTTCTTTGAACCGGTGACAAATCTGACAGACCACTTCCTTTTTTGTTTTTAGCAGATACGTTTGCCACTATTATATTTTGGGCGTATAAATCACCACATCTGAATTTCACCACACATTAAGGTATTGAAACTGTAATGCACAAAATTTTCAAGTTTGAACCTCATTATTTCGAACGAATATGGGGAGGACGCGCATTTCAGACTATTTTAGGAAGAAATATTCCAGCTAAGCAAAATATCGGAGAATCTTGGGAAATCGTCGATAGAGATGATTGCCAGTCTGTACTTACTCATTCTGAAGGTGAATCCATTACATTACGGGCATTGCTCAAGGGACAGCCCCATTATATCATGGGACCTGGTTGGAATGTAGACGACAAATTCCCAGTTTTGGTTAAATGGTTAGATTGTAATGAACGCCTCAGTTTACAGGTTCATCCTCCGAAATCTGTTGCTGGTTTAATTTCTGGTGAGCCGAAAACTGAAAATTGGTATGTTGCTCATACAACAGCCGAGGCTGGACTATTTGTCGGTCTTAAATTTGGAACAACAAAGAAGAAATTCATTAAAGCTCTCAAGGAGAATAAGTTAGAAGCAGTCTGCCATCGTATTAACTCATCTGCAGGGGACTCCATATTGGTTAATAGCGGATCGATACATGCAATTGATGGGGGTAATCTCATCTTAGAAATTCAACAAAATTCGGACACAACATATCGAGTTTATGATTGGGGCAGGAAAGATAAGACTGGATTTACCAGAAAACTCCATATCGAAGAGTCGTTAAGGTGTATTAATTTCAACGATTTCGAACCCGAAATTACTTCCACTAATAACTCTCAAGTTCAGGTACTAGCCGAGTGCAAACACTTTAGGATAAGAAAGTTTACATTCCCTAAACCGATGAAACTCAAACTGAAAAACTTGCAACAGCAATGCATGATCCTGAATCCCCTTTTTTCTGATATTTCGGTTGCAAACGAAGTCATCCCGGCAGGTACACTTGCCCTTTCTCCCTATGCAGAGGATTGTGAAGTTCAAATTAATCAACCAGGAGAAATGATTTTAACGGACAACTTCTTTA
>DBBQ01000061.1 GCA_002292265.1 Flavobacteriaceae bacterium UBA980 | reverse complement strand
CAAAAACAACTTTCTAAAGAGTTTGTCAGACAGTGGCTTATCAGTGAAGGATTTCAAGGTTTGGATGGACAATCACTTCCCGAGATGAAGGAGGACCGCATACAATCGATCTCTGATCGCTATATTGAATTGTATGAAAATATTACTGGAGAAACTTTTGTCAAAGCCTTTTCGGATGCCATTTCAGAACGAATCCAAACCAATATAGAGGAGTATCTCAAGAAGGCCTACTCGTAATAGACCTGTTTTAAAACTTGCTCCTCAAACGGTCCTATCATACTTTTGTGGTCTTCTCCGATAAAGACCTTTTGTTTTACAGTTCCTCCCTTATTTTCAATGGCTTGTGCCGCAAGATGGGTTTGCGTGGAGTTCCATATTTTATCTTCCGAGGCTCTGAAAAAATAGATGGAAGCCTGGGCAGGCCATCCCTCAATTTGATTTTCCATCAGTACCCTTAGAAAGATAGTATCGCTTTCATCTAAAATACCCTTAATAAACAACGGGGTAAAAAGAGCTTCAGGATGATCTACCATTTGAGGAAGTTCCATGACATGGTCAATATTGGACTCTAAATCCATAAAGGCATCATTAAAATAATAATTCCAGGGTCGGTCAAGTTCTGGATAAATTATATTGTAACTGTGAACCATACGAGTAAAATATCGGATTTTTTCAGGGTTTTGAGGACCGGAAAGAAGTTGTTTTGCCCATATTACTTTTGCAAAGGCACCGTTACCCACTATCGTTTTGGTAACATTTATTGTTGTTTGTTCTTCTAAAAATTGCTGTACTCCAAGGGTTGCGATTCCTCCCTCAGAAAAGCCTTTCAGATAGAGTTTTGAGAGTTGATTAATTTTTCTTCTGATGTAGTTAGAGAATCAATGCTTTCCAGTTCAGGAGTTTGACAAGAAAAAAGTAAAAGACTTACGAGAATAAATTTGATAATGGGGCTATTCATTTTTTTATATTTAGTGGTATAAAAGTAGAAATGAACTCTTGATTTATTCTTTTGGAATCGAACAAATCCACATAGAATGTAACTAAAGGTTGGAAATGATTTCTTTTAAATTATTTCGTGTAACGAATGGTAGATAAATAAAATTTACTATAATTCTTTAAGTACAGAAAGAAAAAAGGGGAGGGCTGCTGTACTGTGTCCTTTGCCTTCTAAGGGGATATAGGTGACATCAGCACCGTTCTGAGTTAAACTTTCAAGGGCATTTTCCGTATTCAATGGAAATACAAAATCATCTTCAGTTCCATGATAAAAAGTGATTGGAGCTACAGGGCTCCAATCCAAGACACTATTGTGATCTAGGATACTGATTAACGCTTGATCACTGTCATTGAGAACGCCCTCTACAAAAGAGGGTTGAAAAAGTCTTTGCGGATTGAGGTCAAGGATCGAATCTGGGACTGCAGCGCGAATTTCACCAAGAGCCGCTAGTCGTGTTGCATAGGGTTCTTGGAGATAGGTATCCCAGCTGCGATTTAAACTGGGATAAATGGAATTGTACACATCTAAAACCCACAAATAGGTCCCCATGAAGTTCAAGTCTTGATCTTGAGATAATAAATCTTTAGCAAAACGATTTTTATCATAGGCACCCGCGCCCGCAAATGTTGTCGTAACCTGAAAGTCATTTTGACTTTCTATGTATTGGTGTAATGCGAGGGAAGCAAAAGCTCCGTTGGAATAGCCGACAAGATACAGTGACTCAGGAAGGTCAATCTCATTTTCATTCAAAAAGTCTTTGCTTGCCAGGAGTAAGTCATAGGGAACGGTAGTATAGGCGCTTTTGACTTCGTATGCATGTCTTGATTCTCGTGTAGTTCCATAGCCGATATGGTCAGAAAGTACCGTCAAATATCCAATTGCAGCAAAAAAGGCAGCTACAGTATATTCATTTATCCCTATGCTACTATTGGAGGGTGCCATTGCATCGGATTGTAAGGTACTGTGCTGTAACGAAACAATACCTCTTAATTCAGTGTTTTCAGTGGGTAAAAATAGAACCCCTGAGGCTTCAATGGGATTGTTTTCAGAATCTAATGTATTGTAAATGATCTTATGTCTAATGATTTCTTGAAGATTGAAGTCTTCATCGGTAGCAACTAAATCTAAAATAGATGTCAAGAGAGCGGCTGTATGGGAGACAGCGGGTTCTGCAGTTACCAAATAGGAAGAGACCTCTTCGGTTTGCATTTCATCAGGGGGCGAAGTAGCGTCTGGCGTTACAGTGGTTTCCGCTTTTGAACAAGAGTAAATTACAAAGAGTACTAGTAGGAAAAATGGGATGCGTGCCATGGGAGGAATCTTGGGGTAAAACAATATGATTAAAACATTATTCTTCTGTTAATAGTTCAACTACTTCTTGTATTGGTGTATTTGAAGGAAAACAAAGTGCATTGTCGTACTTTTTAAACCAGGTAATTTGTCTTTTGGCGTAACGTCTACTGTTCTTTTTGATTTCATTGACTGCCTCTTCTAGGCTTGTTTTGCCGTCGAAATAGGGAAACAGCTCTTTGTAGCCTACTGTTTTTAAGGGAGCTAAATCTCTGTACGGAAGGAGATCTTTCGCCTCTGCTTCTAGACCTGAAGCCATCATAGCATCTACGCGGGAGTTTATTTTTTTATAAAGAACAGTTCTAGGACTGTGGAGTACGATCATTTTTGAAACAAAATTCCGTTCGGGTCTCGATTTTCCTAAAAATGAGGAATAGGGCTGGTCTGAGGCAATACAAACTTCTAATGCACGCAACAGACGGATGGGATTGTTTATATCGACTCTGCTGTAATACTTGGGATCTTTTTCCAACAAAAGTCGTTGTAATGCTTTTAATCCATGGGTTTGGTAAAATAGATTAATTTGCTTTCGAGCCTCTGCAGGGACTTCTGGAAATTCATCCATACCAAACATTATGGCATCGGCATACATTCCTGAGCCTCCCGCCATTATGAGGGTATCTTGGGTTTTAAAGAGCTCTTCTAGTTTTTCAATGGCTTCTTTCTCAAAATCTCCAACCGTATAAATATCTTCAACGGATTTGTGTTGAATAAAATGGTGGGGTACTTCGGAAAGTTCTGCAGTTGTAGGTACCGCAGTACCAATTTGCATTTCTTTGTAGAATTGGCGCGAGTCACACGAAATAATTTCAGTGTTAAATTTTTTAGCGAGGTTTATGCTAAGTTCTGTTTTCCCGACACTCGTAGGGCCAGCAATATAGATAAGTGTTTTATTCGACATCGTTTAAGGGTTTTCCACATTGGTGGCAATGAATTGAATTTTCTTTATGTTCGGTTTGCATACAGTAGGGACATACTTGCGTATTGGTGTCCACTGTAGATTTTTTGGTCATTTCGGCGGTAACAATTCCCGTAGGTACAGCGATAATACCATATCCTAAAATCATGATAAGGGAAGCCAAAAATTGACCTAAAGGCGTTTGTGGTGCAATATCACCATAACCCACGGTGGTCAGGGTAACGATACACCAATAAATGCTCCTGGGAATACTGGTAAATCCACTAGAATCACTTTCTATTAAATACATCAATGTGCCAAAAATTATACACAGTATTACAACTCCAAAAATAAAGACTAGGATTTTGGCACTACTGGCTCGTAAGGCCTTTAGTAAATTATTAGATTCTCCAATGTAGTGCGTAAGTTTAAGAATCCGAAAGACACGCAATAATCGCAAGGCTTTTAAAGCAACCAGACTTTGAGTTCCTACAATTAGCAAAGAAATATATTTCGGGAGTATGGAAATTAAATCTACAATACCATAAAAACTACGGATGTAGTTCCACGGTCGCTGAACACAGATTATTCTCATGATATATTCTAGGGTAAACAATATTGTAACCACCCACTCTGCAGTATTCAAAAAGACCCCAAAGTTAGCATCGATGTACGTGACACTCTCTAGGGCAACAAATAATACACTGAGCAAGATCGTGACCAAAAGTAGTACATCAAATAATTTTCCCGCAGGGGTATCTGCTTTATAGATAATGCTGTGTAAACGATGTTGCCACTTTTTCATTGGGCGTTTCTCAAAACTGGATTGCTTTGCGATTTAGGATGTTTTTAGATTTTCGTTTGGTAAAGGTATTAACTTAATATATTTTTTCCGAGTTAAAAAGCTGTGAATTAATTTTTGCGTGTCTGGGTTGTCTTGTATGGCAATCAAACGTGATTCAATCTGTTTTTTTGTTTTGATCTGATGATTCAATTCAAAGTAACCATATCCTCGAAATTGGGTTTCACTTATATAAACAAATGCAGATTCACCGTTTTTTCTCCCTTTTTCCAAAATCAGAAAATCGGAGTGCGGGTAGGAAAATGAAGCGATTAAAGCAGCTATTTTGTGAGCATAGGCCTTGGAGCTTTCCTCACCCACACAAGCGCCGTCACACTTTTTAAGAGTATAATTAAAACAAGCTCTCTCTGCGCTCATCAAACTGGTTTTTTGCATGCAGATCCCAAAATGATCCATCCACCTGAAAACGGCAGCCTTTGCTGCTTTTTTATTTTTGTAAACACTGAGATAGTCTTGGTCTTTTTGGATTTGTTCCACGATGAGTTTTGGGTATGACCCTGAAGAATCAATACGGACACCCATAGGAAAAATACGAAACTTCATTGCGCGATTGTATACAGGGGCATTGATTTTGATTTCGTTTTGTTCTTTCAATAGGGTGACCAGTTCTCCTCCAGTGAGGGAATACGTGACCTGGGTCACCTCTTTTTGAATCGCTAGCGCTTTTTTCTGTTTTCCTGTCAAATGGCTTAAAACCCGCTTTTTGATGTTGTTGCTTTTCCCGATGTAAACAATTTCATTGGCCTTGTTGTGGATGTAATACACCCCCATTTCTGAGGGCAATTTATCGATGATTTTTAGATATTGTGCTGGGGCTTTGTTGGGATTTAAATGTTGAATGTTTTCCTTGACAATTTGTTTTTGGGTATCTTTTTCTAAAAGTAGCTCAAAAAGCTTTAAAGTGACTTTTGCATCACCATGTGCCCGGTGTTGATCTGCAAAAGGAATTCCTAAATTGCGAACCAATTTACCCAGACTAAACGAAGGCTGTTCTGGCAACAAGACTTGGGAAAGATTTACGGTACACAGGGTTTTGCGATCAAACGGAAAGCCCAAGCGTCGAAACTCGGTTTGTAGAATCCGATAATCAAATGCTGCATTATGCGCCACCAGTACACAGTCCTCTGTGATTTGGACAATACGTTTGGCTACTTCATAGAATTTGGGCGCATTTTTCAGCATGTTTTCATTGATCCCAGTCAGTTTTACAACAAAGGGTTGGATGATTATTTGAGGGTTAACTAGGCTGCTAAATTGATCCGTAACTTGCTCTCCATCATAGCGATAAATTGCGATTTCAGTAATACCCTCTTCATCGTAATTTCCTCCCGTAGTTTCGATATCCAGTATAGCGTACATACTTAGTAATTCCGTTCTCCGAAGAGCTTACTTCCCACCCGGATCATGTTGGAACCCGCTTCAATTGCAATCGGGTAATCCCCACTCATTCCCATAGATAGAACTTCAAATTCAGAGTTTTTTTGATAAAGCTGCGCAAGTTTTTGAAATTCTGTTTGGATTTGATCTGTATCCGAAGTAAAAGTTGCCATACCCATCAACCCTTTAATTTTAACATGGCTACACGAAGCAGAGGCTTCTAACATTGCATCCAATTCAGACGCTGCCAAACCAAACTTGGTATCTTCTTCGGCAATTCGAATTTGGATGAGACAATTGATAATTCGTTCGTTTTTTTCCGCTTGTTTTTGAATTTCTTTCAAAAGCTTAATACGATCTACAGCGTGAATGGTATGAACAAAAGGAGCCATATATTTCACTTTATTGGTTTGCACATGGCCGATCATATGCCATTGAATATCTTTGGGCAGTTGTTCCCATTTGGAAACCATTTCTTGAATTTTATTTTCACCAAAGATGCGTTGCCCTGCTTCATAAGCTTCTAGAAGGTCACTTACCGGTTTGGTCTTAGATACTGCAACGAGTGATACTTCTGGTGGAAGGCTCGATTTTAATTCCGTTATGTTGTGTTGAATTCCCATGCTATAAAAATACGGTTTCAGGGCTACTTTTTTCTTTTGAAAGGTATTTTAAATGAATGTAAAATAAAAAAGGGCTACCGCTGGTAACCCTTTTAAAATTTGTGTAAATGCAGAATTATTTTGCAGCTGACATTCCTTTATCAATTAGATCGTAAAACTGATCCAATTTTGGAAGTACGACGATGCGTGTTCTTCTGTTTTTTGCACGGTTGGCAGCCGTATCGTTGTCCGCAACAGGGAGGTAATAACTACGACCCGCAGCAGTCATACGGGAAGGCGCTACATCGAAGTCATTTTCCAAGATTCGAACTACAGCAGTAGCACGCATCACAGAAAGATCCCAATTGTCCTGAATTCCGTCTTTTTTAATCGGCACATTATCGGTATGACCTTCCACCATAAACTCGAGTTCTGGCTTGTCATTTACTACCTTAGCAACTTTTCCAAGGACTTCTTTAGCACGGCTTGTTACCGTGTAGCTTCCGCTTCTAAATAAAAGCTTGTCTGAAATAGAAACATAGACGACCCCTTTTTCTACATTGATTTCAATGTCGTCATCACTCATATTTCCTAACACACCTTTTAAGCTGGTAACTAAAGCAAGGGTTACAGAATCCTTTTTTGTTACGGCATCTTGCATACGTTGGATTCGAATGTCTTTTTCCTTCATGCTTTCAAGAGAACGCTCTAAGTTGTCTGCACCTTTTTTTGAAAGAGTGGTAAGATTTCCAATGTTGTTAATTAAATCTTGGTTATTTACTGTTAAGAATCTATTTTGTTCTGTTAGAGTAGCGAGTTGAGCAAGAGCTGCTTCTTTTTCTTCGTTACACGAGTTCAACTGAACCGAAGTAGAGTCCAAAAGGTTTTTAGTGTTTTGTTGTAATTCTTCTAGTTCTGTGAATTTTTTTTGTGATACACAAGAAGCTAATAATACTCCCGATACCAGTAAAGCGACTGCTTTTTTCATAGTGAATTTGATTAAGTTTTTAATATTTACAAATTAAATGAATTTATTTAAATTTTTTATCCAAATCGCTAAAATATAATCTTCTCCGCAAAAAATAATTTAGCAAAATAGAAACGGTGAAGAAGTAATCTGTCTTTTGGGGCTGACAATTACTTTTATTTACCATGCTTTTGAATGATTGATAAAACGCAAAATGAGCGCGGATTATTGCCCAGAGGTGTAAAAACTTTAATTGAAAAAGATAGCTCAATCCTATGAATCCATCGAGAAGGAGTCTGGTGAAGAGAATAGAAAGTCGTTTGTGCTTTGGAAGGTTTTTGGCAAGCATGTACAACGAGTTTCTGTGATTTAAATACACTTTTTGAACCGATGGAGCCAGTGTAGCCCCTCCGATATGGTAAACTTTCGAGCTTCCAACAGATTGTGCTTTATAGCCGTTATTGTACGCGCGCCAACACAAATCAATTTCTTCTTGATGAGCAAAAAAGACAGAATCAAAGCCGCCCAGCTTCCAAAACACCTCGCTGCGAATCAAAAAGCAGGCACCACTGGCCCAAAAAACAGCACGCGTTTGGTCGTATTGACCCGTGTCTTGTTCTACCCTTTGAAGAATTCTTCCTCTGCAAAACGGAAATCCGTACTGATCGATGTACCCCCCTGCTGCACCAGCATATTCAAAATAAGATTGTTTTTTATAATCTAAAATATGGGGTTGTAGAATGGCGACTTCTTCATGTAGTTTAAATTGCTCAAGGAGGGGAGGAAGCCATAGTGAAGGAACCCATAAGTCTGAATTCAGCAAGCCATAAAGCGAATGTTTTACTTGTTGCAGCCCTTCATTATACCCCCCAGCATAGCCGTAATTTTTATCCAATTCAATACACTGATGATCAGGATAGTTCGATTTAAACCAGTGAGCAGAGCCGTCACTAGAGTGATTGTCTATTAAGACGACATCAGCCTCGGGACTGTTTACAATGAGATCATTGATAAACTTTTGCAGCAGTGTGATGCCATTATAATTCAATACAACTAAAGCAATCGGTTTCATGAAATACTGCTGTAATTGGGAAGTTCCTCAATCCAAGTGAGACTGTTTTCCTCGAAGTTCATTTTACAAAAATAATGATTCAGTCCATTGCTTACCATTAAATAGGGACATTGTAATTCCAAATTGTAGCGCGTAATTTGGTCAAAGGTTTTTTGATTGATCGGAACTGAAGGGGCTTTGCATTCTACCAAAATATGCGATTTCATAGCAGCATCGACAACTACCAAATCAAAGCGCTTTCGGGTGCCAAAAACACGCAGTTCCTGTTCTACACGCATCCATGAGGCGGGATAACCCTTGGTTTCAATCAGGTAAGACACAACATGAACACGTACCCACTCTTCGGGAGTACAGAGGAGCCATTTTTTACGAACGCGATCAAAGATATAGGGTTTATTTTCCCTATTTTTGAGGTTCATAGTATAGTGTGGAAAATTGAGTTGCTCCATGCTGTAAAAGTGCAATAAATTTTTAAAATGCAAGCGTTCTTCACGCTACTTTCCAAGATTCAAAAAGAGGAGTTTTCTCCATTTTATTTGCTGTCAGGAAACGAGTCTTTTTATATCGATGCTATTCTTAAGGCCTTGACAAACAAACTTGTCAATGAGGCCTCTAGCGATTTTGATTATACCCTTTTTTACGGAAAAGAAACACAAGCTTTTGAAATTGTTGAAACTGCCAAACGCTATCCGATGCTGTCAAATTACAATGTCCTAGTAGTCAAAGAAGCCCAATTTATGCATGTTTCTCAATTCGATCTTCTGGCAGCCTATGCTGAAAACCCAATGCCTCAATCCGTTGTGGTACTTTGTTATAAAAACAAAGCTTTTGACAAAAGGAAAAAATTGTACAAAGCTGTTGAAAAATCAGGAACTGTACTCACGGTGAAACCCTTGTATGACAATCAACTTGTACCTTGGATTAGTGAACAAGCGCGCAACCTGAAACTTCAAATGGATCCAGTAGCCGTCGAACTCCTCGCTGTCTACATTGGAGCCAATTTAAGTCGGTTGGAAAGTGAATTAAAAAAATTAAAGCTCGTGGTTTCTCAGGGGGAAACGGTGGGTCGGGAGCACATTGAAAAACACATTGGAATCAGTCGAGAATTCAATAGTTTTGAATTGCAAAAAGCCATCGGTCTGGGACAGTTTTCAAAAGCTTTTCAAATTATTCAGTACTTAAATCGAAATCCAAAGGAACACCCCTTGGTCCTAACTTTGGCTACCCTACATTCTTATTTTCAAAAGCTACTCGTTCTGAAAGGAGTTGGTAGCGATCCAAAAAAATTAGGAATTAGCCCCTATTTTATCAAAGAGTATGAAGCTGCTGCCCGTCGATTTTCTATGCGTCAACTGACCCAAGCCATGGAATGCATTACCCAAGCCGATTTAAAAAGCAAAGGCGTGGATGCGGTAAATCAAGGTTCTAAAGAGATATTGGAAGAACTTCTTCTCAAACTATTTTCGCTATAAACCGAAGGACTTAAAGCGGAAATTTCTGTGGGTTGGATTCGTTCATAATGGTATACACCGCCTCAAAAACGTCATCTTCGGAAGGCTTGGAAAAATAATCCCCATCGCCACCATAAGCAGGACGGTGGGCTTTGGCAGATACTAATTTGGGTGCAACATCCAGTAGAGTAAAGATGTTTTGTTTTTCAATTAACTGTTGCATGATATAAGAAGAGGCTCCTCCAGGAACATCCTCATCTACGATCAGCACCCGATTGGTTTTTGCAATGCTTTGCTTGATTTCTTCGTTTAGATCAAATGGAATCAAACTTTGAATATCAATCACTTCGATTGAAATACCCTCTTGTAATAGTCTTTTGGCGGTAGCTTCAACGATTCTCAATGTCGATCCATACGAGACTACCGTTACATCCTCCCCAGTACTGAGAACTTCTATTTTCCCTAATGGTATAGTAAATTCTCCGAGATTGATCGGAGGGTTTTCTTTGATCCGATACCCGTTTAACGATTCAATGACAAGTGCCGGTTGTTCGATTTGCATAAGGGTATTGTAAAACCCTGCTGCTTGGGTCATATTCCTAGGCGTGAGTATATGGATTCCTCTGAGCAAATGGATCAATCCTCCCATAGGAGATCCCGAATGCCAAATCCCCTCGAGGCGGTGTCCTCGGGTGCGAATGATTAACGGTGCGATTTGCCGCCCTGACGTTCGGAAACTCATCGTAGCCAAATCATCGCTTAAAATTTGTAAGCAATACAAGATGTAATCTAAATATTGAATTTCGGCAATGGGTCGTAATCCTCTAAGAGCCAGTCCAATACCTTGACCTGCAATGGTTGCTTCTCGGATTCCAGTATCGGAAACTCGAACTTCACCAAACTTTTCCTGAAGACCTTCCATTCCTTGGTTGACGTCTCCAATTTTTCCGACATCTTCCCCAAACATGAGTAAGGTGTCGTACTTTTTAAAAAGAGCATCAAAATTATCACGGATGATAATACGACCATCTACTGGGGCATTGTCGGTGTTGTACAATGGGGGAGTGCTTTCAAAGGCCACTAACTCTTCTTTAGAAACGGTATAGAGTTTCGATGATATTCTTGAGGTAAGGGAGCTATAAAGCGTTTTATACCAAGTTTTAAAAGCGCTCACACTTGCTTGAGGGTGTTTTGCCAGCAGCAAGTTGATTTTTCGTCCTGCGGAAATAAGGTCTTTATATCCTAATTCCTCGTTTTTTTCCAGTTGGGAGTAAATTAACTGAACTTTGGGATCGTTATGTGTTTCAGATTTAAGAGCAGATTCAAAAGCGATAAGCTTTTCTTTCTCTTTAAGAATTGGAGCTTGGTAGGCGTTCCAGGCCTCACGGCGTTGGGTTCGGACTTCACTGATGATTTTGTTTTCTAGGTTCTCCAATTCCGTTTCTGTTGCCAGTCCTTCTTGGATGATCCACTCACGCATTTTTAGATTACAATCGTATTCCTTTTCCCAAGTCAAACGCACTTTGGATTTATAACGCTCGTGCGAGCCTGAGGAGGAGTGACCCAAAGGTTGGGTAAGTTCCGTAACGTGAATCAAGACAGGAACATGCTCACTTCTTGCAATTTTCGAAGCATAGGCATAGGTTTCGATTAGCGCGAGATAATCCCACCCTTTGACCGTTAGGATCTCAAAACCGTCTTCGTTTTCGGTACGTTGAAATCCTTTAAGTGCTTCTGAGATGCTTTGTTTTGTAGTTTGGTCTTTGTTGGATACTGAAATCCCGTACCCATCATCCCAAACACTGATCACCATTGGCACTTGAAGTACACCGGCGGCATTGATGGCTTCAAAAAACATGCCTTCACTCGTACTCGCATTACCAATTGTTCCCCATGCAATTTCATTGCCATTGTCAGAGAAGTTGTCAGCGTTTTTCGTTTTGTGATTCCGATATATTTTTGAAGCTTGTGCCAAACCCAGTAGGCGTGGCATTTGTGAACCGGTAGGGGAGATGTCTCCACTGTGATTTTTGAGTTCCATCAGATTGAGCCATTCTCCGGATTCGTCTCTGCTGGGAGTCATAAAATGCCCTCCCATTTGTCGTCCCCCTGACATGGGTTCACGATCCAGATCTAAATCTGCATACAAAGCTGAAAAGATATTTGAAACACTCAGCTGCCCTTGAGCCATTAAAAGCGTTTGGTCTCTGTAGTACCCCGACCGGAAATCTCCATTTTTAAAAAAATGATTCATCACCAGTTGCGGCACTTCTTTTCCATCACCAAAAATTCCGAATTTCCCCTTTCCTGAGAACACTTCACGTCGTCCTAGGACACTACATTCTCTACTGGTTACAGCAATTTTATAATCCGAAAGGATCTGCTCTTTAAAAGCATCAAAAGATATTTTGAGGTCTTGTTCTTCTTGGTTTCGTACGTTCATAATTCGCTGCAAAAATACAAAAAAATGAACATCTGCTGAAGGGGTCCAGCTGTGTTAGAGTAAGAACGGTCTAAAACATTCGTTTAAAACCATTTACGGGTAAATAAACTACTGAGAGTACTTAGACGAGGAGAAAAGATGAAACGGATTTTTGTAGCATAGCGGGCTTGAGTCGGTTCAAAACCATTGGAAGAGTACAAGGGGAAAAAGATTTCAAAATAGTCGGGAACGAGATTGAATTTAATTCCCGAGTCGAAATAACCTACTGCACTTCGATTGATATTTTTTAGGGCTCCGATATCTCCATAAAATTCGATCCATTTCCAGATCCCAATCGATGCATTCAACGAAGCCATATAGTTGTTGGCCGAGGATTCTTCAAAAAAGGATTTAAACCCGCCTTCTGCGGGTACAAATTGTTGGCTCCAAATCCCACTTTCATCCGAACGGCCCAAATAGTCATAACGAAAAAGATAATCGGGGGAACGGTTTAGATTAAAATCAAAAAACTGTGTATCTGTGGTGTTGTGCCAGAGAAATTTTCCAGCAAAGAGCCGAAGGGCAAAATAACGACCACTGGGAAAGAGTTTTCGATAGCGACTGGTGAAGTGGATTTTTCCAAATTTGCTAGCCACTTCAAGATTGGAACTCGTAGAAAACTTATTGACCGCATCTTCATTATTATAGGCGTGGAGTAAGCTGACCACACTGTAGTCGGGATTGACTTCGACCTCGGGATCTCGGTCGCGAAAGACATTGTACCAGGAAATATTTAACAATTGTCTTTTATTGGATCTTAAATCCAAAGGCCTAAAGTACATGGAAAAAGAAGGTTGAATGGAAGTATAGCGTAGATTGGTATTGTAGTGGTAGCTTTTTCCTGTGATAAAGGCTTGATTGAGGTAGTTTTTACTTTTGTGGTTGATAAAGCGGTAGCGGGTTCTAAAAAAGCCGACAAAGTCATTTTCCTTGAACGAGTACTGTGGGTGTAAGTCCAACTCAAAAGGTTGATTTTTTACCCGAGTGTTATAAATTCGCATGCCTCCCGTAAACCCATCATAGACATTGAAATCGGATATGGGATGATAAAAAATCTGATTGCGTTTCAAATTTTCACTATCCCCATAAAACGTAAATTTTAACGGTTTAAATCCAGTGGAGGATTTGAGGTATTTCCAGTTGTTAAGTCGGTTTTTTTCAGGTAAAAAACGATTGGAATTAATCACTAAAAAATCAATATCCTCTCTTTTTAGTTGGATGATGGTATCTTTTCCTTTATGGTGAATCCATTGTTCTTTTACTAGACTGTCGTCTTTGACCAAATCCAATTTAAAAGGCACCGATTTATTGTTCTTTTCACTGATGGTGACAAAAAGGGATTGTTTGTTCCTGAGGATGTTTTTGATGTACAGGTCGAATGCTTCCCGATCGGAAAGGTAATTTTCAAAAAACCAATTCAGATTTTCATTGCTTTTTTCTTCTAAAATTGTTTCAAAGGACTGCTGACCTCTAGTTTTAGAAAATTCATAAATTCCCTCAGAAAGAATGTTTTTACCTAAATATTGATCTAAATAAAACAAACCCGAACCTACATGATAGGGTGAATTTAAGAGTTCATTGGATTTTGTGAGTTGTTCTCTTCCTAAGGTATCGGACTGTTGCCGATTGCCGTGTTCTGCCCACTCATAAATAAAAGAAAAACTTTCGTTAAAGCCAATTTGAGCAGCACTGTATCTTTTAAAGGGACGAATTCCAAAAAATTTAAATTCATTCAGCGCCCCAAGGAATTTACTATCCGGATAAAATGTTTCCACGTATTTCATTATGACGTAGGTTTGAATTCCACCAGGAATCCAATGATCTTTCCGCTTGTCGATACGAAACAACTCGTGTAAATACGTGGCTAGATAGGCCTTGATAAATTTTGTTTCATATATAAAAGCATCGCTAAAAGGATTTAAAAAAGAAAGGGCTTCGGTGATACCAAACAAAGGATTTTTAGCGTAGTCTTTCCTTAAAACAAGTAGTTTTTTTTGATCTAAAGGGAGTAAAAAGGTTCCGACAAATTGATGTATTTTTTTAAGAGACGATTTGAGGTTTACCTCACTGTTTTTACTGGGTAAAATATCTGTCACGATAGTAAATCCGTCACCTAAAGTAAAGATTTCATATTCATTTTCTGTATTGAAAATAAAATCAGGACTGGAGACGTGGACTCCTTTCCATTGTGAGATGTTGAGACCATCTGATGGGCTGCTTGAGTTTGAAATTTGCTCTAGATTACTTGCCAAATAGTAGGTGCCGGGATAGGTCCAATTTACAGAATAATTGGAAGACAAGTGGCTGTTGTCTCTCAATCCCAAATTGCTGTGTAAAAGCCAGTTGTTCTCTCGAAAGGGAGTCAGGCTAATAAAAAAGTCTCTGAGGAAGTAGCGTTCGTTGGCATTAATTCCTAGTCCCGTAAATTTGTCGTCCGGGATTTTAACTACATAGAGCAGCGTTAGTGTGATTTCTTGTTTTGGAGCAATCGGGTTGTCCAAATCGATCTGGATCAAATCCAATTGATCCTCCAGTCGGGACCAAGTCACTTCTTTTTGTTTGTACTTGAGTTCTTGGATACGGGTGTATCCCAATTTACTTTTAGCACTCAAATAAAAGCTGCGATTGAACTGATTGGCAAGATGATTTGCAAGCGGGGAGGGGGTTCCTTGGTAAGAATTTGCCCAATCACTCAAGTAGATTTTAGAAAGAGGCTGTTCACTTGGATTTTGAAAGGTTAGGGTTTGAGAAACAATCAAAGATTCATTCTCCGTATCCAATTGTACATCAATAGTATAATCTGTCTGACTCCAACCTAATGTTGCAACAAGCAAAAGAATACAGTAGCAAAAAGAGGGAGTCTTTGACATCTAAAAATTAGGTTTAAAGTTGTCTTTTGTATAAAACCGCTCTATACATTCCATGACCTCTTCCACGGTATCGACCACTTCAAAGAGGTCCAAATCTTCTGGGCTGATGTTTTGTTCTCCCAAAAGTTTTTCTTTGATCCAGTCGATCAATCCTTTCCAATAGTCGCGTCCTACCAGAATGATGGGAAATTTTATTACTTTTTCCGTTTGAATCAATGTGAAAGCTTCAAAGAGTTCATCTAAGGTACCGACTCCTCCGGGCATGACGACAAACCCCTGAGCGTATTTGACAAACATGACTTTACGGACAAAAAAGTACTGAAAATCGATGAGTTTGTCTTGATCAATAAACGGATTGCTATCTTGTTCCATGGGGAGGCTGATGTTCAATCCAACCGAAACACCTCCGGCTTCCTTCGCACCTTTGTTGGCCGCTTCCATAATTCCAGGCCCCCCACCACTGATGATCCCATACCCGGAGGAAGCAATTGCTTTTGCAATAGCAACTGTGAGTTCATAGGTAGGATGGTTTGAAGGGGTTCGTGCGGAACCAAAAATTGAAATACAAGGACCAATGGCACTTAGTTTTTCGTAGCCATTGACAAATTCACTCATGATCTTAAAGAGTGCCCATGAGTCATTCGTTTTGATTTCGTTCCAATTTTTTTTTCGTAATTCGTTCATGTTTTTTGGGGTATTAAGGACGTTTCAAATTCTTTTTTCAAAAACTGGGCAGTGTGACTTTCTTTGTATTTTAAAAGGTCTTCGGGGGTTCCTTCACAGAGTAATTCACCTCCGTAGCGCCCCCCTTCAGGTCCCATATCAAAAATATAATCCACTTGTTTGATCACATCCAGATTGTGTTCGATGAT
The DNA here is from genome assembly GCA_002292265.1 of Flavobacteriaceae bacterium UBA980. GTDB lineage: Bacteria > Bacteroidota > Bacteroidia > Flavobacteriales > Flavobacteriaceae > MS024-2A. The sequence continues at coordinate 111,448 of DBBQ01000061.1, read as the reverse complement.
TAGTACGGTATTGCCTTTGTCCACTAAAATAGTTAGCACATTCAAAAGTACACGAATATCTTCAAAGTGAAGTCCTGTGGTAGGTTCATCTAAAATATAAAAGGTTTTGCCTGTGTCTTTTTTAGAGAGCTCAGTAGCGAGTTTAATACGTTGTGCTTCCCCACCTGAGAGGGTAGTGGAAGACTGTCCCAGATTGATATAGCCTAGTCCTACATCTTCTATAGTTTTGAGTTTTCTGTAAATTTTTGGAATGGGTTCAAAAAAGCGACAGGCTTCATTTATGGACATATTGAGTACATCTGCGATGGACTTTCCTTTGTATCGAATCTCCAACGTTTCGCGATTAAATCGTTTTCCTTGACAACTTTCACATTCTACATATACATCTGGCAGGAAGTTCATTTCGATGACTTTCATTCCTCCTCCTTGACAGGTTTCACAGCGGCCTCCTACCACATTGAAGCTAAAGCGTCCAGGTTTATACCCCCGAATTTGCGCTTCGGGTGTTTGGGTAAATAAGTTTCGAATTTCACTAAATACACCGCAATAGGTAGCGGGATTACTGCGCGGTGTTCTGCCAATAGGACTTTGGTTGATGTCTACAACTTTATCGATATGTTCTAACCCCTTTACACTGTCATACGGCATGGGTACTTTTACTCCTCGATAGACATGACTGTTCAGTATGGGATACAGCGTTTCATTAATTAAGGTTGATTTTCCACTGCCTGAAACACCCGTAACTCCAATCATTAAACCGAGAGGGATCGCAATGTCAACATTTTTCAAATTATTCCCAGTGCATCCTTTGAGTTTGATTTTTTTGCCATTCCCTTTTCTTCTTTTTTCGGGTATCGCAATCTGCAAATTGCCATTGAGGTAGTTGGCGGTTAAGGTATCTTTTTCGAGGGTTTCTTTTGGAGTTCCCTGGGAAATAATTTCTCCTCCGTTTTTTCCTGCTAGCGGACCCATATCAATAAGGTGGTCTGCGCGTAGCATCATGTCTTTGTCGTGTTCTACCACCAAGACCGAATTTCCCAAATCCCTCAGCGAGGAAAGCGAATCAATCAGCCGACTGTTGTCCCGCTGATGAAGACCAATGCTGGGCTCATCCAAAATATACAACACACCCACCAACTGAGATCCAATTTGAGTTGCTAGTCGAATTCGTTGTGCCTCACCTCCTGATAAGGATTTGGAGGAACGATTAAGTTGAAGGTACTCGAGCCCCACATCCAAAAGAAACTGCAAACGAACTAAAATTTCTTTAACGATTTCTGTAGCAATTTTCTTTTCGTTTTCATTCAAGTATTCGGGCAATTGCTGTGTCCAATCATAAAGGTCTTTTAAGTCCATAGCAACCAAATCCGCAAGGGTAGTCTCTCGAATTTTGAAATGTAAGGCTTCTTTTCTCAGTCGAGATCCATTACAACTCGAACATTGATAACTGTCCATAAATCCATCTGCCCATCTTTTAATACTTGTAGTGGTGGCTGCTTCCTCATAGGCGTTTTGAATGTAATTTTCAAAACCTTCAAAATCAATTTTGTAGGAACGCGTAATTCCTAAAGTTTTAGAGGGGATTTCAAATTTTTCACGACTTCCCTTTAGGAGTACTTCTAGGGCTTGTTTTGGAATGTCGCTGATGGGATCGGAAAGTGAAAAATCATAGCAAGTGGCTATGGTTTCAATTTGTTTGTAGGTCCAGTTATTTTTTTTTGTTCCCAAAGGTGCGAATCCCCCTTTCGCGATTGATAGGGTATCGTCAGGGATCAGTTTTTTTAAATTCACTTTGTGTTGAACCCCCAGTCCCTTGCAGTCGGGGCACATGCCTTTCGGAGAATTGAACGAAAAAGTATTGGGCTCCGGAGCAGGATAGGAAATCCCAGAACTAGGACACATTAAATTTCGACTAAAGTAGCGTACACCAGATTCCTCCATATCGAGAATCATCAGTATGTCCTGACCGTAGTGCATTGCCGTAGTCATGGAAGCTTCCAATCGCTTGAGGAATTCTTTATCCTCTTTTACACTAAACCGATCAATGACCAATTCTATATCATGTGTTTTATAACGATCTACTTTCATGCCGGGTCGCAAGTCAATTACATTTTGGTCGATTCGAACTTTCGAAAACCCCTGTCGTGAAAGCGAGTCAAAAAGCTCGCGATAATGCCCTTTTCTGGATTTGATGATAGGGGCTAGTAAGGTGATTTTCTTTCCTAAATACTCTTCACAAATCAGCTTTTGAATTTGGGAATCGGTATAGCTGACCATTTTTTCTTGTGAAATATAACTGTAGGCCGTTCCAACTCGCGCATACAAGAGACGGATGTAATCATACAGCTCTGTAATCGTGCCCACGGTGGAACGCGGGCTTTTGGAAGTTGTTTTTTGCTCGATTGCAATTACGGGGGAGAGCCCGTCTATTTTGTCGACTTCAGGGCGTTCCATGGTTCCCAAAAACTGACGTACATAAGCAGAAAACGTCTCCATATAGCGGCGTTGGCCTTCAGCATAAATAGTATCAAAGGCCAGTGAGGATTTACCACTCCCAGAGAGTCCTGTGATTACCACCAGTTGATCTCTGGGAATATCCAAATGGATATTTTTCAGGTTGTGCACTCGTGCCCCTTCTATATGTATGGTTTCCGTATTTTCTTTCATAGCATCAGCCTACAAAAATAGATATAAAAAGCACTTTATACGTCCCTTAACGTTAAAAAAGAGGAACTGCGGTATCGTCTCCTCTGGGGTCTGCTCCCGTGGTAATTTCTCCAGAATCAGAGATCTGAATGGCATCTACACGCCCTATGATTCGACTGTACTCTTCTTTGATGTTGTAGTCCTTGTCTTGCAGGGATTTTATTAGAGCAGGGTCAAAGCGTCCTGGTTCAAAGACCACTACATCTGGAAGCCACTGATGGTGGAAACGGGCTGCTGATACTGCGCTTTGTACATCCATCTCAAATTCATAAACATTCAAAATCGTTTGTAAGACAGAAGTGATGATGGTCGATCCTCCTGGGGTCCCCACCACCATGGCTAATTTTCCATTGCGTTCCACTAGGGTAGGTGTCATTGCGCTGAGCATACGTTTCTGTGGTGCAATCGCATTGGCTTTTCCTCCGATCAACCCAAACATATTGGGCACTCCAGGTTTACTGCTAAAGTCGTCCATTTCGTTATTGAGAAAGTAACCTCCTTTTTCTACAAACACTTTGGAGCCGTAACTTCCATTAAGTGTCGTGGTGACGGCTACGGCATTTCCCATAGGATCTACAATGGAATAGTGTGTGGTTTCTTCACTTTCTTCCCATTGAATTGTTCCAGGGGCGATATCCGTTGATTTTGTGGCTTTTTCGAATGTAAAAGAATTCATTCTTTCGTTTAAATAATCGACATCTAAAAGGCTGTCTTTTGGAATCTGAATAAAATCTGGGTCTCCCAAATACAAACTTCGATCTGCATACGAACGACGTTCAGCCTCTACAATGACTTGCATTGCCTCCACGGAATTGTGTTCGTATTGACCTACATCATAAGGTTCAATCATTTTTAGTATTTGCCCAAGGCAGATTCCCCCGCTGGATGGAGGACCCATCGAGTAAATGTTTAACTCCTTGTATTGGAAGTTAATGGGATCTCTCCAAACGGGTTCATAAGCTAAGAGGTCTTCGTGGGTAATGATGCCTCCCGTTTCTCGAACTCGTTCTACAAGATCATCCGCAACAGGACCTTCGTAGAAGCCGGCTTTGCCAAACATGGCAATGCGCTCAAGAGTTTCTGCCAAAGCGGTATTTTGAACCCGATCGCCCGCTTGAAATCCCTGTGCATATAAGGTGTCAGGACCATTTAGCGCAATGAATGTCTCTTTTTTACTTTCAAAACTGCGTTGTTGTTTTTCAGTAACTAGGTATCCCTCTCGTGCTAGATCGATTGCGGGTTGTACAAGGTCTTCCCAAGCTAAGGTTCCAAATTTTTTGTGAATTGCAACAAGCCCCGCAACGGTCCCCGGAACTCCCACGGCCAAACCACCAAGTGTACTTTTATTTGGCACAATGTTTCCTTCTTTGTCTAAATACATATCTGAAGAAGCTCCTAAAGGTGCTTTTTCACGGTAATCTAAACTCCCGACTTCCCCAGCAGCGGTGCGATACATAAAAAATCCTCCGCCCGAGATGTTTCCTGCATTGGGATAACAAACCGTAAGGGCAAGATCTGTGGCAATCATAGCGTCAAAGGCGGTTCCTCCTTGTTTCATTATAGCTACTCCTATGGCAGAAGCTTCTTCTCGCGCACTGACAACCGCTCCTTTAATCGGTTTGGGTAGAGTACAACCCGAGAGAAATAAGACCAGACAGAGGGTCAAATAGCAATAATTCTTTGTAAATAAAAGTTTCATAAATCGTTTGTTTTTGTTTTTGTAAAGGCGATAACTTCATTTATAAATTCGAAAAAATGACCCTGAAAATAGGAATATTTTTCTACTAAATCTTCAGTTGAAGCGGCTAAATTTGAGGGAAAACGTGTGCGTTGCTCCATTTGTTTCAAAATCATACGCAGTCCAGAAATCGTTTGGTAGTGTGCAAACCAATTATAGCGAATGAGAGCTGTGCTAAATTTTTGAATCGGTTCTGGAAAATCTGCACTTGCTTTTTGGAGTTTTTTGTAAAAAGCACGTGAAAACTCTTGAAGCGGAAGTTCGTGAAACTGCTCCCAATGCGCTGCCAAAAAATGATCAAAATACATATCCACAATCACCCTGCTGTAGTGACGGTACTTTGGGAATAAGGTGCTTACGCACTCTTTGAAAAAGGGGTGTTGGTCTGTAAATTGATCAATGGCACGGTGGAGTAAAACACCCTTCTGCATTTCCAAAGGAAGCCATTCTATAGTTTTCCCTTTTATTCGATCTGCAATGAGGTTACCTATTGCCAAATCAGTATTATTCCCCGATAAGTATACATGGGCTAAAAAATTCACTTTGTAAAAGTAGTTTTTTGAACGCTATTTATCTTGTCTTAGCGCTTACATTAGTTATTTTTATAGACTTTTGTTAACCAAAAAATAAGATTTTCAACTATTCACTTTTCCTTTCAACCAAATGCATAGCGCTACACTGCTTCTTTCTATTTTTCTTATTAAATAGTACCCTCGCTCAAGAGAAAGTTCAATTTGAAGGAGGGTACACAGCAGACCTTGCGTACAATGCAGTTGGAGGTTTGGGTCGGGGGGGTGCCTACCTTGGAAACATCGACTTGACTTTTCTATTGGAAACCCAAAATTTAGGCTTATGGAAAGGAGGACGTTTTTTTGTTTACTTCTTAAATAACCATGGAAATTCTCTTTCTACACTTATGGGCGATCTCCAAGCAGCGAACAATATTGAGGCTGAGTCGCATTCCCGTCTCTATGAATTTTGGTATGAACATCAGTTCAATGCACAATTCTCGGTGCTGTTGGGACAACACAATCTAAATTCCGTTTTTGCTGTAAGTGATGCTGGAAGTTTTTTTGTCAACAGTTCCTTCGGTATCCAACCCGATATTTCTGTAAATGTCCCTACTTCCATTTTTCCTGTTGCCACTTTAGCTGCTGTGATGTCCTGGAAAATAAAACCCAATCTAGTATTATACAGCGCCATTTATGATGGCGATCCAGGAAGCGAATCAGAAAACCCCAATTCCATTAACTGGCGACTCAACCGTTCGGAGGGAGTGATGAACATCCACGAACTTCAATACCATTCTCAAAAGGATAGTCTGACGCAAACCACCTATAAGCTTGGCTTTTGGAATCATTCTCAAGACATAGAAACAGAATCAGCGTATAAACCCCGTTCACAGGGGATCTATTTTATCGCAGATAAAGTATTCAGTAAGGAGTCAGATCTTTCGCAAGGGCTCAACGGGTTTGTACAAGCTGGTTATAGTCTAACGTCTTTAAATCCAGTAAGCGCTTACCTTGGGGGCGGTTTTGTCTATCAAGGGATTTTTCCAAAACGAGATGACGATGTGTTGGGATTGGCAGTAGCCCACAGTTTTTTTTCAAATTTGTGGCGTACTGTAAAAAACGAAACGGCGATTGAGTTGACCTATCATTTCAATTCCAGTCGCGCGTTTTCCATCCAGCCCAATGTTCAATATATTATTCAACCCGCAGTGCAAAATGACATTCCCAATGCTTTGATGGGTTTGGTTCGATTGAATTATAGTTGGTAATCAATTTATATTAATCGATTATCCGCTAAATTGCAGTTCAAATAAAAATCAATGAGATGACCTTAATCAAATCCATTTCAGGTATTCGAGGAACCATAGGAGGGAAAACCCAATCCAATCTAACTCCTTTAGATGTTGTGCTTTTTACTAGTGCGTATGCCCAGTGGCTAAAAGCCCAAAATAAAGGAAAGCTAACCGTCGTCACGGGAAGGGATGCACGAATCTCAGGGCCTATGGTACACGCTTTGGTCAATCAGACCCTAGTAGGAATGGGAGTAGATGTAATTGATTTAGGCCTTTCCACCACACCTACTGTAGCGGTAGCTGTCCCTAAGGAAGAAGCGCAAGGAGGAATCATTTTAACGGCAAGTCACAACCCCAAGGAGTGGAACGCCCTAAAATTGTTGAATGCAGCTGGAGAATTTATTGACGCTAAAGCGGGTGCCACAATTTTAGAAATGACTCAAAACGAAGATTTTCAGTATGCTGAAGTCGATGCTTTGGGAAGTATTACATCCGATACAACCTACATCGAAAAACACATTGAGGCTACCTTGGCATTGCAAACCGTAAACACCGCAGCAATCAAAAACGGAAATTTTAAAGTAGTGATAGATGGGGTAAATTCCTCAGGAGGTATTGCCATCCCAAAACTTTTGGAGGCTTTAGACGTGGAAACGATTCAAATACATTGTACCCCCAATGGAGAGTTTCCTCACAATCCGGAACCCTTAAAAGAACACTTAGGAGATCTACGCAAAGCTGTAGTGAAACACCGTGCCGATTTTGGAATTGCGGTAGATCCCGACGTGGATCGTTTGGTGTTTGTGGATGAAAAGGGAAAACTTTTTGGAGAAGAATACACCTTGGTTGCTTGTGCGGATTATATTCTTTCCAAAGAAGTAGGAGCTACCGTATCCAATTTGTCTTCCACCCGCGCTCTTGCAGATGTGACTCTGAAGCACGGAGGAACCTATACCGCTAGTGCGGTAGGTGAAGTGAATGTAGTCACTGAAATGAAACACGTAGGGGCAATCATCGGTGGCGAAGGAAACGGCGGCGTGATTTATCCAGAATTGCATTACGGGAGGGATGCTTTGGTAGGTGTAGCTTTATTCATCTCCCTTTTGGTTGAAAGGGGGCTAAGTGTCGCTGCACTCCGCAGTACCTATCCTTCCTATTTTATGAGTAAAAATAAAATTACATTAGAAGAGGGGATGGATGTTGATGCAATCTTAGAGACAATTGCAAGAAAATACAAAGACGAAAAAATCTCTACAATTGACGGAGTAAAAATTGATTTTAAAGACGAATGGGTACACCTGCGCAAGTCCAATACAGAACCCATCATTCGCATCTATACTGAGGCAACAAATGAAGCAGCTGCAGCAGCACTTGCCAGCCGATTTGTTCAAGAGATTAAACTTCTTTTTTAGCGTATTTAAAGCGCTTGTGCGTCCAAAAATATTGGCTTGGATCTTCTTTAATTTGAGCTTCTAACCATTCAGTAAAAAGATTTGTGATCTCATTTTTTTTTAAGGATTTGGGTTGATTGGTCAGGGTTTTAAACTCCACCTCGTAGTAACCGCGTTTTACTCTTTTTATTTTTGCAAATACTATGGGGACATCCAGCTTAATTGCCAAACGTTCAGCACCGTTATAGACAGGGACATGAACCCCCAAAAAAGACCTCCAATAGGTCAACGGTTTAGGTCTAGGCGACTGATCACTTGCAAAACCATAGATACCCAATTCTCCTGAGGCTTCTTTGTTTTTGATAATAGAAACCGATTCTTTTTGTGGAATCATGTAGGCATCGTGACGGCTTCGTATTCTTTTTATTAAAGCATCAAAATAGGGGTTTGAAATGGGTCTGTAGATTCCATAGCCCTTGTGTTTTATATGGTATCCTAAGGACATCATCCACTCCCAAGACGCATAGTGTCCACAGACTAAAAAGATCGAGCGATTCTGTTCCTCAAAGGTTTTTAATACCTCAATGTTTTTAACCTGAAAGCGCTTCAGCATTTCTTCTTTCCGCATCCCCATGGATTTGATGATTTCCAAAAACAAATCACATAAATGCGTATAAAACTTTTTTTCAATTCGGAGTAGCTCGGCGGGAGCTAGATTGGGAAAGGCTTTTTTAAGATTGCCTTGTACGACGGATTTTCGATAACCTACCAAGCGATAGAGGATAAAACAGGCCAGATCCGAAAATCGGTAGAAAACAGGAAACGGCAAACGCGAAATAATCCACAACAGCGGGAAACTTAAATAATATATGAGTGCGTTCACCTAGTTTTTTTTTCAAAAGTACACTTTTCTAACGCTTCTGTTTGTTTAAAACTTTTAATCCAAAGTTGCTGTTTGAATACAAATCCTTTGCTTTAATTCTGTTAAATTTGTTACATATATAACAATAAACGCATAATTTGTTGCAAATGGAAAATATTTTAGTTTTAGGAATGGGCAAAGTAGGGAGTCTAGTGGGCGTCCTGTTAAGCAAAAATTTTACTGTAACTGCCTTAGATCAAAAGCATCCTCATTACGATTATACCTTGCCTTTTGAATGTCTTCAAGGTGATGTCAAAGATTTGGGCTTTATGAAAAGTGAAATTTCGAAGTACAACGCTGTTGTTTCTGCACTTCCTTATTTTTTGAACAAACCCATAGCTCAGTTAGCTCATGATGAAGGAGTCCATTATTTTGATTTGACGGAAGATGTTTCGACTACAAAATTTATTCAAGACTTAGGGGCGACTTCCCAAGCTGTTTTGGCTCCCCAATGTGGACTGGCTCCAGGTTTAATAGGAATTATAGGAATGGATTTGACTTACAGTTTTGATCAAATTCGAGATATAGAGCTCCGGGTGGGGGCATTGCCTCGGTATCCCAACGGTCAACTGGCCTATTCTTTTACCTGGTCACCTCATGGTGTGATCAATGAGTATTTTAACGATGCAGAGGCCATACATAACGGTCAAAAGAAATTCGTCCCCTCGCTGGAAGGCTTTGAATACATCAACATTGAAGGGCAAGAATTTGAAGCGTTTACTACTTCTGGTGGGCTGGGTACACTTTGTGATACTTTTGAAGGCAAGGTGGATACCTTAAATTACAAAACCATTCGCTATCCTGGTCATGGAAAATTGATGCGTTTTTTGATGTATGAATTGATTTTAAAAAATGACAAAGATCAACTGGAACGCATTTTAAGTAATGCAAAGCCTCCTGTAGAAGAGGACGTGGTTTATGTCTATGCGGTTGTAGAAGGCTGGCAAAACAAGACCTTATCCCGAAAAGAATACTACAAAGACTTTCATCCCATAGAAATTGAGGGAAAGAAATGGCGTGCCATATCATGGACCACAGCAGCTTCTTTGGTGGCTGTAATCGAACTGGTTGCAGCGGGGGTTCTCCCACAAAAAGGGTTTTTAAAACAGGAAGAAATTCCTTTTAAAAAATTCTTGGAAACTCCAACAGGAGCCTTATTTTTATAAATATTCTAAAACGTACCTCCATGCAATTTCAAAGCAACACCACCATGACCCAAATTCTGGATGCGCTCTTTGCGATCTATGCAGAACGGGTCCCCGATGTAAGGAAAATTACAGCTGCCATGGTTCGCAAGGGGATGGTTGCCAGTCAAAGTGAAATCATAAACGACCATATTGCTTTTCGTACGATGGGGGTTCCAAATCTGGGAATTGCTTCTTTTGAAAAGATTTTTTTGGCGCACGGCTATCAAAGAATGGAGTTTTATCATTTTGAAGCCAAAAAGCTAGACGCCTATTGGTTTGCACCTCCTACATCGGATTTACCTCGAGTTTTTATCAGCGAGTTGAAAGTGGATCAACTTTCGGAACCGACCCAAAAAATCATCAGATCCTATACCGATACCGTGACTGCAGATCCAGTAGATCATTTAAACGTAAACGACGCGACTGCTGTGGCTACTTATTTTCAAACGCCACTTTGGGAGTTGCCTTCTCTTGAAGATTATGAATTATTGTTGGCCGAAAGTGAATATGCGGCTTGGGTGATTTACAATCGATATTATCTAAACCACTATACCATAAGTGTACACGATCTCCCAAAACCGTATAATCAGTTGGAATCTTTTAATTCTTTTTTAAAGGAAATCGGAATCCAACTCAACACTTCGGGAGGAGAAATAAAAATAAGTGGCGATCAACTTTTACGGCAAACTAGTTCTGTAGCCAATACTGTTCGTGCTTCTTTTGCAAATCAAGAATCAAAAGTTATCGCTGGGAGTTATGTGGAGTTTGCCGAGCGCAGCCCGCTTCCCGAATTTGCGGATTTACCCGCTGCAGAACTCCGTCGCGAACACCGAAGAGAAGGCTTTGAAACGGCCAACGCAGATCGGATTTTTGAAAGCACCTTCATCTCACAATTAAAAAAATAATTTATGTCTATCAAAACGATATTAAAAAATTTAGCCGTCGAACCGAAGCAAAAAGGATGTAGTACAGGAGGGCAGTGGATGGGATCCGGTTCCGAAATAGCAGCTGTCAGTCCCGTAGATGGCAGTTTGTTAGGAAACGTTCAGACCGCGACTGTAGAAGATTATGAAAATCTAATCGAAAGAGCTGAACACGCTTTTTTGAGTTTTCGGAAAATTCCAGCTCCACAACGAGGGGAACTGGTACGACAATTTGGAAACAAGCTCCGAGAAAAAAAATTGGACTTGGGGCAGTTGGTCTCTTGGGAGATGGGAAAATCCCTTCAAGAAGGTCTGGGAGAAGTGCAAGAGATGATCGACATCTGTGATTTTGCTGTGGGACTTTCGCGCCAATTGCACGGGTTGACCATGACTTCAGAACGGCCTGCCCACCGTCTGTACGAACAATACCACCCTTTAGGGATTGTAGGGATTATTTCGGCCTTTAATTTCCCCGTAGCAGTATGGAGTTGGAACGTGGCTCTGGCTTGGGTATGTGGAAATGTCTGTGTCTGGAAACCCAGTGAAAAAACCCCCTTGTGCAGTATTGCTTGTCAAAACATTATTGCGGAAGTGTTAAAAGGAAATAACATTCCAGAGGGAGTTTCCTGTGTGCTTAATGGAGGTGCTGAGGTAGGCCAGTGGATGGCAGAGGACCAGCGCATTTCCTTGTTATCAGCCACTGGATCTACCCGAATGGGTAAAGATGTTGCCCAGCGCGTTGGCTCCCGATTGGGAAAATCACTTTTGGAGTTGGGTGGAAATAATGCCATCATCATTACTCCCAATGCAGACCTAGACACCGCCATGCGGGCTGCTGTATTTGGAGCTGTAGGAACCTGTGGACAACGTTGTACCTCGACACGAAGACTGATTGTCCACGAATCTATTTTTGATGCGTTTACAGAAGTATTGCAAAAAGCCTATCAGCAATTACGAATCGGCAATCCACTAGATGAAAAGAATCATGTAGGCCCATTGATCGATACCGATGCAGTGAAAATGTATAAGGAGGCTTTGGATCAAGTAGATGCGCAAGGAGGAAGCTGGTTGGTTCAAGGGGGCGTATTGCCTTCCGATGAGTATGGGAGTGCGTGCTATGTAAAACCTGCCGTAGCTCTTATTGAACACGATGCACCTATTGTACATCGAGAAACCTTTGCGCCCATTTTATACATAATGCAATACAAAGGGGAAATTGAAGAAGCCATTGTCATTCAAAATGAAGTAAAACAAGGACTTTCTTCATCGATCATGTCACTCAATATGCGCGAAACGGAAACCTTTTTATCGCATTTGGGAAGTGATTGTGGAATTGCCAATGTCAATATTGGAACTTCTGGTGCGGAAATTGGAGGTGCCTTTGGGGGTGAAAAGGAAACGGGTGGGGGACGTGAAAGCGGATCTGATGCTTGGAAAGTGTATATGCGAAGACAAACCAATACAATAAACTATTCCGCTGCACTTCCCTTGGCACAGGGTATTGTATTTGACCTTTAATCCAAATGTTACAAGAAATTCCATTTGTAGGAATACTCCTTTTAGCGGCAAATATTATTGTTAGCTTAAGGGGTTTTAAACAAGATCTTTTTTTTGACAAGTATCGTTTTGAAGTTCATAAGATTCAAAAGGGGGAATACTTCCGTTTGTTGTCTTCTGCCTTTCTTCATGTAAACACGACCCACTTGCTGTTTAATATGTTTACTTTTTATTTTTTCGTGTCTTTTGTTGTATCTACCCTTGGGGCACTTCCTTTTGTATTGCTTTATTTTGGAAGTTTGTTAGCTGGAAATTTATTTGCGTATGCATTTCACAGAAATCAGCCCAATTATATCGCAGTAGGAGCTAGTGGTGCGGTTACGGGAGTTTTGTTTAGCGCCTTACTTTTGTACCCTGAAATGGAATTAATGCTCTTTTTTATTCCTATTCCCATTCCGGGATATCTCTTTGGAATCGGGTATATGATTTACACCTTGTATGGTATGAAAGCACAGAATGATAACATTGGGCACACTGCTCATTTTGGAGGAGCCTTAGGTGGGATTTTGATGACTATTCTGTTCAATTTCAAAGTGATTTACACCTCTCAGTTGATGTTAGGAATTTTGTTTATCACATTGGTATTGGCAGGTGTACTCCTATATCGCAACCAACAATTTTAGCTTTTACTTAATAATTCCTCCACTTTGGTGTATAGTTCCATTCCGCGAAGATCGCGGGCGATGATTACGCCATTTTCATCGAGTACAAACGTAGCAGGTATAGCAGACACTTTATAGAGCCTAGCAATTGGATCATTCCAGAATTGTAAATGTGACACATGATCCCAAACCAGTCCATCGTCTTCTATGGCCTTAATCCATTTATTCTTGTCTCTATCTAATGAAACCCCTACGATACTTAAACCCCGTTCTTTATTAGAACGATAAAGCTGTACGAGATTCGGATTTTCAACTCTGCAAGGACGGCACCAACTTGCCCAAAAATCGATAATGGTCACTTTCCCTAGCGCATTGTTGAGCGCAAAAGTAGTTCCTTCTGGACTGGGTCCTTCAAAAGCAGGGGCTACCTGACCCACTTCCGCTTTAGGTGCCTGTTCCAACTGTTGTTGAATCATTCTTCCCGACTTGGTATTTCGTACCCGCTCACTCAATGATTCAAAAATCGTTTTTGCTTCGGCCATGGAAATGACTTTATTGGCAACAAAACGATCCAAAATTAAAACCGAAACTAAGGAATTGGTTGATCCCTTGATGAACTCTAGCTCATATTCTTGAATTTGATCGCGGACTTCTTGATATTGCTGTTGAAGATCTTCTGCCATTAAAGAATCTTTTAAAATCATGGCCTGTTGCAGGTCATTGCCTATCCCGTTTAAAGACTCGATATAGACTTTCGTCTCTGACTTATAGCGCATAAAATCTTCATTGGACTCGGTTCCAGTGGCTTTAGAAAGTCCCAGGCTGTCCTTGTAAATCTCAATCGTAACCGTACCCGATTCTGCAATAAATGGAAAACTTCCTTGTATCCCTGCAATTTGAAGAAAGTGAATATTGGGTTCAGCGACTTCAGCGACTAGCTCAAAAGAGCCTTGGTTTACGGTCAAGGTGTCTAATGTTGTTGGCTGATTATTGAGGTCTGCCACGATATGGTAAATTGTGCTACCATTGTCCAGATCCGAAGAACCTTTAATTTTTAAAATAGTAGAATTGCTTTGACAACCTAGAACACAAATGATAAAGGTCAGTAGTAAGAATAAATTTTTATACATAATCCATTTGAATATGGGCTAAAATAGTCAATTGCAAGGAAATGGGAAACTAATGCGTATTTTAGCTTTATAAAATTTTAATTAAAGCAGAGGAGTAAAACCAAGGTGGAGAAGAATTTAGAACAACTGAGCAAAGCTCTAGAAGGTAGTTTGGAATGGGATTCGCTTCACAAAACCCTCTATGCTACAGACGCTTCCGTCTATAAAATGCTTCCTCTGGCTGTGGCATATCCAAAAACGGTTGAAGACCTTCAAAAATTGATTGTCTTTGCACAGCAAAATCAAACCAGCCTTATCCCTCGTGCCGCCGGAACCTCTCTTGCAGGACAGTGTGTCGGTCCTGGAATTGTCGTTGATATTTCCAAGCACTTCACTAAAATTTTAGCGTTAGATTTAGAAAATAAAACAGTAACCGTACAACCGGGAGTAAACCGAGATACGCTCAATCGGTATTTGGCTGAAAAGGAGTTGTTTTTTGGCCCCAATACTTCTACTTCACAATTTTGTTTGTTAGGCGGAATGGTGGGGAACAATTCGTCAGGAACGACTTCCATTCGCTATGGGGTCACGCGAGATAAAGTCAGCGCGATGAACGTAGTACTTTCCGACGGCAGTTTGGCTCGTTTTGAAAATTGTACAGAATCGGAATTCAAAGAGAAAAGAACTGCCCAAACCCTAGAAGGGAAGATTTATAAAGAACTCCTCGAGACGTTGTCTCAAAAAGACATCCAAAAGCATATCCAAACCGATTTTCCAGAAGCCAGCATTCACCGACGCAATACGGGATATGCGGTAGATGAACTGATAAAGATGCAGCCATTTGCTTCGGAAGGAACACCACTAAATCTTTCAAAACTTTTAGCAGGTAGTGAGGGTACTCTCGCTTTTACAACCGAAATTACTCTGGAACTAGAGCCTTTACCTCCGAAAAATAAAGTGATGTTGGTTTTGCATTTCAACTCTATTTCCGATGCCATGCAAGCAGTGGAGCCTGTGATGCAGCACCACCTGTTTACCTGTGAATTGATTGATAAAACTATTTTAGACTGCACCCATGACCATCCGGGCTATCAAAAAAACAGATTCTTCCTTCAGGGGGACCCAAAGGCGATTTTGCTCTTGGAATTGCGGCAGGACGACTTAGCAGAACTAAAAGCGCAACTAAAGCGCCTTCAAGATCAAGTAAAAGAAAAAGGTTTAGCCTACGCTGCTGTTCCGCTTTGGAATGAAGAAATAGAATTGGCAAATGAATTGCGCCACGCGGGGCTGGGATTGTTGGGAAATATGGTGGGAGATCACAAAGCGGTGGCCTGTATCGAAGACACGGCAGTTCCCTTGCCTAAATTAGCAGCTTATATCGAAGAGTTTCAAAAACTGATGGTACAGTTCGACCAAGAAGTAGTGTATTACGCACATGCAGGAGCAGGGGAATTGCACCTGCGTCCGATATTAAATTTAAAATCAAAAAAAGGAGTTCAGGATTTCCGAGCCATTACCTTGGCGGTAGCAAAACTGGTTAAAAAGTACAAAGGATCTTTAAGCGGGGAGCATGGCGATGGTATTGTGCGATCCGAATTTATTCCGGTTGTTGTGGGAGCGGCCAATTATCAACTGTTTAAAAAAATTAAAACCCTGTTCGATCCCAATGCGCTGTTGAACCCCGGGAAGATTGTCGATCCGCTTCCTATGGACCAAAACTTGAGGACAGCACAAAAAGAGACCCCTGAATTTGATACTGCTTTTGATTTTTCTGCTGATCAAGGAATTCTCAGAGCTGCCGAAAAATGTAATGGAGCAGGGAAATGCCGTTCCGTACAACCCACAGGAGCCCTGTGTCCCAGTTATCGGGCTACACGAGAAGAAAAGCACAACACCCGAGGGCGCGCCAACGTGCTTCGAGAGGTGTTAACGCAAAACAAGAAACCAAATGCCTTTGATGATTCAGCGTTAAAAGAAGTGATGGACCTTTGTTTGAGTTGTAAGGCCTGTGCAACGGAATGTCCAAGCAGTGTGGATATTGCTACCTACAAGGCAGAGTTTTTATACCACTATCAAAAGACACATGGCAGTTCGCTTCGTGATAAACTCTTTGCTTATTTTGGGCGCTTGAATCAAATTGCCCAACCTTTACGCGGGTTACAAAATACTGTTTTAACTTTCCCTATTCTAGGAAATGGGATCAAATCCGGTTTGGGTATTGCTCAAAAAAGAAGTGTTCCAAAACTTAAAAAATCTCTATATAAAATATTAAAAAACAGAAAGTTAATCAAGTCAAGTAAAAGTGTTAATTTATATTTAGATGAATTTACCAATTACAACGACACTGAAATTGGAGCGGATGCCATAGCACTTTTAGAGGGCTTGGGATATCAGGTTTGTATTCTACCACCCACTGAAAGTGGAAGGACCTATATTTCCAAAGGATTTTTGGATCAAGCCAAAGCCTGTGCGGATCGCAATGTTGCCTTGTATAGAGATTGTGTTTCAGCCGAAACACCGCTGTTGGGTATCGAACCCTCCGCGATTTACACCTTTACAGATGAGTACCCAAAAATGGCCAGTGATTCCAAAGCAGCAAAAGAATTGGCCCAATATTGCCTTCCTTTAGAATCTTTTTTAGCACAAGAATTAAAAACAGGAAAACTGCAAGCAACTCAATTCCATACAGAAGCAAAAGAAATAAAAATTCACGCGCATTGTTATCAAAAGGCCTTGGGCACTCCAGCCGATACATTCCAAATTCTAAACCTACCCAAGAACTACACCGTGCGAATGCTGAACACGGGTTGTTGTGGAATGGCTGGTTCTTTTGGATATGAAAAAGAACACTATGAGATCAGTATGCAAGTAGGTGAGGAGCGGTTATTTCCAGCTGTAAGAAAAACTGATCCCGAAGTAATAATTGCAGCAAATGGAACCAGCTGTCGCCATCAAATCCAAGATGGAACGCAGCGCGAAAGTTTGCACCCGATTACAATTTTACGGCGTGCGTTAGTGTAATTTGCTCTGTATTCTATTCGAAACGTAGATCCTCCTGTTTCAGGGTATGCTAACTTAAAGACAGATTTAAACCCGATCCGAGACAAGAGGGTAAAACATCCCCCTTCATCCCCCACCCCCCCCCCACCTTATTAGGGGGGAGGGTGCGTATTGTTATAAATAAAAGTCTCACTTGTTAGGTGGGAGATGCGC
The DNA here is from genome assembly GCA_002292265.1 of Flavobacteriaceae bacterium UBA980. GTDB lineage: Bacteria > Bacteroidota > Bacteroidia > Flavobacteriales > Flavobacteriaceae > MS024-2A. The sequence continues at coordinate 94,296 of DBBQ01000061.1, read as the reverse complement.
ATTTTTAAGAAAAAAAATTCTTCTATCAAGGGAGAATTTATGGGATACTATCCATCATGTGGAATTAAACCCAGATTATGGAATAGGATTCGTTATGAAGTTGAAAAATATTAGCAAAATGACTTATTCTATAGTAGTCTTCGACTGGAGTAGATTTTCTATTACATTATTTGGGTTAAAGTCCTCCCTAACAAGGGGGGAGAAGGGGGGTGTTAAAGCTTCTTTTACTAAGAGGGAATTTAGGTCTGCCTATTTTCAAGTGGCCAGTAGGTTAAAAAAAAACAAACTCCAAAAGACTTTCCAAACATTACCTTTATCTTTGGGCCTATATTAGAATTTATGTCAGGCAATACTTTTGGCACCCTTTTTAAAGTTTCGACTTTTGGAGAATCTCATGGCCCTGCGATCGGAGGCGTGATTGATGGTTGTCCCGCAGGAATAGAACTGGATTTAGAAGCCATTCAAAAAGATTTAGATCGGAGAAAGCCCGGGCAATCCGCTATCGTAACCCAACGCAAAGAGCCCGATGAGGTTACTTTTTTTTCTGGTCTATTTGAAGGAAAAACAACGGGAACACCCATTGGATATGCCATTCACAATACGAATCAAAAATCAAAAGACTATTCCCATATCCAAGACACCTACAGGCCTTCACATGCCGATTATGTATATGATGAAAAATACGGCATTCGCGACTACCGTGGAGGTGGGAGAAGTTCTGCTCGAGAAACAGCCAGTCGGGTGGTTGCTGGCGCCATTGCCAAACAGTTTTTAGCTCCTGTGACTTTAAACGCTTATGTATCTGCTGTCGGTTCACTTTCCTTAGACACGCATCCCTCAGAGGTAGATGTGTCTTCTATCGAGAAAAATCCTGTGCGCTGTCCCGATCCTAAAGTGGCGGAAGCCATGGAAACGTACATCAAACAAATTCGAAAAGAAGGAGATACCGTAGGAGGAGTAGTGAGTTGTATCATAAAAAATGTTCCCGTAGGATTAGGAGAACCCGCTTTTGACAAGCTCCATGCTGAATTGGGAAAAGCCATGCTTTCGATTAATGCAGTCAAAGGTTTTGAGTACGGAAGTGGCTTTGCAGGGACTCAAATGAAAGGCAGTGAGCACAACGATTTATTTAACACAGACGGAACTACCCAAACCAACCGATCAGGAGGAATCCAGGGCGGGATATCCAATGGTATGGATATTTACTTCAATGTAGCCTTTAAGCCCGTAGCCACTATCATGCAAAATCAAGAAACGATTAATTCAAAAAGGGAAGCCGTGGCCATGCAGGGCAAGGGAAGACACGATCCCTGTGTCGTCCCTCGCGCCGTACCCATTGTAGAAGCAATGGCGGCACTAGTTCTCGCTGATTTTAGCCTCCTCAAACGCACCAATAAAATTTAAAACCCATGAAAAAACTTGCTTTACACTGGAAAATTCTAATCGGAATGGGACTTGGAGTTCTTTTTGGACTTTTGCTCTCTTTTGTTCCGCAGGGGAGTCAGTTTATTTCAGATTACATCAAGCCGTTTGGAACCATTTTTATCAATTTGTTAAAGTTGATTGCCGTTCCTTTAATTCTCGCTTCATTAATTAAAGGAGTTTCTGATTTAAAAGATATTTCCAAATTATCGCAAATGGGAGGGCGCACCATTATCACCTATCTGATTACTACTTTAACGGCAGTAACCATCGGGTTGATTTTGGTTAATGTAATCCAGCCCGGGAAATCCATCAGCGTTGAAACGCGTAATGAATTGGTCGAAGCCTATGCTACTGACACCCAAGCCAAACAAGCGGCGGCGGCCAAACAACAAGAATCGGGACCTTTGCAAGCCTTGGTGGATATGGTACCCTCCAATATCTTTCTAGCTGCTTCCAACAATCGAAACATGCTACAAGTCATCTTTTTTGCCCTGTTTTTTGGTATTGGAATGATTTTGTTACCTGGCAAAAAAGGGAAACCCGTAAAAAAATTCTTTGACTCCTTTAATGTCATTATTCTCAAGCTGATCGATCTGATTATGCTCGCCGCCCCCTATGGGGTGTTTGCGCTATTGGCCGCCTTAGTAGTTGAAGCCCCTAGTTTGGAGCTGTTTCAAGCCTTAGCACTCTACGCCATAACGCTATTGCTGGGTCTGGCGTCGATGATTGTAGTGTATATTATCATCGTTCGTTTCTTTACCAAGCGGAAACCTAATTTTTTTATGCGGGGAATTGCTCCAGCGCAATTATTGGCCTTTTCTACGAGTTCCAGTGCTGCTACCTTACCAGTAACTATGGAATGTGTAGAGGACAATTTAGGCGTCGATGAAGAAGTAGCCAGTTTTGTTTTACCCATTGGAGCCACGATTAATATGGATGGTACTTCTGTGTATCAAGGAGTGGCCGCTGTTTTTATTGCTCAGGCCTTCGGATTGGATTTGAGTCTTTCTGCTCAACTCGGAATTGTCTTTACTGCAACCTTGGCTTCCATCGGAACGGCTGCTGTGCCCAGTGCGGGAATCGTCATGTTGGTTATTGTCCTAGCTCAAGCGGGTATTCCAGAAGCAGGATTGGCCTTGATTTTTGCCATAGATCGTCCTTTGGATATGTGCCGAACTATTGTAAACGTTACAGGGGATGCCGCCGTGTCCATGATAGTAGGGAAGTCAATTGGAAAATTAAAAGATCCGCCTACTTCTTAAGTAAATCTCGGATTTCTGTCAGTAGTACTTCCTGTTTTGGTGGCGCTACGGGTTTGGCCTCTTCCTCCTCTTTTTTGAAGCGTTCTTGTGCTTTGTTGTACATTTTAACTGCTATAAAAATAGCAAAGGAGACAATGAGAAAAGTAATGATGGTATTGATAAAGGCACCATATAGTATGGCAACTTCTGCAGTTTCCCCTTGGGCTTCCTGAATGACAACTTTTAGGGCTGAGAAATTGACACCCCCTAAGAGCTGCCCAATGGGAGGCATGATCACATCATTAACCAATTACTTGATAATAGCACCAAAATAGGTAGCCATAATTAAACCCACCGCCATATCAATGACATTTCCTCTACTGATAAATTTTTTGAATTCGTTCATTTTTTAAGATTTAAGGTGTTTACAAAGTCCAATATACAACTTTAGATAAATTTATGACGGAAGCGTGCTTCGGGTAAGGGGCAGTGGTCGTATTTTCCAAACCAGCGGTAGCGGTTTCGAGCGATAAAGCGATACAGTCCGTTGGTCCAAGATAAAGGGAAGACACGAAAGAGCAAGAGTAGTGTCCAAAATTTGCCTAAGTGTTTTAAAACATAGAACAGCACTTCCGACTCTGAACGATAGCCGTTTTCAGAATCCCAGCTTAGGATTGCATCTTTCTCAAGCAGCGGACTCGGGTATTTTTTAAAAAAACCGAGCGTATAGTCACTGTCTAACGAAGTAAATCGAAGCTGGTCATTTTTGTCCCAAATACACAACCTACGGACCCAATAGTTGCAAAGGACACAAGGTCCATCGAAGAAGAGTACAAGCGGTTTCATTTTGCGGGTTTTGCAGCTTCCACTAGCTCTAAGAGCTCTAGGTTTACTTGAGTCGTAAAGACGCCGTAGTTTACAATGGCTTTGTTTTTTTCAATCGTGTCAATACTCCCGATAGAACGTCCGTCGAACATTCTGACGAGATCCCCAACATTGAGTTTGGGTTTGGGTTTTTGGGGGGGTGTTTTTTTGGCTTTTTTCTTTTTCTCTTTACGGACCAATGCAATTTCTTTAGTGACTTCCTCAGCGAGCTTCTTCTTTTCTTCTCGTTCTTTTTTAGCGAGAGCAGCCGTTTTTCTTTTCCGTTTAGCATTTTCACTTTCCACGAGCTTTAATAACTCGGAAATTAATGGCCGCTTTTTATTGTTCTCAAAAAAGCGCTCAGCTACATCATTGAGTTTATTTCCTAAAACGATCATGCGTTGGTTGTGATTAAAAAGTTCCTGATAGCTAACCAGCTTGGTTTTCAATTTGGCGTTCATTTCTGCCATGCGATCGCCTTCTTGTTCCGCTTTGGACTCTTTCTCTTTTAAGCTTTGTCCTGTTTTTTGCATTTGGGAACGCTCTTTTTGTAGTTTGGCAATGGTCGCGTCAAAGCGGACTTTTCCGCGTTCAATTTTCTTTTTTGCTCGATTGATCAGATTAAAAGGAAGGCCATTTTTTTGGGCTACCTCAAAGGTAAAGGAGCTCCCCGCTTCTCCGAGGATCAATTTAAATACAGGTTCTAGGGTTCGGTTGTCGAATTGCATATTGGCATTGATCATGGCGGGCAATTCTGTGGCCAGCACCTTAAGATTGGCGTAGTGAGTAGTTATTAATCCGTAGGCTTCACGCTCATAAAAATCCTCTAAAATCACTTCTGCAAGTGCCCCTCCCAGCTCGGGATCTGATCCCGTTCCAAACTCATCGATTAAAAATAGCGTGTTGGAGTCGCACTTTCTCAAAAAGTATTTCATGTTTTTTAGACGGTAGGAATAGGTACTCAGATGATTTTCGATGGACTGGTTGTCTCCAATATCGGTTAAAATACGGTCGAAAAGACAAGCTTTGCTACGTTCGTGTACAGGGATTAGCATACCACTTTGCAGCATCAATTGCAAGAGTCCTACGGTTTTTAGGGTAATGCTTTTTCCGCCGGCATTGGGTCCAGAAATAACGATGATGCGGTGCGCTGCATCCAAACGAATGTCTTGCGGATGGGTGACTTTGCCCTCGAGTTTATGGGCTTGTAACAAAAGAGGATGATACGCATTTTTAAAATCCATCTCGTGCGAATCCATGACCATTTCGGGCAGTAAACCCTTTATTTCTTGAGCATAACGCGCTTTGGCATAGATCAGATCCAGTTCCAATAGAAAAGCTTGCTGGAGTTCGAGGTAGGGGAGGTAGGGGCGGAAAAAGTCGGTGAGCTGACTTAGGATTTTTTTGATCTCTTCGCCTTCCTCAAACAAGAGGTTTTGGAGTTCTTGAGTTTGGGCATGGGTCGTTTCGGGTTCGATAAACACGATGCTTCCTGTCTTGGAACTGCCCATAATGGTACCTTTTACTTTCCTGCGGTGCATCGCTTTTACTGCCAAAACACGACGGTTGTCCACTATGGATTCGCGTATGTCGTCTAAATAGTCCGCGTTTTGATATTGACTTAAGGCTTTGTTAAAACTACTGCTAATTTTCCCTCTCAGTTGTTGAATTTTTTTTCGAATACTGTAAAGACTTTCGGAGGCATTGTCTCGAACTTCTCCAAAACGGTCGATAACTGAATCGACTGAGGATTTGATTTCTTTTTCTATGGTGAGTCCCTCACTGCGGTTATAAAGCGTAGGGTAGTAGGTTTGAAATTTTTTAAGAAAGGCAAGCAACGTATTGGTGATTTCTGTATTGGCAGCAATATTGCTAAAAGTGTGCATCTCCAACACACTGTTTTCAATTTTCAGTAAGGCAAAAACTTCCGTTAAGGACTCAAAACCATGATTTGGGATACGGTTTTCATTGTCAAAAGAAGCTCGAAACTCAGAAACTGCCTGCAATTGATCCAAGATCAGTTCTTTATCAACTTCCGGGACGATGCCTAGGCAAGCCGTTTTTCCCAAGGGGGTAATGGCAAAATCCGCATATTGTCTCAGTACCTCTGGATACTCCAGATCTTCAAGTGTTTTGGTAGGAATTTGCCCCATTGGTTTTTCTTAACTTAGCCCTGCAAAAGTAATAAATTCATGAAGATGCAAATACATTCCAGTTGGGAAAAGCCGTTAGAAACTGCGTTTGGGGCACCTTATTTCCAAAAATTAGTAGACTTTGTCAAAGCGGCCTATCAAAAAACGACTTGTTACCCACCAGGAAAAGACATTTTTCAGGCCTTTAACCACTGCCCCTTAGATCAACTAAAAGTGGTGATCCTCGGCCAAGACCCCTATCATGGTCCTGGGCAAGCCCAAGGCTTGAGTTTCTCAGTGCCAGCGGGGATAAAGCACCCGCCTTCCCTCATTAATATTTTTAAAGAAATTGAAAGTGATATTGAGATTCATTACCCTAAAAGTGGGAACCTTACTCCCTGGGCAAAGCAAGGGGTCTTTCTCCTCAACGCTACCTTGACCGTTCAAGCCCAGCAAGCGGGAAGTCATCAAAAGCAAGGCTGGGAAAGCTTTACCGATGTGGTGATTCAAAGCATCTCTGCAGAAAAAAGCGGAGTGGTCTTTATGTTATGGGGAGGCTTCGCCAAAAAGAAAGCCAAATTAATCGATACTTCTAAGCACTTGATTTTAAGCAGTGGTCATCCCTCTCCTTTAAGTGCTAATAGGGGGTATTGGTTTGGGAATAAACACTTTAGTCGGTGTAATGATTATTTAAAAAAAAATGGAGCGAAAGCAATCGATTGGCGAGTGGATATTTGAACCCGATACGACAATAAATTAACAAAAGAAAGTAATGGAATGCCTACCCACCCACACGTTTAACGGTATGGCCCATTTCTTGAAGAAGCTGCATCAGTTTGTCCCGATAATTTCCTTGGATGATGATTTCACCGTTTTTGACTGTACCACCAACCCCTACGGCATTTTTTAGGATTTTGGCAAGGGCTTTTAATTCTTGTTGATCGCCTTGAAATCCTTTGATCAAGGTAATGGTTTTACCCGCACGACCTTTGTTGCTAAAATGGGCTTCGAGCTCTTGGGGAATAAACTCAGGTTCGGAGGTGTTTGGTTCTTCCCGGTCGGGCGCGAGATTGTCAAATTGGATTTTAGCGAGTTCTTCTAAGGAGGATAATTTCTTAGCCATCAGCAGTATTTATAATGCTAAAATACTATTTTAGTGGAGTAAATATCTATAATGCGTTTGTTCCTTGTCTTCTTTTTTAGTTTAAACCTATCCCTTATGGCTCAAGAACTCCCTTTTCAGTCGATTCCCAAAGCGCCCACTGCCATGAATTCAGAAAACCTACTCTCGCGGATGATTCAAGGTTTGGGTTTTCGCTATTACTGGGCTACGGAAGGGTTACGGCCTGAAGATTTAGCGTATAAACCCTCTACGAGCGGACAGAGCAGTTGGGAAACGCTGGAACATATCTACGGATTGACGGAAGTGATTTTAAACACTGCTAAAGGCAAGGCCTCCTTGCGACCTGCTGAAAACATTCCCGAAGATTTTAAAACCCTGCGTTCCAAAACATTACACTATCTCGATGCTGCGGTGGCTCTTTTTCAGTCGATGAAATTAGAAGATTTGGAAAAGGCTAAGGTTATTTTTGATCGGAGAGGGAAGCAGAGTCAATTTCCACTGTGGAATTTAATCAACGGTCCAATTTCCGACGCTTTGTATCACACGGGGCAAGTGGTAAGTTTTCGAAGAAGTTCAGGAAATCCTATCCCAAAAGGGGTGAATGTGTTTTTGGGAGTGAAAAATTAATACTCTCGATCCTCAAAGTTTTCCTCTTTCTCTTCTTCACCTTTTTTATAAAGAAGATAAACTAGGAGTACCCCACAGACTAAAAAAAACAGAAGCTCCATTTTACTCCACCACGACAGCAGTTCCATAGGCTAGGATTTCAGAGCAGCCTTGCATGACCATAGAGGTGGTGAGGCGGACGTTTATAACGGCATTGGCACCCATGCGCTCGGCATCTTCAGTCATGCGTTGTAGCGCCTGTTCGCGGGACTGGGCTTGAAGTTTGGTGTATTCCGATATTTCACCTCCAATAATGTTTTTTAATCCGGCAAAAATATCTTGCCCCACATTACGGGCACGAACGGTACTGCCTCTGGCAATACCTAGTGTTTCCGTAATTTTTTTGTTGTGAATTTCAGGTGTGTTTACAATAATCATAGTGCGGGTTTAAAGAGGGTTGAATCAATACTGGGAAACAAACGCAGTGCATTTTTATAATACAGCTTTTTTAAAATGGAGTCGGGGAGGGCCAGGCCGTACATTTTCCAGTGGGCGTGGCGTTTTCTGTAATAATCAAAATATTCATCATCAGTTTCTAAGATTCTAAAATAGGTGTAATATTCCGAAACATTGTACGCATCTTTCCCGAAGAGAATACGATCTTGGTAGTCCACAAAAAACTGACGTGCGCGTTTGGGTTGACGACCCAACTCTGCCAAAACGGCTCCAATTTCGGTTACCACATTGGGGTAGGTGTCAAGATTAGCGCCCAGTCGGTCTAAATCATTTCCCATCCATCCCAAGTGGGCATTGATAAAAGTGGTGTTGGGGTGCTTCCGAAAGATGTCGTGTTGTTCTGCGAGGATTTCCTCAAAAGAAGGGTTGGTTTCCGGATCGCGATACCGATTGGGTTTTTGGCGCAATTCTAACCAGCGTTCGTTGAACTTATTCTTTGGATGCCAAAACGAAGCGGGTTCTCCACTGTGAATCAAAACAGGGATGTTGTTGTCCCCGCAGGCCTTCCAAATGGGATCCAAACGGGGATCGTTAACCCCGATCCGTGCTCCGTTTTTATCTCGGTCGGTGAGCCCCAGAGACTTATACACTTTTAGACCCAGCACTCCGTCCTGAACCGCTTGGTCAATCAACGCGACTTGCTCGGGAGCAAAATCAACATCGTCTATCGCTTCAAAATCGACATTGACAAACAGGCCAAAGCGGGTAGGGGCGTTCTCTTTTACATTTTTAAGGGATTGTTTTAAATACAAACCTCGAAATCCACTGAGGTTGATCATAAACGCCATGTTCAAGCTGTCCATTTCCGCCGTCAGTTGGGACAAGTTTTTCAAAGGCATGTCAAACTGATGATTGTGGACGTCTATAAAAGGGTATTTTGCCTTTTGGATTTCAGTTTGAGGAACAACAAGGGTAGATTTAGGACTGTATTCCTCGATGTCCATCAAGTTTTTCTTCTCTTGAATTTTATCAATAATGTAGTAGGTGAGTCCGCCGATAAACAGTACAGCAAAACTCATACGGACTAAGGTCCAAAGGCCTTTCAATAGTTTTCTCACTCACTAAAGGGTATCAATACCTGCGTGGTATCCCAACGCAAGCGTATGTTCTGTTCTACAAAATCAATGGTAAACTGCTCTATGACTTCAGGGAGAGATTCTACTGGGAGGTTGAATTTCATCACCACAGCCGCGGGATCGGGTTCTGCGTTGCTAAATCCACCTGTTTTTTCGTGTACCACGAGCAACCAATGGTCTTTATAAGGATAGGTGTAAAGACCGTAGGAGCCTGCCGGGAGGGAACGACTAGCAAAACTAAGATTAGTGTTCGTTGTCAATCGGGTGGTTAAGTTTGCGCCTAAGCGCCAGTATTGACCGTAAGGAACTAAAGCTCCGTCTTCTTGCGCACCAAAGATCAGTCGTTCCTTTTTAAAAGGACGGTAATAACTAATGGCAATCTCCGTAGAACCACTGCTGTATTGTGCCATTCCTTTTGGACTTTTCGGATTGATGTACAATCCATAAGCAAAGAAGGCGGCTGCAATTACAACCAGACTGACAACCGTAATAAGAATGTATTTTAAAATTTTCATGGGGTGTAGGGTATTTGTTTATCTCTCAAATGTACAATATTCTTTTTGTAATATTATTTTACATAACATAAATTATAAATATATTTGTTTTATTTTTTTTATGTTAAGTCTGTTATTCTGTCCCAATTTAATTACACCCTCAAGAACATAAGATTTGGGCATAGTAACAAAACTGCGGTAAGCAAACGGTGGTAGGTTCAATTAAAAGCTTAAATGAGGTATGAATTGTATTTAACGGAAGAAACTAATGCGGCATTGATTTCTATACTCGATAGAATTACTGAACGATTTAGTGAAGCTGTAGCGGAGCGTGTACGTAAAGAACTCTGGAATGCTTGTGGTGCTTGGGCAAGCTTTCGCACTTCGGACAAGAAGGTGATTAAGCGTTTTGCAAAACACGGTTTACAGGCGGAAGTCCATTATGAAACCTACCAGGGATTGAATTTAAGACACATACACTCCAAGCCTTACGATCCAGCACTTCCTACCTTATTTTTTATCCACGGTGCTCCGGGGTCTAGTGATAATTTTGACGGGTACCTCACCGATTCGCTTTTAAATCAGCACGCAAATTTGATCAGCTTGGATCGATTGGGATTCGGTTACTCCGAGTTTGGTGTGGCCTATCCCGAAATTGAAGAGCAAGCAGAGAGCCTGCTTCCTGTACTACAAAAATACCGCAACCCTTCCTTCCCCTCTTTGCTTGTGGGATGGTCCTACGGCGGTCCCATTGCAGCGGCCATGGCGCTGAAAGACCCCATCTCTTGTTCTGGAGTTGTTCTTCTGGCTCCAGCCTTGGACCCGGAGGCGGAACGCTATTTTAAATTAGGTCGTTTGGCGGAATACCGTTTGACCCGATGGATGGTGCCCCAAACCTTTATTGTGGCTCAAAAAGAAAAGTGCTCCCACGTTGCCAGCTTAAAAGAATTCGAAGATCTATGGAACACGATTGCTTTACCTGTACTTATGCTCCACGGGGCGCAAGACAAAATAGTCCCCTTTGCACCCAATGCAGAATTTACCACTTCCCATTTTCCTAAAGCCCTTTTTCAACTAAAAACGATTCCCAATGCAGGTCACGTCTTTCCAATTCAACAAGAGCAAAAGGTCATTTCCATACTCCTCAAAGAATTGGACCGCATAGAAACAAAAACTTCCCTAGAGATGGAATCCAAAGGGAAGTAAACAGTGGTTTAGTTGCTTATTTTTTTAACCAAGCTTGGCGCAGTGCCACGGCGAGTTCAGTAGCAGTGGGATCTTCCACCACACCGTTTGCTTTGGCGCTAGGAGTTCCTGTCACCCCGCGGAGCGTAAGTTGTTCTTCTCCCCGTTGTACGGTAATGCTAAACTCTTTTTGGTCGTCCCACATAAAACTGGGTGTAAACACCGCATTGATGCCTTCAGCGTTTTCCTGTTTGATTTCAGGTAACATTTTACCATCCAGGCCCAAAAACAGATCTCCAACCTGAACACCCATAGCTTCTATGGTCGTGTTTAAATCAGTGACCACATACTGAACCACACCCGAAGCATTGGGTTGCGGAGCAAAAAAGGGACTTTGATTGTCTTTAAAGAGAATACTGGGAAGTGGAACTTCCGTCTCACCCATGGTCAAGCCGACTTTGGAAAAGTAATCCATATAGTCAATGGGTGTGTTTCCTTCAACATGGGTTTTAAAAAATTCTCCTACCTCTGGATAGGTCATCGCAACGATCTCATCTATCAGGGCGTCGTCTTGAAACGGTTTTTCAGTACCGTAGCGCTGGGCAAGGTTTTGCATGACCCATAAAATACCGTTGTCTCCCCCACTCTGCTCCCGGATGAGGATGTCCAAGCACATATTGATCAACGCTCCTTTTTGATAGACATTGGCGTAGTTGGTTTGGTAGGGTTCGTCCACAATACCGGCACTCATTTCGGTAAAAGACATCGTATCGTCATACCGTTGCGAATAGTTTAATTTTTCAAGAATGCGGTTGTAGAAATTTTGTTCGTCAATGAGTCCTTGATTGATTTGAAACAAATTGGCAAAGTATTCCGTCGTTCCCTCATACATCCACAAGTGTTTGGACATTAAAGGGGTGTTGTATTCAAAATTGTGAATCTCTTCCGAGTGAATGTTCAGTGGCGTAAGCGTGTGGAAAAATTCATGTGACACCACATCCACTAGGCTTTGAGTGAGTTCTTGTGGCTGCATTTGCTCCACAAATACGGCGGTTGTGGAAGTGTGGTGTTCCAAAGCACCCATCATTCCTCCAAAATACTGCAATTCGTCCATACCCATCAGGTATAGCAAAATATCATAGGAAGGCGTGTTGTTTGCCTTGCCAAGAAACTTCTTTTGCGCCACCATCATTTCTTTAATGGCTGCTTCGTAGTCGGTGGCCTTGTGAACTCCCGTGGGGGAGTAAATGGCCATCCCCACTTTGATGTCATCTAAATCAAAACGCACCGTGTTGGGCTCGCTGTATAAAATGGGATTATCGATGATGTGAAAATAGCGTTTGGCAGAAAATATATCCAGCGTATCACTCTTGGAAAGTGCGGGTAAAGAAGTAAACGCTTCAAGGTTTTTGGGCGAACGAACACGGAGACGGTAAGACGCTTCTTTCATCCCTTCAAAATAACCGATCATACTGTGTAGGTTCAGTAAAAAAGTCTCTCCTTCTTTGTAATTGGTTCCTCCCATGGGATAGATTTCACTTCCCTCGGGACCGTCAAAAGTATCGCTGGTCCAGTAGGTGATGCGGTCTAATTTTTTTGCATTGGAGATCTTCCAGCTGTTTTGATCTAACGCTTCAATTGATAATTCATTATCATTTGAATCATAGGCTTTTACGTTTTCTACAAAACGACCAAAATTGGAATACTCATAGGTCCCTGGGACGATTTGTGGAATGTAAAAAGTGATTTCTTCTGCGTTGATTTTGGGAGGTGTAATTTGCACCTGTACCCTGTCGTCATTCATGGCTACCAGATCTACCGAAGCCTGAATATAATCCGGTCTGGCGGGGGTGGTGTTTTTTAAAGCGGCACAGCCTGAAATTAAAAATGTGGCGGCAATGCAAAGCGCGAATTTTGAACTTAATTTTTTCATAAAGTTGGTTGAAATTAGAAGAGCGATTCCCCGTTTAAATCAGTAGTAAGTACGTTGCTCATATAATCAAAAAAGGGTCTTACGGCAGTAAAAGCTGCGATTACTTCTTTTTGAAAGTCAGGCGAAAGTACGGATTTATCGTTAAATTTTTTAATGAACAAGAATTGTTTGTGGCGAATCAGATCGATGTTGGGGTGGTCTTTGGCAAAGCCTTTGGGTGCTGTTTTTACAGCGTCGCCCTCCAGGTTTCCCCAGACCTTTGTAAAAGCAGGAACGGCCATCAAATCCCGAAATTCCTGAGCATCGACTTCCAATTCTTTGCGCATACGGAGTAAATCCGCCGGACTGGGATCCCAAAAGCCCGTGGCTAGGAAACTGTCGCCCGGAGCGAGATGTATATAGTAGCCCCCACGCAGTTGGGGTTTTTTGCGGTGAAACGAAATTCCAAAATGGGTTTTATAGGGGGTTTTGTTTTTTGAAAAACGCACGTCTCGGTAAATCCGAAACATTTTGACCTTTTCTATTTCATCCGTGACTTCCATGCCTGCTTTTACTCCCTCATTAAAGGCTTTTACTTCGGTTTCCAAGGCTTTAAAACGCCGTTTTTGGGGTTCAAACCACTCGCGGGTGTTGTTTTGGGCTAATGCTTTATAAAAGGCGAAAACATCGGGGTTGATCGTGTTCATAGCGTCTTGTTTTTGGTGACTAGAGATAGGAGGCAGTGGGCGCTCTTACCTCCCTTTGAATTAGTTTCTGATCAAAGGTAAGAAAATCGGGATAGTTTATAGAAATGAGTTGAATTGGCAAAATGCATACGGTTGAATTTATTTTTTCATAAATGTTTAATTCAACAGCCACAAAGCAAATTAATCAGCTAATTCTAGTATTATGTGAATTTTTGATCTATTATACGGATTTGTCACTATTTGGATTATTTACAAAGCAATCACAGAGGTCTAATCTGTTAAAAAACCTGTGAACAATCTCTCCTGCCCTTCAGTAGTTTCAAGCAGAAAAGCCCCTAACTTAGGGTAAAACACTAGCCATGAACGACCGACCCAATGATTTGTTGCGTATCCGTCCGGAGATCAAGAAAACCAAGACATTTGATACGATGAGTGCGGAAGAGCGCTTTCAAAACGAGACCCTTCGCCCTATTTTAAAACTGCAAAACCCCTTGTTTGTCAAGGTCTTTCAGCAATACATTGAAAAGCGCAAGGGAGTCTTTTACGATTTGAGTTTAGAAAAGAAGTTGGCCTATATCGAAAGCAGTTTGATCAAGGATCAAAAATTTCGGAACGCTTTAAAAGGCATGATCATAGGGCATTTTAGGGTAGCGGAATACGAGCATTACACCTTAAACTCTTCTTCCTTAAACAAACGGATGATGAATCTGTTGATACAACGCCTTCAAGATCAGGTTCAGTTGTTTGACTTACCGCTTTCGGTTCGCTAGGACCGCTTCGATGTCTTTTAGGGTAAACCCTTTGGCTTGGAGCAGGATCAGATAGTGAAAAAGCAAGTCGGCACTTTCGTTTAGAAAGAGTTCCTCATTGTTGTCTTTTGCTTCAATCACGGTTTCCACGGCTTCCTCCCCTACTTTTTGAGCAATTTTATTAATGCCTTTTCGGAACAAAGAAGCGACATAACTCTGGTCGTCGTCGGCAGTTTTCCGCTGGGCGATGGTTTCTTCCAGCTCGGACAAAAACCCAAAATGACTGGTGTTGGTTGCTCCCCAACAGCTGTCTGTTCCCGTGTGACAGGTGTGCCCTTGGGGTTCAGCTTGAATCAAAAGGGTGTCCTGATCGCAATCAGCCTTGATATCGACCAGTTTTAAGTGGTTACCACTTTCCTCCCCTTTGGTCCACAAACGTTGCTTAGAGCGGCTGTAAAAGGTCACCAGACCCGTTTCTTGCGTCTTTTGAACGGCTTCTTTATTCATATAGCCCAACATCAAGACCGTTTTGGTGGTCGCGTCTTGGATGATGGCAGGTAGCAGTCCGTCTTGGGTTTTAGAAAAATTGAGTTCCATAGCGTTTAGATTCGTACAGCGATCTGCTGTTGTTTGAGTTCTTGTTTTAAATCGGGTATTGGGATTTCCCCAAAGTGGAAAACACTGGCCGCTAGAGCAGCATCTGCTTTTCCGTGAGTAAAGGTATCGATAAAATGCTGTGTGGTTCCCGCCCCACCGGAAGCGATAATAGGAATGTTCACCGTTTCCGAAAGTTGGGCTAAAGCCTCATTGGCAAAGCCATTCTTAGTCCCGTCGTGGTCCATGGAGGTGAAGAGGATTTCTCCCGCACCGCGAGCTGCCACTTCTCGGGCCCAGTCAAACAGATCGATTTCCGTGGGGACTTTCCCCCCTACTAAATGGACTTTCCACTGCCCGTCAATCTGCTTCGCATCGATGGCGACTACCAGACATTGACTTCCAAAGTGGGTAGCGACTTCGTCAATGAGTTCGGGGCGTTTGACCGCTGCCGAATTGATGGAAACTTTATCCGCTCCGTTTTTTAGCAAAATAGAAACATCTTCTACCGAGCGAATGCCCCCACCCACGGTAAAGGGAATGTCCAAGGCTGCAGCGACTTGCAAGACCAGATCGGCCAGGGTTTTCCGTTGTTGCTCCGTCGCGGAAATATCCAGAAAGACCAGTTCGTCTGCATTTTGACGGGCGTATTGGGTGGCGAGTTCCACGGGATCCCCCGCATCGCGAAGGTTTACAAAATTCACCCCTTTTACAGTGCGTCCGTCTTTGATGTCTAAACAGGGAATGATGCGTTTGGTCAGCATATCAATCGTTGATTTGGGTTAAATCGTGGTGGTCGTAAAACCCCAAGTCGGCTTCGGTCAGTTGTTTGACCCAAAACGCGACTTGCCCCACGTGATACGAAAAATGCTCTACGGCATGCAACACTACGCCCACACCGGAAAATTCAAAGCCTTGTACCTTTCGAATACGGAGGTACTCAGAGGGCGAAGTGGTTTGAATGGTTTTGATGGCTCGGGAAACGGTAGTATCCAATTGCTGAAGCAATTCCGCCTTGGAATAGCCCTCTGTTGTGCTAAATTCTGAATCGCGTTGACGTTGGTCCGCTTCTTGCCCCAAAGAGGCAAGGACATATTGCGTCATGTTCCCACGGACGTGCAAAAGTTGATTGCCCAGCGCCATGCCATTCTTAACAGGGAGTTTCCAGAGGCTGTCCTCCCCCACTTTTGCAAAGGCCAAATGAATCATACGCTGTCCTTCTTCCAGACGGAAGATGGCGTTTTGCTTGAATTTGATTAAAAGTGCTTCTTCCATTAGCTTTGTGTTAAAATAAACGCTTCCAACTGCTTTAAGGAAATACGATTTTCGTAAATCGCTTTTCCAATGATGGTGCCTTCACAACCCATTTCGGCCAGTCGTGGCAGTTCATCAAATTGCGAAATCCCTCCCGAAGCGATGAGTTGCAGTTCCGTTTCTTTTAAAATCTTTTCGTACAACGCAAACGAAGGCCCAGCTAACATCCCGTCTTTACTAATATCCGTGCAAATAGTAGTTTGTACACCTCGCGATTGATAATAGTCTAAAAAGTCAAAAAGAGAGCGGTCCGAAGTTTCCTGCCAGCCGTCGGTGGCAATATATTCGCCTTTTACATCGGCTCCTAAAATGATTTTTTCAGTTCCATAAGTGGCAATCCATTGCAGAAACACCTCTGTTTCTTTTACCGCGATACTCCCGCCCGTGACTTGCTTCGCTCCGCTTTCAAAGGCAATGCGCAAATCCTCGTCGGTTTTTAAGCCCCCACCAAAGTCGATGCTTAAACTCGTTTTAGATGCGAGGGTTTCCAGTACCTTATGGTTGACGATATGCTTTGATTTGGCTCCGTCTAAATCTACCAAATGCAGGTGCTGAATCCCGTGATCTTCAAAAGTTTTGGCAACTTCTAGGGGGTTTTCGTTATACGTTTTTTGGGTACTGTAATCTCCTTTGGATAGCCGAACACATTTCCCGTCAATAAGATCAATGGCTGGAATGATTCTCATAAGGCTAAAAAGTTTTGAAGGAGTTGACTTCCCGCTGTACTGCTTTTCTCGGGGTGAAACTGTACCCCGTAAAAATTGTCCTTTTGCAAGGCTACACTGTAGGCTCCGTCATAGTCACTTTGTGCAATAGTTTCAGGTAAAAGCGGGACATAATACGAGTGCACCAAATACATGAAGTCTTCCTCTTTAATTCCATTAAAAAGAGTGGTTTGCAATTTTGAAATGGTGTTCCATCCCATCTGGGGAACTTTGACTTGATCTGAAAATCGAATGACCTTACCGGAGACAATTCCCAAGCCTTTAACGTCCCATTCTTCGGTGGCATCGCATAGCAATTGCATCCCCAAGCAAATCCCCAAAACGGGTTGTTGGAGGGTTGGAATCAGTTGATCCAGGCCGGTTTGCTGTAACTTTTCCATCGCACTTCCTGCAGCTCCTTGACCGGGGAAAATAACTTTCTCTGCCACTTTGATCACTTGTGGATCTGCGGTAAGCACACTTTCTACGCCCAAGCGTTCTAGCGCAAATTGTAAAGAGCGGACATTGCCTGCATCGTAATCTATTATAGCGACCATCTACAAACTGCCTTTGGTGGAGGGAAGAATCATTTTATCGGGATCGCGCTTGACGGCGACTTTAATCGCTTTGGCAAAGGCTTTAAAAATCGCTTCGATCTTGTGGTGTTCGTTGGTGCCTTCGGCTTTGATGTTGAGGTTTGCTTTGGCTCCGTCGGTAAAGGATTTAAAGAAATGCATAAACATTTCCGTAGGCATTTGCCCAATCATTTCCCGTTGAAATTCGGTTTCCCAAACCAGCCAATTTCTTCCCCCAAAGTCAATGGATACCTGTGCCAAGCAGTCGTCCATCGGCAAACAAAAGCCATAGCGTTCCATCCCCAGTTTGTCCCCGAGCGCAGAGGCAAAAGCTTCGCCTAAGACAATAGCGGTATCTTCTATGGTATGGTGTTCGTCCACTTCCAAATCTCCTTGTACAGAAAGTTCCAAGTCCATTCCTCCGTGTCGTGCCAACTGGTCCAACATATGGTCAAAAAAGGCAATTCCCGTATCGATTTTACTTTGTCCACTTCCATCCAGGTTTAGGGTAATGCGGATGTCCGTTTCGTTTGTGGTGCGTTTTTGGGTAACGATGCGTTGCTTTAGCTTTAAAAAAGTATAAATCTCCTTCCAAGAAGTCGTTTTAAGTGCAATAGTGGGATCTAAATCGTCTGAAGCCTCCTCTGCCCCAAGTGCTTCATCATTGGCCAAGAACAGCCCTTTAGAACCTAAATTTTTCGCCAATTCCATATCGGTTAGGCGATCGCCAATGACATAAGAATTCGCTAGGTCGTACTTTTTGGCATCCATATACTGTGTCAATAAACCAGTACGGGGTTTGCGGGTGGGTGCGTTGTCGGCGGGAAAGCTTTTGTCAATAAAAATGTTGTCAAAAACAACCCCTTCGTTTTCAAAACTTTTCAGCATAAAATTGTGGGTAGGCCAAAAGGTTTCTTCTGGGAAACTGTCCGTGCCCAAACCGTCTTGATTGGTGACCAGCACCAATTCGTAGTCCAGTTCCCGAGCAATTTTCCCCAAATACGTAAACACTTCGGGATAAAACACGAGTTTTTCTAAAGCGCCTAATTGATAATCTTCGGGCTCTAAGGCCAACGTTCCGTCGCGGTCGATAAAGAGTACTTTTTTCATGTATCTAAAGTGCGCAAAGCGCGAATTAATGCGTTGTTTTCTTCCGCTAAACCAACGGAGATACGCAGGGTGTTTTCACAAGCGGTATTATTTGAAGGATTGCGAACCACAATTCCGCTGTCGAGTAACTGTTGGTAGCGCAGGCTGCTGTCGTCCACACGAACCAAGACAAAATTAGCATCGGAAGGAAAAATGGTTTTGATAAACACAATCTCAGTAAAAGCAGCTTCAAGGCGTTTGCGCTCCTTGAGCATAAAAGCGACTTGCTCCTGAACTTGATCCTGTTCTTCCAAACATTGCAATGCAGCAGCGAGAGTTAGCGAATTTAAGTTATACGGGGCTTTAATGCGATTTAAATAGCGAATCAACTCAGGATGTGCAAAGGCCATCCCCAAACGTGCTCCCGCCATCCCTTGCGCTTTGGAAAAGGTCTGACAAACCACCAAATTAGTATGGGAATCGAGAAGTTCGATAAAAGAGGCCTGATCCGTAAATTCGATATAGGCTTCGTCCACCACCACGAGACCGGGAAACTCCTGAATGATTTTTTTAAGAGCCTGGACGTCAAAACTGTTGGCCGTAGGATTGTTGGGCGTGGGAATAAAAATAATTTTGGAATGGTCATCAGCGGCTTCTAAAACTGCTTCTGCATCCAATTGAAAATCAGCATCTAAAGGGACCTCCCGTACAGCAACGCCATAGGTTCGCGCAGCAACTTTGTACATTCCAAAAGTAGGAGGTACAATGACAATGTGGTCTGTTGCGGGTTCGCAACACGCCATGATGATCTGTGAGATAAATTCGTCACTGCCGTTGCTGAGATACAACTGCTCTGTACTTACCTTCTTCCAATCAGCGATTTTCTGCTTTAGTTCTCTTTGCATGGGGTCGGGATAGCGATTGGTTTCGGACGGAAACGGGTTTTCATTGGCATCCAACAAAATCATCGTTCTGCCGTCGCTGACAAATTCTTCCCGCGCCGATTGATAAGGACTCAACTCCAGCAGACTTTTTCTAAAAAAACGACGGATCTCAGGCTTCATTTTTTAATTTTTTTAAACGTAAACTTACGGCGTTTTTGTGGGCTTGCAATCCTTCTGCAGCCGCCATCAATTCGATGCTCTTTCCGAGGTCTTGAATCCCCTGTTGACTGATCTTTTGAAAGGTAATCGCTTTGGTAAAGCTATCCAAATTCACTCCACTGTATTGTTTTGCGTAGCCGTTGGTGGGTAAGGTGTGGTTCGTTCCAGAAGCGTAGTCGCCTGCACTTTCGGGGGTGTAATTCCCAATAAAAACAGATCCCGCATTGCGCACTTCATTGACGTAGTAGTCTTCATTTTCAACACAAATGATGTAGTGTTCGGGTCCATAGGCGTTGATAAAGTCCACAGCTGATGCGTCGTCTTGCAACACGATCATCTTTGAATTTTCCAGGGCCTTTTCGGCGATGGCTTTTCTCGGGAGTTCTTGCAATTGTTTCTTTACTGCGGTGGCTACTTTCTCAAGCAGGCTTTCTTGGGTGGTTACAAAAAGTACTTGACTGTCAGGCCCGTGTTCTGCTTGGGACAACAAATCGGACGCTACAAACTCAGGATCCGCGCTGGCATCAGCAACGACAAGCAACTCGCTGGGACCTGCCGGCATATCGATTGCGACATTGTAGCGCGTGGCCCATTGTTTTGCCACAGTGACGTACTGATTTCCTGGACCAAAGATTTTATAGACATTGGGAATGCTTTCGGTACCGAACGTCATCCCTGCGATGGCTTGAATGCCGCCCACTTTAAAAATTTGGGTTACCCCACACAATTGCGCAGTGTAGAGTACTACATCGGGAATTGCTCCTTGCTTGTTGGGAGGTGTGCAAAGTACAATTTCTTTACAACCCGCAATTTGTGCGGGAAGGGCCAACATCAAAATTGTAGAAAATAAAGGTGCCGATCCCCCAGGAATGTACAACCCCACTTTTTCAATGGGTCTTTTTTCTTGCCAACAGCGAACACCTGGCTGGGTTTCTGTTGCCACAGGAGCCGTTTGCTGAGCGCGGTGAAAGGCTTCGATATTCGTTTTGGCGTTTTGGATCGCCTGTTTTAACTCCTCTGGTACTGCAGCAACCGCTTTTGTTACTTCCTCAGCTTGGACCTGAACCGTTTGAAGTTGAATTTGATCAAACTGAGCCGTATATTCCAAAAGAGCAAGATCTCCTTGGGCTTCCACCTTTTTAAAGACTTCCGAAACAAGTCCTTCTAACTCGTCATACGAAGCAGTTGGACGTTGGGTGATGGCTTCCCATTTACTCGGCAAAGGATAATTGAATTGCTGCATTACAAGACCATTTTTTCTATTGGACATACTAAAATACCTTCGGCACCTGCCTCTTTAAGTTGATCGATAACTTCCCAAAAATCCCCAGCATTAATTACAGAGTGTAACGAGCTCCAACCCTCTTGGGCCAACGGAAGTACCGTAGGGCTCTTTAAAACGGGCAGCAATGAACTGATGGCTCCAATCTTGTCGTTGGGACAATTCAACAGGATGTATTTTGAGGTTTTGGCACGCAATACCGATTGAATACGAAACTGTAAGGTTTTGAGAATTGCACGGTTATCGGATGAGATTTTTGGAGAAGCAACCAGTACCGCTTGGGATTTGGCAATTTGAACCACCTCTTTTAGGTTGTTTTTAAACAAGGTACTTCCGCTGGAAACGATATCACAAACAGCATCTGCCAGCCCAATATTTGGAGCTATTTCCACAGAACCGTTGATGATGTGCAGGTCGGCTTTGAGCTTGTTTTCATTAAGAAAGGTCTTGACCGTATTGGGATAGGATGTCGCAATGCGTTTTCCTTCCAAGTCTTGAATTCCCTTAAAAGCAGTGCCCTTGGGAACCGCTATGGAAACTCGACACTTAGAAAAGCCCAAAGGTTCAATGACTTCTAAATCGGTACCCTTTTCTGCCAAAAGGTTTTCTCCTAAAATAGCGAGATCCACTACCCCATCACGTAAGTATTGGGGTATGTCACCATTGCGCAGAAAGAACACCTCCATGGGAAAGTTGCGTGCTGCTGCTTTGAGTTGGTCCTTCCCATTGTCAATAGAAATACCGCAGTCTTTTATTAAGCGAAGGGAATCTTCGTTAAGTCTTCCTGATTTTTGTACGGCCAGTCGTATCATAGTATTAAATTAAAAAACCCGTTTGATTGCTCAAACGGGTTTGTATTATGGGTCATAGACATCCTCTTACCTCTCGTTTGAGCTGTTTGATAAAAAGTGGCTATGATGTGTTGTTCTTTTCATTGAAGTGCAAATATATTTAAAAAATTTGATTTCAATTTATTGATTTCCTAAAATAATAGGAAGGCCATTTTTTCCGCTTCCAATCACAATCACCTTAGAATTAGGAGATTCAGATAACTTTAGGGTAGCTTCAATTCCTTTTTCTTGAAGAATTTTATCAGTCAAAGATGCACTTAAAATACGGTTCGCAGTGGCTTTCCCTTCAGCATCAATACGCTGACGTTCTGCTTCTTGCTTAGCTTTTTCAAGACGGAATTCATATTCTAAAGACTCTTGCTCTTGCCCTAATTTACGCTCAATCGCTTCTTTAATGGCCAAGGGTAAAGTGACATCACGGACAAGGACTGCATTCACTTGAATGTGTTGATCTTCGACGTTCTTTATGGTTTCTTCAAAGATTTCGTTTTGAATGGCATCTCGCTTGGTAGAATACAATTGCTCTGGAGTATAACGTCCCACTACAGAACGCGCTACTGCACGAATTTGTGGAATCAAAACGATATTGACATAATTTTCCCCTTTGGTTTGGTGTAACAAACCTAATTCTTCGTATTTAGGTTGATACAAAACAGAAACATCTAAGGAAATTTCAAGACCGTTTGAAGAAAGTACTTGCATATTCCCTTCAAAAAACTCTTGCTGTTTCACGTTATAAACATACACTTTATTCCAAGGAGCGATAATGTGAAATCCTTCTCCAAGAGGCGGTTGATCTACAACAACACCCCCTCCAAAGGTTTTAAACAATACTCCTGCTTCACCATATCCGACGTTTATGGACGATTTGGAGACAAAGATCAATAGGACGATTACGAGTAAAATAACGGGTAATCCAATTTTAGGTAATTTTTGCATAATTATTTTTTTTAGGTTAACATTCCTCCATCTACGTGAAGTACTTGTCCAGTAATATAACTGGACAGATCAGAAGCCAAAAACACACAGGCATTGGCTACATCAGTGGGTTTTCCTCCCCTTTTTAAGGGGATACCATCGCGCCACCCTTGAACAACTTCTTCTGAGAGTTTTGCGGTCATTTCAGTTTCTATAAAGCCGGGAGCAATGACGTTGGAACGGATATTTCGCGAACCCAACTCCAAAGCCACTGACTTGGAAAAGCCGATAATCCCCGCTTTTGAAGCGGCGTAATTTGCTTGACCCGCATTTCCTTTTACTCCAACTACAGAACTCATGTGAATTAAAGAACCCTGGCGTTGTTTTAAAAAGGTACGCTGCACGGCCTTGGTCATATTAAAGACAGACTTTAAGTTGATTTCAATGACTTTATCAAAGTCTTCTTCTCCCATACGCATCAAGAGGTTGTCTTTAGTAATACCAGCGTTATTAATCAAGATGTCAAGACTCCCAAAATCTGCAAGTACATCATCCACGAGTTTTTGAGCAGCTTCGAAATCGGCAGCATTGCTTTGGTAGGCTTTTACTTGTACTCCGGTAGTACTCAATTCTCGGACAAGGGTTTCCGCCGCTTCTGAATTACTACTATAAGTAAATGCTACAGCACAACCCTGCTCTACAAAAGTTTGAGCAATTCCTCTTCCGATGCCTCTACTGGCTCCTGTGATGAGGGCCGTTTTGTTTTCTAAGAGTTTCATATCTTGTTTTTAAGCGAGAACTTCAGCTACTTTAGCTCCAATTTGCGCAGGGGAATCTACCACATGGATGCCACATTCTTTCATGATGCGTTTTTTGGCTTCGGCGGTGTCTTCACTTCCACCTACTATGGCGCCCGCATGTCCCATGGTTCTTCCTTTTGGAGCGGTTTCTCCAGCAATAAAGCCCACGACGGGTTTTTTATTGCCCGTTGCCTTGATCCATTTTGCGGCATCGGCTTCCAGTTGACCCCCTATTTCACCAATCATAACAATACAATCCGTTTCGGCATCGTTCATAAACAACTCTACCGCATCTTTGGTTGTAGTTCCAATAATAGGATCTCCGCCAATTCCAATGGCTGTAGAGATTCCCAAACCTTCAGCAACTACTTGGTCGGAAGCTTCGTAGGTAAGGGTTCCCGATTTTGAAACAATCCCTACTTTTCCTTTTTTAAAGACAAAGCCCGGCATGATTCCCACCTTGGCTTCTTCTGGAGTGATGACTCCTGGGCAGTTGGGCCCTACCAAGGTCGCTCCTTTTTGTTTGATGTACTGGAACGCTTTAGTCATATCGTTTACCGGAATTCCCTCTGTGATGGTAATGATGACTTGAATTCCCGCTTCTGCGGCTTCCATGATTGCATCGGCGGCAAAGGCAGGCGGAACAAAAATAATAGAGGTGTCTGCCCCTACTTTTGTTACGGCCTCTGCAACCGAATTGAATACGGGCTTGTCCAAGTGGGATTGTCCTCCTTTTCCGGGAGTTACTCCCCCTACTATATTGGTTCCATATTCTATCATTTGGGTGGCGTGAAAGGTCCCTTCACTTCCCGTAAATCCTTGAACAATGATTTTTGATTCCTTGTTTACAAGTACGCTCATTCGTTTAAATTTAGTTGGTTTGGTTTTATTCTTTTATCCGTTCGATGTAGTGCCCCTTTTCGGTGTCCACTTTGATTTTATCTCCTTCATTAATAAATAAAGGAACATTCACTGAAGCTCCTGTTTCCATTGTAGCGGGTTTGGTTGCATTGGTTGCTGTATTGCCCTTTACTCCAGGTTCCGTGTGTGTTACTTCCAAAATTACACTGGCAGGCATATCCGCAGAAAGCGGCATCCCGTCCTCTGTGTTGATGGAGATCGAAACCAGCTCCCCTTCCTTTAACAAATCGGGGGTTTCTAAAATATTTTTATCAATACTGATTTGATTGTAATCATCCGTATTCATAAAATGAAACTGATCGCCTTCGTTATATAAATATTGATACTTTTGAGTTTCTACACGAATGTCTTCAATCTTATGCCCTGCTGAAAAGGTGTTGTCAATCACTTTTCCCGTGGTGACACTTTTGAGCTTGGTACGAACAAAAGCGGGTCCTTTTCCCGGTTTTACGTGTAAAAATTCTATGATTTTAAAGATGTCATTGCTGTACTTAATGCACAATCCTTTTCTGATGTCTGATGTTGTTGCCATAGCATGTCAAAATTAGTTTTTTTAGGAATACCCTTTAACGATTCCGCGTTCAGATTTTTTTAAAAATTCAATAATCTTACTTTTTTCTTCAATTTCTTCAACTTCGTTTTTTAAAACCGCTAAAGCCTGATTTGTATTGAGTTTGCTTTGAAAGACGGTTCGATATACTGTTTGTATCTGTTTGATTTGCTCGTCGGAAAAATTATTTCGACTCAGACCAACCGAATTGACCCCAGCATAGGCAAGGGGTTCCCGTCCTACTTTGATGTAGGGAGGAACATCTTTTCTCACTAACGAACCTCCAGCGACAAAGGCATATTCTCCAAGGGTGCAAAATTGATGGACTGCGGTAAACCCTGAAAGTATCACCTTTTTGCCCACAGTTACGTGTCCTGCCAAGGTACTGTTGTTCGAAAAAATACAATAATCTCCAATGGTACAGTCGTGTGCGATATGCGAATAGGCCATAATCAAACAATGGGCTCCGATTTTTGTAATACCCACTGCCGCCGTACCTCGATTTATTGTAACACATTCTCGAATCGTAGTGTGGTCTCCAATGTGCACAACACTTTCTTCACCATTAAATTTCAAATCTTGAGGGATGGCACTGATCACAGCACCAGGAAAAATTTTACAATGTTTCCCTATCCGGGCCCCTTCCATAATGGTTACATTGGATCCGATCCAAGTCCCTTCTCCGATTTCCACGTTGTTGTGGATGGTGGTAAACGGATCCACATGAACGTTCTTACCAAGCTTTGCGCTGGGATGAATTGAAGTTGAATTTTGCATAGTAAGCATGGAATTATTTTCTTTTAGAAATTTGAGCCATTAAGTCTCCTTCACTAACGATTTGACCATTTACAAAAGCGTATCCACGCATATTGCATATACCACGTCGTATTGGTGTTAATAACTCCAATTTAAAGATTAAAGTATCTCCAGGATAAACAGGTCTTTTAAATTTAACATTGTCAATTTTCATAAAAAAAGTGAGGTAGTTTTCGGGGTCCGGGACTGTACTGAGAACAAGAACTCCCCCAGCCTGAGCCATCGACTCAATTTGAAGCACTCCGGGCATGACGGGTGCTCCTGGGAAGTGTCCTTCAAAATACATCTCGTTCATGGTGACATTTTTCAGTCCCACAACATGGGTATCCGAGAGTTCGAGAATTTTATCCACCAAAAGAAAAGGAGGTCGATGTGGCAGCATGTCCATAATTTGATTGACATCCATGACCGGTGGAAGGGACAAATCCACTATGGGTGCATTTGTTTTCCGAGTTTGTTTGATCAGACTTTGCAACTCTTTGGCAAAATCGGTGTTGATTTTATGCCCGGGTTTGGTTGCGATGATACGACCCTTTACAGGCATACCGATCAAAGCCAAGTCTCCAACAACATCGAGTAGCTTATGTCGTGCGGCTTCATTGGGATGATGGAGCGTCAAATTATCTAAAATGCCGTTCTTTTTGACCGCTATTTCTTTTTTGCCAAAGGCCTTTTTAAGGCGATCCATGGTCTCTTTGTCCAAGGTTTTATTGACATATACTATGGCGTTGTTTAAATCTCCTCCTTTGATTAAATTTTGGTCGAGCAGCGTCTCCAATTCATGGAGAAAGCTGAAAGTTCGAGAGGATGCAATTTCAGAGGGAAAATCTTCCATCTTGTGAAGTACTGCGTTTTGTGTACCCAAAACCTTAGTTTCAAAGTCAATCAGTACTGTTAAAGAAGTTGATTCTGCCGGAACAATAAGAATTTCACTACCTGAGGCTTCATCGGTTATATGTATGTTTTCTTGTACTACAAAAATCTCTTGTTGGGCTTCTTGATCTTGGATTCCAGCAGTTTGGATAGCCTCTACAAAAGGTTTAGAAGAACCGTCTAAGATAGGTACTTCAGCGCCGTTGAGTTCAATCCTACAATTGTTTATGCCACAACCTACTAATGAAGCCAAGACGTGCTCTGTGGTTTGAACGTCAACCCCTTCCACAGATAAAGTAGTCCCCCGACCGGTCTTGCTCACATACTGTGCAAGCGCTGGAATTTCAACTTGTGGGTCTAAATCGGTTCGAACAAAAACAAATCCGCAGTCTGCAGCTGCAGGCCTTAAAACGAGATCAATTGCTTTTCCAGAATGAAGTCCTATACCCTTAAGTTCAACAGCTTTAGCTAGTGTCTTTTGAGGTGTGTTTGTAATGATCATGAGTGTTCCTTTTTTTCTAGTTTGTTTAAGCGTGATTCAAATTGTGGCAATTGTTTAAACAAGGCATACGATTTGTAAAACGATTTAAAATCGATGGCAGGAGTTCCTTGGATGACTTGTCCATCAGGAATATTGCTGATGACACCCGTTTGCCCTTGAATCTGAATATCGTCTCCCAATTTTAAATGGCCAATAATCCCTACCTGACCTCCGATAATACAACGCGCTCCGATTTTTGAAGATCCTGCGACCCCCGATTGAGCAGCAATAACGGTATGGCGACCGATTTCTACATTGTGAGCAATTTGGACCAAGTTGTCGAGTTTTACCCCTTGGCGGATCACGGTAGCTCCTAGTGTCGCTCGATCAATGGTTGTATTTGCACCAATTTCTACATCATCTTCGATTAGAACCTTACCCAGTTGTGGGATCTTTTCTTGTTTGCCCTCCTGTTGGGGAGCAAAACCAAAGCCTTCACATCCAATTACAACGCCGCTTTGAATGATACAGCGCGCTCCAAGCTCAGATTCATCAAGTATACTCACTCGAGGATGCAATTCTGTGCTTTCACCAATTTGAACATCAGAACCGATATAACACTGTCCGTGAATACGAACGCCTGTCGCTATTTTTGTCTTTGCACCTATTGTGACATGCGGCCCCACATATACATCCGCTGCTAGGGTTGCCGAAGGATCGATCAAAGTAGAGGGATGGATTCCTTGTAGATTTTTCTTTTTCTCTTTTGCAAATTCTTGAAGTAATAGTGTAAATGCAGAGTAGGGATTTTCAACCCGAATTAAAGTCGTCTGAGTCGGCTTCATTACTTTAAAGTCTTTAGCAACTAAAACAGCGGTCGCCTGGGTGCTGTAAAGAAAGGGAATGTATTTTGGATTCGCTAAAAAGCTCAAAGCTCCTGGAGGAGCATTTTCTATTTTTGCTAGGGCGTTTACAACTACTTCACCATTGCCTTCTACACTTCCATCGAATTTTTTTGCGATTTGAAAAGCAGTAGATTTCATGACTGCAAAAGTAGGAATTTATAAGGAAAAATGACGCTTTGGATAACACAAATAATAGCGATAAAGCGGCTTGGAAAAAGTATTAAAGTCCAAATAATCTATAGTTTCTGCTAAAGGAGTTGGCTTTCCCGATTTATTTTTTAGGAGAATTTGTGTGTGATCTGGACTATAGGTTTGGTTGGAAATACTGCCCGAAAAGACAAAATAAGCAATTTCTTTTTGTGAAATGGAACGATCTTGCAATCGCTCTCCCTTATGCGCAAGGATTTTGGTGTCAAAGGGTTCACTTTGGATTTTGATTTTAGGTAATTGCCTAAAGAGAATTTGTTTAGAGAGACTTCGTAAAACGAAGTCGGCATGACCGAGCCATTGTTTTAACAAATGTAATATGTTTGAATCTTCAAGGGTCAAATAGTGAAGTAATACCGAATCCGAAAGGGATTCATCAGAACTCCTGTGAATCAAAGGGTAAAAACTATGGGTGGGACTCAAAACTTCTTCCCCAGAGTTTACCAATTCCCAAAAACGTTCCAAGACTTTTACCAACAAAAGCTCTGCCGCCAAACTGGTTTTGTGCAAATAGACTTGCCAATACATCAGACGTCGTGCCAGGAGAAATTTTTCTAAGGAATGAATTCCTTTGGATTCAAAAACTAGATTTTCCTCTTCGACATGCATGGTGTTGAGGATGCGTTGGGTATTGATGTTTCCTTCCGTAACTCCCGTGTAAAAACTATCTCGTTTTAAATAGTCCAACCGATCGACATCAATTTGGCTAGAGACCAATTGATGCATGAATTTTCGGGGATAGGAGTTCGTAAAAATTTGAATTGCCAAACCTAGGGCACCTTTAAACTCCTCATTCAGATTTTGAATGATACGCAGGGACAGCTCTTCATGTGTTTTCCCTTTAAGGAGAATTTTTTCAGACGCATGGGAGAAAGGACCATGGCCAATATCGTGTAATAAAATTGCGATTTGCATGGCTTCGTTTTCCTCTGCTGAGATGGCAATTCCTTTTTGCGTTAACACTTCAATGGCTTTTTGCATGACATGCATAGCTCCAAGAGCGTGTTCGAAGCGCGTGTGATGTGCTCCGGGATAGACCAAGCTGGAAAGGCCCATTTGAGAAATACGACGTAAACGCTGAAAAAAACGATGGTTGATTAATTGCAAAATCAAATCGGTTTCAATGGCAATAAAACCATAAATTGGGTCGTTAAATAACGTACGCTTTAGATACACAGCTTGAGCGGTAATTTTTATCAAAGATAACACAATGGATCGGATCAATATCTTATGGGTGGATGACGAAATAGAAATGCTCAAACCCCATTTTCTTTTTTTAGAAGAACGGGGATATGCGCTCACGCCTTGTACTAATGGTCAAGATGCTCTGGATTTGATTGATACGCGTCCCTTTGAAGTTATTTTACTGGATGAGAATATGCCGGGACTGAATGGTCTAGAGACCTTGCAAGAGATCAAAAACAGAAAGCCTCAACTGCCTGTAGTCATGATCACAAAAAATGAGGAAGAGCAGATCATGGAAGATGCCATAGGGTCAAAAATTGCTGATTATTTGATCAAACCAGTAAATCCACATCAGATTTTATTGTCCTTAAAAAAGATTTTGAATCACCAGCATCTCATCGCGGAAAAAACCACTCAAAATTATCAAAAGGAGTTTGGTAAATCGGCTCTAGAACTCAGCGGACTGAAAAATTCTGAGGACTGGATTGCCCATTTTAAAAAATTAATTTATTGGGAATTAGAACTCGAATCACTAGAAGATTCGAGTATGCTGGAGATTTTCGAATCTCAAAAAAATGAAGCCAACGCGCTGTTTGCAAAATTTGTTCAACAGCACTATCAGGATTGGATTCAAGGTAGCGAGGGGCCTGTTTTGTCGCATCAACTTTTCAAAAAAAGAATACTCCCCGAGTTAAAACAACACAAACCCACCTTACTGTTGGTAATCGACAATTTGCGGATCGATCAATGGAAAATAATTCAAAAAGAAATTACAAACCACTATGTTGTAGAAAAAGAAGATGCCTATTTCAGCATCTTGCCTACGGCAACGCAGTACGCCAGAAATGCCCTTTTTGCTGGCTTGACTCCCCTAGAAATTCAGAAACAGTTTCCCCAATGGTGGAAATTTGATCATGAAGAGGGAGGGAAAAATTTGCACGAGGAAGATCTGCTGAGAGAACAATGCATTCGCCTCGGCGTGACACGTCCTTGGAGTTACCACAAAATTACGCAGCTCCATCAGAGTCAACAACTCATCAAAAATCTTCAAAACCATACGCATGAGGGAATGACGGTCGTAGTTTACAATTTTGTAGATATGATTTCCCATGCGAAAACCGAAATGGAGATGATCAAAGAATTAGCGCCCGACAACAAAGCCTATCGCTCGCTTACCTTGAGTTGGTTTCAAAATAGTCCGCTCAAAAAACTGTTGAGCAAAGCGGCCACACTGGACTTTCAGCTTGTGCTAACTACAGATCACGGAACCCTGAATGTAAACAACCCTAGCGCAGTAGTAGCAGATAAAGAAACAAGTATGAATCTCCGCTATAAAACAGGGAGAAGCTTGACTTTTGAAGCGAAAGAGGTCTTGGATTGTGAAAATCCCAATGCGTTTGCATTGCCTTCCCTGTCCCTTAGTAGTCGCTATATTTTCGCGAAAGAGGACTATTATTTTATTTACAAAAACAACTACAACCACTATGTAAATTTCTTTAACAACACCTTCCAGCACGGTGGCGTTTCCCTTGAAGAAATGATCGTACCATTTGTGGTTTTACGTCCTCGATAGCCTTATATTTGCGCAATGCAAAGTCACTTTAAATTAACTGATTTAAAGCAGTTGAGTTCGCTTTTGATCGAGGACTTTTCCAATCCCGTCATCCGTATTGACGGTCCCATGGGTGCTGGAAAAACCACCCTTATTGCGGCTCTTTGTAAAGCTTTGGGCGTGACAGAACCTGTTTCAAGTCCCACTTTCTCTTTAGTCAATACCTATCAAGCCTCAAAGGGTTTGATTTATCATTTTGATTTTTACCGCTTGGAGCATCCCGATGAAGCATTGGACTTTGGTTTGGAAGAGTATCTAGAATCGGGGCAGCTTTGTTTTTTGGAATGGGCAGAAAAAATAACACCCCACCTACCAGAAACCTATAATCACTATTCGCTAGATATTGTGGATATACAAACCCGAAAGTTAACTTCCAAAAATATAGTATGAAACTATTGTATCGATTGGGGTATTATCTCGCTGGCTTTTCGGTTGGTTTGATTTTTTTAGCTTTCATTTTTAGCGGCAAAAAGACAAGTTGCAATTATGGCCCTTCGGCACGGGTAAAAAACGATTTGCTTCAAAAGACCATTCAAATCAGTTCGGATCTCCAGAGCCGGTATCCCCAACTCAACGACAGCACACTTCGCACCTACATGGAAAAGGGAAGTATCGATTTTTCTAAAAGCAAAACAAAACTGGATTCTTGCCGTGTTTATTTTATTGAACTGGAAGAAGAAACCAGTTCTTTTTTAGAAGTAGCAAACTGTAAAAAGCAAGTCAAGGTTCTCAACCTGCAACGGCCTTAACCTTTCTCCTGTCAATTTCCTTTTTAATCAAGTTCAATTCTCTAGGGGTTTGTCCGCTAACTGAGGTATTTTCCTCTGCCCTGCGAATCAAGTACGGAATAACATCTTTTACAGGACCGTAGGGTACGTATTTCACCACTTGATAACCCAAAGAAGCCAAATTGAAAGAAATATGATCTGCCATGCCGTAAAGTTGGGAAAACCAAATGGTGGGATGATCGTTAGGGAGCTGGTGCACCTTCATCCATTGGGTTACTTTAAGAATACTGGACTCACTGTGTGACCCAATAAATAGATTGCAACGATCCACTTTGGGAAGAATTAAGTCCAAAGCTGCATTAAAGTTAATATCGGTAGCTGCTTTACTTTCACAAATAGGCGAGGGAATTCCAAGCTCACGGGCGCGTTTATTCTCTTTTTCGATATAGGCTCCACGGACCAATTTTACACCAGTAGTAAAACCCTTAGCTTCTGCTTTTTGAAGCAAAGCTGTCATGTAGGACAAGCGGTCCTTACGGTACATCTGTACAGTAGTGAAAATCAAAGTCTGTTTGCGGTTAAAGGTTTCCATCAAATCTTCAGCGATTTCATCAATTGCAGCTTGAATCCAAGATTCTTCGGCATCAATGAGCATCCGCACATTCAGCTTTTTCGCATAGGAACAACATTTTTGAACTCTTTCTAGCATCCGATCCCAAGCGGCTTGTTCTTCCTTATTGAACGCTACTCCATTACTCTTCTTTTCAAAAAGTGCAAAAGGGCCCAAACTGGTGGCTTTAAAAACGGTAAAAGGAAGAGCCTGGGTCTCTTTTGAAAAAGAAAGGGTTTCCAGAGTCTTTTCCAAACTAGTATCCATCCCTGCCTCCGACTTTTGACCTTCGGCTGCAAAATGCATATACGATTTTACATTTAAATCTGCTAACCGACTCACAAGTTTTATGGAGTCTTCTTTTGCTGCACCCGCACAAAATTGTTTAAAAACGGTGCGTTTAAATAGTCCTGAAATGGGTAGTCCTAGTTGAAGTGCCCATAGGGCAAGCTTGCTACCTATCGCGACCAAAGTATTGTTTGCTATTAGGCGATACAAGTAAAGCGCCCTATAGAGTTCGTTGTTTGTCTTTAACCGATAAGCCTCTTCCGTATCTTCAAAATTCATACGATTAAAAATATAGTCTAAATTAAAAGTATTATTAAACAAAAGACGTTGTTTTTAAATTAATTTTTGTCGTTCAAAAGAGGAACAAATCGAAAGTTCCCAAACGATTCTTTATCAAATATTTTCTCGGAAGTTTTTGTAAAACGAAACATCACATGCTCTTTCACCCCAACAGGAATGACTAATTTTCCTCCAACTACAAGTTGTTGTAAAAGTTCTTTTGGCACTTTAGGTGCTCCGGCAGTTACAATTATCCGGTCATAAGGAGCAGTATCAGGCAAGCCTTTGTAGCCATCCCCAAAGACATTTTTTTTTGGGCGCAAATTGAGTTGGCTAAAAAGACGCTGAGTTTTTTTAAACAATTCTTGCTGTCGTTCTACAGTGTACACATGAGGGGTGAGTCCTAACAAAACAGCTGTTTGATACCCTGAGCCAGTCCCTATTTCTAACACCTTGTGGTGTGGTGCCACTTCCAAGATTTGAGATTGAAAAGCTACGGTATAGGGCTGGGAGATGGTTTGTTCTGCCGCGATGGGATAAGCTTGATCTTCATAGGCAAAATTGACCAGCCCAGGATCCATAAAGAAATGCCTAGGAATCGTTGTCATTACTTGTAAAACCTCTGCGGAGGAGATGCCTTTTTTTCTTAAAGTCTCCATCAATTGCCTGCGTAACCCCTGATGTTTGGTTGTATCTTTCATCTAATGCAAAAATAAGTGAGTTTCTGTTTAAATTAAGATTTTGATTGTACTTTTGATTCAAAGCACGTTGTAATGTTGAAAATAGGAATTTTAGGGGCAGGGCATCTTGGAAAAATCCATCTCAGGATTGTAGCCTCCTCCCCTACCTATGAATTGGTGGGTTTTTATGATCCGGACACCGAGGCCGTTGCAAAGCTTGTCAAAGAACAAGGCTACACGGCATATGAAAGTGCAGAAGCGCTGATCGAAGCGGTAGATGTGGTGAGCATCATCACCCCAACCCTCTCTCATTTTGAAATGGCTAAAAAAGCGATCCGTGCCAAGAAGCACGTATTCATAGAAAAGCCCATAGCGAAAACAGACCAGGAAGCTGCCTCATTAACACAACTTGCTGATGAATACGGTGTTTTGGGACAGGTGGGGCATGTAGAACGGTTCAATCCCGCCTTCAAAGCGGTACAGTCTTCACTGCAAAACCCCATGTTTATTGAAACCCATCGTCTGGCAGAATTTAATCCACGAGGGACTGATGTTTCGGTGGTATTAGACTTAATGATCCACGATATTGACATCGTATTGAGCGTGGTCCATTCCCCCATTAAACATATTGATGCCTCGGGGGTAGCAGTCATTAGCGATACGCCCGATATTAGCAATGCTCGCATTGTTTTTGAAAACGGCTGTGTGGCGAATTTTACCGCCAGCAGAATCTCTCTCAAGAAAATGAGAAAAACTCGATTTTTTCAAAAAAATGCCTATATCGCAATCGATTATCTAACCCAAAAAGTGGAAGTCGTAAAAATGAAAGACGCTCCGGAGCAAGCCGACGATCTTTCAATACTCCTGACCAATGCCGAAGGGAAAAAAAAACAAATTTATTTTGAAAATCCTTCCATACTCGAAGGCAACGCTATTCAAGATGAATTGGAACATTTTGCTTCGTGTATTCATGAAAAGAAAAAACCTACAGTTTCTTTACAGGATGGTGCCGCTGCGCTAGTGGTTGCACATAAAATTATTGCGTGTATCGGGTAATTTACTATGCCAGTTTTTCAGCCCCTTTCTTTTTTTTTACCTCACACCCCTCAGAACCAAGTCATGCGAAGTTTAGAGGACTATACACCCCAAGAAATTACAGCCTTAAAGTCATATCAAAAAGAAGGATTTATTCACATTATTCAAGCTGAGCTCAAGACCGAGGATAAAAATCTTGAGATCAGAAGGAATTGGATAAACGCGATAAATAATCAGCTCTATACCCCACAAAAGAAAACAGGGGTATTTTGGTATAAAATAAAGACTCAGGGTTTGACATTTCAGGGGTTAATCGGAGCATGTTCTGCCTTAGAATTTAAAAAAAGAACCATTACACAACATGAAAAAGTTTATGAACACCGGGTTCAACTCATGGCAGATTATTTAGAAACGGTTCGGATTCAAGCGGAACCCGTTGTTGTTATTCACGAAGAAGCCTTGGATTCTAAAATTGATTTTATTCAAATAGAAACACGCATGACTGTTTTCGATTTTCAATATGAACAAACGCACCACCAAATGTGGGAGCTGAATCGTGCAGAAATAGAACAAGTGATGCACTGGAGTATACACCAGCCTCATTTTCATCTGGCTGACGGCCATCATCGAGTAGCGAGTATGCTGCACTACTCTCATCAAAAACAAAAACCCGCTCCAATTTCTTGTTATTTGATACACCAATCGCAACTTGAGCTTCAGAGCTTTGTTTGGTTTTTGAAAACGTGTAAATCAAAAGACGATTTAGATCGCTTAGTAGAAAAGATCAAATTACATCAGGGTAAGCAAATAGATTTGAATGCGGCGGAGAGTAAACGTTTTGAAATTACCGTAAAGGTTGGGAAAACGTATTACGGTTTTGAGGGAGATTTTTCAAACCCGCCCGCTTTTATCAATGGTAATTTATTGGCACCTCTGCCTCATCTTGCTGAAGCCTTACAGTATCAACCTGATCCAAAACAAGGAGTTGACAGTGCAAAATGGAAAGATTTTGAGGTGGCTTTTTTTATGAAACCCATTTCCAAAGCAGTCCTTTTTGATCTAGCACGAAAAGGGAAAAACCTACCTGCAAAATCGACCTACATCCTGCCTAAACTTTTAACTGGTCTGTTCGTCAGTCCAATCGAATAGATCAAAAAGGATTTGCTCCTGCCCCTTGTCTAAGAATTTCAAAAGGGCTTGTGGATAGATCTATAACGGTAGAGGGAATATTACTCCCAAAACCATCAGAAAGCATTAAATCGATCTTCTTGTCCCATCGCTCGAGTAAGGCTTCAGGATCTGTCGTGTAATCTAAAATCTCATCAGGATCGTGGATGGAGGTGCAGACTAAAGGGGCGTTTAATAGGGGTAATAAAGCTTTTAGTATCGGATGGTCCGAAATCCGAACACCGATGGTTCGTCTTTTTTGGAACGGTTTTGGCAGCTTGTGTGCTGCTTGCATGATCAGGGTATAAGGTCCTGGTAACAAACGTTTTACCAGTTTAAAAATTTGGGAGTTCATCGGGACTACAAAATGGGACAGCGCACGAATGTCTTCAAAAATAAAACTCAAAGGAGCCTGTTCTAATTTGACCCCTTTAATTTTCGCTAAGTCTTTTAACCGTTCTCCTTGCGTAGACAAACAGCCCAGGGCATATACCGTATCTGTAGGGAAAATAATCATTCCTCCATCATGTAAAAGGGTTGCGGTCTCTTTTAGGTACTTTGCGTTAGGTGTCTTGGAGTAAAAAGTTCTGAGTTTGTCGGAAGCCATTATTTGATTCTGAGTTTGGCAAAACGCAAGAGGAGATTTTTCGTTCCAAATCCTTTAAATGCGATCACCGCCTTGCGATCATTCCCTTTCCCCTCAATGTTTTGCACCACTCCATTTCCAAAGCGTGCGTGTTCTACCTCCATTCCAATTTCAAGGTTTAAGGTTTCTTCTGAAGAGCTTGTACTAGCAGAGCTTTCGATTTTTCGAAGCTTCATCAGTTGAGAAGGCGTAGGACTAGAAATGGTTTTCTCCTTTGTTTTGGGTTTTTGAGGTACAGCGGCAGGTTCCCCAAAAATAGAAGTGTTAATCAAGGGTTTAAACTGATAGTCTTCCTTGGGTTTGATGTGATTTACATACTGCGGATCAATTTCCTCTATAAACCGACTGGGTTCTGCGTCGATCAGTTTTCCCCAGCGATAACGCGATAGTGTATAGGAAAGAAAAGCCCGTTCCTCCGCTCGTGTTAATGCTACATAAAACAAACGTCGTTCTTCTTCCAATTCTGAACGGGTATTCAAGCTCATTGCGGAAGGGAATAAATCTTCTTCCAAGCCCACAATAAAGACATTGGGAAATTCCAGACCTTTTGCCAAATGGATGGTCATCAGTGAAACTCGATCGCTGTTGGGATCATTGTCTTTGTCTGCATCGGTAGCCAATGCTACGTCTTCTAAAAACTCAGCTAGGCTGCCTGTCGCATCTGCTAGCTCTACTTGACCTTCGGTAAAGTCTCGGATACCGTTAAGCAGTTCTTCAATATTTTCTATCCGTGCTACTCCCTCTGGAGTGGCGTCTTTTTTGAGTTCTTGAACCAAACCGATTTTTTTGGTGACCAGATCCGTAATCTCAAAAGCGTTTAATCCCTCGTTTTCAATTTGAAAACGTTGAATCAAGGTCGCAAAATTATTGAGTTTGGTCAGTGTTCCCGAGTTGACAGGCAAACCGATTTCTTGGGAACGCTCTATGGTTTCCAACAATGAAAGATTGTAATTTTTAGAAGCTACAACCAGTTTATCCACCGTAGTTTGTCCGATTCCTCTGGGGGGATAATTGATCACTCGTTTCAAACTTTCCTCGTCTTTGGGATTGACAATCAATCGTAAATATGCGAGTACATCCTTGATTTCCTTGCGTTGATAAAACGACAATCCCCCATAGATTCGGTAGGGAATATCCCGCTTTCGCAAGGCATCTTCCATGGCTCGAGACTGAGCATTGGTCCGATACAATATGGCAAAATCTGAATTCTTCCGCTGTTCTTGCATCTTGTACTCAAAAATACTGGAAGCCACATGGCGTCCTTCTTCTGCATCGGTTGCCAATCGATTGACTTGAATGGGCGCACCCTGATCATTTGACGTCCATACCTCTTTATCAATCTTATTTTTATTGTGACTGATAATGGAATTTGCCGCATTCACTATGGTCTTCGTAGATCGGTAATTTTGCTCCAACCGATACAAGGCAACCTCGGGATAGTCTTTTTGAAAATTTAAAATATTGTTGATGTTGGCCCCTCGAAAGGCGTAAATACTCTGTGCGTCATCACCTACTACACAGATGTTTTGATATCGATCCGAGAGCGCTCTGACAATGAGGTATTGCGAGTGATTGGTGTCTTGGTACTCATCTACTAATATATAACGAAAGCGCTCCTGATATTTGGCGAGTACGTCGGGATAGCGGTTGAGCAATTCATTGGTGCGCAACAACAAATCGTCAAAATCCATAGCTCCCGCTTTAAAGCAACGTTCTACATACTCTTTGTAAATGGCCCCCATTTCTGGACGACGGGACATCACATCGGCTTCTTGTAATTCTGGATTGTTGTAATACGCCTTAACAGTAATTAAACTGTTTTTAAAAGCAGAAATTCGACTTCGTATTTGTTTGTATTTGTAGATATCCTTGTCCAACCCCATCTCTTTGATAATCGACGAAATCAATCGGTCAGAATCTTGAGTATCATAAATGGTGAAATTGGAGGGAAATCCCAGCTTGTCTGCCTCTGATCTCAGAATCCGAGCAAAAACAGAGTGGAAGGTTCCCATCCACAGATTTTTTGACTCGCTCTCTCCTACCAATTCCCCAATTCGGGTTTTCATTTCTCTGGCGGCTTTATTGGTAAAAGTCAATGCCAAAATGGAAAAAGGATCCACCCTTTGTGACATTAGATAAGCGATGCGATAGGTCAATACCCGAGTTTTCCCCGAGCCTGCACCGGCAATGACTATTAAAGGACCTTCTTTGTGTAAAGTAGGTGCTCGTTGTGCTTGGTTTAAGGAGTTTAAATAGGTGGTGAGTTCCTCTTTCATATTGTGATTAAAATTAGCCATTTCTGCTCTTTAGTCCAGAATTTTAAACTTTAATTATAAACATTGTATCTTCACAACTTCATCAAAAAACAACATGAAAAATTCAATTTTATACCTCGTAGCGTTCCTTCTACTTGGAGCGGGATTGACCGCTCAAAAAATCAGTAGCCAACTCGAAAACAAAGTCATTCAATGGCGACAAGAAATTCACCAAAATCCAGAATTATCCAACCGGGAATTTAAAACTGCAGAGAAAATTGCTGCTCATTTACGCAGTCTAGGTATCGATGTGCAAACTGGTATTGCCCATACCGGTGTGGTAGGACTATTGAAAGGAAAAAGACCCGGTAAGACCTTGGCACTTCGAGCCGATATGGATGCGTTGCCCGTTTCCGAACAAAACGATTTACCTTATCGTTCAAAGGTAAAAGCTACTTTTTCAGGCCAAGAAACAGGAGTCATGCACGCCTGTGGTCACGACACCCATGTTGCTATACTGATGGGAGTTGCAGAATATTTAGCCCAAAACAATGATTTTGCTGGAGCTGTAAAGTTTATTTTTCAACCTGCTGAAGAAGGGCCCCCACAAGGTGAAAAGGGAGGAGCCCGTTTGATGGTTGAAGAAGGAGTTTTAGAAAACCCCAAAGTAGATGCTATCTATGGATTGCACATCAACTCTGCCACGACAGTGGGTCAGGTAAAGTATAAGTCCAAAGGAATTATGGCTGCAGCACAACGCTTTGTCATCGAGGTTCAAGGAAAACAGGCCCACGGCTCCGAACCCTGGATGGCGGTAGATCCCATTCTTATTTCTGCAAAAATTATAGATGGTCTGCAGACTATCATCAGCAGAAATTCAAAATTGACCAAAGAAGGTGCAGTTATTTCTGTGGGTTCCATTCATTCTGGAATTCGATTTAACATCATACCGAAAAGTGCTCGGATGGTGGGAACGGTGCGTACCTTAGATGAAGATATGAAACAACTTATCCTCAGGCGAATGAACGAGCTGGTTCCACAAATCGCTGCTGCCTATGGGGGATCTGCTACTGTGAACATCTCCGAAACTGCAGCTTTGACTTACAATGATCCAGCACTAACCCAAACAGCTGTTAAAAGCCTTAAAAAGGCCCTTGGTGAAGACCAGGTGGTTGAAATGCGAGCGGTGACTGGTGCTGAGGATTTTTCTGCATTTCAAGAGAAAGTCCCCGGGTTTTATTTTTATCTAGGAGGTCTAATTCAAGGAAACACCCCTGAGGAGGCACCCTCTCATCACACCCCAGAGTTTTTGGTGGATGATGCCGGACTCATTTATGGAGTTAAAGCGATGGTGCAACTCAGTCTTGACTTTTTGAACTAAGAAGCGTTGCGGCGAAGTCAAGGCCTTCCTGCCACCACTGCTCCATTTCTTCTTTGTTAAAAACTAGTGATTGGGTGGTCAGTACTCGAGGCGTGAAAAAGGTTTGGAGTTTAATGTTTTTTTGAGTCGCCAACAAATTTCCCACTTTGAGGTTGTCCTGTGTAATTTGATCTCCCATAAAATCTAAGGTGGACAACAACAAATCAAAAGCGTTACGCGACCGCATTCTATTGACCAATTGAACCTCTGTGCTGAGCATAATGGCATCCACTTCGGTGGCTCCCCTGCGAATGGCTTCTTCTATGGCAATGATGCACCCAAAGCCTCCATCGGCGTATTCCTGTCTGTTTTTTATTACCAAACTCATAAACGGAACATAATTGCAGGAAATCCAAATCCAATCCAAAAAATCGGAATAAGAACATTCTGATAGGGCTTTGTATTCGATCTCGTTTAAGGTAAAATTAGACACACAAATGATGACTTCCCGATGTTGTTTTTTAACCGATTTAAAGAGACTAGGAGTGATTTGTTGACCGATCAAAGTGCGCAAATTTTGACTTTCTCCAAAGGTTTTTTTGCCTTTGAGGAAATTCTTTAAAACATTAAAATGATTGATTTTAATGCGGTTGATTTTTCCTTTCTGTTTGACAATAAAGGGGTTGTTCGAAAAAATGGAAGTTTGGTTGACATTCGTAAAAGCGTGTTTGATTTCCTCCAGTGCTCCAGCTGCAAGGTGGGTTACCAAAAGACTCCCTGTAGAAGTACCTAAATAAAGGTCGTACTTCCACCCTGCCTCTTCGATTAGATGATGGGCGACACCCCCAGCAAATGCGCCTTTACTTCCTCCGCCTGAAATTACCAGTGCTCGCATAGATTCTTATTTGGGATTACTTGTTAAATTTACATGCTTTATAACGGATAAAAAAATAAAGTCGAGCAATGGGTGAAATGCAAACGGGAATCGAATACCTAAAAGGAGTAGGACCCGAACGTGCCCGTTTGTTAAAAGAAGAGCTCAACATCCGCACCTTTGAGGACTTACTTCACTTTTTCCCCAACCGCTACATTGATCGCAGTCAATTTTATCCGATCAACCAATTACCACAAAACAATTCTGAAGTACAGATCAAAGGTAAAATTACCCAAATCGAGTATGTCTCACAAAAACGAGGCAAGCGAATGGTGGCCCAGTTTGAGGATGCAACGGGAGCCATGGAGTTGGTTTGGTTTCGAGGATATCAGTGGATTCGAGAAAGTTTAAAATTGAATCAGCCATATGTGATTTTTGGCAGATTGAATTGGTTTAAAGGAAAGGCAAGCATGCCACATCCCGAAATGGAATTGGAAGAAAACTTTCAAAAAGGCGTAAAAGCCGCCTTTTATCCGATTTACCCTTCTACTGAAAAATTAATCAACAAAGGAATTTCCCAGCGGGTCATTCAGAAATTAGTTGCCCATCTTATCGAAAGGGGAGGCACTCCATTTTCCGAAACACTCCCCCCCTATCTTTTGGATCATTACAAACTGATCGCCAAAGAAAAGGCCTTAAAAGAAGTGCATTACCCCACTACCCAGTACGATCTGAGCCGTGCGCAAGCCCGACTTAAGTTCGAAGAGTTTTTTTACCTTCAAATGCAACTGATATTAAAGAACCTCCAGCGAAAAAAGAAGATCAAAGGGTTTACTTTTTCTGAGGTAGGCAGTGCGTTTCACACTTTTTTTAAGGAACATCTTCCCTTTCCCCTTACCCAAGCGCAAAAACGAGTCGTCAAGGAAATTCGAATGGATTTAGGATCGGGAAGACAAATGAATCGTCTTTTGCAAGGCGATGTGGGTTCAGGTAAAACAATCGTGGCGCTCCTCAGTATGCTGATCGCCATCGACAATCAATTTCAAGCCTGTTTAGTCGCTCCAACGGAAATCTTGGCGCAACAACATTATCAATCTCTATCTAGCTTGCTCCACGGAACAGGGGTTCAAATTGCATTGCTCACTGGAAGCACCAAAGCCAAAGAGCGCAAGCCTCTTTTCGAGGCTCTAGAAACAGGAACCTTTAACATCCTGATTGGAACCCATGCTGTCTTTGAAGAAAAGGTACAGTTTAAGAATTTAGGTCTTGCCATCATAGACGAACAACACCGTTTTGGGGTGGCACAGCGCGCTAAGCTGTGGGCTAAAAACGAAATTCCACCGCACGTTTTAGTGATGACCGCCACACCTATCCCCAGAACGCTAGCAATGAGTATTTACGGAGATTTAGACCTTTCCGTAATTGATGAATTACCCCCTGGACGGAAGCCTGTAAAAACCAGTCATCGGTTTGAAAGTAAACGCTTAGCCGTTTTTGCATTTATCAAAGAACAGATACAGGAGGGGCGACAAGTATATGTAGTTTATCCGCTAATTCAAGAGTCTGAAAAACTGGATTATAAAGATCTGATGGACGGTTATGAAAGCATTACCCGAAGCTTTCCGCCTCCCCAGTATCAAGTCAGTATTCTTCACGGACAGATGAAATCGGAAGACAAAGCCTATGAGATGGAACGTTTCGCAGAAGGAAAAACACAGATTATGGTCGCCACGACGGTTATAGAAGTGGGGGTTAATGTGCCCAATGCCTCTGTAATGATTATTGAAAGTGCTGAGCGGTTTGGTCTGTCGCAGCTCCATCAGCTCCGAGGTCGTGTAGGAAGGGGAGCCTCGCAGAGCTATTGTATTTTAATGAGTGGTTCCAAGCTTTCCGAAGAAGGAAAAACACGCTTGCAAACTATGGTAAACAGTTCGGATGGGTTTGAAATTGCAGAAGCTGATCTGCGACTTCGGGGTCCTGGGAATCTAATGGGTACCCAGCAAAGCGGTGTTTTACAGCTAAAAATTGCTGATGTGATCAAGGATTCTACTTTACTCAAAGCCGCAAGAGATACCGCGCAACAAATTTTAAAACAAGACCCTGAACTCAAACAAGCTGAACATCAAATCATTAAACGAACACTAGCAGCACTTCGTTTTGATTCAAACATTTGGAATTTCATTAGTTAAAAATGGGCAAAGAGATTCTTATATTTGCATTCGACAATTAAATACGCATTCTTTGAAAATATCCCACAACTGGTTACAGCAATTTATCAAAATAAATCTATCTGTAGAAGAGCTCTCGGTTTTATTGACAGATTTAGGTCTTGAAGTAGAAGGAACCGAAACTTATGAAAGCATAAAAGGAGGCCTCCAGGGAGTCGTGGTAGGCGAAGTCTTAAGTT
The DNA here is from genome assembly GCA_002292265.1 of Flavobacteriaceae bacterium UBA980. Taxonomy (GTDB): domain Bacteria; phylum Bacteroidota; class Bacteroidia; order Flavobacteriales; family Flavobacteriaceae; genus MS024-2A. The sequence continues at coordinate 51,157 of DBBQ01000061.1, read as the reverse complement.
GTGTTCAACATCCCAATGCCGACCGTCTAAAACTCACAGAGGTAAACATTGGAACCGGAGACAACCTTTCCATAGTTTGTGGTGCACCCAATGTAGCTCAAGGGCAAAAGGTGCTAGTAGCCACGATAGGAACGACACTGAACCTGTTTGACGGTTCACAACTCAAAATCAAAAAAGGAAAAATTCGGGGAGAAGTTAGCGAAGGAATGATTTGTGCTGAGGATGAACTTGACTTGGGAGAAGCTCACGATGGGATTATGGTCTTAGAGGCATCTGCAAAAGTAGGAACTCCTGCTGCAGAACTATTTGATATTGAACAAGACGTTGTATTTGAAATTGGGTTGACTCCCAACAGAGCTGATGCCATGAGCCATATGGGTGTAGCACGAGACCTCAGAGCAGTATGTTTGTTAAAAGAAATCCCCCATGAATGGAGGTTTCCTGAAACGTCCTCATTTCACGTGGACAATACCCAAAGAACGATTCCAGTTCACGTGGAAGACGAAGAACAATGTACCCAGTATTACGGTCTTACCCTTACTGAGGTACAAATAGCACCTTCCCCCGCTTGGCTGCAAAATCGTTTGAAAGCGATCGGGATTACTCCAAAAAACAATGTTGTGGATATTACCAATTATGTCTTACACGAATTGGGACAACCCTTACATGCCTTTGACGCGGAAAAACTTCAGGGCGATGTACATGTAAAAACCTGTGCTGAAAAAACAAAATTCACCACCTTGGATGAGGTGGAACGCAAATTGAGTGGAGAAGATCTAATGATCTGCGACAGTGAAAAAGCCCACTGTATAGCAGGAGTTTTTGGAGGAACAGATTCCGGAGTAACAGATCAAACGACCACCGTATTTTTAGAAAGTGCCTATTTTGACCCGGTCAGTATTCGCAAAACCGCCAAGCGTCACAATCTCAATACAGATGCATCCTTTCGCTTTGAGCGTGGGATCGATCCAGAAATTGGAATAACGGCTTTAAAACGCGCAGCGATTTTAATTCGAGATTTAGCCGGAGCGACCATTTCAAGTGAAATACAAGAGGTCCGAAAACCCTTACAAGATGCCGTTCAAGTCTTTCTTTCTTTTGAACAATTAGAAAAGACAATTGGGCAATCCATAGAAGAAAAACATCTGAATACCATCTTGAATGCATTAGAAATGGAAATTAATAATGTTTCCGAAACAGGAATCGCAATGACCGTTCCGAGATACCGCGTAGATGTGACCCGCCCCGCAGACGTAATTGAAGAAATACTCAGAGTGTATGGCTATAACAACTTAGATGACAGACCTTTGCGCTATGAGGCAAAACCTCCCTACAGCTGGAAAGACGACTACAAACTGGAAGGGGCCGTAGCTCAAAAACTTACGGGTCAGGATTTTATGGAAACGATGAACAATTCTCTAACCCGACCCGAAAATGCAACAGACTTTTATGCACCCGTAAGCTTATTAAATCCTCTGGGTAAAGAATTGTCCATACTGCGACAATCGCTCATTCCCAATGCTCTTGAAGTGATTGCATTTAATTTGAATCGTCAAAACAAAGAGCTCAAGCTTTTTGAATTTGGAAACATTTATGGAAAAAAGGACGAAACCTATGTCGAAGCCAAACGGTTGAGCCTCGCAATAACGGGTGTACCCTTTCGTGCCCATTGGGATCTGACTAACTCGCCAGACTCCTTTTTCTATGGCAAGGGAGTGTTGCACGACCTTTTTAGTAGCTTGGGATACGATGTCCTCGAATTTGTAGAGACCTCCCATCCTCAATTTGATTTGTGTTTTGAATTACAGCATAAAAAGCGAAGTTTTGGCCTGTTTGGACTGATAGGAGCAGCATTGACTGAAACTTACGGAATTGACCAGGAAGTCTATCTCGCAGAATTGGATTGGAACGCACTCTCACAACATGCATATAAACAGCCTTTACACTACCAAGAAGTGGCTAAATTCCCCCAAATGAGAAGGGATTTTGCATTGCTTTTGGACCAAGAAGTCTCGTTTGAAGCAATCAAAACCATCGCTCTAAACACCGAACGCAAAATCCTTATTTCAGTTCAACTGTTCGATGTTTACGAAGGAAAAAACCTCCCCAAAGGCAAAAAGTCTTACGGAATCAGCTTTACGTTTCAAGACAAAAACAAGACGTTAACAGACAAACAAGTCGATAAAATCATGGAAAAACTCCAGCAAAATTTCTCAAAAGAATTAAAAGCTGAATTACGTTAGCAGATTTTTTATGATTTGACTGAATAATTCCTATTTTTGTTATCTAATGTGAAGGAATTATGAAAGCGAATCTACTACCCAGAACCAATATTGAAAAAGCACTATCCAAAACGCGTGAATTGACTATAGAAGCGCACGAATCCAATTTGGATTCACTCATTAAATCATTAGACATCAAATCCCTCAATGCATTTGACTTTGATTTATTGGCTACAGACAAAATTTATCACCTCGATCAGATCAAAAAAGTGAGTATTGACTACCGTTTGCGTTTTTTAGATCTTAAATATTTTAAAAATAAATTACCCCAAGAAGCATTAGACACGATTCAAGCCTTGGAATCAGCACACGATACCCAATTGGGTTCTTTTAAAATTATGGCTCCTTCAGCGCTTTTCCGATTAGAAAAAACTGATGATCCTTTGTTGTTTGTGCCTCTAGGCAAGGACTATTACTACCTTGTTTACAAATGGGGAAATGACTTACATCCTTTGCGTAAAGTGTTGATGTGGCCCTTTAAGAATATATGGAACTTGATGTTGGCTGTTTTTGCCTTCAGTTGGATCCTAACCGAATTGACTCCCATGGGATTGTTCACACGAACCCCAGACAGCTCTTCCTATTGGATGTTGTTGTTCTTTATGTTTAAAGCCGTTGCCTCTGTAGTACTGTATTTTGGCTTTGCATTAGGGAAAAACTTCAACCCTGCGATTTGGAACAATCGCTACAATAAAGCCTAAAAACAAATTCACAATGTCCCAAACTTCCTACATAAAATTATTTGTCGGTCCGCAGATGCAGGTCCTGAAAATTTTAAGTGCTTTAAGTGAAGTTAAAATCATTCCTGTAATTAAAGATCGTGCAGAATCTGCTCGTCTTGCTGGGTTTGGTTCTTTTTCACGAGATCAAGAAATCTGGGTTCATCCTGACGAAAAAGAAAAGGCGGAAGAAATTCTAAAAGTGCTTTCGGTTTAAATTAGTTTTCCTAAATTTAGATCGAAACATTTGATTTAAACAACCCATGCAATTCATTATTTTTATTGCCTTTACCCTACTTGTCGGGGTAATCGCCTATTTAGCCACACGCAATACAAACGAAAATTCAGAAGACGGGTATTTCTTAGGAGGTAGAAGTTTAACCGCTCCCGTTATTGCTGCTTCATTGCTTTTAACCAATTTATCAACGGAACAGTTAGTCGGGCTAAACGGCTCTGCTTTTAATGAAGGTATTCTAGTAATGGCCTGGGAAACCCTAGCCGCAATCGCTATGGTTGTCACCGCGACCCTATTACTTCCGCGCTATCTCAAAGGAGGCCTTACCACGATCCCGCAATTTTTAGAACGTCGATACGACACCGCAACCAAATCCATCACTTCAGGACTCTTCCTCAGCGGCTATGTAGTCGTGTTGTTGCCAATCGTCTTGTATTCTGGAGCTGTGGCAATCATCGGAATGTTTGATTTGACCACTCTCTTTAACCTGAGTCAAGGCACTACCCTAGTTGTCACCGTTTGGTCAATTGGACTGATCGGCTCCGTCTATGCTATTTTTGGCGGACTAAAGGCCGTTGCGGTTTCCGATACTGTCAATGCTGTCGGACTGCTTATTGGTGGATTGATGATCCCTATTTTTGGATTAATGTATTTGGGAGATGGAAGTCTTTTTTCTGGTATTGAAACCTTATACGCGAATGATCCTTCCAAATTCAATGCAATTGGAAGTGATACTTCGGCCATACCCTTCAGCACCTTGTTTACGGGGATGGTTTTAGTGCAGCTGTTTTATTGGGGAACCAATCAGGCGATCATCCAAAGAGCCTTGGCTGCAAAAAACTTAGTTGAAGGTCAGAAAGGATTGATTATTGCAGCCTTTGTAAAAATCTTAGGACCTATAATTGTGGTGCTCCCGGGTATAATCGCCTATTCTATTTTTGGAGACACTCTGGATGCTAGTCAGGCAGATCAATCGTATGGTCTGCTGGTCAATCGGGTTTTACCCCCTGTTTTATTGGGGTTTTTTGCAGCTGTGTTGTTTGGCGCCATCTTGAGTTCGTTCAACTCCGCTTTAAACAGCTCGGTAACACTTTTTGGTTTGGATATTTACAAACAATACCTCAATAAAAATGCAGACGAAAGACAAGTGGTGCGTGCGGGAAAAATCTTCGGGATTGTTTTGGCTGTACTGTCTATGTTTATCGCTCCTGGAATTGCCAATGCCCCTGAGGGATTGTTTGGATATTTACAAGAAGTAAATGGATGCTATACGGTTCCTATTTTAACTATTATTTTAGTGGGATACCTTACCCAGTACGTTCCTGCACTTGCAGCTAAAGTAGCAATGGTGATGGGCGTGACTCTTTACTCTTTTAGTCAATTTTTCCTAAAAGATTATGTAATTAGTAACGGGGGAACCTATCCACACTTCCTTCATATCATGGGGATGTTATTTCTCTGTATTATTGCTGTAATGCTCGTCATTGGAAAATGGAGACCTCGGACCGAGGCTTATGTGCAGACCTACACAGAACAAGTGGATATCACCCCTTGGAAACCGGTTAAAATAATGGGTGTGATTATCACCGTTATTGTAATCAGCACCTATTTTATCTTTACTTAGGCACCGCTGGTAAGCTTGGAGCGTAATTCTTTTATTTTGGGATCCGTCATGTATTCATCAAACAACATATGACGATCGATTACACCCGATGGGGTAAGCTCTACAATTCGAGTTCCTAAACTTTGAGAAAAGGCATGGTCGCTAGTGCTACAAAGCAGAGTTCCCTTGAAATTATTTAGCGAATTATTAAAGGCAGTAATCGACTCCAAATCCAAGTGGTTTGTAGGTTCATTGAGTAAAAGTACATTAGCGCGTTCCATCATCATTTTAGAAAGCATACAACGGACTTTTTCTCCTCCGGAAAGCACATTACATTGTTTTAACGCCTCTTCCCCACTAAAGAGCATTTTCCCTAAAAAGCCACGTAAAAAAACTTCTTCCTTTTCCTCTTCTGTTTTGGCGTATTGTCTAAGCCAATCTACCAAAGACATCGCATTTTCAAAATACGCATCGTGATCTACGGGAAGATACGCCTGGCTGGTTGTGATTCCCCAGCTAAAGGTCCCTTGATCTGCCTGGGCCGTACCCATCAAAATATTGTAAAAGGCAGAAATGGCGCGGGTGTCTTTGGCATACACAATCACTTTGTCGCCTTTGGCTAAATTGAGGTGAAAATCTTTAAAAAAGACTTCGCCATCTAAAGAAGCAGCGAGTTTTTCAATATTTAAAATTTGATCTCCCGCTTGACGTTCTTGATCAAAGATAATTGCGGGATAACGTCGACTAGAAGGTTTAATCGCTTCGATGTCCAATTTATCGATCATCTTTTTTCGAGAGGTCGCCTGTTTGGACTTGGCTACATTAGCAGAAAAACGCGCAATGAATTCCTGCAACTCCTTTTTCTTCTCTTCTGCCTTTTTGTTTTGTTGCATACGTTGGCGTGCTGCCAGTTGACTGGACTCATACCAAAAAGTATAGTTCCCTGAATAATGGTTTATTTTTCCATAATCGATATCGGAAATATGTGTACAAACGGCATCCAAAAAGTGTCGGTCGTGTGAAACAACAATCACGGTATTGTCGAAGTGGGCCAAAAATTGCTCCAACCACATGATGGTGTCGTAATCTAAATCATTGGTCGGCTCATCCATAATCAGTACATCAGGATTGCCAAAAAGTGCTTGAGCGAGTAGAACTCTCACTTTTTGTTTACCGTCCAGTTCTGCCATGGGGGTATAATGCAATTTTTCGGGGATTTCTAGGTTGGACAGCAAGGCGGCAGCTTCACTGTCGGCGTTCCATCCATCCATTTCCTCATAAGTGACTTGCAAAACCCCAACTCGTTCTCCATCAGCATCGGAAAAGTCCTCTTTGGCGTAGAGGGCATCCATTTCCGATTTGATTTCATAAAGCTTTTGATTTCCTCGAAGAACCGTATCCAAAACAGAATGCGAATCGTAGGCATTGTGATTTTGTTCTAAGACCGATAGCCGTTTTCCCGGTTCCAAATGGACACCGCCAGAGTTGGCGTCTTGTTTTCCAGAAAGGATTTTTAGGAAGGTGGATTTTCCCGCACCATTGGCGCCAATAATTCCATAACAATTGCCCGGAGTAAAACTCACATTGACTTCGTCAAATAAGATTCTTTTTCCAAATTGAACCGACAGGTTTGAAACCGATAACATAGTCATTAATTTTAAGCTGCAAACTTACACAAATCTAATTGAGTGATTTAACAGCATTCTAAGATTTTTACACATAAAAATTGGTAATTTTGAACGGTATGAAAAAAGGAATTGGGTTCATTTTTCTTCTGGGAGTTGTTTTAAGCTGCCAGGCTGAGAAAAATTCACATAGCGGTATTTTCCTGGGAGGACAGATAGTTAACCCTTCCTCTCGTGCGGTAACTCTATATCAGGGATCTCAGGTGATTGAAATGTTGGACTTAGGAGAAAACTTGAGATTTCAACGTCAGTACGATTCTCTTCCTGACGGGATTTATAAACTGGAACACTTGCCCGAATACCAGACGCTACTTTTGGAAGACCAAGACAGCCTCTGGGTACGGATCAATGCGGCGGCTTTTGACGAGTCCATGGTTTATTCCGGAGTGGGCGCATCCAAAAACAACTTTTTGCTAGAGCTGTTTTTAAAACAAGAAACAGAAAACAACTACCTCTCTTCAAAATATTCGAATAATAAACGCACTTTTAACGCCATTATTGATTCTTTGCTGCTTGAAAAAAAGCAGTTGTTGATTCAGATGGATTCGCTAAACACATTGAGTCCCATAGCTCAAAAGGTCACTCAGGCCGCCTACATTTATCCCTATGCCAACATCCGCGAGCGATATGCACTGCTTCGCGGTGCGCAGTGGACAGAAGAAGAGGACAGTTTGTTTTTCAGTTACAGACGCTTTTTAAACTACGGAGATAACGACCTAGCATTTTTTGATCCTTACGTCAACTACATCATCAGCTACATCAGTCAAAAGGCACTGAAATCGGAAGAGGCCTATTTTAAAATCAAACAAACCACGGATTTCAATATTCGACGTTTGGAGGTCTTGGATCGGGAGATCTCCGGGAACCTGCTTCGTAATAATATCGCGAGAGCCCTCGCCTTTGAAGAAGTTTTAAACTTTTCCAACCACGACGAACACGAACGCTTTATACAATATTATATTACCGTAAACAGCTCTCCCAGTTATTTGGCAGAAGTTTTGGAATTGCACTCTGACATCAGCAGAATGGACGTAGGAAAACCCCTGCCTAAAGTTCAACTGCAAAATGCCAAGCGTGAAGTCGTCAGCAGCGCTTCATTGTCCAATGGCAAACCTACGGTACTCTATTTTTGGTCACAGACACAAATGAATCAATACCGCAACACATTAGACCGAGTATTGCGGCTAAAAGAACAGTACCCAGAGATTCGTTTTGTGGGAATTTGTATTCAACCTTATAACGCCTTGGTGGATCAAGTTCAAAAAATGATGGAACTCAACCCAGAAGATCAGTTTGCTTTAATTGATTTTGAAAAAGCAAGTAAGGCTTGGGTATTGACATTGCTCAATAAAAGTATTGTCCTTAACTCTCGAGGGAAGCTCCTTCAAGGTTTTGGGAATCTTTCCGATCCCAAGTTTGAACAGGTGTTAGAGGGAATTTAATTCCCTTTTTTATGATCGGCTAAAAACTTTGCCAGTCCAATATCCGTAAGGGGGTGGTTTAGTAGGCCTTTAATCGCAGATAGGGGTCCTGTCATTACATCTGCACCAATTTTTGCACAGTTTACAATATGCATGGTATGGCGAACAGAAGCGGCGAGGATTTCCGTTTCATAGGCGTAGTTGTCATAAACCAAACGAATGTCTTCGATCAACTCCAGCCCGTCCGTAGAATTGTCGTCCAAACGACCGATAAAAGGAGAAACATAGGTGGCACCCGCTTTGGCTGCCAGTAGGGCTTGTCCAGTAGAAAAAACCAACGTACAGTTGGTCTTGATTCCAGCGTCAGAAAAGTATTTTAAGGCTTTGATTCCCTCTTCGATCATAGGAATTTTTACGACAATCTGAGGGTGTAAGGCTGCCAAGGCCTCCCCTTCTTTAACCATGCCCTCAAAATCTACCGCGATGACTTCTGCGGATACATCGCCCTCCACAAGTTCACAAATATCGACGTAATGTTGAATGATGTTCTTTTCTCCTGTGATGCCTTCTTTTGCCATCAGCGAGGGATTGGTCGTTACCCCGTCTAAAACCCCAAGGGCTTCGGCTTCACGGATTTGATCTAAGTTGGCAGTGTCAATAAAGAATTTCATAGTTAGTGATTTAATTTTTAAAAAAGAGTAGTAATAGTTTTTCAAAAAGGCGACTGGGTAAAATCCCTTTTAAAACTACTGAAAATTTTTGCAAAGGTGCACCCACTCTGTAGTGAACTTTTGGATTTTTTTGGGGTAAAATACGTGCTATTTTATGGGCAATTACTTCAGGTTGAATTCCTGAGGATACATGTGCATCTATCGTCGCTAGATTTCTTTTGTATATCGCTTCGTAAGGAGATTGTTCCTTTTGGGGCGCATAGTAACGTCTTGAGGCAATATCCGAGACAAAATCACCGGGCGCTATTGTACACATTTTGATTCCAAAGGGTTTGACCTCCATGCGAAGGGATTCGGTAAGCAAGGATAAGGCCCCTTTGGAAGCTGAATAGGCTCCACGAAAGGGAAGCCCCATCGCACATCCAATCGAGGTAATAGAAACAACAAAACCCTCTTTTTGCTTGCGCATGACAGGAAGCACTTTCTGCATCAGTAGTAAGGGTCCGTAACAATTCGTTTCAAAGTTGGCACGCAGAGCATCAATTTCCAATTCTTCCATCGGACCAATGATTCCGGAACCCGCGTTGTTGATCAATACATCAATGCGACCTTCTTCTCCCAAAAGCTCTTCCACTGCACTTTGAATGGAAGTGGGTTGATTTAAATCCAAGGAAATTAGTTTGTAGTTAGGAGGGGTTTCATATTGGTTGGGATTTCGGCATGTCCCGTACACCACATAGCCCAAATCTGCCAAATGGCAGGCTGTGGCTTTTCCCAAGCCAGAAGAGGCACCCGTAATCAAAACTACTTTGGACATGGACTAAAAAAAAAGGGCAAGCGACCTACATCACACCGCTACGACCGCCTACCCTTGCTGCGTTCCCACCCTGGGGGATTCAGCAGGAGCTGGTTGTGTAGGACTTGCCCGGGTGCAAAGATAACCCCTTACATTGATTTCAACAATCATTTTAAATGCTTAATTTCGTCCCTTGTGAAACCCCGAACGGTTTATTGATATGAAATTATTTGTGAGTACCCTTAGCGCCCTTTTGCTCCTGACCTGCAGCGGTCCTAAAGCCCCAGCCCTTAAAATTAAAACAGGACTAAAAGGTGACAAAGCAACCCCAACCGCTCAATTGCAGTTGAGTCTCAAGACCGCACTGGAAGACTACACGGTTACCTATTTTTTAAACGATCAACCCATTTCTGCGGAGCATCAGTTTTCCGACGAACCCTTAGGAGAATACGAACTCAAAGCCCAAGTAGTCCATCAAGAGCAAACCTACGAAACGACAACAACACTGACTTTACTAGCAGAAGCTCCCCCAAAACTGTTTACTTACGAGTTAGTCAACACCTATCCACACGATAGAACCGCATACACCCAAGGGCTGGAATTTGACGGAGAACTCCTTTACGAAAGTACAGGTCTCAATGGAAAATCAACTCTGAGAACAGTAGAATTCAAGACAGGTAAAATCATAGAAAACAAACCTTTAGACAATGCTTTCTTTGGAGAAGGTTTAACTGTACTTCAAGATCGAATTGTCCAATTGACCTGGAAGGCTCAAAAAGGATTGGTCTATGATAAAGCCAGTTTAAACATGCAAAAGTCTTTTTCTTTTGGAGAAAGCAAAGAAGGTTGGGGCTTGTGTAATGACGGAAACACTCTTTACAAATCCGACGGCACTCAAAACATTTGGAAACTCAATCCTGAGGAGTATAACGAACTAGGTCGTATTCAAGTAATGACGCACAAATCCGCCTTAAAAAACATCAACGAATTGGAATGGGTGAACGGAAAGATTTATGCTAATACTTATCAATTTCAAAAGGACGTGGTGGTGATTATCAACCCTGAAAGTGGTGCGGTAGAGGGCGTAGTAGATTTCTCGGGCCTTAAAGAAAAGGTTACTCAACATCCCGAACTCAACGTTTTGAACGGAATTGCCTACCACAAGAAACGGCAAACTTTTTTTGTCACTGGGAAAAATTGGGATAAACTCTTTGAAGTTAAGATTGTTCCCAAATCATGAATTCCTTTACACTAGAACGTACGGTACTCCCCGAACATTTAGATACGCTTAATCATGTAAATAATGTCCAGTACCTGTATTGGGTGCAGGAGGCGGCACAAGCCCATTGGGAAGCCTTAACTGCCGAAAGCGTTTTGCATTTTCACACTTGGGTGGTGCGCAGTCATCACATTGAATACAAACAGCCCGCTCAGTTGGGAGACGAACTCCTTCTCACGACCTACGTAAAAGCAAGTAAGGGATTTCTTTCCGAGCGGATTGTAGAAATTGCAGTAAAGCAAACCCACACTCTTTTGGCACGTTGCAGTACCCAATGGTGCTATCTCAACAAAGATTCTGGGAAACTAGAACGGATTCCGCAGGAGGTATTGGAGTTGTTGGGCTCGTAGCCTCACGCCCGCAATACATTTATGGTCGTCGTTAGGCATTAAACAAAGCCCGTCCTTGCATTAAAGCGTGTACTTCTTTGGCAACAGCAGCTAAAGTCATTTCGTCTTCGTAGTTTGTGATGACACGGTCAATTAAGTCCACAACAATTCCCATTTCGTTTTCCTTCAGTCCTCGAGTCGTTATGGCGGCGGCTCCTATGCGGATACCCGAAGTCACAAAGGGAGATTTATCGTCAAAAGGAACCATGTTCTTGTTGGCAGTGATTTCTGCTTTAACCAAAGCGAGTTCTGCGTCTTTCCCCGTAATGTTTTTATTGCGCAGGTCGATCAACATCAAGTGGTTGTCTGTTCCCCCAGAAATCAGATGGTAGTCCTTTGCTACAAAAGCGGCGGCCAGAGCTTGAGCATTTTTCCGTACCTGCTCCATATAGGCCTTAAAGCTAGGTTGTAGCGCTTCTTCAAAGGCAATGGCCTTTGCTGCAATGATATGCATCAAGGGGCCTCCTTGGTTTCCTGGGAAAACGGCCATATTCAAAAGATGCGACATTTTTTGGGGATTTCCATTTTTAAAAGTCAAACCAAAAGGATTATCAAAGTCCTCCCCCATCAAGATCAGTCCTCCACGAGGGCCTCTTAAGGTTTTATGGGTTGTGGTGGTCACAACGTGGCAGTGAGGAATAGGGTTGCTATGGAGTCCTGAAGCAATCATTCCAGAGGGGTGGGAAATGTCTGCTAAAAGAAACGCCCCGACTTCATCTGCAATTTCTCTAAATTTGGCAAAATCGATGTCCCTAGAATAAGCAGATGCCCCTGCGATGAGCATTTGAGGTTGTACTTCTTTGGCAATAGTTCGAATATTTTCATAATCCAAAAGTCCCGTTTCTTTTTCTACACCATAAAAATGAGCTTTGTACAAACGCCCTGAAAAATTGACTGGCGAGCCATGAGTCAAATGTCCCCCATGTGCTAGGTCAAAGCCTAAAATCTTGTCCCCTGGTTTTAAAAAGGCATGAAAAACAGCCGTATTGGCCTGAGAACCTGAATGGGGCTGCACGTTGGCATAGGCTGCACCAAACAAACTTTTTGCTCGTTCAATGGCCAAAGTCTCCACTTCATCAACGACTTCACAGCCTCCGTAATATCGTTTTCCAGGATAGCCTTCCGCGTATTTGTTGGTCAATACAGATCCGCAGGCCTCCATCACGGCGGGGCTGGTGAAATTTTCGGAAGCAATCAATTCAATTCCATTGGACTGTCGCTCCGTTTCTTGCTCTATCAAATTAAATATCGTCGTATCGCGCTGCATGAGAAATTTTTAAAGCGTAAAATTAAGCATTTCACTCACCTAAATCGAAACTATTTCTTCAAATTCAAAAGATTTATTCAACAGTAATTAACAGAGACGATCAGAAGGGAATTCAAGACGTCAAATCATTAAGAAAGCCTCATTCGAATTGTCATTTTGTCTTGATTTCTAGGGATTTAGCTGTCAAAAGGACAGCAAAATTGAATTGGAACAGCCTTTGCAAGAGCAGAACAAAAAAATTGCTATGAATTTGAATCATCTTACCTTAAAAACCCAAGAAGCCGTTCAGGCAGCCCAGCAATACGCGTTTGAAAAGGGGCATCAACAAATCGAAAACGAGCATTTATTTTATGGACTCCTAGAAGTAGACGATACCGTTTTGCCTTTTATCTTCAATAAAATGCAAGTGCAACACCCCCTTTTAAAACAAATGAACGAAAGTGCTTTAAAAAGCTTTTCAAAAGTAGAAGGAGGTGCTCAAGTCTTGTCACAAAAAGCATCACAGACACTTATGAATGCCATTGCGCTTGCCAAAAAGCAACAGGATGAATACGTGGCTACAGAACATCTGTTGCAAGCGCTTTTTGAATCCAACGGTACCCTTTCCAAAATGCTCTCGGACCATGGAATTACCAAAAGTAAGCTTCAAGACGCCCTAAAGGAACTCCGCAAAGGGGAAAAAGTGACTTCTCCCTCTGCAGAAGGAAACTACAACGCTTTAGAAAAATATGCAAAAAACCTAAACGCACTTGCCAAAGAAAGAAAACTGGATCCTGTCATTGGTCGTGATGAGGAAATCCGACGTTTACTACAAATCCTGAGCCGACGAACCAAAAACAACCCCATACTGGTGGGGGAGCCCGGAACAGGGAAAACAGCGATTGCAGAAGGATTGGCACATCGTATCATCGATGGAGATGTGCCTGAGAACTTAAAAGACAAACAAATCTTTGCTTTGGACATGGGTGCCTTGATTGCTGGTGCCAAATACAAAGGGGAATTTGAAGAACGCCTAAAAAGTGTCATTAAAGAAGTGACCCACAGCGACGGAGATTTGGTTTTGTTTATTGACGAAATCCATACCCTTGTCGGGGCAGGAGGAGGCGAAGGAGCTATGGACGCTGCCAACATACTAAAACCTGCTCTAGCTCGAGGAGAACTGCGCGCCATCGGTGCCACTACCCTAGATGAATACCAAAAGTATTTTGAAAAAGACAAAGCCTTGGAACGTCGCTTCCAAAAAGTATTGGTGGACGAACCCGATTTGGAAAGTGCCATTTCCATTTTAAGAGGAATCAAAGACAAATACGAAACCCATCACAAAGTCCGTATCAAAGACGATGCCCTCATTGGTGCGGTGTCCTTATCGCACCGCTACATCAGTAACCGCTTTTTACCTGACAAGGCCATCGACCTGATGGACGAAGCTGCCTCCAAACTACGAATGGAAATCAATTCCAAACCTGAGGAGTTGGACAGTTTGGACCGTAAGATCCGTCAGATTGAAATTGAATTGGTCGCCATCAAACGGGAAAAAGACGAGGCAAAAATCAAACAACTCCAAAAAGAGCTGAGCGATCTCAAAGAAGAACGCAACACCCTTTTTGCACAGTGGAGTCAAGAGAAAGAAGTGGTAGATGCCGTACAGCAGACCAAGACGGATATTGAAGAGTTAAAAGCACAAGCAGATCGAGCGGAACGCGAAGGAGATTATGGAACGGTAGCTGAAATCCGTTATGGAAAACTCCAGGAAGCCGAAACCAAAATGCACAATCTTCAAAAAGAATTCGCCCAGTCCCAATCTGGGGAGGCCCTAATAAAAGAAGAGGTTACCTATGACGATATTGCTGAAGTTTTGGCTAAGTGGACGGGGATCCCCGTCAGTAAGATGTTGCAATCGGATAAGGACAAGTTACTTCATTTAGAAAAAGAGCTTCACAAGCGACTGGTGGGTCAAGAAAAAGCAGTGCTTGCTGTAAGTGATGCTGTACGCAGAAGCCGTGCAGGCTTGCAGGACCAAAACCGCCCCATTGGAAGTTTTCTCTTTTTAGGGACGACAGGGGTTGGAAAAACAGAACTTGCTAAAGCCTTAGCCGAAGTGCTTTTTGACGAGGAAACAAATCTAACTCGTATCGATATGAGTGAATACCAAGAACGTCATGCTGTCAGTCGTTTGGTTGGTGCACCCCCGGGTTATGTGGGTTATGAAGAAGGAGGACAACTCACTGAAGCGGTCCGACGAAAGCCCTACTCTGTGGTGCTTTTAGACGAAATTGAAAAAGCCCATCCCGACACCTTCAATCTCTTACTTCAAGTATTGGACGAAGGTCGACTGACCGACAACAAAGGACGAGTAGCAGATTTTAAAAACAGCATCATCATCATGACCAGCAACTTGGGAAGCCATGAAATCCAATCTGCCTTTGAAACCAATGAAGCTTTTGAGACTGCTGAAACAGTGGCCAAGCAGAAAGTGATGGAATTGCTTAAAATCCAAGTGCGTCCTGAGTTTTTAAATCGAATTGATGATATCGTCCTTTTTTCGCCTTTAACCCGAAAAGAAATTGAACAGATTGTCCGTTTGCAATTCGAACACATCCAAAAGCGACTTAGCAAACAAGAAATCAAGCTTACAGCGACTGAGGAAGCGATAGCGCAACTCGCACATCTCGGTTTTGATCCTCAATATGGAGGACGCCCCGTAAAACGGGTACTGCAACAGCAACTCTTGAATCCGTTGAGCAAAGAATTGCTGGTGGGAAGCCTCAGCAGAGATCAAGAAGTAGTAGTGGACTTTGTGGAAGACCGTTTTAAATTTAGAAATCCCAATACCGCCTCTAGCGCAGATTAATACTATCTTTGCAGCGTGCAAAAAAAGGTAAACATACAGAACAAGCGCGCACGCTTTGAATACGAGCTTCTCGACGAATACACAGCGGGCATAGTCCTGACCGGAACGGAAATCAAATCGCTTCGGAACAGCAAGGCTTCTATTGCTGAAAGTTTTTGTGAGTTTAATGAAAGTGGGGAACTCTTTACGGTCAATATGAACATTGACGAATACGCCTTTGGTACTCGTTTTAACCACCGTCCCAAAGCCCAACGCAAACTTTTATTAAACAAAAAAGAACTCAAAAAACTGTATAAAGAGGTAAAAAACAGTGGATTGACCATTGTTCCCTTACGTCTGTTCATCAATGACAAAGGCTTTGCCAAACTTCGAATTGCACTAGCTAAAGGAAAGAAACTCTACGACAAGCGCGAAACCATCAAAGATCGAGACAACAAAAGAACTCTAGATCGTGTTAAAAAGAGTTTTAAAAAAGGATAATCCTTTTACCTTTATCCAATAATAACCAACCCTAACTAAAACTTTCCCTATGAAAACTGCCTTTTACCTTTGTTTCTCTCTTTTCAGTATTGCATGGCCCCAAAACCCCTTGGAACGCTTGGAATCGTCTCCGAGGCATCACGAATGGGTAAGTGTGGATCAAGAATCTAAAACTCAAGCCTTTTTGGTATATCCCGAAGTGTCTGAAAAAACTCCAGTTGTACTTCTAATTCACGAAAACAGAGGGCTAAACGATTGGGCGCGAAGTATGGCAGACCAAATTGCAGAAATGGGGTACATCGCCCTTGCTCCTGATTTTCTCTCTGGAACTGCTCCTGACGGAGGCGGAACTGCAGCTTTTGAAAACTCAGATGCTGCACGTACAGCAATTTATCAACTGGACCCAACCTCCATTCGTTCTATTTTGGAAAATACGGTAAACTATGCCAAGAAAATTCCCGCAGCAAATGGCAAGGTAGTCGTTATTGGGTTTTGCTGGGGCGGCAGTCAGTCGTTTCAATTTGCTACCCAAAGTACAGATATAGAAACCGCCATAGTATGCTATGGAACGGGTCCGAAAGAAGCGGAAGCCTATAAAAACATTCAGGTTCCCGTCTATGGATTTTACGGAGGAAATGACAACCGTGTGAATGCTACTATAGCTATGAGTAAAATCGCAATGGAACAAAATAAGCAGCCCTTTGAAACAGTTATTTATGAAGGAGCGGGACATGGATTTTTTAGAGCTGGAGAGGCTGAGGATGCCTCATCGGCAAACAAAAAAGCAAGAGCTGCAGGAATCCAACGACTTCAAGAAATTTTGGCGAAGCTTTAAATTTAGAAGGGCTTTCAGCTGAAAATATATTCCCTATTTTTGCATCGATACAATGGTTATGCAAAACAACGTCAACATCACTTTTGGAACTGAGGCACTGCTTCGGTTTACTAAAGAACTCCAGGCCAAGGACTACAGTAGTCTCTTTCTCTTGGTAGACAACCATACACAAGAATTTTGTTTACCTCGTTTTGTGTCCCAAACGGGCTTGACTCAGTTAGAGGTACTAGTGATGGAAGCAGGTGAAGAACACAAGACCCTTCAAACCTGTGAAAATTTGTGGAATCAATTATCTGAACGGGGGGCCGATCGGAATTCTGCCTTGATCAATCTGGGAGGGGGTGTCGTGACTGACCTCGGTGGCTTTGTGGCCTGTACTTTTAAACGGGGAATCGATTTTTACAACCTCCCCACTACCCTGCTCGCGATGGTCGATGCTTCTGTGGGAGGAAAGACGGGTATTGATCTAGGGGCTTTAAAAAATCAAATCGGAATCATAGAGGAGCCCAAGCAAGTACTAATCGATGCGCAATGGTTGCAAACTCTGCCACAAAAAGAACTCAGAAGTGGCTTTGCAGAAATGTTAAAGCACGGTCTTATCTCAAATAAAGACTACTGGGAACAACTCAAAAGTTTACCAAAGTTGGAAGCCGATACCCTAGCCGAGTTTATTAAACCCTCTGTAGCGATTAAAAAACAAGTTGTTTTAGAAGATCCAAGGGAAAAACACTTGCGAAAAATTTTAAACTTTGGCCATACGCTGGGGCATGCCATTGAATCGTATTATTTAACCCATCCTGAAAAAAAACGTTTGCTTCACGGAGAAGCCATTGCAATCGGTATGGTGATGGAAGCCTATTTGGGCGTTTCGTGTTGTAGTTTATCAAATGTTGCCGCCGAGGAGATCAAAAAGACATTTGCCCAATTTTATCCTCCTGTTGAGATCGATGCGCAGGATCGTGAGGGAATACTAGAATTATTACGTCACGACAAAAAAAACAAGGCCGGGAGGGTTAACTTTGTCTTGTTGAAGTCTATCGGGGTTCCTGAAATTGATGTGAAAGTCCCTCAAGAATTATTTACGCAGGCTTTTGAATTTTACGGTAACTCTTAGGCAGAATTTCTACTCGCGTTAATGTTGCCAAACAAAGAACGGGTTACCATCGCTTCTAAAATCTCGATCTTCTCAGTATCTAGATTTTTCTCTTTTTTAAGGCCTTGCAGTTGAATCAAAGCAAACTGCTGTATGGTCAATAGGGGTTGAACGATTTCTTCACGTGCTTTTATTGACGCTTTTCCCGCAGGTTCATTTTCCATTAAGAGGGTAAAACCACTTACTTCTAACAACACCTTTTGGGTCAGGTTATACTCTTCAAAAATCATTTCCCAAAACGCACCAAACTCCACATCCTCTTTCATGTAGGCCGTAAGTTTAAAAAAGGATTTAGACAAACTCATCATACTGTTAAAAATGAGTGTTCTAAAAAATCGGGAGTTTTTGTAAAGGCCTTTCAATTCCTCCATCTTCCCCTGCTCTATTATTTTCTGTAGTGCACTTCCCAAACCGTAAAACCCAGGAACATTTTGTTTTAATTGACTCCAACTCCCCACAAAAGGAATGGCTCTAAGGTCTTCAAATTTTAGGGTAGAAGATTTCCCTCGTTTGGAAGGTCGGCTGCCGATATTGGCTTTGGCGTAATACGGCAAGGTGGACATACGTTCTAAATAAGGAATAAACATAGGGTGTGCTTTAAAGTCTTGATACACCTTATAACTTACCTCCGCAATGCGCTCCATTAATTTACGTTTTCCCGTTGCGAGTCTATTTTCTCCTGGATTAAAAATTTGGTTTTCAATTCCTGAACTCAACAGTTGTTCCAAATTGTATTGAGATGAGTCTAGAGTTCCAAAATTAGAACTGATGGTTTGCCCTTGAATGGTGAGTTGAATGTCATCGCTTTGAATGGTATCTCCCATGGAAGCATAGAATTCGTGTGTGTTTCCTCCCCCTCTGGCAGGTGGTCCTCCTCTTCCGTCAAAAAACGCGACTTGAATTCCAAATGAGGAAGCGAGTTTACTCAATCGTTCTTTGGCAAGGTAAATACTCCAGTTTGCCATAAAATAGCCCCCGTCCTTGGTACCATCGGAAAAACCAAGCATGATGGTTTGCTTCATTTTTCGTTGTTTCAAATGCACTTTGTAAATTGGGTCGCTGAACAGAGCCTGCATGACCTCTTCTGAAGCCTCTAAATCGGGTATGGTTTCAAACAAAGGAATGAGATCTACGGTAGGATTTTCCCAATTACTTAGACGAAACATGGCGAAGAGCTCCAAAATATTTTCTAACGATTGGCAATTACTAATAATGTAGCGGTTACAACCTCGCTCTTTGTTGGTTTGTTGAACCTGTTGCATCACGCGAATGCTTTCCAAAGTTTGTTTTGTTATTTCTTCCGAAAACAGATCAGCAGGTACATCACCCCTCATTCCAATCAAGACTTTACAGCGCTCCTCAGAACTCAGTTCGAGGTAATTTTTTGGAATCCCCTGAGTGTACTTCTGTATCTCGGAATGGGTAACAATATCGGTAAAAACACTATGGTGTACACGTGAATCCTGGCGAATGTCCAAACTCGCAAAGTGGAGGCCAAACAGACGTACTTTGTGAATCATATCCAGCACTTCGCTTTTGTAAAGTCCATCGTGGTCGTTACTAATTCCTTCTAAAACAGCTTCTAATTCAGAATTCAAATGTTCTAAAGAAAAATACTTGTTTCTTTTGGGATAAAACAATTGATTAAAAACCATTTCCTCCAGATCAGCGATGCGGTTTTCGAGTCCGGGAAACGTAATTTTTCTTTTGAGTTTCCGCAAGTCACGGTAATAATTTCTCAAAATTGAAAATTGCAAACGCCTTGCTGTTTTTAAAGTAATCTCGGGCGTAACATAGGGGTTTCCATCACGATCTCCTCCCGGCCAAAAGCCAAAATCGAAAATGGGATTATCTAAATCGTCGGAATGGACTATATGCTCAGCTATATAATTGTAAATGGTACTAGCGGAATGATAGAATACATTTTCCAAAAACCAAATTAAACTTACCGCTTCGTCGTAGGGTGAAGGCTTTTCCTTTTTATAAAAAGGAGTTTTCCCGAGCTGTACCAAAAGTTTTTTAATGCTGTCTAAATCATCATGAGCAATGGCCTTCGAGAGTTCATTGATAATCACCAATACATTGTCTGGATAAAACTGTGTAGGGTGAGCTGTCAGTACAATACGTACTTTAAAGCGCTTGATATAACCTGAAAGATCATTGAGCAACTGTTTGCCGATAGCGGCTTCCTTCATATTGCGTAGGGTGCCTCTTCCATGCATGTTGTTTACATAAGAAAAACTAGCGTCTTCTATAGCGTCAAATAAAACAACTTGTCGTTCGATGTATTGTATAAAATTGAACAATAAATCCTGCTGTTGTTTTAAACTCAATTCGGGAGCGTATTGACTAAAAAAAGAAGTGACAATGGCCTCAGGATTCGCATTCGCTTCGTATTTATTACGACAATGATCCGCAAATAAGGGCATCAACAAGGAAGTTTGTTTGATCGTTTTAAAAGGAAGTGTGAGGAAAAGGCTGTTGTAGATTTGAAAACGGGAGAGTACTTTTTCGTTAAATCGTTCAATTTTGGATTTTCGGGCCATTCGTTTAATTTAGTTCATTAAAAATTCGGTGCATAAGACGTTTTTTATCATTGATACTCTCTTCTAGGGAAATCATTGTTTCTGTTCTGGAAATGCCCTCTACATCGTCAATCATAAAAATAATATCCTTTGCATGATGGGTGTCACGTGCGCGGACTTTACAAAAGACATTAAACTTTCCTGTCGTAATATGAGCAACCGTGATAAAAGGAATGTCTTTTAGCTCCTGAAGCACTTTTTCGGTTGCGCTTGTTTTCTCAAGAAAAATCCCAACATAGGCAATAAAGGAATAACCCAGTTTTACGTAGTCCAAGTTTAAAGAAGACCCTTTTATAATACCCGCTTCTTCCATTTTTTTAACACGTACATGAACTGTTCCTGCAGAGATCAAAAGCCGCTTGGAAATGTCGGTAAAGGGTATTCGGGTATTGTCAATTAATATATCTAAAATTTTATGGTCGATTTCATCAAGTTGCACTTTACTCATTTGTTTAAACAATTATAAGTTGAAAATGCAAATTTAGAGAAAGTAACTGAATTTTGTTGCGAAATCTATCTTAATTTAAACGCTTTACTGAAAATAATTTATTAAATTTTGGAGAATCGATCGTTTTGTCAATTGAAAATTCCAAAACAGTATCTTTTTCTTCTGCAGAAAGAGTGACATAACGGTGCGCCTTAAAGGAAAGTTCCTTTCCATAGGCCTTTAGAGTAGGTTTAAATATGACTCCCCCCTCCTTGAGCTCTTCCTCGTATTGGAGGGCTACGGACTGATTTTTATATAGAACTCCCCTGTCCTTGAGATCTAAATTCGACACTATCAAATCTACATATGCTTTGCTGTTTTCAGGAATATCAAAATAATGTTCTGGAGTAAACTTTTCCTCGCCCTTTAGAAGGTGGTAAAGCAAAGCCTTGTAGGACTTAAGTATAAATTCTTTCGCTTTTTCCCGTTGATAATCATTGGAAAAATGGCCAGCCTCAAAAAGAAGAGTAGGCGTTCCGGCTTGTGTAAAGGAATCTCCCACACAATTGGGATTAAATTGGTCATCGTAGCGTCCAATTCCTTTAGGTAATTCTTCTTTTAAAGCGTGATGAATGGCGGCAATAGCAGTCATCGCTTTTGCCCGAGCTGGGGTTACCGAACGTTCCAGATCAGCAGAAGGAGCCAAGAAAGAAAGAGTTGCTGCCTCGCCAATAGAGCCCGCACCATAGATTGTCCGTTGCCCATGTAAATTCAAAGCATAATCAGGATTCACACCTTCAAATAAAGCGCATAAAACCTTACTTTCAGGCTGGCTGAGGTGAATAGCATCCCGATTTAAATCGACTTTATTTGCATTTAAACGCGTGTATGCTTTGGCCCCATCGGGATTGAGCTGTGGGATAATGTAAAAAGTAAAGTGATCAAGTAGTGCTTTTTGGTTGTGCTGCACCAACCAAGGAATCAGATTAAACAATGCTTTTGTAGTGGTTGTTTCATTACCGTGCATTTGAGACCACATCAGTACCTTACACTCACCAGTTCCAAGTTGCAACAAATGTATGGGAAGCCCATTAACAGATTGGCCCAACTTTTCCTTTTTGATTTCTTTTGGAAGATCTCCTAGTAAAATTTCGATTTGCTCTGGAGGTAAATACCTTTTACAGTTCATAGCTGAATTTATCAATACAAATGTAAACAACCATTTGTTTACAAATGTAGTTTACAAAAGTAACGAAATCTCTTTCTTTTCCCATTTCCTGTACGCTTCCCTATACATTTGTAATCAAATTTTATCTTTTTAAAGTTAAATATCATGTTATCAACATTTTATGTATAATTATTAAATATAAAGTTCAATAAATTTAGGATTGCTAATGCAAGTTTTTAATTGTATATTAGTTGTGTCTAATTAATTTGTTTACAATGTTAAACATTGATAATTTTATTTCTCGGCTGGAAGAGCTTATGGAAACAAACCAATTAAGCGCTGCTGCTTTTGCTGAAAAAATTGGAGTACAACGTTCTTCTGTGTCTCATATTCTCTCGAAGCGAAATAAACCCAGTTTAGAATTTATATTAAAAATTCATGCTGCATTTGAAGACGCTGGATTGGATTGGCTGCTCTTAGAGAATTCAAAACAACCTACCCCCCCCCTGTCTAAGGTTTCGGTTCAAGAAAATATAACGGTCCATGAGAATCCAATTGAAAAAACATCTCCCAAAGATGAATCTGCCTCCACTACAGGACAAGAGGTCGTTCAAATTATACAGCTGTATCAAGATGGAAGTTTTAACACTTTTTTCCCTAAATCTTAGTATTTTTGGACGCTTATGCGACATACTCTCTCCGTACTCACTCTTTTATTTTTTTCTTGCTATAGCTTGGAACGTGAGTGCCTCCCTTTTCATCAAGGGAAATTTAAATTTACTCAAATCATCAATGGAGAAATGAAAAGTTCCTATTTTACTAGAAATGCGACCTATGAAATTGAACGCTTTGAAGGTGCCATTGATACCGCAACGATACGATGGGTAAACGATTGCGAATGCATTCTCACCAAACTGAATCCAACTTCAAATCAAGACAAACGGCCAATTCAAATTCGGATTTTAAGCACTGAGGACAATCGTTATAAGTTTGAATATTCATTGGTAGGAGATTCGAAAAACAAACAGCGCGGAACAATTGAAAAAATTAAATAAGCAATTCAAGAGGAGCTCTTTAGGAATCAATAGTACGTATGGAAAGAAATAGAAGGGTTCTATAAATCAAGCGCAATCTGCTTGTCATTATCTTCCGTTTCAGTATCCACAGCATCTGAATCCACTTCGATCTCCATCGGATCTTTAACGGGACTCATTTCTTCGTAGGGCAAGGCTTCTTTGAGCTCGACACTTTTTATTTTTTTGTCTGTAAGTTGATTTCCTAAAGCTTTAAATCCTTTTACAGCAATAAATTTTTCGGCATTGATTTCTAGAGGTTCGGGCTGTTCTTTTCCTCTGGGTTTTTCAAAGATTATACGAAGTATAGGTCTCCATTCGGTACTTAAAAAGAGTAGTTGCCCATCCTCTTTTATAAAACGGTCTTCCTTATCGGTTTGTTCCAAAAGAAAGCGTTTCATAAAATAGCGCTCTTTTTCCGGATCAAAATAGATGGCGGTAAGGGGTTTGGCAGGGTTCCACTTTTCAATTAGTTCAACCTCGTCTTCAAAGTGTAAACTCAATTCTGGTGCCACGGCACGAACCTTGGCTTGGGTGGTGGTAATCAATAACTTATCCTCTCCCTTAAAGGCTCCCAATAAGTTTCCACGTTCTTCTAAATTCAACCTTCTGATCGCCTCATCAAACCAAATCTTTCGAGGTTTTAAAGTGGAAACTCCTTTTTCTTTTAACTCCACTTTTCGGACAGGATATTTGGTAACCGTATTTCCCCGTACCGAACGTCCTTTAATTTGAAGATCTGCAAAATCTAAATCCCATTTCACCTTTTTGATTGAACTTAAATTTCGTAACAATATGGTGACTACTTCGGCTTCCCCATTAGGATTGGCAGAAAAATACAAAACTGTAGATTGCGGCTTACCTTGAGTCAGGTCATACGCTTTATCTCGGGTTACCCCTGTCACAGCAAATCGCTTGATGTATGAAGTGCCTCCTTTTCCATCTTGATAGATCATATTGTAGATGGTACGCTGGTCTTTCTTCTTAAATACCGCAACATGAAGGATGTTTTTTCCTATAAAAACTTTGCTATCTACCTTTACTACTTGCATTTTTCCGTCCTGCGTAAAGATGATAATATCGTCAATATCCGAACACTCACAAA
Source organism: Flavobacteriaceae bacterium UBA980 (assembly GCA_002292265.1). GTDB lineage: Bacteria > Bacteroidota > Bacteroidia > Flavobacteriales > Flavobacteriaceae > MS024-2A. Next base: position 27,133 of record DBBQ01000061.1, on the reverse strand, counting down.
CCATTTCATCTTTACGGAGTGAAGTTCCAATAAAGCCTTCCTCTCGATTGACGTATAATTTTTGATTCCGTGCTACTACTTTTCGGGCATCCACATCATCAAAAATTCGGATTTCAGATTTGCGTTCTTTTCCCGAACCGTAGGTTTTTTTGAGGTGAGTGAAATAGCGAATAGCGTATTCAATCAAGTGCTGGAGGTTGTTTTTTACCTCAGCGATATCCCCTTCCAGGGATTCTATTTTTTGTTGGGCTTTGTCTAAATCAAATTTCGAAATTCGTTTGATTTGAATTTCGGTCAATTTGATCAGGTCTTCTTCAACTACCGCCCGTTTTAAATTACTGATATGTGGTTTCAGTCCCTCGTCGATATTCGAGAGTACCTGTTCCCAAGTCTCTGCTTCTTCAATATCTCGATAGATTTTATTTTCAATAAAAATACGCTCAAGGGATGCGTAATGCCATTGGTTTTCTAGATCGTTCAATTGAACTTCCAACTCTCTTTTTAAAAGCTGAACGGTATGGTCAGTAGAAATTTTGAGCATGTCACTCACCCCCATAAAGTTCGGCTTGTTATCGATAATCAAGCAGCCCAGAGGAGAGACCGAAGTCTCACAAGCAGTAAAAGCATACAGCGCATCGATGGTTTTATCCGGAGACACATCATTGGGTAAATGCACTAAAATTTCCACTTCCGAAGAGGTGTTGTCTTCAATTTTTTTGATTTTTATTTTTCCTTGATCGTTCGCTTTTAGTATGCTGTCAATTAAGCTCGAAGTATTTGTACTGAATGGGATTTCATTTATGACCAAAGTCTTTTTATCCAGCTGATTAATTCGTGACCGTACGCGTACTTTTCCTCCTCTCCTCCCTTCGTTGTAATTCTGAACGTCAATGATTCCGCCCGTTTGAAAGTCGGGAACCAGTATAAACCGTTTTCCTTTTAAATGCTGAATGCTCGCGTTGAGTAATTCATTGAAATTATGAGGTAAAATTTTTGTGGAAAGTCCTACGGCAATTCCCTCAGCACCTTGCGCCAATAAAAGTGGGAATTTAACGGGCAAATGAATCGGTTCCTTTTTTCTCCCGTCATAAGAAAGTTGCCATTCGGTTACTTTGGGGCTAAAGACCACTTCCAAAGCAAACTTGGAAAGTCGGGCTTCGATGTATCGCGATGCTGCTGCACTGTCACCAGTAAGTATATTCCCCCAGTTCCCTTGCATGTCGATGAGCAAGTCTTTTTGGCCCATTTGTACCATCGCATCACCAATACTCGCATCGCCATGGGGGTGGTATTGCATGGTATGTCCTACAATATTGGCCACTTTGTTGTAGCGTCCGTCATCCAAATCTTTCATGGAATGCAAAATTCGACGCTGTACTGGTTTTAGACCGTCTTCTATTGCGGGGACGGCGCGTTCTAGAATCACATAGGAAGCATAGTCCAAAAACCAGTCTTTGTACATACCTGTGACTCGCTTTAGCATGCCATTTGAGCCTGAATCAATGATATTTCCTTCCTCGTTCATTTTTATCCTACTACTTCACTTTCTTCCTCAACAAAATCTAATTCAACTTTTAGATTTTCGATGATAAATTTTTGTCGGTCGGGAGTATTTTTACCCATGTAGAACAACAACAATTCCTCAATGGTGGTTTGTTTGTCTAGCATTACGGGATCCAAGCGGATGTCATCTCCAATAAAATATTTGAATTCGTCAGGTGAAATTTCTCCTAACCCTTTAAATCGAGTGATTTCTGGTTTTCCCTTCAGCTTTGTGACGGCCTCTCTTCGTTCCTGCTCGCTGTAGCAATAAAAAGTTTCTTTTTTATCCCGAACGCGAAACAGAGGGGTTTGAAGAATGTACAAATGCCCTTCTTTAATCAACTCAGGGAAAAATTGAAGGAAAAAGGTAATCAACAACAGACGGATGTGCATCCCATCTACATCGGCATCGGTAGCGATGACAATGTTGTTGTAGCGCAAGTCTTCCAGGCTGTCTTCAATATTTAAAGCCGCTTGTAAAAGATTGAATTCCTCGTTTTCATAAACGATTTTCTTGCTCATCCCAAAACTGTTTAGAGGTTTCCCTCTTAGACTAAAAACGGCTTGGGTGTTGACGTCTCGGGATTTGGTAATAGATCCACTCGCAGAGTCTCCCTCTGTAATAAACAGTGTGGAATCCAAACGGCGGTCTTTTTTAAGATCGGGTAAATGAACCCGGCAGTCCCTCAATTTCTTGTTGTGAAGACTGGCTTTCTTGGCGCGTTCTCTAGCCAGTTTTCGAATTCCTGAAAGTTCCTTACGTTCTTTTTCAGCTTGAATGATTTTACGCTGAACCTGTTCCGCAACTTGTGGATTTTTATGTAGGTAATTATCGAGTTGAGTGCTTAAAAAATCAACAATATAGGTCCGTACAGTAGGCATGTCACCTCCCATATCGGTAGATCCCAATTTGGTTTTGGTTTGCGATTCAAAAACAGGTTCCATCACTTTAATGCTGATCGCAGAGATGATGGATTTTCGAATATCAGAAGCTTCGTAATTTTTTCCAAAATGATCTCGAATGGTTTTTACTAAACCTTCTCGGAAAGCCGCTTGGTGGGTTCCTCCTTGGGTGGTATGTTGACCATTTACAAACGAATGGTATTCTTCGCTGTACTGCGTTTTGCTGTGGGTAATGGCTACTTCGATGTCTTCCCCTTTCAAATGAACGATGGGATACAATAAGTCGCTTTCATTGGTTTGGTCCGTTAATAAATCTTTCAGGCCGTTTTCAGAAACAAATTTTTCTCCGTTTAAATCTATGGTTAGCCCTGGATTCAGATACACATAATTTTTTATCATGCGCTCTACATATTCCAAACGATATTTGAAATTTTTAAAGATGGTAACATCGGGGACAAAGGTTACTTTGGTTCCTCTGCGTTTGCTGCTGCTTTCTACAGGAGCATCTTCAACTAAATTTCCATATTCAAAGCACGCCCGTTTAAGCTCTTTTTCTCGGTTGGATTCTACTGTAAACTGCTGCGAAAGGGCGTTTACTGCCTTGGTTCCTACTCCATTTAGGCCTACCGATTTTTTAAAAGCTCGAGAGTCGTATTTCCCTCCCGTATTCATTTTCGAAACTACATCCACGACTTTTCCTAAAGGAATTCCCCTTCCGTAATCTCTAACACTGACCACGTTTTCTTTAATGACGATCTCAATAGTTTTTCCTGCCCCCATCACGAACTCATCGATGCAGTTGTCCAGTACTTCTTTCAGCAATATGTAAATTCCATCGTCGGGAGAAGAACCGTCGCCTAGCTTTCCAATATACATCCCAGGCCGCATACGGATGTGTTCTTTCCAGTCTAGGGAACGAATATTTTCTTCAGTATAGGTCGTTAATTTTTTCATCAAATCTTAGGCTAAGATAACTATTGCAAGACGAATCAAAAGTGCTTTAGCCCCCAAGAAATCAACAATTCCAAACTTTTTTTTGTTAAAAAGTATGCTGTTTGTCATTCAAAAAAGAGAAGAAAGAGAGAATTTGGAGTGGTTTTAATATCTTCACACGGAACAAAAAAAATAGCATCATGTCCAAACCATCGATAGAAAATAGTACAGGCCCCCTTCTACATACCGTCTTTTTTTGGTTAAAAAATCCTGAAAGCGACTCCGACCGGAAAACTTTTGAAACAGCCATACGAAAACTCATACGAACCAATCCCCAAGCTACAGCAAATCATTTAGGATGTCCTGCGGCGTCTGAAAAACGAGAAGTCGTAGATAATACGTTCACTTACTGCTATACAATGAGTTTTCCCAGTGTAGAGGCTCAAAACATGTACCAAGAGGACCCAACCCATCAATTGTTTATTGAGGAGGCAAAACACCTATGGGAGCGTGTAAGAGTACACGATTCCATTTCAATTTAAGAGGAGGAGGCTAAACCCTCAAGTTGCGCTTGACGAAAATTATCGATTGCCACGAAATAATCCGGATCTTCCAAGACATTGACGTCACAAATTTTTTCAGCTTTCTCGATGAGTTTGACACAATCTGGTGAAAGATGTCTGAGGTGGATGTTTTTCCCATTTTTCAAGTACCGCTCTGTAAGCTTGTTTACACATTCTATCGCTGATTGATCTACGATACGGGATTCTTTAAAGTCAATGACCACTTCGTCAGGATCGTTTTTAGGGTCAAATTTACTGTTAAACAATTCGATGCAACCAAAGAAAAGCGGCCCGTAAATCTCGTAGTGCTTTACACCATGCTCATCGATACGTTTCCTGGCTCTAATCCGCTTGGCATTCTCCCAAGCAAAAACCAAAGAGGAAACCACCACGCCAGCCAAAACCGCAATCGCTAAATCGAAAAGAACTGTCAATAAAGTTACTAATACGATCACAACGACATCTGCTTTAGGAACTTTGTTCCACACTTTAAACGAACTCCAGGCAAAAGTCCCGATGACCACCATAAACATCACTCCAACTAAGGCTGCTATGGGCACCTGTTCGATATAATTTGAACCAAATAAGATAAAAAACAACAAAGCGAGGGAGGCTGTAATTCCAGACAAACGACCCCTACCTCCAGATTTGATGTTGATGATGCTTTGCCCAATCATAGCACAGCCTCCCATACCTCCAAAAAGTCCATTGACGAGATTTCCAGTTCCCTGAGCAACACACTCCCGGTTACCGCTACCGTGGGAGTCCGTCAACTCATCGATGAGATTCAATGTCATCAAAGACTCAATCAATCCGATCGCTGCCAAAATCAGCGCGTAAGGTGTAATGAAAAATAAAGTTTCTAGGGAAAGGGAAATCAAAGGAAATTGGAACGAAGGCAGTCCCGCCTTGATTCCTTCACCGCCGTTAGCTACAATAAAAGAACGAACCGTTTCAGTTTCCAATTCGCCAAAGATGACGACCATAGAAACAACAACAATTGCAGTTAGGGCAGCAGGGATTTTTTTTGTGAGCATGGGTAAAAATATCATAATGAGCATGGTTATTGCTACCAATCCCATCATCGTATATAAAGAAACACCCTGCAACCATTCTCCTTGGCTTTTGAACATTCCCAATTGGGATATAAAAATCACTATTGCCAAGCCATTCACAAAACCCATCATAACAGGATAGGGGATCATTCGAACAAATTTTCCCAATCGAAAAAGCCCTGCAAAAATTTGAATGATGCCCGTGAGTAACAAAGCAGCAAACAAATACTGCAATCCCATAGAGTCACTACCTCCAAGTGTATTTCCTTCACTTACGAGGTGAACCATAACTACCGCCATTGCACCAGTAGCACCGGAAATCATACCCGGTCGCCCTCCAAAAATAGAAGTGACCAAGCCCATCATAAAAGCGCCATATAAACCTACAATAGGGGAAATACCCGCTACAAAAGCAAAAGCTACTGCTTCTGGGACTAAAGCTAAAGCAACAGTAAGTCCAGATAAAATGTCATTTTTTATACTTCCACCAGTGGATTTGTCAATAAGTTGAAAAGGTTTCAAAGGATTTTTTTTGAATGAAGCGGCAAATGTAACGGAATTTATCAAGTCCTTCCCTTTTAACGGGAGCTTTTTAGACAGGTTCTTTCGTTGCTTTTGAAGCTGAAAGTGCAATTAAACAAATGGCGAGCCAGTACGTACTTAAAATCAGTACTCCTGAGTAGGCAAAAGGAATATAAAATTTATTCAACGCAAGCACAGCGTCTGAAAACAAAAACAAAACAACCGCCCAACCGACATATCGAAACGTGAAATGCTTATTTTGTCGTTGCAAAGCGATTCCCTGCCAACTCATGATCAGGATGACACCGATATATACCAGAACAGGAAGTAAAAGGGCTCCCAAATTGTCATAACAAAGGAAAAGAATAGTCGAGGCAATGCTACCCAAAAAAATCCCTGGAATTACAGGCCATTGAAATCCCTGTTGTTTTACAAAAGCATATAAAAAACAAAGATGCCCTATTAAAAAAGAAGTAAGTCCATAAAGAAAAAAGGATTCAAAAAGCAAAAAACTATCTCCGATTAGACAAAACAGCAACCCCCAAAGCACTGTCTTTCTGTATGCTTTTAGTTGATCGTGAGGAAAGCGCAAGGGAAGTGTTAAGATCAATAAAGTTGTTAGTGGTTTCGTACAATAAAAACCTATTGAAAAATCCACAAGATCAAAAAGAATAGCGAATAAACCCGAAACGCCTATTAAAACTAGCTGTGTTTTGGGGTTCATTTGCATTTTTCAGGTTTAAACATTAAAGCGGAAGTGCATCACATCGCCGTCTTGTACGATATATTCTTTTCCTTCGACCCGCATTTTACCCGCTTCTTTCACTTTAGCTTCCGAACCGAACGCCACATAATCTGCATAACCAATAACTTCAGTACGAATAAAACCCTTTTCAAAATCGGTATGGATGACTCCAGCTGCTTGAGGAGCAGTAGCTCCAATGGAAACCGTCCATGCGCGTACCTCTTTCTCCCCTGCTGTAAAATAGGTTTGCTGATTGAGTAAATTATAGGCTGAACGAATCAATTTTGCCGCTCCTGCTTCTTCCAGACCAAGGTCTTCTAAAAAGAGTTGCCGCTCTTCAAAGCTATCCAGTTCATTGATGTCTGCCTCGATACTCACAGCCAAAACCAATAGGCCGGCTTGCTCTGCTGCTATTGCCGCTTTGACCTGCTCCACATAATCATTTCCAGCTTTTGCAGCTTGTTCGTCAACATTACATACATAAAGTACAGGCTTGTCTGTAATCAGTTGTAGGGGTCTGATAAATTCTTCTCGATCGGTTTCTTTGAATTCGATACTTCTCACATTTTGAGCTGCCTCCAGTGCTGTTTTCAGTTCATCCAAAAGCGCCTTTTCATTTACGGCTTCTTTGTTTCCCGTTCGTGCGGCTCGAGTGACTTTTTCCAGCTTCTTTTCTACGGTTTCTAAATCTTTGAGTTGCAATTCAATATCGATAGTTTCTTTATCTCGTAGAGGATCAACTGAGCCGTCTACATGGACGATGTTATCATCGTCAAAACAACGCAATACATGAAGAATGGCGTCTGTTTCTCGAATGTTCGCCAAAAACTGATTGCCTAACCCCTCACCCTTACTGGCTCCTTTTACCAGCCCAGCAATATCTACAATTTCAACGGTAGCAGGAATTACTTTTTCAGGACTCACCAGCTCGGCAAGCTTGTCTAATCTGGGATCTGGAACATTGACTACTCCGATATTGGGTTCGATCGTACAAAAGGGAAAGTTAGCACTTTGCGCTTTTGCATTTGACAAGCAATTAAAAAGTGTGGACTTTCCAACATTTGGCAATCCTACGATACCTGCTTTCATGTGAAAATTTTTGGCAAAAATAAACTTTCTTTTGGCTTTTCCCTTTACTTTTAAAATCAAGTAGTAAATAAATGAACAAAAAAAAGTATTTACTGATTCACGCAGACGATGCAGGGCTTGCGTGGTCTCAAAACAGGGCTATACAAAACGGAATGTTACGGGGAACTATTTCTTCTACCAGCCTCATGGTTCCCTGCCCTTGGTTTTATTAAATGGCTCAATTCTGTTTACAAAACCCGAATTTGGATTATGGGATTCATCTAACCCTCACGGGGGAATGGAAAACGTATCCGTTTCGACCGGTTCTTCCACCCCATCAAGTACCAACTTTAGTTGATAAGAACGGGCATTTGTTCCCAAAACGATCTCAAATAAGAGATCATGCGACAACCGATGAAGTTCGTTTAGAACTGAAAGCACAAATTGACTTTGCACTGTCCTTGGGTCTCAAACCTTCGCATCTGGACTCGCATATGTACACCCTCGGGGTTCGCCAAGATTTATTGGATCTTTATCGAGAATTAGGGGAATACTACCAGCTTCCAGTGCTACTTAACAAAGAATTGATTGCCTACACAGGGGAAGATCCTTCTCTTTTTTCCTTTCCCAGAAACCAATGCTTTGATAAAGTGTTTATGGCTTCCTATAAAGAGTTTGAAAATAAAGGCTTGAGCGCTTTTTACGATAGGCTCTTGACTCAACTGCCTGCTGGGGTTTCGATGGTATTGATTCACCCTGCCCTTAAGAGCGCGGAAATGAAACAAATAACTCTAGACCATCCTAATTTTGGTGCTGCATGGCGCAGTGAAGAGGCTGCATATTTTTCAAGCGAGGAATGCAAAGAAAAATTAGCTAAAAACAAAATTGAATTGGTGCATTGGAAAAGTCCCCAAGTGCTTAGTCTGTTGGGTGCATAAAGCGTTGCTTGCCCAACAAAGTCTCTTCGGTCTCCACATTATTGTCATCGGGGACACAACAATCTACAGGACATACCGCTGCACACTGGGGCTCGTCGTGGAAGCCTTTACACTCCGTACATTTATCGGGTACAATAAAATAGTATTCGTCTGAAACGGGCTCTTGAAATTCCTCGGCATTAACATCCTTTCCATTGGGGAGCACTACATCTCCCTTTAGAGAAGTCCCGTCTATATACCGCCAATCTTCTGCTCCTTCATAAATAGCCGTATTGGGGCATTCTGGCTCGCAAGCTCCACAATTGATACACTCGTCTGTAATGATGATAGCCATAGCGATTTTCTTTGCTTACATTTGTGTAAAAATAAGACCTTAATTGTTCTTGAACAAAAGAAATGAATATAATCACAGACCGTTTCGAAGCGCTCGTAAAGCTTGGAATACACCTAAAAAAGTTTACTGCTCAAGATTCTGATTTTGCTGAATTGCAAAATTGTATTGAAAAGGCAAAGCAAGCCAACGGATGGTTTACGCAAGCCAGCATCGAGTTGGTCCTAAAAAGTTGGGGGAGCGCATTAGAAAAAAATGCGCTACAAAATTGGTTGCGCACCTACACTCTTCCTGAAGAAAATCCCAAAAAGGTTGCGCTCATCCTCGCAGGAAACATTCCCATGGTTGGTTTTCATGATCTGATTTGTATTTGGGTGAGCGGCCATACTGGACAAGTAAAATGTGCTTCTAAAGACAAGGTCCTTCTCCCCTATATGACCCGCTTTTTAGAACGTGAGACGGGACACTCTTCTTTTGAGTATGTCGAGGAACCCCTTACTAAATACGACGCTGTCATTGCAACGGGCTCCAACAATGCAGCGCGCTATTTCGAACATTATTTTGGACACTGTCCTAATCTCATTAGAAAAAATCGCAATGGTATCGCCGTTTTGGACGGGAATGAAACAAAGCAAGAGTTAGAAGGCTTGGGAAGCGATATTCTTCAATATTTTGGATTGGGATGTCGAAATGTTGCTAAAGTTTACTTGCCTAAAGATTATGATCTCAATCTACTTTTTGGAGGCCTATATCCGTATTCAGAAGTTATACAACATGCAAAATACGCAAACAATTACGATTACAACAAAGCTGTGTTTTTGATGAGTGAACACGATTTTTTAGACAATGGTTTTTTTATCCTAAAGAACGATCCTGCTTTTAGTGCTCCCATCGGCTGTTTGCATTACGAATACTATACAGATTTACATGAATTAAAAGAACACGTAAAAACAAATCAAGAGAAGCTACAATGCATTGTTTCTAATCTATCCATTGAAAGAGCCATTCCTTTCGGAACTGCACAACAACCTGCGCTCTGGGACTATGCAGACCAAGTGGATACCTTGGAATTTCTTTCTGATTTAAACTAGGATTTACTTCGTTTAAACTGTTAACAACTCTAAAAAAAAAACGACCTTATCTTTCTGAATTTAAGTAACTAATCGCAATATTTGTGCTTTTAAAACCGCCGAATAAAATTATATTTCTGAAATACTATTTCAATCATAATACTTTAAAAAAAACATGAAAATCCACAACTTTAGCGCAGGTCCTTCGATACTTCCACAAGAGGTCATGCAACAAGCCGCTCAAGCGGTGAAGGAACTCGATGGTTCGGGCTTATCACTCATTGAAATTTCACACCGGAGTAAAGCGTTTGTTGCCGTCATGGAAGAAGCTTGTGAGCGAGCGCTTCGACTTACTGGATTGGAAGGAAAAGGGTATAAAGCCTTGTTTTTACAAGGAGGTGCAAGTCAGCAATTCTTAATGGCTGCATACAATTTACTCGAAAAAAAAGCAGGATATATCAATACAGGAACTTGGTCTACAAAAGCGATGAAAGAGGCTCAACTCTTTGGAGAAGTAGTTGAGATTGCGAGTTCTAAAGACCATAATTTTAACTATATTCCTGAAAACTACATGGTTCCGTCGGATCTGGATTATTTGCACCTCACAACAAACAATACCATTTTTGGAACCCAGTTCAAGGAAATTCCAGATACCCAGGTGCCATTAGTGGCAGACATGAGTTCAGATATTTTTTCGAGAACATGGGATTATTCAAAGTTTGACTTATTCTATGCGGGGGCTCAGAAAAACATGGGACCTGCGGGAACCACCTTGGTACTTGTCAAAGAAGAGCTTCTTGGAAAAGTTTCCCGAAGTATTCCTTCGATGCTGGACTATGCCGTGCAAATAAAAGGAGGAAGTATGTTCAACACTCCACCTGTATTTGCTGTTTACACTAGCCTTTTAACCATGCGTTGGATCGAAGAGCAAGGTGGTCTTGAAGCGCTTGGAACTAAAAACAGTATCAAAGCTACCCATCTCTACGGGGAAATAGATAGAAACTCAAAATTTACTGGCTTTGTGGCAACTAAAGACCGAAGTGAAATGAATGCGACTTTCAACCTTACCGACCCAGAGCTTGCTGCGCCTTTTGATGCACTTTGTGAAAAGGTAGGCATCAGCGGTTTAAAAGGCCATCGGTCTGTGGGAGGGTATCGCGCCTCGATTTACAACGCGCTTCCCATGAAAAGTGTAGAAACCCTTGTGGACTGCATGCAAATTTTAGAAAATAACCATTAATAGAATACGACTTTAACACTAGAGCCCTGTTGCGGTGCAACTTGATTCCTCTGGTTCAAAAACAAAATAAAGATGAAAATTTTAGCAAATGACGGCATCTCTCAATCGGGAATAGACGCCTTGACCCAAAGCGGCTTCGAAGTGATCACTGTAAATGTAGCCCAAGAACAATTAATTGATTACATCAATAAAAATGATATTGTAGCCTTACTTGTGCGCAGTGCAACCACCGCTCAAAAAGAACTTATCGATGCCTGTCCAGGATTAAAGCTCATTGGACGTGGTGGAGTGGGAATGGACAATATTGACGTGGATTATGCCAAATCGAAAGGCTTGAATGTAATCAACACGCCTGCTGCCTCATCCGCTTCTGTTGCAGAGCTGGTCTTTGCGCATTTATATGGAGGGGTACGATTTTTATACAGTTCGAACCGGAACATGCCTTTGGAAGGAGAAGCCAACTTTAAAGGGTTGAAAAAAGCCTATGCAAAAGGTATGGAACTCCGAGGAAAAACCCTTGGGATTATTGGTTTTGGACGAATTGGTCAAGAAGTTGCAAAAATTGCACTAGGAGTTGGGATGCACGTAGTGGTAAGCGATAAATTTATCGAAAGTGCCTCCGTAGAAGTTGCTTTAGCTACTGGTGATCGTATTGATGTCACCCTTAAAACTCAAGGTTTCGACGAAGTGCTTGCCTCTTCCGATTTTATCACACTGCATGTCCCTGCTCAAAAGGAATATATGATTGATGCTGCTGGATTTGCAAAAATGAAAAAAGGAGCAGGAATAATCAATGCAGCAAGAGGTGGTGTGATTGACGAAGTTGCCTTGGTAGAGGCCTTAGACTCGGGACAACTCGCCTTTGCTGCCCTAGATACTTTTGAAAATGAACCCCGACCAGAAATTAAACTTTTGATGCACGATAAGATCTCTTTAACCCCGCACATCGGAGCCGCAACGATGGAGGCTCAGGATCGAATTGGCGTGGAACTGGCCGATCAAATTTCAACTCTTTTGAAATAAACGTAAAAGCTTGTACTTCAAAAGTCTTAAAGAAAAATGGGGAATCACGTCCAACGTTCAGTTGATCGTGATCTTCGTAGTGTTTGGAATCACAGGTTCTTTAAGCGTGCGTTTGGGTAAGCCCGTTTTGGATTTTTTTCAACTAGATCCGCAACGTTTCGATGCCCTTTTTATGGGAACCTTTTTGTATTGGGTATTACGATTGCTTATTATTTTCCCTGTTTATCAAATTTTTCTCCTGTTGATTGGAACCTTATTTTTTCAATTCAAGTTCTTTTGGGAATTTGAAAAGAAAATTCTAAAACGCATGGGCTTTAAACGATTATTTAAAGACTCCTAAGAAAGTTTTGATTGCACCAAATTCAAAAACTCATTTCGGGTATCAGTTTCCTTAAAAGCACCTCTAAATCCAGAAGTTGTGGTTGTCGAGTTTTGTTTTTGAACCCCGCGCATCATCATGCACATATGTGAAGCTTCTATGATTACAGCGACCCCTTTCGGATTTAATGTGTTGTTGATACAGTCTAAAATTTGTTCCGTAAGACGTTCTTGCACCTGCAATCGCCGAGAAAAGACGTCCACAACTCGGGGTAATTTACTCAAGCCAACAATATGACCGTTAGGAATATAGGCGATGTGTGCCTTTCCGAAAAAGGGCAAAAGGTGGTGTTCACAAAGAGAGTACAATTCGATATCCTTAACAATGACCATTTCGTTGTAGTCCTCCTCGAACATAGCACTTTGAAGGATTTGTTTGGGATCTTTTTCATAGCCCTCGGTCAAAAACTTCATTGCCTTGGAAGCGCGTTCTGGAGTTTTTAGTAGTCCCTCGCGGAGTTTGTCTTCCCCTAGCAGATGGATAATGTCCTCATAATTGGTTTTAATTTGCTCCGTAATGGGCAAGGTTTCGATGTTAAAATTTTCATTCATTTTTTATAGCAATATAGTTTGAAAAATAGGTTTTTAATTTTTCGATTTTGGGATCTATAATGTACGAACAATAGGGTTGCTCACCGTTTTGATTGTAATAATCGATGTGTTCTTCTGCTGTGTAAAATAGAGTAGCCTCCTTGACCTCGGTAACGATAGGATTTTTAAAAATCTGTTCTTTTTCCAATTGTTGAATTACTTGCAGTACCACTTCTTTTTGTTTAACTTCTGTAAAATATACACCAGAGCGATATTGTGTGCCTATGTCATTTCCCTGGCGGTTTAAAGTCGTCGGATCATGGGTGTTGAAAAAGATCAATAAGAGGTCGATTAAACTAATTAATTTCGAATCGTAAACAATTTCAATTGCCTCCGTATGCCCTGTCCTTCCTGTACAAACCTCTCTATACGCTGGATTTTTAACCGTGCCATCTATATACCCTGGACTCACCTTTTTCACTCCTTTAATACGTTGGAAAACAGCCTCAGTACACCAAAAGCATCCGCCAGCTAAATAGATCATTTTGATAAATCTTTTTTTAAAATCTTTAAATAAAGATATGCAATGAAATCATAGAATTGAAGAAATGGATTGAAAATCTGTTTAAAGTTTCAATATCTTAATTACTTAGTACTCGTTTAGAATCTTCTCCATTAGGAAATAAAGTCCTAATTTTGGACTTGGTATGAAAGCACTACTCAGAGCAAAAAAACTCTCAAAAAACTTCGGTACACTTAAGGTCTTGGATTCGGTTAGTCTTGTTGTTGCTGAACAAGAGATTGTCGCTATCGTAGGCCCCTCAGGCGCTGGGAAGACCACATTATTGCATTTGTTGGGCACCTTAGATAAAGCCAACTCAAATCCAGAGAGTTCCTTGTTTTTGGATGGGGTGGACATCACTCAACTTTCCGATAAGGCCATTGCTCAATTTCGAAACCAAAAAATGGGTTTTATTTTTCAATTCCATGAGTTGCTTCCTGAATTTACTGCTTTAGAAAACGTTTGTTTACCTACTTGGTTGGGAGGGGAATCACAAAAAAATGCTGTTCCTAAGGCAATGGAATTGTTGGAGCGTCTCGGTGTAGGAAATCGCGCTTCGCACAAACCTGCTGCGCTATCTGGAGGAGAGCAACAGCGCGTTGCTGTGGCCCGAGCACTGATCAATGATCCAAAAATTATTTTTGCCGATGAACCCAGTGGGAATTTGGATTCCGAAAATGCAGAACAACTGCACGATCTGTTTTTTGAATTAAAAGCAGAACGGGGTTGTAGCTTTGTGATCGTGACCCACAATAAAGACCTCGCAAAACGAGCCGATCGGACCATCAGCCTTAAAGACGGAAAAATCGATTGATGCAGTCCAGTGACCTCAAGACCTTTTTGAATGAAAAAGCAAAAACTTATGAGCAACGCTCATTCATTACTGAAGATCCTATTGCTATTCCCCATCATTTTTCCAAAAAAGAAGATATAGAAATCGCCGGTTTCTTGATCGCAACGATCGCTTGGGGCAATCGAGTCAGTATCCTAAAAAGTGGGAAACGCATGATGGAACTTATGGAAAACGACCCTTATACTTATGTGAAAAACCACACTCCTAAGGATCTTAAAAAACTTTCTTCTTTCGTACACCGAACCTTTAACGGGACCGATTTCTCTTTTTTTATTCGCGCTTTACGACATATATATCAAAATCACCAGGGACTGGAAGTGGCCTTTTCAAAAAACCCCAAAGCACAGCGAATGGATGAAAATATCCATCATTTTAGATCTCTGTTTTTTGAGCTTGAACACGAAAAAAGAACTGAAAAACACGTTTCGGATCCGCTAAACGGTTCTGCAGCAAAACGAATCAATATGTATTTGCGCTGGATGGTGCGTTCTTCAAAAAACAAAGTAGATTTTGGGATTTGGAAGCGGCTAACTCCTGCACAACTCTCCTGCCCTCTGGATGTTCATACAGGAAATGTAGCCCGTGCTCTGGGTTTATTACACCGAAAACAAAACGATCAAAAGGCACTACAGAAGTTGGATGATCAGCTTCGCACCTATGACCCTAGCGACCCGATCAAATATGACTTTGCTCTCTTTGGACTTGGAGTATACGAAAACTTTGGCGCAAAGATCACCCATTAAATTGTACAACTGCTGCAAGTAGGTTACCTTTAAATTAAAATCGTCCATGTTTAAAAAGATTTTTAAGAATTTTGGCCCGGGACCTTTAATCGCAGCTGCCTTTATTGGACCAGGCACTGTCACCCTATGTACTCTGGCTGGGGTAAATTTTGGAATGGCATTATTGTGGACCCTACTCATCGCAATTGTTTCTGCCCTCGTACTGCAATCCATGGCTGTAAAAATAGGGATGATCGGCAGAAAAAATATTACTGAAGCCATCCGAGAAGAGGTGCAAACCCCTTGGATTAAATTTGCGATTCTCACCTTGATTTTTTCTGCAATCTTGATTGGAAATACGGCCTATGAAGCGGGAAACATAAGCGGGGCTGTACTTGGGCTGGAAACACTTTTTGGGAGTTTTCAACTAAATTTAGGAGCGTTTAAAATCAATTTATTTTCAGTTTTAATCGGGCTCATCGCAGCAACTTTGTTGTGGACAGGAAAATATAAAATCATTGAGCGTACTTTAATTGGCCTGGTTCTCCTGATGAGTCTCTCCTTTTTAGTCACAGCCAGTACTACCCAACCTCCTTTACTCCGTATCGTTAAGGGGCTCTTTACTTTTGAAACCCCTGAAGGAAGCTTACTGACCATTATCGGGTTGGTTGGAACCACCATTGTTCCGTACAATCTTTTTTTACATACTGCATTAGTAAAAGAAAAATGGTCTCACCCCTCCGACTTACCCCATGCACTAAAAGACATGACCGTCGCACTCACTTTAGGAGGATTGATCTCCCTCAGCGTCATTATTACTGCTGCAGGTGTTGAAGCTTCGGACATTCACAGTGCAGCCGACCTCGCGTTAGGTTTGGAGCCTGTGTTTGGAAGTTTTGCTAACTATTTTCTAGCGATCGGTCTCTTTGCAGCCGGAATCACCAGTACAATTACCGCACCCCTTGCCACAGCCTACGTGGTATGTGGTTGTTTTGGCTGGTCCACCGATCTCAAATCAAATCATTTTAAATGGATTTGGTTGTTCGTTATCTTAGTAGGTGTACTGTTCTCTGCTACTGGAATTCAACTCATCACCATCATCCAATTTGCGCAAATCACTAATGGCTTATTACTTCCCATCATTGCCGCCGTATTACTCTGGCTGATGAACAAATCCAAATTACTCGGGGTTTTTAAATACAAAGCAAAACAAAATGCCTTGGGGCTTCTCATCGTGTTTTTAGCCCTGTTTCTAAGCTTACGAACCCTATATTTAATTCTTCTATGAATCCAATAGACCTCAATATCGATATGGGAGAAGGCATGGGAAATGAAAATGAACTGATGCCCTTAATTAATTCCTGCAACATAGCTTGTGGTGGGCACGCAGGAAGTTCGGAAGAGATGCAACGGGTAATCGATTTAGCAATAAAATACAAGGTTAAAATCGGAGCGCATCCCTCCTATCCAGATCGGGAAAATTTTGGTCGCGTGTCGATCCAGATAAGCGAAAAAAAGCTCGTTCAAAGTTTGAAAGACCAGTTGTACAGTTTTATGGAACTTTTAGAGGACAAAAAGCAACTGCATCATGTCAAACCGCACGGAGCGTTGTATAACGATTGTGTCAAAAATCCAGAAGTGGCAGAAATCGTTCTCAACGTTATTGAAGAATGCTGTCCCCACGCACTAATATTTACACTCCCCAAAAGCGTCCTCGAACAAAGAGCAAAAGCAAGAGGAATAACCATATGGAGGGAGGCTTTTTTAGACCGTGGATATACAGCGCAAGGGAAATTGCAGCCCAGAGGTGAAAAAGGAGCCCTTTTAACAACCGCTTCAGCAATGTCTGCACAATTAAATTCCATAGTAGAAGAACATCAAGTACAAACCGTAAGTGGTCAATGGATTCCAATGAAAGCAGAGACCTTTTGCCTTCACGGTGACCATCCGAATGTTGTGAGAAATCTAAAAGAATTGTTGAATTTATACCCTCTTCAACCATGACAAAGAACCCTTTAAACTTTCGTGTTCTCGCCTTGCACCCCAAAGTACTTCTGCTGGAATGGGATCAAGAACCTTCTGAGACCCTTTTAGCCTTTTTACTCTCTTTTCAAATAATCCTAGAAAAACAAGTCAAAGTAACGCGCTGTACGATGGGGTATCAATCCTTACTGGTACATCTACTCGTGGATATGAAAAGTCTCGCCTGGTGGAAACAACGACTGTTGGAACTTCAGCCAAAAGTAGAAAACCAAACGGTAAACAAGGGCAGGCATTGGAAAATTCCCATCTGTTATGAACCTGAATACGCTCCTGATCTACTCGCTTTGGCGGAGGCGGTACAACTAAAGCCTGAAGAGGTAGTGCAGTTGCATACACAAACTCGTTATCGTGTCTATTTTCTAGGCTTTCTTCCTGGATTTTTATATTTAAACGGTTTAGACAAACGTTTGTACTGTCCTCGCAAAGAAAAGCCTTTATTAAAGGTGCCTAAAGGAGTAGTCGGGATTGGGGGAATGCAAACAGGGATCTATCCTAGCTCCAGTCCAGGAGGATGGCATCTGGTGGGGACCACTCCCCTTTCTCTTTTTGATGCACAGCAGCAGCCTCCCTGCTTTGCCACTGCTGGGGACTGGATTTCTTTTGAATCCATTGACTCTAAAAACTATAAAGCACTTCAAAAAAAGATTAATCAAGGAACCTTTAGACTCAAACCCCATGATTGAAATACTGCAGCACGGACTTTATACCTCCATTCAGGACATGGGTCGATTTGACTATCAAAGTTTTGGAGTTCCTCTATCGGGAGCTCTTGACCAACACGCCTATCGTATCGGAAATCAACTTTTGAACAATCCCGAAAGGGCTGCCGTCTTGGAGTGCACTCTTAAAGGCCCTAAAATACGATTCCATAAAAACAGTTATATCGCGCTAACTGGAGCTGACATACAACCCCAATTAAATGGAAAACCAATAAAAAACCAGACCCCTATTGAAGTAAAGGAAAATGATGTGCTAGAACTAGGAACCGCTAAAATCGGTTGTCGTGCCTACTTAGCGATCGCAGGGGGAATAAAAACTGAAAAAGTTTTGGGAAGTCGAAGTCAATTTAAAGGACTGACCCGCGAGGAACGCATTTCCAAAAAAATCTTACTCCCTACAGGAGATTCCAACTTTAAACCCGTAAAAGGAGCTCGCCTACAGATTCCCAATTTGGATTTTAACCAAAAAACCCTTGAAGTCTATGTAGGGCCAGAATACCATCTTTTGAAAAAAGCCCAAAAAAAGATTTTGGAAGAAAGCACTTTTACACTTTCCGAGCTGAACAACAGAATGGCCTATCAGTTTAATGAAAAACTACCCCACCAACTCCCTCAAATCTGGACGGCACCCGTACTTCCAGGGACAGTCCAATGTACTCCAGACGGTAGCTTGATTATTTTGATGCGCGATGCGCAGGTCACAGGAGGGTATCCCCGTCTATTTCAACTCACTGATGGAGCCCTACACCAACTCGCTCAAAAGAAGACCCATGAGAAAATTCAATTTAAAATTTTGACCTCTATAGAATAAGTACATCGGTCTGAGTGATTCAAAATTGTTTCTTATTTTTGCCTTGATTCTTATTACATGAAGATACTCTTAAAAAACGCTACCGTAATCAATGAAAAGAGTCCTTTTCACAATCAAACGTTAGATGTATTCCTCGAGGACGGTGTTATCTCCCAAATCGAAACCGAAATCCAAACCGAAGCGGATCAAATTATAGAACTTAAAGAATTGCACCTTTCCTCTGGATGGTTTGACCCCTGTGTTTCTTTTGGTGAACCTGGGTTTGAAGAACGGGAGACTTTAGAAAATGGACTGTTGACTGCTGCTAAAAGTGGGTTTACCAATCTGCTTTTAAATCCCAACACAGACCCTGTGATCTCCTCCCATGCTGATGTAAGTCACCTGCTACAATCTGCTGCAATGCAGACTACAGCCTTGCATATCAGCGCAGCATTATCAGAAAACGGAGCAGGACAACAAATGGCTTCGCTTTACGACCTTCACAAAGCAGGCGCGCGCTCTTTTGGAGACTTTAATACGGCACAGAAAAACCCTAGTCTTTTGCGAATTGCCTTGGACTACGTTCAAAGTTTTAATGGCCTTATTCAAGCCTATCCCCTCGATTTGAATTTGATCCATACAGGACAAATGCACGAAGGGACTGTCAGTACCAATTTAGGCCTTAAAGGCATCCCAGAAGTTGCAGAAACCGCTCCCTTGGCACGTGACCTCCAGCTTTTAGAATACACCCATGGGAAGCTTCATATTCCCTATGTTTCATGTGCCACGAGCGTTCAATTGATACGCGAAGCAAAAAAGAAAGGACTCAACGTGAGTTGTGGAGTTGGAATTCCCCATTTGCTCTATACTGAAGAACAGTTAATGGACTTCAATCCCAATTTTAAACTCCACCCCCCCTTGCGAACTGCTAAGGATCAAAAAGCACTCCGAGAAGGCCTTTTAGACGGAACCCTCGATATGGTTAGTAGCTTACACCAACCCATCAACCCCGAAATTAAAAACCTTGACTTTGTCGAATCGGAAGCGGGAAGTATCGGTCTTGAAGCTGCGTTTCTTGTACTCCAAAATCACTTTCCACTAGCAAAGGTCATCTCCTTTCTAACCCGAGGTAAGAAACGGTTTGGTATTGAAGAACCTCCTTTTAACGTTGGAGCACCGGCAGATTTCACCCTGTTTACTCCACACGGAAATGCTGAGTTTGAAGAGAGTCAACTCTATTCAAGCTCCAAAAACTGTATGTTTATCGGAACTCCAACTCGCGGAACCGTTTACGGCTGTATTCGTGGAGAGAAAATCCAAATGAACCCGTCTTAGAATTCAATTTATGCTAGAATATCGCATCCGTCAAGGAATAAACACGCTCGAAAAAAGTCCTGTAATCTTTTTAATTCACGGGTATGGAAGTCATGCAAACGATTTATTTTCCTTTGCGCCTTATCTTCCGAAATCACATACAATCATTGCCCTACAAGCCCCACTAAATTTATCCCCGGGCGGTTACGCTTGGTACCCACTTTATCCTAAGGAAGACGGTACATTTACTTCTGAACTGGAAGCGGCCTGGAGTGCGGTAGATTTATTGAATGAGAACATTAATCTTTTAATTAAAAAATATGATCTTAACTCTAATGATATCAGCTTATTAGGTTTTAGTCAAGGGTCAATTTTAAGCTGGGCACTGGCTTTTAGCACCCCCAAAAAGATTCGCCGAATTGTAGCGCTTAGCGGATTGGTACACGAAAGTGTGGACACCTCACAACCTCCGACCTTTTTGGCCTATGCAGCCCATGGCATCTCGGATGTTGTCATCCCAGTAGAAAAAGCAAGAGCTACCATTTTGCCTTTTAGCGAAAAATATACCGAAATAGAATATCACGAGTTTCCTGAAGGACACAGCGTTTCGCAGGAAAACTTTACACGACTTTTAGGGTGGCTGGAAAAGACCGAATTATAGAGATTTTTCAAAAAACCTGATCACGTTAAAATCAAAGTCGCCAGAGGCTTGCTGCTTGTAATCCAACAGCGCCTGTCCCCAATTTTTATCCGATTTAAAACCGATGAGGACCCATTCCTGATTGACAACTTTTACCTTGTCGATTAAAAATCGACCTGAGCTTAACTTTAGGAGTGCTTTCAGTCCTTTACCTGTATTCATTGTGAGCAACTGCTCACGCACTTGTTTTTCCAGCAGTGATGAATTTGTTATTTCTTCCTTTATATTTGAATTACCCGCTAACGAAAAATAGGCAAACGTATCTTGAAATCGCTTTAATTTGGCAAGGGAGTCTTTGAGTTGTAGTTGCGTTTGATACTGGTTTTGAATTAGCTCGTCTTGATGATTCAAGATTTTATTGGTATTGAAAATTTGATAAAAAAGAACGATACAAGCAAATAGGAATAGATAAAGAACAATTTTAAATTTCATAAGTGACTATTAGGTTGAGCTTAGGCTTAGGGTGTCATAGGCTAAAAAAACATTTGGAGGCAATTCTGTACTGACTTCCTCATGAAATCCCATTAAATGGCTGATATGGGTTAAATAAGAGCGTTTGGGCTTGAGTTTTTCAATCAGATGTAAGGCTTCTTCAAGATTCAAATGGCTTGAGTGCACTTCCTTTCGTAGACAATTTAAAACGAGAATGTCAAGGCCTTTTAACTTTTCTTGTTCTTGATCACTGACTGTTTTTACATCGGTGAGATAACAAAAATCATCAATGCGATACCCCAGAACAGGGAGCTGATCGTGGAGAACTTCAACTGGGGTGATTTTTTTTCCTTTAAAATCAAAAGAATGTTTTGAGCTGATTCTATGAATGTCTACTGAAGGCGCCCCTGGATATTTATTTTCGTTGGAAAAAATATAATTAAACCGCTGAGTGAAATTGTCCATCACCCTTTGGCTTCCGTACATGGGAATAGCCCCCTGGCGAAAGAAAAAGGGACGAATATCATCCATTCCTGCACTGTGATCCGCATGTTCATGAGTAAACATGATACCATCCAAATGTTGAAGATTTTCACGAAGCATCTGCTGTCTGAAATCCGGGCCGCAGTCCACTACCAAATTGATGTCCTCCCACTGCACTAGTATTGAAACCCGCAAGCGCTTGTCCTTTGGATCACTGCTCAAACATACTGGGTGGGTACTCCCAATCACAGGAATCCCCTGAGAAGTTCCAGTACCTAAAAAAGTAACTTTGATCATGTTTTTCAAAGGTAATCTTTGTCCTTTAATTGCACAATCTTTGTAGATTTGAAAAACCAACTTAAAAACGAGTATGTCCGAACAATTACCCGGAGAAACTGAATTGGAAAACCGGCCCTCCGTCGAAGCCAAAGCCCTTCGCATCAATTTAAACAAATACATCTATGGTACCTTTGCTGAAATTGGTGCAGGACAAGAGGTAGCGCGACATTTTTTTCGCTCTGGAGGTGCTTCAGGAACCATCGCGAAAACCATTAGCGCCTATGATAAAAACTTTAGTGACAACATCTATGGTGAAGAAGACGACAAACGTTATGTCACCGAAGCGCGTCTGAATAAAATGTTGGATCACGAAATGCAACTTCTTGAAGAGCGCATTTCCCGAGAAGAAAATCCCAAAAAAATGTTCTTTACCTATGCCAATACGGTAACCACTATAGATTTTGCAAAAAAATTTAAGGGCCACGGTTGGATGGGAATTCGATATCAAGTCGATCCAAAGCAACCCTATAGCGAAATCACACTCCACGTTCGTTTTCATCAAACGGAAGCACGCCTCCAGCAGGAGGTATTGGGCCTCATCGGGGTCAACCTAGTTTATGGTGCCTTTTACAAATACCAAGAACCTAAAAAGCTCTTGCGTTACCTGTACGACAATATCGATGAAGATGCCATAGAAATTGATACGATCAATTTTAAAGGACCCTTGTTTAAGGGGGTGGACAATCGTTTGATGAGTTTACAACTGGTTCGCAACGGCATGACCGACGCAGTCATGTTCAATCCTGAAGGCAATAACATCTTACCTGCACGAGAGCTATACAAAAAGAATATCCTCACCCTGCGGGGTAGCTTTCGACCTGTAACACGGGTTAATATCGATATGTTTGAAAAAGCTCTCGATGCCTTTATCCATGAATCTGAAGTAGAAGAAGAAAAAACGGTAGTGATTTTTGAAATTACCCTTTCCAACCTACGCGCACAGGGTGAAATTGACGAGAAAGACTTTATGGATCGCGCCAAACTGCTCTGTTCTTTGGGTCATGTGGTCATGATTTCAAATTTTAAAGAATACTACAAGCTGGTGGACTACCTTTCCCAATACACCAAAAAACAAATGGCATTGAGCATGGGAGTCAACAATTTTGTGGAAATTTTTGATGAACAATACTACCAAGACCTGGGGGGAGGAATACTAGAAGCCTTTGGAAAGATGTTTTACAACAACCTCAAAGTGTATCTCTACCCGATGAAAGACGATAACGGCACGGTCATCAACAGTACCAACCTCAAGCTCCACCCCCGAATGAAGGATTTCTACAAATTCTTTAAATATAACGGGAAGGTGATCGATATTTTTGATTTTGAAGAAGAGTATCTCAACATTTTTAGTAGAAAAATTCTTCAACAAATTCGCGATGGAGAACCTGACTGGGAAAAACACCTGCCCGAAGGAATTGCCGAACTCATTAAGAAAAATCAAATGTTTGGGATTAAGTCTTAGCTTTTTTTTCGCTTTATCTTTATCCTTACTTGGTCTTTCCATCTTATGAAAACTGCTTATCACATTCTCAACGGAGACGCACTTCTCCATCAATTTCCCGATTCAGTAGAAGGAACTAGACTGGTCTGCAGGGAATGTTTGGTGGAAGGTCCTGTACGTGAGAGTTCGCTGTCCCAATTTTTTGAAGAACGAAAAACCTACCTCAACGAACACTACGGGAAAGAAGTTCAACTAGAGTATAAAAAAGAGGTTGCAGCTCTATTTTATCAAATTCTAAAACTCCCCGATTCCGCGGAAATCAATCTCTGGTTTGAAGACGATTTGTTTTGTCAAGTCAATCTGTGGTTTTGCCTCTTTTTACTCCAAAAAAAAGAGCATCAGGGTGCTCTTTTTTTGGTACACCCTCCACAACACACTCCCTATGCGTTTGGAAAAGTAAGTCGCAGCGAATTAGAACACTGCTACAAACAGCGTTTGCCGCTAGAGGATCTTACCTCTTGGGCTTTTCTTTGGGAGGCCTTTCAAAAATCAGATTTCGATCGCTTAAAAACAGTAGCAGCCGGACTGCAAGACAGCTTTCCTTTTGTCCCAGGCGCAGTAGCGTACCATATAGAGCGTTTCCCCTCAGAAGGCATAGGACGTCCAAAAGAAGAACTAAAACAAATACTCGAAGAATTGAACACAAAGGAATTTGACCTTATCTTTCACGTGTTCTGCAAACGAGAAGCCCACTATGGTTTTGGAAACCTATATGTAAAACGATTATATAAAGAACTTCTAACCGATTTAAGAAGCTAGGTTTAAGTATTAAAAAACCGTTAAAAGGAAGACCATCCCTAGTTTAACTTTTAGTTTTAGCTAAATTTAAATTTATTTAATCCAAATCCTATATCATGTACAAATCCAATCTAGCACTACTGTGCCTACTCATCTTGAGTCTCAGCAGCTGTAAAAACACCCAAAAATTGAATACAACCGATAACTCAGAAATTACAGAGACGGCACCTGAAACGCGTCAAGCGCGTTTTTTATTGGTTCATTCTGCTTGGTTAGGCGGTTGGCAATGGGAACAGGTAGCAAAACCATTACTTGAGGCAGGACATTATGTCTTTACACCCGACTTACCCGGCCATGGCAACGATGCAAACCCTTCCAGCGAAATTTCAATGGGGCGCTATGTAAAAACTATTACGGATCTTCTGGACACCCAAAAGGAGCCCGTAATCTTAGTGGGGCACAGCTTTAATGGTATTACCATCAGTCGTGTAGCGGAATTACATCCTGAGAAGATTGAAAAACTAGTCTATCTCATGGCCTTTTTACTTCCTGAGGGAGGCTCTTTTTTTTGTGGTCTCAGGGGTAGAAGGTTCAAAGGCAGTAGAGAATTTTTATCTTACAGAAAACGAAGAATATGCATTGGTCAAAGAAGCCGAAATGCACAACGTCTTTGTACACGATATCCCGCTAGAAGCCTTTGAGGCTGCCAAACCCAGTATTATTCCAGAGCCCGTAGCTCCTTTAGGCTATGAACTTGAAATCACAGATAAAAACTTTGGAATGCTTCCGAAGTACTATATCGAATGTACGGAAGACCGCGCCATTCCAATTGCCGTTCAGCGGAGTATGTATCAGGGAAAAGTAGAAAAAGTATTCAGCTTGAACACAAGTCAAACTCCTAATTTTTCTCAACCTGGGGAACTCGCAAAGATTCTTTTAGAAATTGCAGGCTTATAACAACAAAAGCGGTTGGTGAGAACCAACCGCCATATTTTTCTTGTCTTAATGGGCTATTCTAAGATCTGAGCTGCGTGCTCTTTCGTTTTGACCTTATCAATGACACGTTCTACGACTCCTTTTTCGTCGATGATAAACGTTTTACGATGAATGCCGTCGTATTCTTTACCCATAAACTTTTTAAGTCCCCATACACCAAAGGCATTGATGACTTCTTTGTTCTCATCTGCCAATAAAGGAAAAGGAAAGTCAAACTTTTCGGAAAAATTGCGTTGCATTTTTACCGAATCTGCACTAACTCCTAGAAGGGCATACCCTGCCTCCTGTAATTCTTTGTAATGATCTCTCAAATCGCAAGCCTCTGCGGTACAACCGGGTGTATTGGCTTTGGGATAAAAGAAAACAACTACTTTTTGATCTTTATAATCGCCTAGTGACTGGGTCTTTCCTCTATCGTCTACTACGGAAAAATGGGGCACCGAATCCCCTACTTGTAATGTCTTCATAACTTATTTTTTTTTCTAAATTACAAAAGCTATTAAGAATACAAAAGAATGACCAAAAAAGAAAAAGTTGACTTTGTGATCAAAGCCTTACAGAACCTCTATCCAGAAATTCCAATTCCCTTGGATCACAGCGATCCGTTCACTCTACTCATCGCCGTGTTACTTTCCGCACAAAGCACTGACGTTCGTGTGAATCAAATCACCCCGCTGCTATTTGCCAAGGCCAAAACGCCAAAAGAGATGATCAAACTGAGCGTAGAAGAAATACGTGACATCATTCGCCCAGTTGGATTATCCCCGATGAAATCAAAAGGGATTTATGGCCTTTCTCATATACTTTTGGAAAAACATCAGGGCAAAGTTCCCCAAACCTATAAGGAATTGGAGGAGCTCCCAGCAGTAGGACATAAAACAGCTGCTGTAGTGATGGCACAAGCCTTTGGTATTCCAACCTTTCCTGTAGATACGCACATACATAGACTTATGTACCGTTGGGGATTTTCAAATGGAAAGAATGTTGTTCAAACGGAAAAAGACGCCAAACGCCTCTTTCCAGAAGAATTGTGGAATGATTTACACCTCCAAATTATTTGGTACGGCAGGGAGTGTTCGCCAGCCAGAGGATGGGATTTAGAAAAGGACGTTATCACCCGTACTATTGGAAGAAAATCAGTGCTGAAGAAGTTTAATTCTTAAGTAAATCTAAAGGATCTTTTTCTTCCTTAGTCTCTTGATAAGCCTTTGAAAATGCCAAAATACGTTGAATCACATACTTGCTCGGCACCCATTCAGAAGTAACAGACTTGTCTTGAAAGTAGTTTTTTGCCATAAATGAATTCTATACTACTAAGAACGGCAAAAAACATCAAAAATTGCTAGACTTCTAAAATAATTTGATGTTCGGTAATCAATTTACGCAGATTGATAATGGCGTATCGCATTCTTCCCAAAGCTGTATTGATACTAACATTGGTGTTTTCGGCGATTTCTTTAAAGCTCATATCGCGGTATAAACGCATGATCAATACCTCTTTTTGATCTTCAGGCAATTCCTGAATCAATTTTTGAAGATCCTTTAAAACCTGTTCTTGGACAAGCGTACTTTCCGCATTTGGTGACTTATCAGAAATGAATTGAAAAATATCAAAATCCTCTTTTTTCCCTACAGTTGGAATGCGATTGCTTTTTCTAAAATGGTCGATTACCAAATTGTGTGCAATACGCATGACCCAAGGCAGAAATTTCCCCTCTTCATTATAAGCCCCACTCTTTAGTGTGCGGATTACTTTGATAAAGGTGTCTTGAAAAAGGTCTTCAGAAGTGTCGCGATCATTAATTTTAAAATTAATAAAATTAAAGATCTGAAGTTGATGGCGATTAATCAGCTGTTCTAGTGCGTATTCAGAACCGTCGAGGTAGCTTGAAACCAGTTGTGCATCTGTGAGCTGAGAAGATTGATTGGAGTGCATAATTAAATTACTTAGTTAACTGAAATGTTTAAAAATTCCGTAATGTTTAAAAGTAATTTTATGCTATAGGCAAACTATTTTGCACAAATATACAAATTTTTAAAGCTTTATACTATCCTTTCCTTTTTTTACCCTTTTCTCTGCCCTTTCCTTGCTTCAATTG
>DBBQ01000054.1 GCA_002292265.1 Flavobacteriaceae bacterium UBA980 | reverse complement strand
TTGATCAAACATAAAATCGTCCAAGAACAGTTGGTCACCCAACCTAAAGATTCTTTAAAGAAAGCAATTCAACGACCTTACGAGGAGGCACCGGAAAATTTGGGTAGAGAACAATTAGGGGGTGTTTTTATCAAAGGAATCATCGATCCTTCTCATCCCTTGGGATTTGGCTTCACAGCTAAAGAGGTGAGTTTATACAAAAACAATTTAGTTTGGTTACAACCCAGCAAAAGCGAATACGGAACACCAGTTGTTTATGGCAAAAATCCCCATGTGGATGGATATATCTCCCAAAACATACGGAAACAATTTTTACCCAAAGCGGCTCCCGTTGTGGTTAGTAGCCTTGGAAAAGGAAGAGTGGTGCTCTTTGCTGAAAACCCCAACTTTAGAGGGACAGCCTATGGGACCAACAGGATGTTTCTCAATGCCTTGTTTTTAGGGAATCACATTTCCGTTCCCAAATCGTCAAACTAAGGGGTTAAAATCGTTTTTTTATAAGTCACCGATTTGATTTTTTCTTTGGTATAATAGACCGGAAAGTAATGGTCTTCCGCCCAGTCTTTAAAAAGATTACTGTAAAAAGGACTTTCAGGATCGCCAGATTGCCCAGGAGCATTGGTCCCTACTGCAGCATCCCAATCTCCTGTGTTAACGATCATCCGAAAACTGGCACCACTGCTTTGCCGGTAATTGCCCCCTGTGGATCCTGGGGTGTAGGCATTTCCTCCTCTTGGTAGGGGTCCTAGATTAAGCTTTTTTGCAGTTTCCGAATTGGCTGCACTTCCCAATGGGTGTGTAAGGGCAGTATGCTTGTTATTCGCTTGACCGTACTGCCATTTTTCAGACTGAGTTCCTAGTCGAGTTTTTAGGTCTGCAACAGCAGCTTGAAAAGTAGTTTGTAAAAAAACATCTCGTTCTGTAATAGTCCTAAACATTGTTCCCGGTGTTTCGATCCAATCCAAAATCCGTTTCAACTGAAGCCAAGAGAGATAAGGTTTTGCAACTTCAGGAATAAATTTAGCACTTGCATGTCGAATAATTTCTTTTTCCCAAGCGTTGTAAATCGCTGCAGCGATAGAGTTGGGCTCTAATTTAAAATCCCAACGCATTACTTTTGCTTTAAGGGCCTCTTCACTGGGGCTTAAAGAACTAGTTTCAAGTAAGGGAATCAAAGTACGTGCAGGGAAAGAGGTTACATCTACTTGGAGTGCTTTCATGTCGTTCATTGTAAAATCATTTCGGGTGCCCAACACTTCATCAATTCGTTCTCCACGGTAGGGATCGGACCAGGAATATCCAATGGCATCCCAACGCGTATAATCCGCTGGAGTCACGTTTTGGTTTGCAGTGGCGATATATCCTTTTTTTGGATTGGCGGCATTGGGTTTTTCTAGTATGGGTAGATAGCCGTCCCACTCATAACGACCGTCCCCCAAAACGGGAACCAATCCGCTAAAGTTTTTTCTTACCGGGGCAATTCCAACTGCTTGCCATCCGATGTTGCCTTGCTGATCTGCCCAAATCATATTTTCTCCCGGAATGTTACTGTAGGAACAGGCGTCTCTAAATTCCTCCCAAGTCTTGGCCTGATCCATCCGTAGAGACGCAAGATAGGGAGACCCCCCAGGCTCCAACCAAGCGCAACGAACCGCGTAGGCTTTTAAGGCTTTTTTGTTTAGATAGGTCACCGGTCCGTGATGACTGTAATAAAGTTCAACTTCTAGATCCTCGCCTCCTTTAACAACAATTGTTTCTCGGATTACTTTGAAATCTTTCCACACGCCTTGAAATTTGTATTGTAGTGGGTTTTTGGGATTTAATTCGTACTGGTAGAGATCCTCTCCGTCTGTTCTAAAAACAGTCAAGCCCCACGCTCCGTATTCGTTATGACCAATTGAAATCCCGGGAATCTCGGGTTCACCACCACCGATGACGTTCCACCCGGGAGCCACCAAATGTGCCATATAACGCAAGGAAGGAACTGCAATTCTCCGATGGGGATCATTTGCCATATAGGTATGTCCATCCGCTGTTTTTGTTCCGTCCAGCACCCAATTATTGCTACCAAGGGCAAGAGAATCTTTGGAAAGGTCGTTGTATTGGTTCAAAAAGGCAACCGTCTGAGAATTGCGATAGGGTTCTTTTAAATGATGCGGTTGAAATTGGATAGGTTTTCTAAAAGCATTATAGGGCGCCAAAAGATCTTCAAATAAGAGCGCTTGATCTATTTTTGGATCCAAGGCGATTTTAGGATCTTTCGGGTGAAACCACAAAAGTTCTTTTACCTTTTCAGGGCCCAGTTTTGCAACCGCTCTTCCTAGTTGTAGTTCCTGACCAATATTTCCCAGGAGACCTTGATGTCTAGAAATAACCACCTCTGGAGTCCACTTTTTTGGTGAAATACCAAGCATTTTAAAAGGTAGCGGTAGCTTTTCGGGAGTTTTTAAAATTTCAGTGATGTAGTGATTCACCCCTTTCACATAGGCTTCTATGATCGCTTTTCCTTGGGGATGATAGTGATTTAACTCCTGATCTAGATCGCCCCGAAATTGAAATAAACGGGTACCGACATCTCTTTTGATTTCTTCGGGCCCTAGAATTTCTGCTACTGTTCCTGTGGCTTGCCGTCTCCATACTTCAAATTGAAACAAACGATCTTGGGCAGCCGCATAGCCTTGAGCAAAAAAGAGATCGTTTTGATTTTGAGCATAAATGTGATTGACACCCCATTGATCTCGAAAAATTTCAACGCTCTGTTGAAGCCCCTTCACATTAATTTCTTCTGTGGGGAAAGGGTTTTCTGAAGTGGTACAACCGATCCATAACAGGATAAACGGAAGCAATAAAAAGTTTCGCATGTTTCGAGTGATTTAAAGTTCGTGGGAAGCTTTGATAAAGCGAGTTTTGAGATCCACCTTTTCTAGATTTTTGTCTAAGGGAAACATCGGTCTTTGGATTCTTTTATAGTCCAAGCGTTCCAAATCCTGATCCACCCCTCCTGGAGTCAAGGCCATTATCCAATCCCCGCGAAGGTCGTAAAGCTCTGGAACTAAATAGCCAATTTTAACAACCAGAATATCGGC
This sequence comes from Flavobacteriaceae bacterium UBA980, assembly GCA_002292265.1. Taxonomy (GTDB): domain Bacteria; phylum Bacteroidota; class Bacteroidia; order Flavobacteriales; family Flavobacteriaceae; genus MS024-2A. Next base: position 1,335 of record DBBQ01000054.1, on the reverse strand, counting down.
TTTGCGTGGGTCCAGTCCCAATTGCGTAAAGTCCTTTTCTCGGTGGTAGGGTTTGCGTTTTTTGGTCACGATAACGTTGATACTTCCTACCCTAACAACCACTTCGGTTTCTGCGTGAAAATCTCCTTGATGTATTGCTTTTACAACACCTTCCAGCAAAAGGGGAGGTGCATAGCGGTCATCTACTAGCGCACCTACTTTGGCAGAAACAGTATTATTTACTCCAGCTTTAAGTGCCGCTTCGATGAGTTCGGGACCGGGGATAGAAGCGTAGATCAATTCGGGTCCAGTGGATTTCTTAAAAGCCTTGTTGTTCAATAATTCGCGAAGGGTCCAGGTGACATCTCCTGCTCCTCCAGCGGTAGGATTGTCTCCCATATCGCTGATGATGTAGGGTTTTTTATCCGATGTTAATGCATAGGAAAGGCTGGTGTCTAAATCTGCCGTTGGGGCGACAAATTCAAATTCGTTTCGCACCTTCCAAAAATGAGCTGCTAGGGTTTCTGCACTTTCGCTTACTGCCTTTTGATCGTCTCCCGTGACCATGACCACAGCGTGATTTCTAGGCTCATCCGCCCAGGCATACCCAATCCAGATCGCCGCATCGATGACCCCTTCCTTTTCGGTCATGGGTTGTACTTTGGCATACAGACTCTTTCCAGGTTCAATTCGAGTGCTGGTTTTTTCACCTGGAAGTAAAATGGGTACAGGAATCCAGACTTTGTATTTGGGCTTCCCTTTTCCAGACTGCAACCGTTCCAAAAGGTTGTCCACGGCACGTTGTTTGGACTCCAAAGCATCTTCATGGGGAGCCATCCGATAACAGGTGATCAAGTCGGTGTGTTGTGCCAAACGTTTAGAAACATTTCCGTGGAGATCCATGGAAGTCGAAATAAGGGTTTCCGTACCAATTAAGTCTCGAATTTTTTGGATAAAATCGCCCTCAGGATCGTCGATCCCTTCCACACTCATTGCGCCGTGAATATCGAAAAAGAGCCCATCTAGAGGCAATTCTTTTTCCAACAAGGCTAAGGTTTTTCCGACTAAGGAGTCATAGGCTTTGCGAGTGACAATCCCTCCAGGGAGGGCATGACCACGCAGGGTGGGAGCCCAATTTGCAGCTTGTCTCTGAGGCTGCCCCTCTTGTAAAAAAGGATAATAATCAAAAACGGCGACTCCTTCTCTAGCCAAAAAAGCAGCAGCGTCTGTGGTGGCTGGAGAAAAAGTGCTGGATTCTATCGCCAACCCAGCGATGGCTATTTTGGGTTTTTTAATGGACTTTGAATTGCTGTTCGAGTCACAACTCAATAGGAAAAGAACGATAGCAAAAGCAGA
>DBBQ01000022.1 GCA_002292265.1 Flavobacteriaceae bacterium UBA980 | reverse complement strand
CAATCGTAAAATTGTTTTAGCCACAGTGGTAGCGATGGAAGGTTCCTCGTATCGACGTCCCGGAGTTCGAATGCTCTTAAATGATTTAGGGGCAAGCTTTGGAGCCGTAAGTGGGGGTTGTGTCGAAAAAGAAGTTCAAATCCAGGCGCAGTCCGTGTTTGAAAGTGGTATTCCTAAAATGATGACCTATGATGGGCGTTTGCGATTGGGATGCGAAGGCATTATTTATGTTCTTTTAGAGCCGATGGTACTCAGTTCTTCACTTTCTCATTCTTTACAATCCGCTTTGGAGCAGCGTGTTACGTTTTCGAGCATCTCTTACTTTAATTTAGAAGTAGGGAGTCACTCAGGGTTTGGGACCCAATTTATTTTTGAAGATCAGGTCTTTAGTTTCAGAGAACACTTTTCTACGGGCGAAGGGTTTAGCACATTTAAACAAGAATTTCCTCCCTTGTTTCAGTGTTGTATTTTTGGAGCAGAACACGATGCCGTTATCTTAACAAAAGCGGCTTTTGCTTTGGGATGGGAGGTTACTGTAATTGCAGCACCAGATGAACAAAAAACCTTGGCGTATTTTCCTGGAGCCAAACGACTTCTGACTCCCGCTATTGATCAATTTGACCTAAGTACAATTGACGATCAAACGGCAATCGTTTTAATGACACATAGTTTAAGTAAAGATGTGCAATACCTTTTGAAACTATCTGAGACAAAACCAGCCTATTTGGGACTACTTGGTCCTGCCAAACGAAGAGAACAAGTGATCGGGCATCTGTTGGAACACAAGCCAGAAGTTAATTTAGGTTTTATTGAACAACTAAGAGGTCCGGTGGGAATCAATATTGGGGCGGAAAATGCACAAGAAATCGCGGTTTCTATACTTGCGGAAATTTTGAGTGTTGTCCGAAATCAAGAGCCCATACCTCTTAGCCTGAAGAAAGGACAAATTCATGAATAACATTCCTAATCTGTTATTGGCAGCTGGAGCATCAAGACGTATGGGGACCCCCAAACAATTGCTGCCCTGGAGAGGAAAAACATTGATTGAGCACCAAATAGAAACTCTATTGAAAACTGACCAGGAGGTTTACGTGGTTTTAGGTGCTCATGCGGAACGTATTTTACCCGTGTTAAAACCCTATCCTGTAAACCCCATTATTTTCGATCAATGGTCACTTGGAATGGGAAATACGATCGCTTTTTCTGTTGCTTATTTAATAAAAAAACAAGGCTCCTTGGACGGTGTTCTGATTGCTTTGATCGATCAGCCTTTAGTGGATACCTCACATTACAACGCACTTCTCAATGCCTTTCAAAAAGAAGAACAACAACTCATCGTCTCAATCTCTGACCAGGGTTGGGAGGGTGTTCCAGCACTTTTTGACAAGTATTATTTTCCGGAATTACTCAACTTAAAAGGGGAACAAGGGGCAAAAAAAATAATTCCATTTGCTAAAAGGGAGGTTATAAAACGAAATGCAGGCCCTCTTTTGGTGGACATGGATACACCAGAGGTATATACGGCACTTTATAAAAAATTCAACCCCCAATAGTGATCATACTTCTGTTTTGTTTGTGCTGATTGGTGTCTTCAAATGTCTCAGGAGTTTCCATCCCAGCACGCACGGCTTTTTTACCCAAAACCGCTTTTTTGATGATGGGTTTAAGGTCTTCTTTGTTTCTAAAAGCGCTTAAAAGATCTTGTTCTTTTTGTGAAAAAAGACAATTTTTGAGTTGCCCATTGGCGGTTAGACGTAACCGATTGCAACTGTCGCAAAACGGGTTGGTAACGGTACTAATGATCCCAAATGAACCTTGAGCGCCTTTAATCTTGTGGTTTTTGGTTGTATCGTTTGGTTCATCTTGAATCCGTAGGATTTCTTCAGGAGCGTATTTGGTTGCAATTTGATCCATTATTTCTTTGTAAGAAACTGTTTTATCTCGGTTCCATTGATTTCCGTCAAAAGGCATGAATTCGATAAAACGAAATACTACAGGGTGGTCCTTGGTAAACTGAATAAAGTCTAAAATCTCATCCTCATTAACTCCTTTCATCAGTACGGCATTGATTTTGACTTGAAAACCCGATTGGATCAACAACATAATATTTTGGTAAACCCGATCAAAATAATCTCGAAACGTAATTTGTTTAAACCGCGAGGCATCCAAAGTATCTAGACTGATGTTGAGGGTGTGCACCTAAGAATCTTTGTGGGAACTGTCACAAAAGGGCATCCGTTTGGATTTTCCACAACCACATAAGGTAAGGCGGTCGCCGTGAGGAAGCGGGTTGCCTTCTTCGTCTGTTAGCACTACAAGGCCGTCAATCACGATTTGACCTTTTGACTTCCTAAAGATGTGTACTTTGTTTTCTTTCATTGAAAAATTAGTTTTTGGACGTGATGTATTGGTTTATTCGTTCTTCCAAAAGGGGTAGGGTAACGGTTCCTTTTTCTAAAATAACTTCGTGAAATTCACGAATATCAAATTGATTTCCTAGCTGTTGTTCTGCCTTTTTGCGTAGTTCTCTGATTTTGAGCTCTCCTATTTTATAAGCTAGGGCTTGTCCCGGCCAAGAAATATAGCGGTCTATTTCAGTATTGACCTCGTGAAGGGAAAGGGCCGTATTTTCTGTCATAAAAGCGACTGCCTTTTCTCTGGTCCACCCAAAAGCGTGAATACCTGTATCGACTACCAGACGACAGGCACGCCACATTTCGTAAGTAAGCTTGCCGAAGTGCTCATAGGGAGTGGTATAAATTCCCATGGCTTCTGCCAAGTACTCTGTGTACAATCCCCAACCTTCTCCATAAGCAGATAGGTAGAGATTTCTCCTAAATTGAGGAATGGATTCTGGCAATTCGTTGTTTAATGCCCCTTGGAGGTGGTGTCCTGGAACCGCCTCATGCGCTGTGAGTGAGGGGATCACATAGAGAGGTCTACTGGGGAGGTTGTAGGTGTTGACCCAATAATAACCGGGATCTGTGCTTTCCGGTGAAGTCCCCACATACCGACCTCCGGTATATTTAGGAGCAATCGCTTCAGGAACGGGCGCTACTCCATAGGGTTTTCTGGGGAGGGTTTTAAAATAGCGAGGAAGTTGTTCATCTAATTTTTTAGCGATGTTCCGTGCGTGTTTGAGTAATTCTTCTGGGCTTGTGGCATAAAATTGAGGATCGGTTCTCAGGAAAGCAATAAACGCTTTCAAATCTCCTTTAAAGTTGACTTCTTTGACAATGTTTTCCATTTGCTTTCGGATACGGGCAACTTCTTGGAGTCCTTTTTCATGAATGCTTTCGGGAGTTTCCTCCAGTGTGGTGAAATAGTTGATACGGCTTTGATAATAGGCCGCTCCATTGGGAGTTTCTGAAACGCCTAAAGCTGTTCTTGTATTGGGATAATAGGTTTCTTCAAAAAAGTTTTTTACGAATTGGAAGGCGGGAATCACCTGTTCTGTGACTACTTTTTTAGCCGCTTGACGCAAGGAGTCTTTTTCTGTAGAAGTAAGTTGAGGAGGAAGCTTCAAAAAAGGAGAGTAATAGAAATTTTCTTCTGCAGTATCCGTAATGTGCTGCTCATAGGTAGATTCGTACCCTTTAAAAATAACTAAGGGTTGTCCCATCCCTGCATCCAATCCTTTTTTTATTAGCACAGACTGTTGTTCGAAGTACTCGGGGATGGCTTTGAGTAATTCAAGGTACGCCAAAGCACTTTTTTTGTTTGTAATGGGCCGTACACGGTAGGTCAAACTGGAATGAAACCCCGCATCGGACAAAATAGGATTCCAATGGGTTTTAAAATCGTATTTTATTACAGTTTCGTTCAGTACGAAGTGGAGTAGCATATGGGAAATTCGATCGTCATCGCTCAACTTATTTGGTTCGATTTCCTCCAGCACCGTTTTAAGAGAATCACAAAACTTGGCATAGGCTTCAAAACGCGCTTCGGTATAGACC
>DBBQ01000010.1:9128-10056 GCA_002292265.1 Flavobacteriaceae bacterium UBA980 | reverse complement strand
AGGGCAAAGTTTTTCAGGGAACGGGTTCCCTTCACACTTTTATTCCATTTTCCTTTAGGGTTTTCCTCTCTCTGATGAATATGCTCTAAGGTCGTAAGGCAAGCCTTTTTATAGCGCTCTTCATTGGTGATTTTATATAGTTTTGCCATACTCAAACACGCAAAGGTGTAGGAGAAAACATTGTAGGGAGCAATCAGTGGAGCTCCTTGTTGATTCAAAGAAAAATACCAATTGAATACACCGTCATGCCCATGTTTCAGAATAAATTCTGCACCAGCTTCAGCGATTGCTAACCACTTTTTGTCTGGCTCCAGCTCGTCATAGAGTGTGGCAAACATCCAAATTTGTCTGCTTTGAAGCCACATGAATTTATCGGTATCAAACACGGTATTTTGGTCATCTATACAACTGAAAAAACCTCCAAATTTTGTGTCGATACTGTAGTGCTCCCAAAAGGGAATTACTTCTTGGAGTAATTCATTTTGATATAATTCTGCGTATTTCATACAGCTTAGGAATTTTTATATTCTAAGTAGCGTTGGTAAAGATGCCCTGCTTGCGGGTAAGCCGATTGGGGGCTCATAAAGTGTGAAAACTCAAAGGTAAGTGCTTCTTGGATGCCGGCTTGGGCTGCCGCTTCCAGCTTAAACCGCATTTTGTCCCATTTAATGGGGAGGAACTTAATCGGCATATCACGATCGAAGGATTCAGTATTGATCCAGGAGTGCAGCCCGTTTTGATCTGCCAGTTGTTTATTGACCTTTATAAATTCCGAGAGCTCCTCAAAGGCTACATGTCCGTCTTGAAAGGCAACAAGGTCCACCGCATTTTGAATACCAGAAAAAATTTCTTCCCAATCTTTAAAATGTTGGTCTAAACTTATAGAAGTTGTTTTTTCTGTTTGCTGGGTGTATTGTGAAATGTTCTT
>DBBQ01000010.1:0-8963 GCA_002292265.1 Flavobacteriaceae bacterium UBA980 | reverse complement strand
TCCAATAGCGTCCCGAATCATAAAGACCAAAATAAAATTCCATCTGATTTTTTTCACACAATTCCAAAAACAGAGAAACCAAATCCAAATAGGGAGTAAAAGCTTTTTCTTGTTTAACCAATACCTCAGAGGGATAGGTCAACCAATTTTTATACCCACAGCGAATCAACACCACCCGATGGATTCCCATTTGTTTCATATACATAAAATCCTGAGACCATTCCTTCTTTCCCCAATTCTGATGGGGAATATCGTGACTGATTTCATCCAAAAAAGTACCGGTTATTTTAATTTTGTTCATAGTGCTCTTTCTTTAATGGGTCGTACCAATATTTTTTTAAAAATAGTGTACAGATAAAAAATACGAGAAGACTGATCACGAGGCCTTCCCATTTTTTAATTAAAAGATAAACAGGCCAGACCACCAATGTCATTTGCCAAATGATTCCTACAATAACATTGAAAGAGTCCCTTGAAAAGGACTGATTGGGTTCAAAAGAAGTGTCTTGTTTTTGCACTTCTTTGAGAACGGGTTTCCAGAAGCCCCAAGGTTTTACGCTTTTATAAAACGATTTTAACGTCTCCATATCGTCTGGAGGTGTACACAACGAGCCCAATAAACAGCCCAATAGAGAAAAGGCTAAAATGGCGGGGAATAAATAAATATCAATCCAATCACTTAAAAAAACCAACTTCAGTGTTGAAGCCAAAAGACCCGCAAGCATACCCCAAAAATATCCGTGTCCATTAAAACGCCACCAGATCCACTTCAATACATTCGCTGCTGTGTAGCCTCCGTAGAGTGAAGCTGTAATCCATAGTGTAATCGTATTGAGCGAAGTGGCAAAAAAACCAAAAAGCATTCCTAAACCTACAATCACAACAGCTGCCAAGTACCCATAGCGTACATACGTCTTTTCGTCTTTATTGGGAATGAGATTTTTTTTCAAAAGATCGTTGGCAATGTAGGCTGGTGCGGCATTGACCACTGCGGCAAAAGTCCCCATAAAGGCTGCCAGCAGCCCTGCTAAAATCAACCCTTTTAAGCCTGTGGGGACCAACTGTGAGATGGTCTCCGGTAACAAAATTTCAAAATCGATGTCAGTCATGCGCTGGAGTTCAGGGGTCAAATAGACCAAAGCCAATACCGCAAAGGCTGCAATCATCAAATACCTAGGCGCATACAACACCAATATGGTAAACCCACTCATTTTGGCTGCTTCAAATGGTGATTTTGTAGAGAGGATGCGTTGCATATCATAACCGGGAACGGGTCCAGCTAGACTGGAAAAAACCCCCTTAAATAACATCATCATAAACAGTACCCCTATAAACTCAAAGCCATCTGTAGCAATCTTGTCATTTAAAGCAGGTAAGGTGTCCGACCAATCTAGGTTCATCTCCCAACCAAAAAACAACTGGTCCCAACCATGGGGGACAACCTCGCTAATTGTTTCACTAGAAACCGAAAAGAATACAATAACCGCAATGGCAATACTGGAGAGGGTCATGATAAAATACTGGAAAACTTCGGTAGCCACCACACTAAAAATACCTCCTTTTAAGGTGTACAGCGTGGTCAAACTGATAATTAAAAAAGCATAACTATTTTTAGAAGGAATGGTAAACGAACCTATTTGTAGGGTAAGATCAAAAGGCAAAATAGCTTCACAAAACTTTCCAATACCTTCAAAGAAATACGCAATAAAACCAATCGCGCTAATGACCGCAAAAAGAATAATGATGTTTTTGGAATACACACCTCCTTTACCACTAAAGCGCGTCAGTACCCAAGAAGCTCCCGTCATCACATTGGACCGGCGGATCCAAAGGGCCAAAAAGACCATGATAAATACTTGATTCCACACAGGCCACAACCAGGGAATCCACGCACTCTTTAAACCGTAAACAAAGAGCAGCGTTACGGACCACATTACTCCAGAAATATCAAACATCCCCGAGGCATTGGACAGCCCCAGGAAGTACCATTTAATTTGATTTCCCCCTAAAAAATAGTGATTCAAACTCTTGCCAGCCTTTCGAGAAAGAAAAATACCAATCAAGACTACCAAAACCAGGTAACCCAAGATAATACTGTAGTCTAATGTACTTAAAGTCATGGAATTGGATTAGATTCAGTAAACCGACCGTACAGATCGACCTCTCGTGAAAAGGGGTCCCATAAAGCATCGATCAAGACAGCAAACTGCCCACGTTTCATCGGTGTATCGGGATCAAAAGAGGGAAAACCAAAATGCTCTTGAACCTTCTTAATACTGGAAAGCCATTCGGGAATTTGAGATTCTTTTACTCCTTGTTTTAACCAAGAAAGCACCGCTGAAACCGTTGGATTTTTAGGAAAGTCAGAAACGAAAAATTCATCCCATCCTTCTAAATACACTTCCTTCGTTCGAAGGGGTAGGTCAGTATAGAGCCAGGTTTGATTTTCCCAGCCTATATTCTTTCCTGTTCCTCTCAAAATACCGCTAGCTCCAATTCTCTGATAGGCTTTAAAATGTGGGTGTTCTTTGGGCACATCAAGATAGGGAAAGAGATAACCCCCTTGTGACAAAAGCGCTCTTTGAACAGATCGAACTGAAACTGCTCTTGGCGGAATTTGATTATGGTAAGCCAATGCCGCTGTAATTCCAGCCGCTTGTCCTAGTTGCAGTACCACTGGCTGTAAGCGAGTTGTACCATTCACGAGATTCGAAACAGAAATGGATTTTTCGGTGACTAGGAAATGATCTGTCTCTTTTGGGATCAAACATCCTAAAGGAATGTTGTACGAGGGTACCGGATAAAAATGAAGCTCGGGCAATTCTTTAACTTGGGGATGGGCTTCGTGATGATGATCCACAGGATAATCCCCTACTGCAATACCCGTTTTGTACAAGGGTTCTTCTTGTTCGTAAGGTTTTGCCAAATGATTTATATTTAGACTAGTTACTCCGTGAATTCTTCGTGATTCTCTGTGATACGGAATAAAGGGAAAACCGTCCGAAGTGGGAAATTCTATTTTGGAAATTCCTAGGTGGGTAAACCCAAGCTCCGTTTGAAGGTAATACAGAAACTGTTTTGATTTTAGTTTGGCTTGCTCATAAAGCACTTGACGTTCCTCGAAGCTCGACTCAATTCCATTGGCATAAAAGTCATTTCCATTGATGGGCCAATTGATCATGTATTTTTTGTTGGGAAGTTTCCCATAGGTGATCATTTGTTCCTTAGGCCATAAAATACGCTTCATTTCTTCTTTACATTTTTCATTTGCAGTGGCACAATAAAATTCAGAAGGATCGTATCCAGGTGGTTTTTCTAAAGTCACTGGTTCGTCAAATTCCTCTAAAATAAGAACGAAGGTAAGGTCTTGAATGATCTGGTTTTCCTTTTCAGGGGCAATTGCTTCCCCAAAGCGATCACGTGAATCCATCCCTATTTCATAAGGAACCCCTATCGCTTTAGCAACGTCTCCCAATTCAGTAGCGTCAATAAGTTGATCAGCTAAAATTTGAATTTGTTGATCTCCTTTCAATGCTGTAACCAACCAACCCTCGGCTTGCTTTTCGACGGTTTTCCAATGGGTATCCATCCAAAGGCTTAGTTTGGGTTCATTTTGTACTGTATTTAAGAAGATTTCCGCTCCTACAGCTGGTTCAAACATATGATTACTCACCCAACCCGTTTTAAGTGCTTCAGGGCTTCCATAACGCCCTAACAAGCTATCTCTAAACTCTCCCCAAAACCCAGAAAGTAGTTTGGTGTTTCCGTCCACCGCACTTACCCCAGCAGCAGTGAGCATGCCACCCAACCAAGGGGTGTCATTCAGCAAGAGCGTAGCTACACCCGTACGTGCACTACTGATCGCAGCTGCCGTTCCTGCTGTCCCTCCTCCAATGACTAAAACTTGGGTTGTGTGGATCTTAGAAGTAGTGCAACTTCCTAAAATGAATGTGGTAAACGCTAAAATCAAAACCCAAGAGTAGCTCAACTGTAGTTTTGGTTTCATAAAAATCTTATTTTTCCCTTCACTAATTTACTGCTTTCTGAACCAAAATAGAAGATTAAAAAAAGTAATAATTTATACAAAAGATCAAATTAGGGAAAGTCAGAAACATCCCTTAATTTAGAAGAAAAAAAAATTGAAAAAGTTACTCTTTTGCTTATTGCTGGTTTCCTGTGCCTCTGATGAAATAAATTACACACCAGGTGATGTTGTATTTGAACCTGTAAGTTATATAACCCTGACCAATGAAAATACTGGTGGTGGTAGTCAAATCGCTTATCATTTGTCGGGATTGAATGAACAAGATCTTATTTTTTGTTTTTGTCAGGAGGAGTGTTCAAGAGAATTGATTGTGGTTTCCGAATTGGAATTCAATCCAGACACGACAGACTTTCGTTATAAAATAAATCTTGACGACGACTTTCAGACCAAGAGTTCAACGGATTGGTGTACTCGTTATAAATAATAAGGAAGTCAAGGATTTTGATCCTATTTTAATTAGTAGGGGAAATGAGCTTTGGTTTTGGCTATGATAAAAGAAGCTACTTTTTTTCCCTGTTCTACACCTTCATCAATGGCATCTCTGTAGTGAATTCCTCCATAGAGTCTTGAAATACAGGCTTCTTCTGCAGCTTGGTTAAAGGATTTGTAACTTCTTGTTTTTAGTCCAAATTCCTTTTCGGTAGTGTCTCTAAAACTAAAATTTGGTCCAAAAATTAGTGTCAAAATTTCTGCTGAAGCAGAGGAAACCACGCTGTGACCGGATACATATTCTGGGAAGGGAGGGGTTTGAAGTAAAGGACTCCATCTCTTGTCAAGATGACGGTTAATTACGGTTTCTGGCCGCACCCGATCCGAGCGGTACTTTTCATCCCAACAGGCGATGAAGGCATCGTGCAGGACCAGTGCTAGGAGGGTGTGTGTGAAAATGGTTTTATTGAGGTTCAATCGCGCTTTGCGTGCTGCGATACCCGCAATACCCATCCAGTGTCCCCCTGGAGATATTTTTTTTAATCCAAATTCCAGATGTCCAATTTGAGAGATCGCATACGGGTTACAGTCCCAAAAAGCAGCAATCTCATTCTTTTCTTCGTCATTTTCATCTGTCACTTCTTTAACCTCCAACAGGAGTTTGTAAAAGTCAGAGGCAGGATTGAGGTCGTATTGGACGGGAGGTTTGGTCAAAAATTGATCGGCAGATTTTAAAAAAAAAGGTGTTAAACTATTCCAATTGGGCTCCACTGGCGCCATATATGCCGGCTTGGTGGGTTGCCAAAACGCAGGACCTCTTTTAGGCGTATAGCGTTTTAAGTTGTTGAGTTGTAAAAAGCCGTCCTGATTTGCATACTCTATAACGGTTTGGGCCATTTGTTCTATAAAAAGCATTTCTTTTTCTTCCAATTCTTGTTTTAAAGATTCAATTCTTGGGATGAGTTTCTTTCCTGAGGGCAATAATTTTGACGCTGAAAATAGCAATGCATAGCGGTATGCTGCAGCCTCATTTTTCAACTGGACACGTTGGGGAAGCGGATCTTTTAGAGGTCTTTGAAAAATGGCAAAAAAACTAGGATACTTCTCGTTTTCTTGAAGCGTAAGAATTTCATAGGAAGCCAAAGTACTGTAAGCGTAATAGCGTGCTGCTGCTACAGGAGAAGTTACATCATACACCATAATGTCCGTTATCGCTTTGAGGTCTGCAATGTAGGCCTTCGACTTGGAGCGTTGACCAAAACTCAGATGGGACTGAAAAAACAGTGCAAATAAAAAAAGGAGGAAGGTCTTTCTTACTACTTTACTCATTTTTAACAGTTATGATTACTGGTTTTGAATTGTTAATCCCAACAACCAGTTTTTGTTGTTCTTTAGCTTGAATTATCTCTAAAGCTCTTACGGAACCGTGAATAGTAAGATCCGTCTTCCAGTTGGGAAGATAGGTAAAGTTTCCCTTTCCGTCACCACTCAAGTACACTCCAAAGGAGGTTTCTCTTCGTCCGATACGCACCCGATTATAAGGCACATTACCCGCAAAGAAAATATCTTTGTTCCCATCCTGATCATAATCGTGTATACTGATAGCATGTACTGACGAAATATTGACCTCGATGGGTAACTTTCGTCTTGTGAATTTTCCGTTTTTATTTTCAAACCAAGTGGTCTCCAAAAAATCGGTACTGCATTTTGGGGAATTTTTTACTTGTGGTTCTGGAAGAATCTCTTCCAAGGTCATTTCAGAATAAGATTCATAAGTCACAAACTTTTTGCGCAAAGACACGATTTGATCTGTAAGTTCATCTTTCAACACAAAGGGATAAGAAACTCCATTGATGTAGTAACACCAAATTGGGTCGATATAACCGTTGTTGTCGAAGTCTCCATAAAAAAGTTCCATCGGTTGCTCCGCAGAAGGCTTGAACTGATTGTTAGTTCCCCAATTTCCCATTACAAGATCTAAGTCACCGTCGCCATCTATATCATCTGATTTTACGGTATTCCACCAACCTGATAAGTTTTCAGAAAAGAACGTTTCGGTAAGATCTACAAATGCACGATTTCGAAATCCAAAGATTTTGGGATGGGTCCAATCTCCCAGAACCAGTAATTCTTTGATTTGATCCCCATCAAAATCGGCTAGTAGAGCGTCGGTAACACGATCAAAATAAGGGATTTTAATTTGTCTAAAATTTCCTTGACCGTCGTTTGAAAGGATTAAGGAAGGGGCCCCTTTGGGAAACTCGGATTGTTTGACACGTGTACCTACAAAAAGATCAAGGTCGCCATCTTCGTCAAAATCCCATGGGACAGCTACAGAGCCCACTTGAGTGTCCTTAGGTAAGGTTTCAGAAGGGGTAAAAATCCCATTTGCATTCGTATAAAATCGATCCTCTAGAGCGATTCCTGCATCGGGAGCACCATAGCCTCCAGAGACGACATAAAGATCCAAATCTCCGTCTCCATCTGCATCAAAAAATGTAGCATTGGTATCCTCGTAATAACTGGAAGCTTCCAAGTGAGGCTGATCGGATTTGACAAAGGTGCCGTCCGTATTTTGTACTAGTAGCGCAGGGGCTTGCCCTTCAGAACTCGTAAAAAACAGATCGTCTAAGCCATCCTGATTGAAGTCCACTTTTTTAATTTTTGGCCCGTGGTAAGAAATCATATACGGCAATAAAGGTTGTACTTTAAAATCATTGACCAGCAATTCCTTATGCGGATGGTTTATCGTATCGTATTGAACGGAAAACAGGGGCTTGCTCGTTTCCCTTTTAGCCAAGCGTGTGCTTTCTTTTTGGACTTCAATAAATCCGTTGAACGGAAGTCCTTCTTTTAGGGTTTGAACAGTGCGATCGTTCCACTGGATTTGTAGGGAATCCACTTTTTGATTTCCTAAACCAAAGTGGAGTGGTTCTAGGACAGAGGATTGAAACCCATGAGTTGGCGTTAGCTCTCGAACGAGCTTTTCCCCTCCAGAAGTAAACACGGTGATTTTTGAACCTATAGCAAAAATATTTTTGTTTTCCTGAGTCAATTTTACTCTTATATAATTTGATGCTGACGCGGTTTCTCGAGATAGGTTTTTAAATACTTTAGCAGGAGCATTCATACAATTGACCACGATTTCTAGATCTCCATCGTTATCCAAGTCTGAATAAATAGCACCATGCGAAAAATCGGTTCCTTGAAAACCTGCGTCCTGTGTCTTGTCTTCAAAGGTTAAATTTCCCTTATTGAGGTAAAAATAGTTCTGTAAAGGAGTTGATTGAATTCCTTGTAGGGCTTCAAACATTTTTTTATCGGAGTTCCCTTCTATAAACTTGACCCGTTCGTCAATGTAAAATTTCATCACATCCCGGTTGATCATATCCCTCCCATATCCATTGGTAATGTAGAGGTCTATCAAACCATCGTTATTAAAATCGGCTAGTAAAGGTGCCCAACTCCAATCTGTACTTGAAATACCTGCTAGTTGTCCAATATCGCTAAAGGTTCCATTTCCGTTATTGAGTTGTAACATATTTCGCATGGACTGATGATGGAATCCATTGTCCACCATATTGTTGTAAAGTTCAAAATTGTCTGGTGCATACAATAATTTTTGGCGCTTGTTGTCTTGAGGGAGCATGTCCAAAGTGATGAGATCTAATAAGCCATCATTGTTGATGTCTCCCGCATCCACCCCCATGGAAAAATTGGAGATACAAGACATTTGTTCTTTGAGTAGGTTACTAAAAGTACCGTCTTGATTGTTGATGTACAGATAGTCCTCTTCTACATAATCGTTGGACACATAAAAATCGGGCCAGCCGTCATTGTTCGTATCTGTAACTACTACACCCAGTCCATATCCAATTGGATTGGATAAAATCCCTGCTTTTAGGGTTACGTCTACAAACCCATTGCCTGTGTTTTCATAAAGCCGGTCACCGGCATCATCATCTTGTTGTGTTTTTGCGTAGGCCGCATCAAAGTTTCTAAAAAGTTTAGTATTGTGGTTTAAGACAAATAAATCTAAATCTCCATCCTTGTCATAATCAAAAAAGGCAGCTTGGGAGGTATATCCAAAATCGTCTATACCGTATATTTTTGCCTCTTCTTTAAAGGTCAAATCTTTTTGGTTGATGTAGAGCTTGTTTCTTCTGTTATTTTTTGAATAATTTCCTGAGTGGGAAATATAAATGTCCAACCAGCCGTCATTATTGACATCGGCAAGCGCAATTCCTGTTTTCCATCCATTTTGATTGTCGATACCCGTTCGCGCGGTGATCTCTTCAAATTGAAGTTGTCCTGTATTGAGATAGATACGCGATTGATCCTGATTTGAAGTAAAGATCAAATCGGTTAAGCCATCGTTATTTAAATCTCCCGCAGCTACACCTCCACCATTATAAAAGTACTCATACGTAATGATGTTTTCTTTAGGCGTCTCACGCAGGGTATTTTCAAAAGTAATACCGCTTTTTTT
>DBBQ01000043.1 GCA_002292265.1 Flavobacteriaceae bacterium UBA980 | reverse complement strand
ATCCTTGATCCAATCTGCCACCCATGTTTGCGTATCAATCCACTGTCCATCCTCTTCAATCTGAGAATCTAAAAACCAATCCATTTGACTTGCTTCAGACACAAAACTGAATTCTTTTTCAGCAAGCACATCTGCCAAAGATGGCATCAGATAGTAGTCTTCACCACTTAATCTAGGGTCATTTTCTAGGTCAATTGTAGTATCAAAGGCTAGTTGGAAGACGACAATTGTGGGTTCTCCAGTTTCATTACGCTCCTTAATTTTTGCTCTCATGCGAGACCATGTTGATGGACCTTCATCGAACTGCTTCACGCCGTCCTGTGCGGTGCCAGAAAATCGGAAAACTGGCGCAGGTATCCATTTTTCTTTGAATTGCTCAATTACTTGGGAATAGCTTTCAGAGAATTGTCCATCATCGTGCATTTGCTCGCTATTCTTATCCAACGGAAACAACACATCGTTCTTGACAACAAATTTTTTGCGAGGTTTTTCCAACTTCGACAGATCGATTTCAAAATCAACAATTTGTAGGCCCGAAAAAGGTATTAGTTCCATGATTGGTCTCCAGTTTAGGGATTTTACTCTGATTTGCCACTTTTAACAGAAAAATTTATATGTAAACTTTTCAACAAAAATAAAGAAATGGTAATCCCTCCACCCCACATGCATCCTTCAAAAGGATGAGTGTTAAAATTAACAGCAAGAAAAACACTGATAGCAAAATCCAACTAGCCTTACTGAACATCGACGGTTCAGTATTTATCGAGTTTTTCTCATCACCTCGATCGGCTTCAAGCGGCAAATCTTTGGGATCATCGGTAATTGGTGTCGGATTATTTTCTGCAGGCTCAGCGTCAATCTTAGCGGTTTTATTTGCCCCAGTAGCATTTGATACGATCTCCTTTTCTACCTCAACACCGGCAGCCGTTTCTGCCACCTTGTCAGCCTCTGTATCTGCCTTCACGAAACCAGCAAAGTCAGAAGACTGACGGTCAACTTTTGCACGTTTGTGCAAACGATAGGCCCAATTAATAATGGTTATCTGATCACCAACCAGCTTAATGGAACCTGTATCGGGTAGCACAGACAGGTTTTCTATCGCTTGCCTATCGACTTGGTTCTCTGCTTTTGATGCTACGGATGTTAACTCCCGTATTAACCAATTCAACTCTTCTCGTGCTCTTTGAACCTGTGGTGTCGTGAGATCTTGAAATTCAATAATTTTTCCACGCGTATCACTGTACCAATCAATTTTTTCTTGGTTTTCCTGCACTGATGGTTCTGCAAAATACTTGATCAGATCGCTACGATTCAGTAGATTTTTTACAAAATTATAGTCACGCTGTTGTGCATTTCCGAGAGCAGAAAGATGTCCTGTTTCAGTGGTTCCTATAAAATTACTTTTCCGGGCCATCTATTTACACTCCCTAGCGGATACGCGCGGTACAACCATACTTCGCGATAAAAACTGTAATAGTTCAGATGAAATTAGGGAGAAATTCCGAACTCCATCAGTTGAGGTGTTTATAAAGGTATTTACACCGATGACGTTGCCGCATTGATTAACTAGTGGACCTCCAGAATTACCACCAGACATTTGCGCAGTGTGAACAAACGCAAATACCTCCCCGAAGACTTTTTGATGAGAACTGATAGTTCCGTCTGTGATAACTAAATCTGGGACTGAGAATTCTCCCAATTCAATTAGTTTTATAAATTCCTGATCGCTTTCAATTACTGACCCAGGAAAACCGGCAGCGAAAACCTGATCCAATTTAAATTCACTTGGGGATTGAACATTTACTAATGTCAAAGGGGTCCCCACTTGATCATCAATAGTCAACAACGCAAAGTCTTCAGCATAATCTCCAGAAAATTGTATATCTGAGACCCTAGCGCGATGAACTCCAATATTCGCGTTAACAATAAAAACTTCCGCTCCCTTGGACGCAGAACCGTTTACAACATGACCGTTTGTTACAACTTTGCTCGGAGTCACGAAAAACCCTGATCCCAATCCATTTTCAGTCAAGATGAGAACTACACTCTTCTCAAGTTTCTCCACTACATCACTGGCATTTTTGGGAGGCATCAAATCATCAATATTACCAGAAGGAATGACTAACTCCTCCCCCATGCACACAGCAGCCTCTGACTTCAAGGTGAGGTCCTGAAGAGTACTGTTCAAAAGATCTTTCTCTACTAGCAGTCCAGATAAACGTTCATTATCTTGATGGGATAACTTTACTCCTAAAAATAAAATATAAATCACAAAAATTCCCAAAATAATTATGGGAAGAATTAGAAACCAACTGTTCTGCCAAGTTCGCCTAATGAATTCCATCAGTTTCTCTTCCGCGACAGTCTAACACCTTTGGGACGAAACTCTGACCAATTCCCATCACGCCCCAAGGAAGAGGTTGAGCACATTGCGTGGTCACCGTTTTGCATAAGTTCGCACTCCATGCGCCTTTGAAAAACAATTGCTCCTGATTTGCATTCTACATCTTTTGTGTCGTCTAGATGTAACTTCGATTGCCCATTAATACTTTTGAATTCACCCATAATCGGTTGCTCGATACAGTTTTCGCCGTCTTCAAATAATAATGTTTGTGATCCAATTTTCGAGCCGGAGGTGAAACATACATCCCAGGATGTGACACCAACGAGCTCGTTCGTATCGACATTTAGCATTTCGTAGTCCCAATCGAGTTTCCAACATCCCTCTAGAACTGCTAAATCACCTTGCTCCCAAAGCGAGGTATCAATCTTTGGTGCTTCATCGATATTCGTATTTGCGTTATCTATTTTAGTACATTTCAAAGAAGAGCTATTAGATTGTGCTATGGATATTTGTTGTTTTATCTGATTAATTTCTTTTTCTAGTGCACTAATTTTGCGATTTTCGGACTGGCAATTTACTGTTGAAAAAATAGTACAATCCGACAATACAGTTTTGATGGAATATAATCCAAACACAACAAGAGATAGCATTACTACGCTCTTCAGAAGCAAACCTTCAAATTGTGATCGCTGTTTGTTCATGCAACTAACATAACAATGTTAATGTGATAAAGGTTTTAAACATCATTGCAAAGATAACTTTTTTGCAAAATTTATTAATTTTTCGTCACCATCGATGTCTTTTTTTAAACCATTATTACCTTTAATTATGAACTTTAGTTGATCGCGTTTCACTTGGAATCCAAGTTGAGAAAGCAAGCTTAAAATTTCTTCTACATCTCTAAACTTAGATGCAACGTAAAGATGTTCACACAACTCTTGCCGGCGATTGACTGGACTTTCACTCAAGGAGATATCGAAATTTGGGTCAGCCGATAGCGTGGTGGTTTCAAGTGTAGCTTCAGGCCTTGGGTTTTCATTCAATGTTTGATCACTCGGGTAGTCATTTTTAGTGGCATCTAGTTTCTCAAATCGCTCACCAGCATTGCTATGGTCTGCCGCAGATTTTAATTGA
>DBBQ01000007.1 GCA_002292265.1 Flavobacteriaceae bacterium UBA980 | reverse complement strand
AGACGGACACCGCTATGCCAATGAATTGGTGGAACAAGTAACCGCCTTAAACAATGGAATTTATCTGGATGAAGAATTGCTGAATTCTCACGCCACAGATTTTTGTATTGGGGTGTCGGGCTATCCCGAAAAACACATGGAAGCCCCCAGCCTGGCAAGTGACCTTCATTTTTTAAAGAAAAAAATTGAGGCGGGAGCCGACTATGTGGTTACACAGATGTTTTTTGACAATCAAAAGTATTTTGAGTTTGTAGAGTTGGCTCGTGCCGAAGGGATAGACGTACCCATTATCCCCGGACTGAAACCTCTTTCTACTCTTAAACAACTGAATATGATTCCCCATCGTTTTCACGTGGACCTGCCCGAAGCCTTAATCAAAGAAGTAATTCGCTGCAAAGACAATGCAGCCGTCCGACAAGTAGGTGTAGAATGGTGTATCCAACAAAGTAGAGAACTCAAAGACGCAGGGGTTCCCTTTTTACATTATTATTCCATGGGAAAAGCAGATAATATTAAAGCCATTGCGGAGGAGATTTTTTAACTCTTAATTTCTTGATTGAAGGGATTAAAAATTAAACATTTATCCCAGTCTTTAGAAATACATAACTTTGTTTGGTGATGGAAGCAATGGAGTCATTACGGGACAGCTACTTGAGTTTAACTCAAGGTAGAATTGATTATGCCAAATTCAATCGTATTGCGATGGTCCATCATTCCAATGCCATCGAGGGGTCAACCTTAACCGAATTGGAGACTCAAGTATTGCTCAGCGAGGGGTTAACACCAAAAGGAAAGCCTGCGGAACATACCTTAATGGCGATTGACCACCATCATGCCATGGAACAGATTTTAGGTTGGGCAGAACAAAAAGAGGTTTTGACCTTAGCCCATCTCAAGGAAATTGCTGCAGCGGTTTTAAAAAATACAGGAAGCGAGATCCATACTGCTTTAGGGACTTTTGATTCTTCAAAGGGCGATTTAAGATTGCTGAATGTCCATGCTGGGAATAGTTCATTTCCCAATTATGATAAAATCCCTCGACTGCTTGATGATTTGGTTTCCCATATAGCCACTGCCCTTCCTCAGGTCAAAGGTTTTAAGGCAGTGCATGTCTTGGCTTTTGAAGCGCATTATCAGTTAGTTAGTATTCATCCTTGGGCAGACGGAAACGGAAGGACATCCCGGCTGTTGATGAATTACATACAACATTTTCACGGAGAACCTTTAAGTGTGGTTCACCTAGAAGACAAAGCCGCCTATTTTAACGCGTTAGAAAAAACCCGTTCCACAAAGAACCCTAAAGTGTTTAGCACTTTTATGTACAGCCAACTTGAAAAGCACCTCAAATCTGAAATAAAAAAACTGGATCGTCCGTTTAAAAAAGGAAAAGGAGAAAGTGGCATTGCATTGGTTTTTTAACTCGTCAAACTGTTAAACAACTGCTCCAAACTTTCATTTTTAAGCTGTAGTTTAAGAATTTTTAAACCATTATCATGAGCAAAATCAAAGACAACAGGGCGGAGGTCTTCGCTTCCTTTGATGTGGATTTCGTAGTCAAAATCATGGGTGTTTTTCACCTTTTCTACTTTGGGAATACGGGCTAGGGCTTCGGTTTCCACGCGGTAGTCAAAGCTGACTTCGATGATTTGTTTTTGGTCTTTTCTCAGAACCTCCAAGGCTTGGTCCAAAACAATTTCGCCTTTGTGGATAATCAATACCCGATCACAAAGCGCATCCACTTCCTGAAGAATGTGGGTGGAGAGCAGCACGGTTTTATCTTTTCCCAAACTGCGAATGAGTTTTCGAATTTCCACCAACTGATTGGGATCCAGTCCTGTAGTAGGTTCATCTAAGATCACCAATTTGGGATCGTGGAGTAGGGCAGCAGCCAGACCGACACGTTGTTTGTACCCTTTGGAAATGGTTTGAATTTTCTTTTTTTGATGGTCAAGGAGGCCCGTTTGTTCCATGAGTTGATCTATTGGAGGATTTTTCAATCGGTATAAATCTGCTACATACTGCAGGTACTCCTTGACATACATTTCGGGATAAAGGGGGTTGTTTTCGGTGAGGTACCCCACTTGTTTTTGAATGGCTCGTAATTCGGTTTTTAAGTCTTTTTCAAAAAAATCCACCTTGCCTTCCCACTGGGTGTAGTAGCCTGTCAGGATTTTCATCAAGGTAGATTTTCCAGCGCCGTTAGGACCCAAGAGTCCCACGACTTCTCCTTTTTTTAAGGTCAAAGAAACCCCTTTTAGGGCCTGGACCTCCCCAAAGTTTTTGGCCACATTTTCTAAGACAAGACTCATGGTATTTTTAGTTAAAGATACGCCATTCTCCTCAGATTTTTTTTGACCGTGCGCTCCGGCTTTCTAAGACCACGGTGGTCAAAATTAAAAGACCTCCAAAGATGCTTTTTAGATCGGGAATTTCAGATAAAAACAGTGCGCCAAGCAGTACACCGAATAGCGGCTGCACACTGCTTAGGATACTGGCGGTACTGATACTGAAATGGCTAAAACTACTGAGGAAAAGGGTATGGCCTAAGGCGGTTGTAACTGCCCCTAGTACAAGTAGATAGGGCCATTGAGAGCTGAGGTCTGCCTCGGGATAGATCCAAAGTACGGGAAGTAAAAGGAGGACAATTACCCCAAGTTGATAGATCATCTGTATGGAGCCGTTGCCCATGGCATTGTGTTTTTTTAGAATTAAGTTTCTTAGGGAATACGCCAGAGCAGAAAATAAACCGACAAGCAGTCCTTGGGTAGCCGTATTTTTTAAATCAAATTCGGGGACTAAAAAATAAATCCCTACTAAAATAAGAATACCTAAGAGCAAATGCCTTTTTTGAAGTTGAACTGGCATAAAAAAAGGTTCTAGAAATACCGTGATAATGGGGTAGGTAAACAGGGACAGCATCCCGATGGCAACATTACTCCACTGCAACGCAAAGAAATAGGTGATCCAGTGCAGCGCCATAAAAAAGCCACTCCACCAGACCGCAGCCCCGTGCTTTTTCCAGTTGATCTGAAAACGAAACTTTTTATAACGCGCATAAAGTAGGAGTAGCACAATTGCAATTAAAGAGCGAAACCAAATAGAAACCGGAGGAGGAAGTGCGATGTAGCGACCCAAGACCCCAGAGGTGCTGATGAAGAGCATGCCTAAATTGAGCAAGAGCGCATAATAAAGGTGTGGATTTTTGGATTTTGTGGTCTTCATCTAGAGAATAAAGAAACGAAAAAGTTGGATGGTCAGCAAACCCCAAAACGTACCTGTGGCCATACTCAATACTGCAAGAATAATGGCATGGGGCATCCATTCCTTTTTGTAGGCGGCGGTCACCGCTGGGGCAGTGGCGATTCCTCCCACATTGGCCATGCTGGCGATGGGAACCCAAGCTACATTCACCTTGAGGACTTTGGCAACACCCAGAATGAAAATGAAGTGACTCACCAACCAAACGACCAAGAAACTCATAAAAGCAGGGTCAAATCGAATCAGACTGAATTTGAGCTTTAATCCCAAAACGGCCATGACGATTAATATTAAAATACTCCCTAGCTTGAGAATAAAAACACGGTTCCAGCTTTTGATAAAAAATCCCAACCCTAAACCGATAAATGACAACACTACAATTTTACCTACAAAAGAGCTAATAGTTACATGAACACAAAAAACAAGGCCCAGTACTAGAAGCAAACTCAAAACAGGAGCGGTTTTTTTCTGCTGACTTTCTTCTATGAGTTCTGGTGGAGAAAGGCCGTTGATTCTGAGAAGACGGTTCAGAGAATCACTTTTTTTAATGCTTTGAAACATTCCAATGGTCCACAAATTGACCAAAATATTATCTAAAACCAAAACCGTTAGAAAGAGCGCTTCGGAACAGGCGACTACTTCCTTGAGTACCAACTGACTGGTACTTCCTCCGATCCAACTCCCCACAACCGGAGGAAGGGCCTTCCACACTTCCTGATCGATAAAAAGCTCCGATACCATGGACGTATTTTGAAATAGGAAAAGAAAACCTACGGGGAATAAAGCAATCCAAA
This sequence comes from Flavobacteriaceae bacterium UBA980, assembly GCA_002292265.1. Classification (GTDB taxonomy): domain Bacteria; phylum Bacteroidota; class Bacteroidia; order Flavobacteriales; family Flavobacteriaceae; genus MS024-2A. The sequence goes on along the minus strand of DBBQ01000007.1, from coordinate 45,165 downwards.
AAGACCCCGACACAAAAACGGCGATGGGCTTCCAGCCCACAGCTTTTAATTGAACCAAAGAAAGACTGCTCATAACGGCCAAAACAGCTAGTGGGATCAAGACTGTTTTACTGTAGGTATGTATCGTTGCTTCACTATAATCTTGATTTAAAAGGGCGGAAAGTCCTGCCGGAATCAGATAGGCAAATAAAATAGAAGGAACCCAATTGAAGATTTTTTTGATCCAAGCCTTTTGTAAACCCTCAAGAAAAAGAATTAAAAGTACCGTACACAAAGTTATCAATCCCGGGATGATCAATAGCGTTATTTTAAATGATACCGTAAGATAGTTGTTTTGCTCGAAAAGAATTTATTTTAACAAAAAAGGGATCAAGCGATCCTCAATCAAACTAGACCAGCCCTTCTCCATACTTTTTTGACTAAATTCCTCCATTTCAGGGAACGGACTTAGGATACGTGCTTCTAGATGTAGGTGACTTCCGTTTGGCACCTTTTCCATTTGAAAAGAAACGATGGAATCCCCCTCGTATTCCTCATACTGCCAGTAATACGCTATTTTTTGACTAGGTTCAACTTCTACCACACGCCACTTATGAGTAAATGTTTTGCCTTTGTATTCAAAAGTAAAAGCATTTTCAAACCCCACTTTCGCTTTAAATTCTTTTAGCTCTTGAAAATACCATTGTTGCATTTGGTCAAGCTCTGTAAGTGCAGACCAAAGTGTTGTGCAAGAGACAGGGATTGTTTTTCGGAGTGTAATCATGATTTTGGGACTTTATGAGAATAGTGCAAGTTAAAAAAAATCCCTAAAAATTTGTTTTTGCAAAAAGCAATAGTACATTTGTCAAGATTTTAACAAAATGAAAAACACATTATTTAACTACAACTACTCTTACTACTTCTATACGGAAGCAGACAGGACTTTGTAGTATTGGAATTACAATATAGAATTAAAAAGTCCTGAGTTTATCGGGACTTTTTTTTTGATTTAAAATGAAAGAAAAAACGGAAGTAGCTATACAGGGAAAGCAAGGATCTTTCCATCACATCGTCGCCCAGCAGTGCTTTGGGAATGCGTTGTCACTAGTTCCCTGTGATACCTTTGATGCAACTGTAGCTTCACTAGTGGCGAATACTGCGGATCAGGCCGTGATGGCTATTGAAAATTCAATCGCGGGTTCGATTATTCCGAACTACGCTTTGATCGATCAAAATGACTTGAAAATTGTGGGGGAATACGGTTTGAGCATCCATCACAATTTTATGGCGCTGCCTGGGCAGACTCTTTCAGACATTAAAGAAGTTCATTCGCACCCCATGGCGTTATTACAATGTAAAAACTTTTTTCTGCAGCATCCCCACATTCGTTTGGTAGAAGCTGAAGATACAGCAGAGGAAGCCCAAAGGATTTCTAAAAATCAAATCAAAGGTATTGGTGCCATTGCCAGTCAGGAGGCTGCCGACCTGTACCAGTTGACTGTCTTTGCATCCTCCATTCAAACCATTAAAAACAACGTAACTCGTTTTGTGATTGTCCAGAAAAAGGGTGATTTGGTACCCGAAACACAGATCAACAAAGCCGCACTAAAATTTACATTAGATCACCAGCGGGGGAGTTTAGCCGCTGTGCTGAATGTGATGAGTGATTGCCAGCTGAATTTGACCAAAATCCAATCGCTACCCGTAATTGAAACCCCAGGGAAATACGCATTTTTTGTAGATGTTACTTTTGAGGATTTTAGTCATTACGACAAAGCGAGAAAGTTAATTGCCATTATGGCTTCGAAATTTAAAATCTTAGGCGAGTACGCCCAACACCAAAGATGAAAACAGCTACGCGATTACAGAGTGTCAAGGAGTACTACTTTTCTCGAAAGTTAAGAGAAGTAGCCGCGATGATTAAAGAAGGGAAACCTGTCATCAATATGGGAATAGGGAGTCCTGATCTGGAGCCTCACCCAGAGGTCGTACGCGCTTTAAATGAAGCAATGCAGCACCCTAAAGCTCATATGTACCAAAGCTACCAAGGGCTGCCAGAATTGCGCAAAGCAATTTCAGATTTTTATAAAGCCCATTACGAGGTTACCTTAGATCCCAATTCGGAAATACTTCCTTTGATGGGATCTAAAGAAGGGATTATGCATCTATCCATGGCGTATCTCAATCCAGGAGATCAGGTTCTAATTCCCAATCCTGGTTACCCGACCTACGCTTCGGTAACCCGTTTGATGGAAGCAGAGGCGGTGGTGTATGACTTAAAAGCAACTCACGGCTGGCAACCTGATTTTGAGGCATTAGAAGCACTGAATACCTCTAAAGTCAAGATTATGTGGCTCAATTATCCTCATATGCCTACAGGAACGGATGTATCTCTAGCAACTTTTGACCGCTTAATTGGATGGGCAAAAGAACGCGATATTTTGTTGGTCAACGACAATCCCTACAGTTTTGTCTTAACTGAAAAACCACAAAGTCTCTTGTCTCGTCCGGGTGCAAAGGACGTTGCTGTAGAGCTGAATTCCCTGAGTAAATCATTTAATATGGCGGGTTGGCGTGTGGGAATGCTCTCTGGGAAAGCGGATGTTTTACAGCAGACACTTAAAGTCAAAAGCAATATGGACTCGGGTATGTTTTTCGGGGTACAGCAAGGAGCTATCGCTGCCTTAAAAATGACACCTGATTGGTTTGCAGAACTCAACAGCATCTATAAAAAACGCAGTGCTTTGATGAGGGTCTTGGCCCAAAAATTAGGTGCCTCAGTAGTGTCGAACAGTGTAGGTCTTTTTTTATGGGCAAAGCTTCCTGAAGATGCTCCAGATGCTGAGACCTTTATAAATACTGTCTTACATCAGAACAACATTTTTGTCACCCCGGGAACTATTTTTGGAAGTCAAGGAGAGGGCTACATAAGATTCTCCCTATGTGTACCTGAAGCTACCATTGAAGAAGCTATAAAACGGATCGAATTATGAAAATAGGAATCATCGGATTGGGGTTGATTGGTGGGTCTTTTGCTTTGGCAGCAAGAAAGCATGTTGCTGGCTGTGAATTGTTTGGCGAAGACCAAAATAGGGACCATCAAAAAGAAGCTCTTGCCTTAGGTCTAATAGACATGACCTTGGGAGCTTCAACTTATGCAGCTATGGATGTCATTATTTTAGCCATTCCTGTTGATGCAGCACTTGAGCTAGCTCTGCCGATACTAGATCAAATGAATGACAACGCTCTTTTACTTGATATAGGCTCTACCAAGTTCTTGATTTGTTCCACATTGGAACAGCATCCAAAGCGCAATCAATTTTTAGCGACACATCCCATAGCAGGAACTGAATTTTCGGGACCTTCAGCAGCCTTTGCTACTTTGTACAAAGGAAAAGCACAAATCTTGTGTGAGGCCCATAAGACAAGACCGGACCTGTTAGAATGGGCAGTACAGTGGTTTAAAAATATGGAGATGGAAATCAAAGAAATGGATCCAAAAGAACACGATCAGCACATCGCATACGTATCACATTTGTCCCATATTTCCTCATTTATGTTGGGTAAAACCGTGATGGAAAAAGAAAAAGACGAACAGGCGATTTTTGATATGGCGGGGAGTGGATTTGCTTCTACCGTTCGTTTGGCAAAAAGTTCTCCTGCCATGTGGGCTCCCATATTTAAACAGAATCAAGAAAACATTTTAGAAGTGCTGGGCGAGTACATCGCCAATTTAGAAGAATTTAAATCGCTGATGGAACAACAGAATTTCGAAGCGATTTCTCAGAAAATGCAACAAACCAACGCCATCAAAACAATTTTGGCAGGAATTAATTAATGTAAAATTAGTATAAACGAACAAAAGATGGAAAACAAAAAAGAAATGCGTCAGTGGTTAGACAACTTTGGATTGGATCACCCACTGGTTATAGGAGGACCATGTAGTGCAGAAACGGAAGAACAAGTGCTCAAAATTGCTCATGAACTCAAAGACACGGATGTAACGGTTTACCGAGCAGGAATCTGGAAACCCAGAACTCGTCCTGGAATGTTTGAAGGGGTGGGCGCTATAGGCTTGGGATGGCTAAAAAAAGTCAAAGAACAGACCGGTTTGCTGACCGCTACTGAGGTGGCCAACAAAGACCACGTAAAACTGGCCATCGAAAACGATGTGGACATTCTTTGGATTGGAGCCCGTTCTACGGTAAGTCCTTTTATCATGCAAGAAATTGCAGATGCCCTAGAAGGAACAGATAAAATTGTTTTGGTAAAAAATCCCGTAAACCCAGATTTAGCTCTTTGGTTAGGAGGAGTAGAACGCTTGTATACTGCTAATATCAAAAAACTAGGACTTATTCACCGAGGGTTTTCTACCTATGAAAAAACCAAATATCGAAACATTCCTGAATGGCAAATTGCTATTGAAGTGAAAAACCGATTTCCTGACCTTCCTATGATTTGCGATCCTTCCCATATTGCTGGACGAAGGGATTTGATTTTTGATATTTCTCAATCCGCTTTGGACCTAAATTTTGACGGTTTGATGATTGAAACACATTGGGATCCAGACAATGCCTGGAGTGATGCCAAGCAACAAGTGACTCCTTCCCGTTTGGTTGAAATCATGAAGGATTTAAGAGTCCGAAAAAAGACGACAAATGAAGAAGCCTATAAACATCAACTCAATAATCTTCGTGCCCAAATTGATGTGGTAGATCAAACCCTTTTGGATACTTTGGGTAAACGAATGAAAGTCGCACTTGAAATTGGAGCCTTGAAAAAGACTAATAATGTCGCAGTTTTACAAAACAAACGATGGAATGAGATCTTAGGTAAAATGATTTTGGAAGGACAAGAGCGTGGTTTGTCCGAGGAATTCATCCTTCGAGTCTTTAAAGCGATTCACCAAGAGTCTATCAATAAGCAAGAGAAAATATTAAAGTCTTAAGAGTAAACCCAAATCTCAAATTATGGATTTATTGACGTTAATGAAAAAAAATAGAACCCAGTTGATGCCTTTCTGGGTTTTATCTTCAGCAGTCTGTCTGGTCTATGCGCTGTTGATTGGCATTCCACCTGAATTGAATGCTTTTGGTGAGTTGCTCTCTCTTTTGATTGCGGGGCCCTTGCAACTGGGTTTATGTATTTATTTTTTAAAAATTTCTAATGGAAGTACACCCACCTTTTTTGATCTTTTTGAAGGATTTAAACCCTTGTTGAATGTGCTTCTTGCATTTGTTATTATTAGTGCACTTACCCTTTTGGGGCTCTTGTTTTTTATCGTGCCTGGGATTGTGATTAGTTTGGGTTTTTCAATGACCTATTACCTTATTGCGGAGCATCCAGAAATGCAGTTTAATGAGGCACTTCAGCAGAGTTGGAAGATGATGGATGGAAAAAAAATGGAACTTTTTGTATTGCACTTGCGTTTTATTCCATGGTATTTATTGGGTTTGTTATTTTTTGTTGTTGGAATTTTTATCGTGGTTCCCTGGCATAATTTAGCAATAGCAAATTACTATCAAAGTATAAAGATCCCCGTCTCAGAAGATTCGAGACGTACGAATTGATTTATTTTTGAATGGCGCGCTGCAGGCGATCGTTCATGGTTTTTCCCAAGCCGTAGTCTGGGAAATACGGGGCAATAATCAAGTCGAGATCCCTCTGGTCCAAACGATGAAGTGCAGCGTATAAGTTTTTTGCAGCTTCTTCTAGGTTCCCGTTAGTAGATAGAACTTCTTGGTGTATCTTTCCGTTGGAGAGTTCTATTTTTTGAAAGCTCAAAAGACCAACTTTTTTATTAGAATGCTTGCTCAGTGTTTTTACTGGATTTTTACTGAGTAGGGTTGCGGTCTTGGGAGCGTAGTGACGGGAAAGCATCCCGGGTGCATTTGGACTTTCGTCATTCTTTGTTTTAACACTTATTTTTCCTACCACCTTTTCAATTTCTTCTAGTACCAAAGCACCGTGACGGTAGAGCACTGGTTGATTTCCATCAAATCCAACGATGGTGGACTCCAACCCGCGAAGACAAGGACCTCCCTCCAAAACGAACTTTAAGCCCTCTTTAAAATAGCCCTGCACGTGTGCTGCCTTCGTCGGGCTTATGAAACCAAAGGGATTGGCACTGGGAGCGGCTAAGGGAAACGCCAATTTGCTCAATAATTCAAGTGTCAAAGGATGATTGGGAACCCTAACGGCTACGGTGGGTTTCCCAGCTGTAACGCGATCTGGAATTTGATTTTTTTTATTCAATACGAGAGTCAGCGGTCCAGGCCAAAAAGCTTCGGCTAATAAGTGAGCGTTGGAAGGAATGTCGGTAGCTACTTGAGTTAAAAATTCAGGACTTGCAATATGAACAATCAGGGGGTTAAACGAAGGGCGCTTTTTTAAGTTAAAGATTTTTTCTACCGTACTTTCTTTGTACGCATTTCCCGCCAAGCCATAGACTGTTTCTGTGGGAATTCCCACAACATCGTCATTGTTCAAAGTTTCAATGACCGGTTTCAAATCAGTAGTAATCACGGACGGGAGGTTCTAATTTAACCGTAAAGATAACGGATTGGAAGGCTACTGCAAGGCTTCTGCAATCCGTCTAATAGCTGTACGGATATTTTCTTCGGAAGCAGCATATGAAATTCGAATGCAATCACCATTTCCAAAGGCATCCCCAGTTACTGTTGCCACGTGTGCTTCTTCTAAAAGATACAAAGCAAAATCCGATGCATTTTCAATCGTTTTTCCTTTTAGAGTTTTTCCAAAATAAGCGGACACATCTGGGAAAACATAAAAGGCACCTTGGGGTTGATTGACATGAATTCCAGGAATGGCACTGAGTAGTTCGATGATGATTTCTCTGCGTTTTGCAAACTCCTCCACCATATAATTAATCTTGCTGACAGGAGCCTCAACGGCGGCGATCGTAGCGCGTTGTGCGATACAATTGGCTCCAGAGGTAATTTGTCCTTGCATTTTGTTACAGGCTTTAGCCAGCCATTCAGGTGCTCCGATATATCCAATTCTCCAACCTGTCATCGCAAAAGCTTTCGCCACTCCATTGACCGTAATCGTTCGGTCGTAGAGCTCTGGAATTGCAGCAATACTAAAGTGGGGACTTCCGTAATTGATGTGTTCGTAAATCTCGTCCGAAAGGATAAAAATATCAGGATATTTCTCTAAGACTTTACCCAAGGCACGATATTCTTCCTCGGTATAGATCGTTCCGCTGGGGTTGTTTGGCGAATTGAACATCACCAACTTCGTTTTTGGAGTAATGGCGGCTTCCAATTGAGCTGGAGTGATTTTAAAATCCGTTCCGATACTGGAAGGAATAATAGTTGATTTTGCTTCTGCCAAAGTTGCAATGGCAGAATAGCTTACCCAATAAGGAGCGGGAAGTAGTACTTCGTCTCCAGGATCCAAGAGAACCATACACACATTGGCGATGGATTGTTTTGCCCCTGTGGAAACTACAATTTGAGAAGGGGAATATTCTAGTCCATTATCTCTTTTGAATTTGGTACAAATCGCAGTTTTTAAATCTGCGTAACCATCTACAGGGGAGTACGAATTCCAATTGTCTTCTACGGCTTGAATGGCAGCCTCTTTTATAAACTCTGGAGTATTGAAGTCGGGTTCCCCCAAACTCAATCCAATGACATCGATCCCCTGATTTTTTAACTCACGGGCTTTTGCTGCCATAGCAAGAGTGGCAGAAACGGGTAAACTAGTAATACGTGCTGAAAGTAAATCCATAATTGGAGATTAACTGGGTTGGACTCCCATTTGTTTTAAAAACTTGAAGTGTGACAAGAGTGCACTTCGGGTGGTTTTGTATTCGTTGTAAGGTAGGTTAAACTCCTTTGCAGTTTTTTTAACAATAGCACCAATATGGGTGTAGTGTATGTGACTGACATGAGGAAAAATATGATGTTCAATTTGGTGGTTCAATCCTCCTGTGAACCAATTTACAAATCGATTTTTGGTTGAAAAGTTTACAGTGGTCAGAAGTTGATGAATGGCCCAAGTATTTTTCATTGTACCTGTTTCATCCGGTTTGGGCATTTCAGCGTCTTCCATGACATGGGCCAACTGAAAGACCAAACTAAGAATAAGCCCTGCGGTATAGTGCATGACGACAAAGCCAATAAGTATCGCCCACCAAGGCGCATTTAAAAAGATCATTGGTATGACCAGCCAAATGAAAAAATAGACAACTTTTGAAATAACCAATCCAGTCCATTGGAGACTTGGGCGCTTGCTGTTCAAATAAGAAAGCTTTCGAGCAGTGTAGCGTTTCATTTGTTGGAAATCTGTAAAAATAGCCCAATTTATGGTTAAAAGTCCATACAATAGTACAGAGTAGAAATGTTGAAACTTGTGGTGAGGGAGCCACTTGGCGTGTTTTGAAAATCGAAGCACACGGCCCGCTTCTAAATCCTCATCATGACCGTGAATATTGGTGTATGTATGATGTAAAAGGTTGTGTTGTACTTTCCAGTTAAAAACATTTCCTGCCAGAATATAAATACTGCTTCCCATTAGTTTATTGACCCAAGGGTATTTTGAAAAAGAACCATGATTGCCGTCATGCATCACATTCATCCCTACACCCGCCATGCCGATCCCCATCACTATACACATGGGGAGTTTATACCACAAGCTGATATCCAGCAACAAAACCAGTACATACGGTGCTATTAATAAAGAAAACATTACAAGGGATTTCAGGTAGAGTTTCCAATTCCCAGTTTTTTGAATTTTATTTTCTTTAAAATATTGATTAACCCGAAGATTTAAAGTTCTAAAAAATTTTTTGGAGTCTTTTCGCGAAAAGCGAAGGCTTTGTGTAGCTTGCATAAAAATATTTGTTACGCTAAAATACTAGAAAATTTATTTTAAATCGATAGAAGTATAAAAAGTTGTGGAAGAACTTACTAAATATTTTCCCGAACTGACCGTATTACAAAAGGAGCAATTTGAAAAGCTTTATGGGTTGTATCTGGAATGGAATGCAAAGATCAACGTCATTTCCCGAAAGGACATGGATGCTTTTTACGAGCGTCATGTACTACATTCTTTAGGGATTGCAAAGGTAATTTCGTTTCAGCCTAACACGCATATTTTGGATGTGGGAACGGGAGGTGGATTTCCAGGGATTCCCTTGGCCATACTATTTCCCGAAGTAAAATTTGAATTGATCGATAGTATTGGAAAAAAAGTGAAGGTTGTACAAGAGGTAAGTCATGCCCTGGGGTTACAAAATAGTTCTGCACAAAAGCTTCGTGCTGAGGCCTTTGCTGGAAAAGTTGACTTTGTAGTGAGCCGTGCCGTAACCCGGATGGAGTCCTTTGTTCCTTGGGTACAAAAAAAGATAAAGCCAGAAAGTAAACATTCTTTACAGAATGGAATTTTATATCTCAAAGGAGGCGATCTGACCGAAGAATTGAAGTCTTTTCCTATCGCAGAACACTATGAATTAAAGCGGTTTTTTAAAAGCCCCTTTTTTGAAACTAAAAAAGTGGTTCACCTTGCTCTTTAGCGCGTGCTAAGTTTTCTTTTGCTTGGTCGGTTTGTTCGAAAAACTGTTCAAACAACTTTTCCATCCGGTTAAAGTGTTGATCCAAGATAGAGTCCAGATTTTTTTCTTGAAGGTCTCTTTTAAAATGAAGAAAATGATTTGGAATTTCCATTACTGAGTCTTTCCTATAAATAGAGATATTGGGAACCATTTTGTGTCCTTTTAAGCTGTCGAGCAGATCCCTATCTTTAAAAAGAAAAGCTCTTTTGTGACTCAACAGTGAATCCATTCTTAGGTTGTGAATGGGCAGAGAATCTGAAAGAAACTTGAATTGAAAGCATTATGAAGTCTGTGTCCCTTTTCAACACGTGTGGAGTCGTATCGAATCAAGTTTCCCTTTTTATCGTATTCTTTGTAAACACGAAACTCAACATCGTTCTTTGTGCTGGGTGCTTTTTGAGCAATGCTGAAAAAATTAAACACGAAAAATGTCGCAAGTAAAATCAAATTTTTCATAAGAGTGGGGTATTCGTTTCGTTCATAAGACGAACGAGCACTCAAAATGTAACACTGAAAGGAGGAATTAATTTTCCTCCAAAAAGGGATAACGATAATCGGATGCAGGGACAAAGGTCTCTTTGATGAGTCGGGGTGATACCCAACGCAAGAGATTTAAGGACGAGCCTGCTTTGTCATTGGTTCCTGAGCCTCTAGCACCACCAAAAGGTTGTTGTCCCACCACAGCGCCAGTGGGTTTGTCATTGATGTAAAAATTCCCAGCACTGTTTTCTAAAGCAGTAAGCGCTTCTTCCAGTGCATATCGATCTTGCGAATAAACGGCCCCTGTTAAGGCATATTCAGAAGTTTGATCCACCAGATTCAAGGTGTTACTCCACTCCGCGTCAGGATAAACATACAGCGTCACTAAAGGGCCAAAAAGTTCACGGCTCATCGTGTCGTAATGAGGATTTGTTGTTAGTACCACGGTGGGTTCAACAAAATAACCTTTGGAGTCGTCATAGCCTCCTCCTGCTACAATTTCTACATCCTGTTCTTTTTTAATTTGTTCGATAGCGGCGACCAATCGGTCATAGGCCCCTCTGTGGATGACCGCAGTGACGAAATTTTTAAAGTCTGCGGGTGATCCCATAGAGATGGTTTTTAAGTCTGATTTTACTTCGGCAATTACTTTTTCAGCTAGAGATTGAGGAAGGTAGACTCGTGAGGCTGCAGAACACTTTTGTCCTTGAAATTCAAAAGCACCACGGATGATACCTGTAGCGACTTCTTTTGGGTTGGCAGAGGGGTGAGCGATAATAAAATCTTTTCCTCCTGTTTCCCCTACAATGCGAGGATAAGAACGATACCGATCGATGTGAGTTCCAATTTTCCTCCAAAGATTTTTAAAAACTGTGGTAGAACCTGTGTAATGAATCCCGGCAAAATCTGGACTTTCAAGCACGGTATTGGTGATCATTTCTGGGTCGCCAAAAACCATATTGATCACACCATCGGGAAGACCCGCTTCTCTAAAGACATCCATCAGCACATTTGCAGAAAAAACTTGATGATCACTAGGTTTCCAAACGACAACATTTCCCATCATGGCTACACTGGCAGATAAATTTCCCGCAATGGCGGTGAAGTTAAACGGACTAACCGCATAGACAAATCCCTCCAAGGGTCTGTAGCTGAGACGGTTCCAGATTCCAGAGCTATTTTCAGGCTGATTTTCATAAATCTCCTGCATGTATTGCACATTAAAACGCAGGAAATCGATGTATTCGCAAGCGGCGTCAATTTCCGCTTGAAAAATAGTCTTGGATTGAGCTAGCATAGTGGCAGCATTAATTTTTGCGCGATAGGGTCCTGCTACGAGGTCAGCAGCTTTTAAAAATATGGCTGCTCTAGACTCCCAAGGCATCTGACTCCATGCTTTTCTTGCTTCTAAAGCTGTGGCAATGGCATCTTCAATATTTTTTTTGTTGGCTTTGTGGTAAACTCCAAGTTGATGCTGGTGGTCATGTGGAGGGTGCATACTTGCTGTTTCGTCCGTAGTGACGTCTCGGTTTCCGATTCGCATAGGAATTTCTGTAGTAGTAGTGTACAACCTTTCGTACATTTCTAAAACTTCCTTTTTCTCTGGACTGCCAGGAGCATAGGAGAAAATGGGTTCGTTAGTGGGATAGGGAACTTGAGCAATTCGATTAGCCATGATTATTTTTTTGCTAAAAGTATTGATTTATCCTGAGAAAACAAGTGAGGTTTTACCCGTTCCTAATTGAGAATGTAGGGAACATTGAGTTTAAAGCAGGGGACCTCCACATTAAACTTTTTAGCGGTTGTAAAATTGATCATGATAAAAGTTCCACACATGGAGCCAATAGGGGAAGTGATCAAGCTACCCGACTGATAGGTGTGGGTTTCTCCTGGGCGAAGTACCGGCTTTTTCCCAACTACTCCTGCGCCATTAACGTATTGGGATCTGTTGATAGCTTCTTGGATTTTCCAATGCCTTGACAAGAGTTGGACTACATTTTTACTCTGATTTTCAATTGTGATAAAATAGAGGAAGGCATGGTGGGGTATATTTTCTTTAAGAAAGCTACCCTCGAATTTTGTTTCGACAGAAATTTTTATCCCTCTTGTAATTTGTTGTATCACAGCTGGTTGTTTAGTCAAATTCAAATTAAAGGTACTAAAAAAACCTTTGTTTGTGCAGGAAAGAGATGCTAATTTTGCAATTCAAAAGAATTTGTCCTTCCAATTCCAATCAAAGCATCGTATTGGGCACCAATAGCTCTGTAGTAAACTAAGACCAAATAATCGTTTTCGGTGAGTGCATGTGTTCCGCTTAACACATTTTTATTGAGGAGGTTTCCTTGTTTGATCACATATTTATAATTGTAAAAACCTTGCTTTAAAAGCAATACTCCTTCGTAAATTTCTAAGGAGGGATTGTAATACATTCGATTCGCATCGCTGAGGTGATAGTTGTTAAAGCTACCGTAAATGTATATTTCTTCTCCATTCAGCTCAAAATCGGCGGCCAGACTAAAATGTACAAAGCTGTAATCCGCTTCGATATTTGGATTTCCGGGTCTCATGATATTTCTAATTTGAAACCCACCATTACGATCAGGGGCAAATGTATAGGGCACATTGAGGCGTGAAACATCCAAGTTTAAATAAGTCTCATAGACTTGATTCCGTTCGATATAACTGATGTTTGGGCTTGTCACTCTGAGGTCTTTAGTGTCAAAAAAATAAAATTCATTCCCCCCTTCGTATTGTGTAGGAGCCTCATACCGGTACTCTAAAGTGCTCCCCGAAAAATATTGTGGCTTTATTCCTGTAAGGTCGGAGTCCCATTGTCTATTTTGAAGCAAATGCACAGCTAGTGTTTGTTCTGGATTTCTAAAAACTCCTTGGTAGGGTGTGATTGAAAAATGAAGGGACTGATGGGTGTTGAATCGATTCATGTTTTGCGGTCTGTAAACCGCTGTTTGAACACTTGCTTGTTCTTCAAAAAGACAGAATCGTCTGGAAAAAACTAGTGTATCATACGTGTCATAAATTTCTAAAAGATAATTTCCTGAGACTTTAAACTGAACCGCTTCATTGGGGAGTTGCAAACGATAATGAGTGTAGGTTTGTAGGGTATTGAACGAAGTGTTGTAGTCGTCAATCCGAAGATTGTCATAACCTTCTAAGTATTCATTTTGAAAAAGAGCAGAAGGAGTCCAATCGTGGTTAAAGTGTTTAATTTTATAGTAATAATCTTCTTCAGTACCCCTGAGGTCATCAAAAAGTAAATTAATTTTTTCACCCAAGGATACTAAAGGAAAATTCTCTGTGTTTTCGGTTCCGTAAAATTGGATGGATTTGATGTGTTCGGGGGGGGCGTATTCATATACCACTTGAGCTCTCAAATTGGCAAACTGAAGCACAAGGACCCCTATCCCAAGGAAGAAGTTTTTTTTACTTGTAAAAAATGCAAAGAAATCTTTTTTCATCACGGGTAAATGTAAATGTTCAGTTTGTGTTGACCAAATCAGAGCTTTATATATAAAAAGGTTCAACAGCTATTTAGAATGAATATAAATAGATGATTTCCCTTATTATTTGTTTTCTCCAAAGCGGTTTAGTTAGTAAATTTGAAGGATTTTAGAATTAGATTTTTAATGGAAGTGATAAAAAGAATTCGACCCCACAGAGGCGCGAATCTGAACATTAAAGGCAAAGCTGAAAAAAGACTTGAAAACACAACTTCAGCGACCACTTTTGCCCTAAACCCTGATGATTTTTTTGGAACCATCCCCAAGCTTATTTGTAAAGAAGGAGCACAAGTTGAGGCAGGTACTCCGATCTTCTTCAGTAAAAAAAATCCCGATATCAAATTTGTTTCCCCTGTTTCGGGTACAATAACTGCCATTGAGCGGGGTCCCAAACGAAAAATTGAAAGAATTTGCATATCGGCTTCCAAAACACAAAAATCCGTATCCCATTCTGTTCAGGGTTGGGAAAAAATTGATCGGGAGCAATTGAAGGCCCTATTGATGGAGAGCGGTAATTGGCCTTTTATTCATCAGCGTCCTTACGGTATCATCGCAAATCCCAATGATACTCCAAAAGCCATTTTTGTCAATACAGTCAAGACGAACCCTCTGAGTGAAGATCTTCGCTTTGTGCTAAAAGATGACCAGAAGGAATTTCAATTGGGAATTGATTTGCTCAACAAACTGGTAGATCAGCCTATATTTTTGGGAACAGATAAAGTCCAGATGGGATATTTTCAAACAGTAGAGGGAGTGCAGTACTACACTGTTGAGGGGCCACATCCTGCGGGGAATTTGAGTTTACACATACAAAATATTACGCCCCTAAACATGGGAGAACGCGTTTGGACAGTCAATGCTGAGGATGTTGCAAACCTAGGGAGATTTATAAGTACGGGTACTTTTTCTCCTCAACGAACAATAGCTGTTTCTGGAAACGCTGTGGACAATCCCGTTTACTTTAAGACGCTTATTGGATCTGCATTGGCTCCTTTTTTAGAAAAAGCAGGGCTGAATCAGGAGTATGTACGTATTATCAATGGAGATGTACTGACGGGTGCTCAAGCTGATCTTTCTGGGTACTTAGGATTTTATAACAATTTAGTTTCGGTGATCCCCGAAGGAAACAACTACCGGATGTTTGGATGGTTGCCCTTTAAGGACAACAATATTTTGAGTTTGTCCAATACCTCTTTTTCCAGGCTTTTCAATCGGAAGGGGTTTGATGTGGATACCAACCTCAACGGTGAAGAACGCGCCTTGGTCGTAACGGGTGAAATGGAAAAAATATTTCCCTTGGAGATTTATCCCATGCAACTCATCAAAGCCTGCATGATAGAAGACATAGAAAAGATGGAAGCTTTGGGAATTTACGAGGTTGTTCCTGAAGATTTTGGATTGGTGGAATATGCCAATACATCCAAATTAGAAGCCCAAGAGATCATCCGTCAAGGGATTGAATTAATGATTAATGAAGTAGGATAATAAAATAACTATGAATTTTCTTAGAAAAAGTTTAGACAATTTAAAAAAGCCTTTCGGCAAAGGACAGAAATTTGAAAAATTTGCTCCAGCGATCAATGCGTTTGACACGTTTCTATTTGTCCCGAATCACACTACAAAAAAAGGAGCTCATATTCGCGATGCTGTAGATTTAAAGCGCACCATGGTAACGGTAATCATTGCCTTGTTGCCCGCTTTGATTTATGGAATTTACAATACCGGCTATCAGTACTACATACAAACAGCTGCACCATTTACCTTCTTGGATGCTTTTATTCACGGTGCTTGGAAGATTGTTCCGATGATCATTGTTTCTTACGTTGTAGGGCTCTCTATCGAATTTGGATTTGCCGTTTACCGCGGGCACGAAGTCAATGAAGGCTATTTAGTCACAGGACTCCTCATTCCCATGATCATGCCTGTAGATATCCCGCTTTGGATGGTTGGAATTTCAACCGCTTTTGCAGTATTAGTAGCAAAAGAAGCTTTTGGTGGGACGGGAATGAATATTCTAAACCCCGCATTAACCGCACGTGCCTTTGCATTTTTTGCTTACCCTACCTATATGTCGGGAAACAAAGTTTGGGTTTCAGAAGCGGGGAATGTAGATGCAATTTCTGGGGAAACCATATTGGGTACGCTTGCTGCTGGGGGTGAAGTAAACTACTCCATGATGGAAATGTTTCAAGGATCCATCCCGGGTTCCATAGCTGAAACGTCCACTCTTTTTGTAGCAGTAGGAGCTTTGATTTTAATCTTAACAGGAGTAGGAAGTTGGCGTATTATCACAGGTGGAATTTTAGGAGCTGCCGTTATGGGCTTACTCTTTAACCTTTGGGGAGCCAACGAATTGATGAGTTTTTCATGGATGAATCATCTGGTAGTAGGAGGATTTGCTTTTGGAATTGTATTTATGGCAACAGACCCTGTCTCTGCAGCGCAAACTACCAAAGGAAAGTGGATTTACGGATTTTTAGTCGGTATTTTTTGTATTATGATACGCGTCTTTAATCCCGCCTATCCGGAAGGAGTAATGCTTGCCATCTTATTGATGAATGTTTTTGCCCCTACCATAGATCACTACGTCGTAAATGGAAATATCAAAAAGCGTAAAAAACGTTGGGCCGCTGCCACACAAGAACTTAAAACTGCTTAAAAAATGAATCGAGATAGCAACGCATACACCTTTTTATTCGCTACCCTTATGGTATTGGTAGTCGCTTCTTCGTTGGCTTTTACAGCGAGTTCACTAAAAGACCTCCAAAATGCTAATGTGAGAAAAGAAAAAATGCAAAATATTTTGGCAACCATTGGGATAGAGTCCGACAGAGAAGAAGCAGAAAAATTGTACCGTGAGTACATTACCGCAGAACTGTCCCTTACTCAATCTGGAGCTGTGGATGCTAAAGTAAGTGCGTTTGAAATTAAATTGAATAACGAACTGAAAAAACCCAAATCTGTTCAGCGTTTCCCAATGTATGAAGCAGAAGTGGAAGGAGAAAAGTACTACATTATCCCTCTTCGCGGAGCGGGACTTTGGAATGCCATCTGGGGTTACATTGCTTTGGAAGAAGACAAAAATACAATTAAAGGAGCGGTATTTGATCACACAGGAGAAACAGCCGGACTGGGAGCAGAGATTACCCAGCAATGGTTTCAAGAACGTTTTGTAGGAGAAAAAGTATTTGACACCAAGGGTAATCTCGTGGGTATCAACGTTTCCAAAACGAATAATGACCCGAAAGATTTAGACAAAGACGATCACGAAGTAGATGCGATTTCCGGGGCTACCATTACGGGTGACGGTGTGACTGACATGATCCTCGAGCGCCTAACTCATTATTTGCCTTATCTCCAAGCGAAAGAGAATACTGTTGCATTAAACAACTAGACGAATGGAAGAAAACAAACCCACTACCGAAGAGACTCCTACAGTTCTCTTTGTCAATAAAGAGAAAGAACCGCTCTTTTCTAAAAAGAATCGGAAGTTATTGTCAGATCCTATGGACGACAACAATCCCATAACCGTTCAAGTTTTGGGAATCTGTTCTGCTTTAGCTATTACAGTACAATTAAAACCTGCTGTGGTGATGAGTATCTCCGTTATGGCGGTCATGGCTGCTAGTAACGTCATCATCTCTTTACTCAGAAATTTAATCCCTAACCGGATCCGAATTATCGTGCAATTGGTCGTCGTTGCCTCCATGGTGATTTTGGTTGACCAAGTGCTACGCGCATTTGCCTATGACGTAAGTAAAGAGCTTTCCATTTTTATCGGATTGATTATTACCAACTGTATCGTGATGGGACGCTTAGAAGCTTTTGCCCTAGGAAATGGGGTTTGGAAATCCTTCCTAGATGGGATTGGTAACGCCGCAGGTTATGGATTCATCCTCATCTTAGTGGCTTTTTTTAGAGAGTTGTTCGGTTCAGGAAAATTATTTGGATATCAAGTAATCCCAGATGCCCTTTATGAGATGGGTTATGTTAACAACGGCTTGATGTTGTTGTCGCCTATGGCTTTGATTACGGTAGGACTCATTATTTGGGTGCAACGCTACAGAAACCGAACCCTAATCGAAAAGAACTAAACATGGAAGCATATTTAAATTTATTTGTAAAAAGTATCTTTATTGAGAACATGATTTTTGCCTATTTCTTGGGGATGTGTTCTTATTTAGCCGTTTCCAAAACGGTAAAAACAGCAGTAGGTTTAGGGCTTGCGGTTATCTTCGTTTTGGCGATTACGGTACCGATCAACTTTTTACTGGACACCTATCTGCTCCGACCCGGGGCATTGGCTTGGTTAAACTCCTCCTATGCGGAGTTGGATCTGAGCTTTTTGAGTTTTATCATGTTTATCGCGGTCATCGCTTCTATGGTTCAGTTGGTTGAGATGATTGTTGAAAAATTTGCACCCGCACTATATGGAGCTTTAGGTATTTTTCTTCCACTTATTGCGGTAAACTGTGCCATATTGGGAGGTTCACTGTTTATGCAACAAAAAGATTTTTCTGGAGTCGCAGAATCTGCGGTTTACGGATTCGGTTCAGGAATTGGATGGCTTTTGGCGATTTTAGCCATTGCTGCGATTCGTGAAAAAATTACGTACTCTAACGTCCCTGCTCCCCTTCGTGGTTTAGGTATTACCTTTATTATAACGGGGCTTATGGCGTTAGGTTTTATGAGTTTTATGGGAATTAAATTATAATTTAAGAATGGAGTATACAGTTGTTATTGCGAGTATCGTCGTCTTTTTGACCATCACTTTTTTATTGGTTGGAATGCTTTTGGGAGCCAAAGCAAAATTATTGCCTTCTGGTCCTGTTTCACTTCAGATTAATGGAGACAATCAAGTGGAGGTTTCTTCTGGAAGTACACTTTTGAGTACGCTGGGAAATAATAAAATCTTTCTGCCCTCCGCATGCGGTGGTGGTGGAACTTGTATCCAGTGTAAATGTCAGGTATTAGAAGGAGGAGGAGAAATTTTACCTACTGAAGCACCACATTTTTCGAGAAAAGAAGTCGCTGAAGGATGGCGTCTAGGCTGTCAGGTAAAAGTAAAAGAGGATATGGTCATTCAGGTTCCTGAAGAAGTTTTCGGAATCAAGAAATACGAGGCTACCGTAGTTCGTAATTGGAATGTGGCCTCATTTATAAAAGAATTTGTAGTTAAAATTCCTGAGGAAATGGACTACAAAGCGGGAGGGTATATTCAAATAGAAATTCCCCAATGCGAGGTCAAGTTCGATGATATTGATATCTCTGCACACCCCGAAGAACATCCTGGTGAACCCGATAAATTCAAATTGGAATGGGACAAATTCAAGCTTTGGCCGTTGGTGATGAAAAATACAGAAACGGTAGAACGCGCTTATTCCATGGCCTCTTTTCCTGCAGAAGGAAAAGAAATTATGTTGAATGTTCGAATTGCTACTCCTCCCTTTGACCGTTCAAAAAACGATTGGATGGATGTCAATCCTGGAGTCGCTTCTTCGTATATCTTCTCAAAAAAACCAGGAGATAAAGTGACCATTTCAGGTCCTTATGGCGAGTTCTTTATAAATGAATCTGATGCAGAAATGCTTTACGTAGGTGGGGGTGCAGGAATGGCTCCCATGCGTTCACATTTATACGAATTATTTAGAACTCTACAGACAGGACGCAAGGTAACTTTCTGGTACGGGGGTCGTTCGAAGAGAGAATTGTTCTATGTAGACCACTTTAGGGCTTTGGAAAAAGACTATCCAAATTTTAAATTCTACATCGCGTTATCCGAACCCGTAGAAGAGGATAATTGGAAGGAAAAAGCAAATCTAGACTCTGAGGGGGACGGCTTTACAGGCTTTGTGCATCAGGTGGTTATTGATCAATATCTCACAACACACGATGCCCCAGAAGACATTGAAGTATATTTCTGTGGACCACCCTTAATGAATCAAGCGATAGAACGCATGGCAGAGGACTTTGGAGTTCCACCAGAAAACGTTCGCTTCGATGATTTCGGAGGATAATTTATAAAAGAGGCTTTAAAAAAGCCTCTTTTTTTTTCACTTCACTTTCCTCCTTAGAAAGAAGGACCCCATTTCAATAAAAAATAACATCAAAAACAATTGGGTAGTGCTTTTGACTTTATCTTTTTTAGAGGAAATAACTTGAAATACTAGAATCCAAAAAGGGTCTCTAGAGATAGTTCTTTAACAGTTCCGTATTGCTCTAAGTTTTTGAGGTCTATATTGTCACGATTCCCAATCAATAAAATAGTATGAGGTTTGTCCTTGATATAGGTTTTGTGAAATTCATTTAGTTTCTCTAAATCCATGGCTTTGACTTCGTTGTAAACCTTTTCTCGAATGTCATAATCAATTCCTCTCTTTTCAGCAGCCAGATAGTTGTACAGCACTCCAGCCTTAGTAATGCGCTCACTTTCAATTTTATTTAAAATTGCTTGTTTGCCAATTTCAAAGGCTTGTGGAGATTCAGGAAGATTATTAATCAAACTGAATATAGAGGATAACGCTTCTTTTTGTTTATCCGACTGAATCCCAATGTAGGAGAATAAATAATCAGATTGGTCGGGTTTGTTCGCTTGTCTATATGCAGAAAAAACGGAATACGCTAAGCCTTGGGCTTCTCTTATTTCTTGAAAGACTATGGAATTCATTCCTCCTCCAAAATATTGATTGAACAAGCGGATGGCAGCGGTTTTTGCGTTGTCTAATAGTTCTTGCTTGGAGAGTAAGATAATTTCCGTTTGTACCATATCAAAATGCGTCCAAAAGACATACTCTTTGCCGTAGTTTTTTTCTGAATACGTCTCTACGTCGCTTACTTCTTTTAAGCTTTCGGGAATTTTATGATAGGTCTTCACCAAGTTAGTTAAGGTTTTTTGATCTTGGTTTCCATAAAACAAAATGCGGTGTTGCTTTTTGGTTAACTCTTTAATTCGATCGGTCAATTCTGCAACACTAACTTCCATTAATTCTTCAGAGGTAAGCACGTTAGACGCTGGATTGACCTCACCGTACTTTGCATAGGAATATAATTGTCTGCTTAAAATCAAGTTTTTATTTTTTTTGGCATCCGATCGCGATTTAAGAATACGGCCTACAAGCTTGTCTAATGCATCTTGAGTTCCTACAGGATTTTCTAAGAGACTTTCGAAGAGTTTTATCGAGGCCTCCATATTCTCACTCAAGCCGCTCAAGGTGATTTGGGTTTCTTCTCCGTCAGTGGAGGTGCTAAAATTATACCCTGCACCGAGTTTGTAAAATTCTGTTTTCAAGTCTTCGGGACTTAAATTTCCAGCACCCACATAATTCATTAGACTAGCTGCTAATGCAATTTTTGGATCTTGGTTTTTTCCATAGTTAAAGTGATACGTCAATTCGAATAAATCATTATCGGAATTTTCTTTATAAATAACTTCCAGAGGACCAATATTGAAGAATTCCAAGTCTGTTTTGTAGTCCAAGAATTTAGGCTGGAGTTTTGCAGTTTCTTGATTTGCCAATTTTATATGGAGTTCTGAACGGTCTTCACGATTTAGTGGGACTTTTGTTATCTGAGGTTTTTCAACTTTTTGGGTGTTTAGATCTTTTCCTGTTCGCTTGTACACTACCGCATAATTTTCCTTGTAATGTTTATTGGCAAAAGCGACTAAATCTTCTTTTGTGATTTTAGAAAGTTCTTCATAATAAATCACATGGTCTTTCCATGACAGGTCTCTTGTATACGCTAAAACCATATTGTTTGCCCTGTAGTAGTTCGCATAGTCGGAATCATCTTGTTTCATCACTCCTTTCTTCAGGTCATTTACCACAGCTTTGAGAAGATCATTATCAAAGGCACCTTTTTTAATATTTTCAACTTCTCCTAAAAGTAGATCTCTAACTTCTTCGAGGCTTTGTCCTTCTTTTGGATTCCCATTGAGTATGTGAATTGAAAAATCATTCATAGCTCTAACTGTAGCACTAGCCCCTAATACTTTTTGTTTCTGGACTAGGTTCAAATCAATGAGTCCTGCTGTTCTATTGGATAGCAGCATGTCGATGAGGTTTACTCGCATGAGGTCCTCTTTCGCTTTTCCATCAAAGCGGTACCCCATGAGAATAGACTCTCTGTCGGGACCAAGTACTTCTTTTTCAATGGGACTAGTTATTTCTGCAACAGGTTCATAGCTGAGTTCAGGGAGTTCAGGATTAGCTTCCCAGTCACCAAAATGTTGATCAATAAGTGCGATTGTTTTGTCGAAGTCCAACTCTCCACTCATGCATATAGCAACATTGTTCGGGCGGTAATACTTGTCAAAATAGTTTCGAATTTCTGTTATCGAAGGGTTCTTTAAATGTTCAACAGTACCTATAACCGATTGTTCTCCATAAGGGTGACCTGGGAATAGGCTCTGGTAAAGTGCCCAATACTGTTTTCTAATATCGCTGTCTAAAGACCTGTTTTTTTCTTCATAAACGGCTTCAAGTTCAGTGTGGAAAAGACGATTTACAATTTGTTTAAAACGCAGGCCTTCCAGAGTGATAAAGCGTTCCATCTCATTAGAGGGAATGTCTACCGTGTATACGGTGCGATCTTCGGTAGTGTATGCATTTAATCGTTTACCTCCGATCATAGAGATCATCTTGTCGTATTCGTTTGGAATTGCGAGTAAGGCAGCTTCATTTGATAGGTTGTCGATATTTTGATAAATGGCTTTACGTTGTTTTGGATCTTTGAGTTTAGCATAGTTATTAAACAACTGTTCAATAGAGTCCAGTAGGGGCTTCTCTGCTTCGTAATCTTTCGTTCCGAAATATTGATTCCCTTTAAACATCATGTGCTCTAAGTAGTGGGCAAGGCCTGTGTTGTTCTTAGGATCGTTTTTTCCTCCTGCTTTCACTGCTGTAAAGACATGAATTCTGGGGGCATTTTCAAATCTACTCAGGTAAACTTTTAAACCGTTTTCTAAAGTGTAAATTCGAGTTTGAGTCGGATCATCTGTGACATATTCATAGGTATAACCTTCTGAAGTAGCTGTTCGTGTTTGGTAGGGTTGGTTTTTACATGACGTAATAAGTATGAAAAACACAACAAATAAGGGGGTTTTGGTCAAGTTCATAATTTTATTTTTAGAGATTTTAAATTACATAAATTATTTGAAATAGCTAGTGTTAGAAGCTTTTTGACTTATTTTTGTCACTGTATGAAAGCATTAAGTGAACAAGAGATTCATCAACTGGCCATGCAAGAAGTAGGAGGTTTTTTAGAAGCCGAGGGGTATGAGTTTTTGGCGGTCAACTCTGAGATGAAACGTTCTCCTCAATTTGTCTGTGTTAAGGATAAAGTACTCTATTTTGTTGTCGTGGAAGGATGTTTGTATCCAAAATCACCTAGGACCTACAATCAAGAACGAATGGGGAAAGTAAAAATTCACGCCGAAAAAAACAGCGCAAAACTTTATTTTGCCGGTGTAGGGTTCGCACATGCAAAAGATTACAACCTCCCTTTAAACAAAAACAATCCCTATGTGGTCAATTTCAGTGGACTGGAACAAATTTTATAGTTTTTTACTCCTTCTTTTTTTTGTCGGTTGTCAACCCACTCAAGAAAATGAGACCCAACGAATCAGCGGCTTTGCTTTGGGCACGAGCTATTCGGTTACTTATTTAAGTCCTTCTCTAAAGGCCGAGGTCTTGCAGCGCGAGATTGATTCCGTCATTGACCTGATGAACGCTTCAATGTCCACGTATTTGGAGGATTCTGCAATCTCAAAAATCAATAGAGGAGATAGTCTTATTCAAGTAGATGAACACTTTGAAAAAGTATATGCAATGGCTTCTGAGGTTTGGGAAAAAACCCAGGGGTATTTTGATCCTACGGTAGGGGCTTTGGTAAATGCTTATGGGTTTGGACCCGACACCAGCTTCACCCCTATTTCTGAAGAGCAAAGAGATGAGATTTTGATCTATACCGGTTGGAACAAAACAAAGTTAACCCCAAAAAAAACGGTTCAGAAGGAACATCCACAAGTGTATTTTGATTTTAATGCACTGGCAAAAGGCTATGTTGTAGATGTAATTGCTGATTTGCTGCGAGAAAATGGGAGTACCTCTTTTTTAGTTGAAATTGGAGGTGAAATTGTGGCGGAAGGACTCAGTCCCAAGTCACAGCAATCTTGGAAGGTAGCCATCGATGATCCCAGACAGACAGAAGAACGAAGCTTTATTGCTGTTGTCCCTTTGACAAACCAAGCCCTGGCAACGTCTGGGAATTATAGAAAGTATAAACTTGATAAAACCACAGGCAAACGATTGGTACATTCCATCAATCCCAAAACGGGAAATCCATTTCCTACAGAAGTTTTGAGTGCCTCGGTCACTGCGCCTACTTGTATGGAGGCTGACGCCTTTGCTACAGCTTTAATGGTGATGCCTTTGGAAAAAAGTAGAGCTTTGATCGAACGAGAATCCAATTTAGAAGCCTATTGGATAGTTGAAACGGAGGACGGAACCGTAGAAGAGTTTTATTCCTCTGGTTTTTTTCGGGAGTGATTTTCGACTTATTTTTTAGCTACGGGGATGCTGTCGTATTGAAGGGCGTAGGTGTCAATTTCTTTCTTTGTCAACTGCTCTGTGTAGGGAATACATTGGGAACTAAATCCTGTTTGGTTTAAAAAATCAGAATAGTCTTTACCATAAATCCGAACATGATCGTATTGTCCAAAAATACGACTTCGTTCTTGAGGGTCAGTTATGGTAGGATCTTCAAAAGTTTTTTCTCGATTTAAGTCTAGGGGAACTTGTGCAATTAAAGTTCCGCCTTTTTTTAAAACCCGATACAACTCACTTAGAGCCTGAAGGTGATCTGGGATATGCTCCAATACGTGGTTACAAAGAATAAGATCATAAGCATGGTCTTCAAAAGGAAGCTTGCGCAAATCGGCTTTTACGTCTGCCAGGGGAGAATAGAGGTCAGTAGTGGTGTAATCCCAATGCGAGAAAGAGCGAAATTTTTGATAGAAAACTTGTTCGGGTGCCACGTGCAATACTTTGATGGAATCCGTTAAAAAAGAGGTTTCTCTTTCCAAGTAGAGCCATAGCAAACGGTGTCTTTCAAGAGATAAAGTTCCTGGACAAAGCGCATTTTCTCTAATTTTTTGGTAGCCATAGGGTAAAAACCGTCGGTAGGAGCTTCCATCTATAGGATCTGTAAACCGATGTCCTTTAAAATACCATTTGATAAGGGGACGGAACCAGATACTAAGATGGATTAACCAGGGTCTAGGAAAAAAGTTCAGCAACAGTTTCATAAAACCAGAGGTTCTTTTCTAAAGGCTTCCTCTTCGTCACTTTGGATCCCTAATGCCTGGTAGATGTATTGAAAGCTAGAGAGCAATTCGGGTGCCCCGTCAATCAGGGCAACATTGTGTTCAAAATGGGCGCTGGCTTTTCCGTCAGCGGTTAAAATCGTCCAGCCGTCCTTCAGTTGTTTGATCCGATGTGTCCCTTGATTGATCATCGGTTCGATGGCCAAAACCATACCATCAACAAACTGTTTTCCTCTTCCTCTACGCCCGTAGTTAGGTACTTCAGGACCTTCATGCATTACGCTTCCCAAGCCATGTCCTACCAATTCTCTGACGATACCATAGCCTTCTTTTTCACAAAAATCCTGAATGGCAAAGCCTAAATCACCAAGGCGATTTCCTTTTTTAAATGTTCGAATACCTTCGTATAAAGAGGCTTTTGTGACCTTCAGTAATTTTTCTACCTCTGGATCGAGGGTACCTACGGCAAAAGTGTAGGCGTGGTCCCCGTAAAAGCCATTTTTTAAGGCACCGCAATCGATGGAAATAATATCGCCTTCTTCTAGAGGAACATCATTAGGAATACCATGTACCACCTGAGCATTAGGACTCATGCAAAGGGTGTTGGGAAAGTCGTAAAGCCCAAGAAAACCAGGTTCAGCACCGAGGTCGCGAATATGTGTTTCTGCAATTTGATCCAAAGCAAGAGTAGTAACTCCAGGTTTGATTTCTGAAGCCAGAACTCCCAAAGTTTTAGAGACGATCAAGGCACTCTCTCGAATCAGCTCGATTTCCTCTAGGGTTTTTAGTACTATTGCTGCCATATCAAAAATCGGCGTAGGCGTTTTGGTAGGGCTGTTTTTTTAAAATTTTTGAAAAATCATCTAAAAGAGAGACCACAGGTAACTCTACAATGCGATTGTTTTCTTTTCCATTTTCCATAAAGATCAAAGTAGGGATGTTTAGAATGTCATACTCTTTTTCCAGCCCATCAGGACTGTCTTTGTATTCTGAGAGACTGTACATTTTAATGCGATTTTGATCCACCTCCAGAGCATCTAGGATTTTAAACATGGGACCTAACTCCCGTTGGGTGTCACCGCACCATGTGCCTAGAAAAAGTTTAAAGGTTAAATCTTTTGCCAAGGGGAGATGTTCTTTGGTCCATCCTTCGGGGATTTTTTGACTGGCATAGGTAGGATCAAACCATGCTTTAAATTCTTCTGTATTTAAGTTCGCACGATTCATGGATCCTAAAACCACCGTTTCTCCTTCTTCACCGATGAGAGTTTGAACCTCTAGAGGCTCTTGTGGTTTTGCTTTTCCGATGCTTTTACATCCCAAAGCAGAGAACAGGACAATTAAAAAAAGAATTTTTGTTTTCATGATTTTAGTACTAAAGATTTTTGGGTCATTGTTTTTGGGACTTCAATTTTCATTAAATCTAAGATAGTTGGGGCAATATCACCAAGAATTCCTTCTTTTATTTTTTTCATTTCAGGGTCCACAAAAATGACAGGAACGGGGTTGGTGGTGTGTGCAGTATTTGGACTTCCATCTGGATTAATCATCGTTTCACAATTTCCATGATCTGCAATAATAAGGGTTGCATACTCGTGTTCCAGCGCGGTTTTCACTACAGCTCCAGTACATTCGTCAACTACTTCACAGGCTTTGATAGCTGCTTTTAAATCTCCCGTATGGCCTACCATATCTGGATTGGCAAAGTTTAGGCAGATAAAGTCTGGAGCATCTGACTGAATTTTAGAGATAATGGCGTCCCGAATTTCATAAGCACTCATCTCGGGTTTTAAATCGTAAGTGGCGACTTTAGGAGAGGGGCACAAAATTCGTTCTTCACCCTCAAAAGGTGCTTCTCTTCCTCCATTAAAGAAAAAGGTTACGTGCGGGTATTTTTCGGTTTCTGCGATTCGAACTTGAGTTTTCCCAGCTTTGGAGAGTACCTCCCCCAAAGTGTCGGTCAAATTGTCCTTATCAAAAACCACTGCTACATTTTTAAAAGATTCGTCGTAGTTAGTCAGGGTTACATACCGAAGACTGAGGGGATTCATTTCAAAATCAGGAAATGCTTTTTGAGAAAGAACTTGGGTCAGCTCTCTACCTCGATCAGTTCTAAAATTAAAGAACAACACGACATCACCGTCTTCTAGGGTCGTGACTGCTTTTCCGTCAGGAGCAGATTTGTACAAGGGCTTGATGAATTCATCGGTTACTCCTTCTGCATAACTTTTTTCCAAACTCATTTTAAAATCCTCAGTTGGCTGTCCTTTTCCGTGTACTAAAAGATCATAAGCTTCTTTTACACGCTCCCAACGTTGGTCTCGATCCATCGCAAAATACCGACCGATAACAGAGGCGAAAAGACCTCCCGTTTTTTCCATCTTTTTTTCAATACGCTCTATAAAATTGATTCCTGATTGAGGATCGACATCGCGTCCGTCGGTAAAGGCATGAAGAAAAACTTGATCCAGTTCATACGTACTAATGAGTTCCAATAATCCCTCCAGATGATTGATATGGGAATGGACGCCCCCATCGGAGAGGAGCCCGAGGAGATGTACTTTTTTTCCTTCTTTTTTAGCATAGTTTAAGCTGTCTGTCAAGACGCTTTCCTCACGTAGTTTATTGTTTTTAACGGCAAGATTGATTTTGGCAAGATCTTGATAAACAATTCTTCCAGCTCCTAGATTCATATGTCCAACTTCACTATTTCCCATCTGACCTTCTGGGAGACCAACATGTTCCCCATCCGTTCTGAGGGTGCTGTGTGCGTACTTAGTATAGAATGCATTGATGTTCGGAGTTTGGGCTTGATCAACTGCGGAAACTTTGGGATCGGTAGCCTT
The DNA here is from genome assembly GCA_002292265.1 of Flavobacteriaceae bacterium UBA980. Classification (GTDB taxonomy): domain Bacteria; phylum Bacteroidota; class Bacteroidia; order Flavobacteriales; family Flavobacteriaceae; genus MS024-2A. Next base: position 17,439 of record DBBQ01000007.1, on the reverse strand, counting down.
TCCCCATCCGTCTAAAATTAGTAATAGAGTTTTTTGGGCCATGTAAGTTGTTTTGTCAAAGATACAAATTCACAGACTCTAAGGGGAGGGGGATGGGCTGAAAAAAAAACTGTTACTTTGCAAATAAAACCATTGAAAAAAGGGCTTGTTTATCGATCTACTGGGAGCCGTTATGCTGTGGAGTCAGAGGGTGATTTCTACACCTGTCGAATCAAGGGTAAAATGCGTCTTCAAGGGATACAGAGTACCAATCCTGTAGCTGTTGGAGATCACGTTTTTTTTGAGGTGGTGGAAGATGCAGAAAAACGAGAAGGAAACATAACTAAAATCGAAAAACGAAAAAATTACATTGTTCGAAAGTCAGTAAACCTCTCCAAACAGACCCACATTATCGCTTCCAATATTGATCAAGTTTTTTTGATGGTTACCTTAAACAATCCGCCTACCTTTCCCGCCTTTATCGATCGGTTTTTGGTTACCGCTGAAGCGTATCACATCCCAGCTATTTTGCTGTTTAATAAAATAGATAGTTACACGGAGTCTGAGTTAGAAGATTTGCGAAATCTAAAAAGGGTATATGATGGGATTGGATATCAAACTCTTGAAATATCAGCAAAAACAGGCTTGCACATAAAAACAGTCCGCACGCTTATGAAAAATAAAATCGCGATGATCTCAGGGCATAGCGGGGTTGGGAAATCCACATTGATCAATTCAGTTGACCCCGATTTAAATTTAAAAACAGCCTCTATTTCCGAACAGCATCAACAGGGAACCCACACGACTACTTTTGCGGAAATGTATGCTCTTCAGGATGGGATTAAAATCATTGACACCCCTGGAATCAAAGGATTTGGAGTGGTGGATATGGCCCCTGAGGAAATTGGGACTTATTTCCCAGAATTTTTAAAGCGTAAAACAGCCTGTAAATTCAACAACTGTTTACATCAAAATGAGCCACAATGTGCTGTATTAGCTGGAGTACAAGAAGGAACTATTTCGCAGAGCAGACATGAAAGTTATTTGCAGCTTTTAGCAGGAGACAACCCTTATAGAATGTGATATGAGAGCCGTAATTCAAAGAGTAAAGTACGCACAAGTACTGATCGATCAAAAAGAAAAGAGATCTTCAGGACCAGGGCTATTGGTCTTGTTGGGAATCGAACATGCTGATGAAGAAGCAGATGTTTTTTGGTTGGTAAATAAAGTTTTGAACTTGCGCATTTTTGAAGATGCTCAGGGGGTTATGAATCGCTCTCTTTTAGAGGTGGAGGGAGAACTAATGGTTGTCAGCCAATTCACTCTAATGGCAGCTACTAAAAAAGGAAATCGCCCTTCCTACATCAGAGCCGCCAAACACGAACAGGCCATTCCGCTCTACGAATTGTTTGTCCAAAAGGCACAAGAATCACTCAGCAGTAAGATTGTAACGGGTACTTTTGGAGCAGATATGCAAGTGGAATTAACCAATGACGGCCCGATTACTATTTGGATCGATTCAAAAAATAGAGAATAGGATTTTTTAGAAGATGTTCACTTCGACTTCTAGTTGAACCCCAAAATTTTGAAGTACTTGCTCTTGGATTTGCTGGGCGAGGTTTAAAAGTTCTACCCCTTTTGCGTTGCCATAATTAACCAATACAAGTGCTTGTTTTTCATGGACTCCTGCATCACCAAAACGTTTGCCTTTGTATCCTAGTTTTTCAATAAGCCATCCTGCTGGGATTTTAATCTTCTCTGCTGTGTCGGGGTAATGGGGTATTTCTGGATAGTTTTCCTGGAGTTGCTTAAACTGATTCACAGGAATCACAGGATTTTTAAAAAAACTACCACTATTTCCGATTTGAGCGGGATCGGGCAGCTTGGACTTTCGAATGGCAATCACAGAAGCAGCAATGTTTTGAATGCTCATTTCTTTTCCTTGGAGCGAAGCTTGTAGGGCGCCGTACTGTGTATGTGTTTGATGGGTTTTTTTTGAAAGTTTGAATTGAACTCGTGTAATGATGACTTTCCCTTTTAGATGGGTTTTAAAAACAGAAGAACGGTAACCAAATTCACAGGCGGCTTTGTCAAATTCGTTAAAGGATAAACTTTCTAAATCCAGCGCTTTGCATCGGTGAAACACGGAACTCAATTCAACTCCATAGGCTCCGATATTTTGGATGGGTGCCGCACCGACACTTCCTGGAATTAAAGCCAAATTTTCAATTCCTCCGAAATCATTCTCCAGCGCCCATAGTACAAGCTCATGCCAATTTTCTCCCGCCTGCACCTCGATAAGCACATGGGATGCAGTTTCTTCTAGAATGGAAATCCCTTTATTTTGCATCACCAAAGTGAGGCCCTTGTAGTCTTCTGTTAGTAACACGTTACTTCCTCCTCCTAAAACCCGAAAGGGTTTATTTCCATTGGATTTGAGAACTTCAATTAATTCTGCTTCATTGGAAATAGCAGCAAAGAATTCCGTTTCAACTTCAATCCCAAAAGAGTTGTAGTTTTTTAACGAAAAGTGGCGCTCCATCATACAAGCGTTTCCAATTGAATTTTCTTGTAGGCACGAAGACCTAGCTCTAAAATTTTGGCAGCACGAAGGAGTTTGTCACTATTTAAAATAAAAGCGATTCGAACTTCATTTTTCCCCATACCAGGGGTGGAGTAAAAGCCTGTAGCAGGAGCCAACATGACTGTTTGGTTTTGATCTTGATAAGAAGTCAACAGAAATTTGGAGAACGCCTCAGCATCATCCACAGGCAATTTTGCTATACAGTAAAAAGCACCCATGGGGTGGGATACTTCTACCTCTGGAATTTGTTCCAACGCTTCAATCAATACTTTTCTACGCTTGCCATATTCTGCAATTACACCTTCTAGATAACTGTCTGGAGCATCTAGTGCGGCTTCACTTGCGATTAGTGCATAGGTAGGTGGAGAAAGTCGAAGGTGCGCAAATTTGAGGAGGTTTTGGATAAGTGCTTTATTTTTTGAGACAATACATCCTACCCGCGCTCCACAAAGGCTATAGCGTTTGGAGACCGAATCAATGATAACGGTGTGTGCTGCGCCTTTGGGGTGTTGAAGTACAGAGTAGTGTTCAATATCCCCGTGGATGAACTCACGGTAGACTTCATCTACAATCAAAAAAATATTGTGTGATACAGCCAACTCACAAAGGGTGCTGATTTCGGACTGACTGTAAACATAGCCTGTAGGATTACTGGGGTTGCACAGTAGGATGGCTTTGGTTTTTGAATTTATTTTTTCATTAATATTTTCTAGGGCAGGGAGTTGAAACTGAGAATTGAACTCCGAAATCACAGGAACTACTTTCACGCTGGCAGCACTGGCAAAGCCGTTGTAATTGGCATAAAAGGGTTCTGGAATAATAATTTCGTCACCTGCATCACAGATGGAATTCAGCACAAAAGTCAGGGCTTCGCTAGCACCTGTGGTAACGAGAATGTCCTCTGAACTGACCTCAATTTGATGTTTACTGTAGTATTTTGCTAGTTTTTTACGATAGGACAATTCCCCTTGAGAAGGCCCGTAAGGTAATAATTTAAGCGGCGTGTTTCGAACCGCTTCAAGAGCAGCTTTTGGAGCTTCGATATCAGGTTGACCAATGTTCAAATGTAAAACTTCAATTCCCCTAGCTTTGGCTTCGTCGGAAAAGACTACGAGTTTTCGGATGGGTGAGGTAGGGAGTTCTGTTCCTCTTTTGGATAAGTGCGGCATGCCTTCTAATAAAATACAAAAATGCTAAAAAATCACCTGAAACACAATCTTATGTGTATCAAATAAAGTAGTAGTAAAGATCAAGCGCTTTTAAAATTCTCCTTTTCCCGCCGGTTAGTATTTTATTGGGGTTGAACAGTTCCCTTTATCTTTAAAGCAACAATGGGGTTCTCTTCCGCGTTGGTCGTTACCGTTATGGTTTTACGAAAAGGTCCCGGACGGTTTGTGTCATAACGTACTATAATTTCACTTTTTTCACCGGGTGCTATGGGTCCATCGGGCTTTTTGGGAATGGTACACCCACAACTAGACTGTACATTTTTGATTATAAGTTCTTGATTTCCTAAGTTTTCAAAACTAAATGTACGTTTGCCGTCACTGTTTCTTTCCACAGTCCCGTAGTCGATAAGGGTGGTTTCAAAACTGATTTTTGGCCCTGATTCTTGAGCATACAAGGCAACGCTGATTAATAGAAAAATTACAGATAAGTAGTTTTTGGTTTTCATACTATTGATTTTGAGAATTTAAAAATAGGGTATTTCTTTTAAATAGGACCGTTTGGCTTTTAATATTAGCACAAGTGTCCCTACTTTTGTAAACAAAAATTAGACCAAACCTCTTTATGGAAATCCCTTCCAAGTTCAATTCTCAAAGCGTAGAAAGCAAATGGTACGACTACTGGCAAAAAAACGCCTATTTTAAGTCAGAACCAGACGAGAGGACGCCTTACACTATCGTCATTCCACCCCCTAATGTCACAGGAGTTTTGCACATGGGGCATATGTTAAACAATTCCCTTCAAGACATTATCATTCGTCGTGCGCGGATGAGAGGCTTCAACGCCTGTTGGGTCCCAGGAACGGATCATGCTTCCATTGCTACCGAGGCGAAGGTGGTTGCAAAACTCAAAGAGCAAGGAATTGAAAAAAGTAGTTTGTCCCGAGAAGTGTTTTTGGAACATGCTTGGGAATGGACTCATGAATATGGAGGGGTTATTTTAGAGCAACTTAAAAAACTAGGATGTAGTTGTGACTGGGATCGAACCAAGTTTACTTTAGATCCTGAGATGTCCGAATCTGTCATCCAAGTCTTTGTTGATCTTTATGAGAAAGGACAGATATATCGAGGGTATCGAATGGTAAATTGGGATCCTGAAGCCCAAACTACCCTTTCAGACGAAGAGGTGATCTATGAAGAAAAATCTGGTACTCTTTATCACATCGCCTATCAAGTAGTGGATTCTGATGAAAAGGTGGTCATTGCAACTACCCGCCCGGAAACTCTTTTGGGTGACACTGCCGTGTGTATCAATCCGGAAGATGACCGCTACAAACACTTAAAAGGAAAGGAAGTGTGGGTTCCCCTCACCGATAGAAAAGTGCCCATTATAGAAGATGAATATGTTACCATGGATTTTGGTACGGGTTGTCTGAAGGTAACTCCTGCTCATGACGAAAATGATAAAATTCTTGGGGAAAAACACCAGCTCGAAGTAATCGACATATTCCATCCGGATGGGACTTTGAATGAGTACGGATTGAAGTTTGAAGATTTGGATCGGTTTGTAGCGCGTAAAAAAATTGTAAACGAGTTAGAGGAACTCGGAATTTTAGTTAAAACAGAGACTCATGTCCACAAGGTGGGAACCTCAGAACGGACCAAAGCCGTTATTGAACCCCGCTTGTCAGATCAGTGGTTTTTAAAAACAGAAGCGATAGCCAAACCTGCGCTTGAGGCTGTTTTAGATTCTGGAGCAATAGAATTGGTTCCTGAAAAATTTAAAAACACGTATCGCCACTGGATGGAAAACATCCGCGATTGGAATATCTCAAGACAACTCTGGTGGGGACAACGTATCCCTGCTTATTATTTCGGGAAAGGAAAAGAGGACTTTGTTGTAGCAACCACCCCCGAAGACGCTTTGAAAAAAGCTCAGAAAGCTACAAATGATGAAAAGTTAACACTTGCCGATTTATACCAAGATGAAGATGTACTCGATACTTGGTTTTCGTCTTGGCTGTGGCCCATTTCTGTATTTGATGGAATCAGAAACCCTAATAATAAAGAAATCGAATACTACTATCCTACGCAAGATCTTGTGACCGGTCCAGATATTTTATTCTTTTGGGTTGCCCGGATGATTATGTCGGGATATGAATACCGCCAACAACCTCCTTTTTCTAAAGTCTATCTTACCGGTTTGGTGCGCGATAAAAAAGGTCGGAAGATGTCCAAACAATTGGGCAATTCTCCCGATGCTTTAAAGCTGATCGAAGAGTACGGCGCCGATGCGGTTCGTGTAGGTCTGATGTTAAGCTCTGCAGCCGGAAATGATTTGTTGTTTGATGAAAGTCTTTGTCAACAAGGGAAAAATTTTGCCAATAAAATATGGAATGCCTACCGATTGATCGAAGGGTGGGAAATCGACGAAAAAAAGGCAGCTACACCCGTTGCGTTGGAGGCATTGCAGTGGTATGAAAATCATTTTCAAAAAACCTTGGCCTGGGTTGATGAAAATTTTGATAAATATCGAATTTCAGATGCATTGATGTCGATTTATAAGTTGGTATGGGACGATTTTTGCTCTTGGTTATTAGAATTAGTGAAACCCGCCTATGGCGACCCTATAGATCGGGAAACGTATGACAAAATAATTGTCCTTTTTGAAAGTAATCTACGTTTGCTGCATCCTTTTATGCCCTTTTTGACTGAAGAAATCTGGCATTTTATAGCGCCCAGAACAAAAGAAGAGGCCCTAACGGTCTCCGAGTGGCCTGAGCCAAAAACTGTAGATCCCAAACTTGTGGAAACCTTTGCATTGGCTCAGGAGGTCATTGTAGGAATCCGAAATTTTAGAAAAGAAAAGAACCTTTCCTTTAAAGAAGAGATTCAACTTTTTGTGACCAAAAGTAAGGCCCCTCTTTCCTATGAAGCATGTATTGCCAAGTTAGGAGGGATAGGTTCGGTTGTCTATGATTCTCCTTCAGAGGATTCCTTTGGAGGAAGTTTTCGTGTAGGGACATTTGAATTTTTTATTCCCACAAAAACGTCGGAAGACCCTGAGGCAGAACGCCAAAAATTGAATGAGGAGTTGAAGTATATGAAAGGTTTTCTAGCTTCCGTGGAGAAAAAATTAGCCAATGAAAAGTTTGTAGCCAACGCTCCTGAACAGGTAATTGCAAACGAAAGAAAAAAAGTAGCAGACGCCAAAGAAAAAATCGAGCTTCTAGAAAAAAGCCTTTCGTCGCTTTAGGCTTTGTGGGCTATAGTTTGAACACCGCCTTTTACGATGTCGTTTAACGCTATATCCAATGGGGTGCCTAGAGGTAAAAACAAATCTACTCGCGATCCAAATTTGATAAATCCCGCATCTTCACCTTGTACTACAGAATCACCTACTTCTGCATAATTTACAATACGCCGTGCCACTGCGCCCGCGATTTGTCTATAAAGGATTTCTCCGAAGTTCTCGTTTTCGAGCACTATGGTAGTCCTTTCATTGAGTTCGGAAGATTTCGGATGCCAAGCCACTAAATATTTGCCCGGATGGTATTTGCTGAATTTCACTGTGCCGCTCATGGTGTATCGAGTCACATGGACATTTAAAGGAGACATAAAAATAGATACCTGCAACCGTTGGTCCTTGAAATATTCCTTTTCAAAAACTTCTTGAATGATTACAACTTTTCCATCTACAGGTGCAATAAGATGATTTTCATTGATGGGTGTTTCTCGCTTTGGATTTCTAAAAAACTGCAATAAGAGTACTAACTGAATGAGAGCAAAAAGTTGGAGTACCATTTTCAAGATATATTGGTCTTCCAATTTGTATTCAGCTCCAAGTGCAATTGCGGCAGCAATTACAAATGAGGTCATGATAATTTGATATCCTTCTTTATGAAACATAGCGAATAAACATTAAAAATAAATAAATAAATGGAGCGGTGAATAAGACACTGTCCATCCGATCATAAAAACCACCGTGTCCAGGAATAAGTGATCCACTGTCTTTGACCTTGGCTTGGCGTTTGAATTTAGATTGAATCAAATCTCCAACAGTGGCAGCTACCGCCGTAATACCTGCTAAAGTGGGGAACGTCCAAACAGGAAAGGTGGGATGATAGGGGATAAGAAAAAAACTACTCACTACACAGGCTAGGGCTCCTCCCCAAAATCCTTCACATGTTTTTTTTGGTGATACAGCGGGAAAAAGAAGTTTTTTACCCCAACGTCTTCCAACGAGATAAGCAAAACTGTTATTGACCCAGATCAACACGTACATACTTATTGAAATTCCATTTTCTATAGTAGATCCTAGAGAGGAAGTTGCGATAATAACATAGCCTGAAGCAACTAAGTAAAAAAGTGTGAGTCCTGTTTTTTGAAGGGGTAATAACTGAATTTTTTTGTTTGAGAAAAGAAAATAAGTCAAAAGCAGATGAACTCCTACGCAGAGTCCCATTAAGCTGAGGTGGAAGTAAGGGTCTAATTTTTGATTGTAAAATTGATATACAATTACGCCAAAAAGGAGAAAAGGAACGGGGCTTTTATAGTCGATGAGCTTTTGGAACTCAAAGAGCGCTAAGGCAGAAAAGAGGAACACAATCAAGATAAAACTGAGGTCTGAGTACAAGGCTGAAGAGATAACTAAAGCCACGTACAAGAGTCCTGAAATACTCCGAATAATCAAATCTTTCATCGATTCATTGTTATCGTTTGTACTTCAAATAAGTGCCCTAGCTGGGGCGTGAAGTTTACTATCATGATTCTCTTTTACGGGACCTGCTCGGTGTGTGGATCCATTTAAAACCTAAAAATCCTTTAGTAACAAATATATGTTTTTTGTGTTACTCCTAGAGGTTAGATTTTTTTTATCCTCTGTAGGCTCTGATTTAATTTTGAGTGTAGTTATATTGGTAGGGATGGTGTTTTTGTATTTGTTTTTTAGCAATGTCATCCCTTCGCTCACATCTCTTGTGAGTTGTTTTATATTCGCTGTGACGATAAGTGTTTGTGGAAGTTCATTGAGTTTAAAGTGATTAATCTGCTGGCTACTCAGTAAGATTTTTCCTGTGTTACCAATCAAATATTCACACTCTATCAGTAGTGCTTTAAAAGCATCTAGTTTCCCTGAGGAAGAATCTCTATGAGGGAGTTCAAACGCTTGAGCAATCTTTGAGTTTAGGGTTACAACGTCATCCGGATCCCAGCCGTTTTCAATACAAATATTGTTAAAGTTAGAAAGGACTAGATCTTGAGAGTCATTGTATAAAAAGAAGCCTCCGTTAGAAGTAAAACGTTTGGTAAAAAGAATATCCAAAGATTCATCAGTTTTGGGGAGAAAGGGACTTTTTTCTGACTTTTTTGAAGGCGATTTACCAAAAAATTTTTTCCATAGTCCCATGAGTTCTAATTCATTTTTTTTGCTTCAGTGCTTTTGCTTCTTCTATCTTTTCATTGTTTGTTTTATAGGGTCTTTTCCCTAAGATATTTTCCAAATCATCTTTAAAAATAACTTCTTTTTCTAAAAGTCTGTCGGCGAGCTGCTTTAATTTTTCTTGGGAGTTTTTGAGTAAGTCAATTGCACGTTCGTATTGTTTCTCAATGATTTTTGATATTTCCTTGTCAATGACTTGTGCCGTCTGTTCTGAGTATGGCTTCGAAAAATTATAATCCGTTTGTCCTGAGGAATCGTAATACGTAATGTTTCCGAGGGTATCATTCAAACCGTAAATGGAGACCATCGCTTTGGCTTGTCGTGTCACCTTTTCCAAATCGCTAAGTGCTCCAGTTGAAATTTTGTTAAAGATCACTTTTTCTGCCGCACGCCCCCCTAAGGCAGCACACATCTCGTCCAACATTTGTTCCGTTCTCACGATTTGCCGTTCTTCGGGTAAATACCATGCCGCACCCAAGGATTGTCCTCTGGGAACGATAGTCACCTTTACCAAAGGAGCTGCGTGTTCCAGCAACCAACTTACTATGGCATGGCCTGCCTCGTGATAGGCAATGGTTTCTTTTTCTTCTGGAGTAATGATTTTATTTTTCTTTTCTAATCCCCCTACTATTCGATCTACTGCATCGAGGAAATCTTGTTTCCCGACAGATTTTTTATTTTTTCTCGCAGCAATCAATGCAGACTCATTACATACATTGGCAATATCGGCCCCAGAAAATCCAGGGGTTTGCTTTGCCAAAAAGTCAACATCTAAAGTTTTAATTGTTTTGAGGGGTTTTAGATGTACTTTGAAAATTTCTTTACGCTCATTGAGATCGGGTAGATCGACATAAATTTGTCGGTCAAAGCGCCCTGCTCGCATTAAGGCTTTATCCAATACATCCGCTCGGTTAGTAGCTGCAATTACAATTACATTGGTATTGGTCCCAAATCCATCCATTTCTGTGAGCAATTGGTTCAGGGTGTTTTCACGCTCGTCGTTAGAGCCCGTAATATTACTTTTCCCACGCGCTCTCCCTATGGCATCAATCTCATCGATAAAAATGATGGATGGGGATTTGTCTTTGGCTTGTTTGAAGAGGTCTCTCACTCTAGAAGCTCCCACACCGACAAACATCTCCACAAAATCGGATCCAGAAAGTGAAAAGAAAGGAACCTTTGCTTCTCCTGCTACCGCTTTGGCAAGTAATGTTTTTCCCGTACCTGGAGAACCTACCAATAAGGCTCCTTTCGGGATTTTACCTCCCAGAACGGTGTATTTTTGTGGGTTTTTAAGAAAATCTACAATCTCTTGAATTTCTTCTTTAGCTCCTTCTAAACCAGCAACATCCTTAAAGGTAACTTTGACATCTGTGTTTTTGTCAAATAATTTTGCCTTTGATTTACCGATGTTAAAAATCTGCCCACCAGGACCTCCAGCCCCTCCGCCAGACATTCTTCGCATTAAAAAGATCCAAACACCTATGATGATGATGATGGGCAAGAACCCGATAAGGGTATCGAGCCATCTGTTTTCGATAGTGATAAATTCTAAACGAAAAGGAATCCCTTCACTACGTGCTTTTTCTAATTTTTCTTCAAATAATTCTAAACTCCCAACTTCAAACTGATAGTGGGGACCTTGACTGTTTTCTTGTCCAAGGATGTTTTTTGATTTAGCATTTTGGTGTTCAGTTTTATTCAACGCTTCTGGGGTGAGGGTAACACGGACACTGCTCTTGTTTCGAATCACAATGACTTCGCTTACATCACCAGCATTGAGGAACTGCTCAAAGTTTGAAATATTGGTTTTCTGCATTGTTTGCCAATCGTTGCCACCAAAAAGGCTTAAGCCTAGAAGTACAAAGATCACAGCGCCATAAATCCAATAAATATTAAACTTTGGGGGGGTTGGTTTTTTTTCTTCTTTCATAGTTTTTTTTAGTAGTTTGAAGCAATTGGAGTACTGATTGCATCGCCCCATAGTTCTTCGATGTTATAATATTCTCGTGTCTTTTTCTGAAAGACATGAACTACAACGTTTACATAATCAATCAAAACCCATTCTGCTACTTCAAGACCCTCTGTATGGAGCGGTTTTTCATGTAGTGCTTTGCTTACGGTTTTCTGAACAGAGTTCACAATGGCACTGACTTGGGTATTCGAATTTCCACTACAAATAACAAAAAATGCGCAGGGTGTATTTTCTATTTCCCTAAGATCCATTTTTTGGATCTCTTCTCCTTTCACATTTTCAATTCCTCGGATAATTTCATCTAATAGGAGGTTTACATTTTCTTTTTTATTTGCCATTAAATAGTGCTCTTTTGTTGCAAATTTATTACTTTTTGTGTCGCTTACACGGACTTCTATGAGCTATTTTAACATAATCAAACTTGATGCCACTCCCTCTACAAATGATTATTTGAAACACAAGCATAAAAAAGGGCAGGCTTCTGATGGAGATTTGGTTTGGGCAAAAGACCAAACTTCGGGAAGAGGGCAACGTGAAAACAAGTGGGAATCTGATTCCGAAAATAGCTTAACGTTCAGTATTTATAAGGATTTTAAGGGAATTCGCGTCCCGTCACCTTTTCTCATCAGTGCAGTAATTTCCTTGGGAATTATCGAAGCGCAAGAAGCACTTGAGATTCCAAATTTAGCAATCAAATGGCCGAACGACATTTTGTCAGGTGATCAAAAAATAGGAGGCATTCTTATTGAGAATTTTTTTTACAGCGGGAAGTTAAAAACTGCTGTTATTGGAATCGGTTTAAACATCAGCCAAGAAGCGTTCGATTACGCACCTTTTGCAGCCTCTTTAAAACAAGTTTCTAGGAAGCATTTCACAGTGAATCAGGTTCTGGAGGTGTTGCTTCCTTTTTTGGAAAATGCATTGTACACTTCAGATTTTAACGAGTCTAAACGTTTATTAGATCGCTATCAAAGTAAACTTTGGAAACGCAATAAAACGACTTCTTTTTTGGAAGCAGGAGAAATTATAGCGGCCACACCCCTGGGGGTAACTCTAGAAGGCAAACTGATTTTAGAACTAAAGGAAAATCAGATTGTAGAAAAGGACACCCAACAAATTCGGATGTGCTACGAAACTAAGCAGGTTTAGCACTCCACTGTGCCGGATCCTTTCTCCAAGTTTTTAGGTTTTCTAGCTGTCGGCTAGAAATTTTATTTTGTTCCAGAGCAACAGTAAGTAAATGTGGGTAATCACAGAGTGTCTGCAAGGCGACGTTTTCTTGTTCAAAAGCTTCGTCTGCTAAGGTAAAACCGTAGGTGAAAAGAGCCTTCATTCCCAGGATTTGAGCTCCTGCCTCCCTCAAGGCTTTTACAGCGTTGAGACTGCTTTTTCCTGTACTGATTAAATCTTCAATGACCACAACCCGTTGACCAGAACTAAATTGTCCTTCAATTTGATTTTTTTGACCGTGTTTTTTGGGCTCTGGGCGTACGTAAATAAAAGGTAGGTCTAACTCATGAGCAACCAACATTCCAATGCCTATAGCTCCCGTAGCTACTCCGGCGATTGCATAGGTGCCCGTAAAATCTTCTTTTATTTTTTGAGCCAGTGCACGACTTAAATAACTGCGTACCTCTGGATAAGAAAGTGCAATACGGTTGTCACAATAAATCGGAGATTTCCATCCACTAGCCCATGTAAATGGATTTTCAGGATTCAATTTTATTGCATTAATTTGTAGGAGATGTTGGGCGGTTTGCTGCGCTATATTTTTATTAAAAATCATACACAAATGTATAAAGTTTTTTACAATCAAAAGCCTCTTCATTTTACGACAGATTTGAGTAAAAGTTCAAAACAAACGCCTTTGTTTTTTGTGAAATACGCGAACTCCAAGTCTATAATGAAGGCCCTTCGGGATAAGGCGGTACAGGCCATTTACCTATATCATCCAAAACCTGTTAAAATTGAAAAGCACTTTTTTAAAATGTTTCCTATTGTAGAAGCTGCTGGGGGACTGGTAGAACACACCAATGGAAGCTTTTTATTTATTCATCGAAACAACAAATGGGATTTACCCAAAGGAAAAACAGAAAAAAAGGAAGTCATCATTGAGGCAGCTGTTCGAGAAGTCATGGAGGAAACGGGAGTAGCCGATTTAATAGTTAAAAAACCACTGCCCATGACCTATCACATTTATAACGCCAACGGAAAATTCAAAATCAAAAAAACCAACTGGTTTTTGATGAAATCTTCGTACAGCGGTCCCTTAGTACCTCAACTAGAAGAAAATATCAAACGGGCAGAATGGAAAACAAAAGCGGAAATTCCAAAGTTAATGGAAAACGCCTACGAAAACATTAAACTCATTATTGATACCATTAAATAGCACAGCGAAACTAGGGGTCTATTTTCGTTTCCAAACCGCTTCTGGAACTAGGGAAGAATAATCCCCCTGGTGGAGGATAATTTCTCTTACAATACTACTGCTAATATAAGAATAGTCTGCAGCGGTAAGCAAAAAGAGAGTTTCAATACCAGACAACCTTCGATTCATTTGAGCAATACTTTTTTCAAATTCAAAATCAGCGGGGTTTCGAAGACCTCTTACTAAGGCTGTAGCATTTACTTTTTCACAAAAATTAATCGTCAAACCCTGAAATGATTCCACTTTGATTTTAGGATCGTGAGCATGGGTTTTGGAAATAAACGCCATGCGTTCTTCTAATGAAAAGAGGTATTTTTTTTCTGAATTTTCGCCCACAGCAATAATCAGTTCATCACACAGGGGAAGCGCGCGCAAGATGATGTCTTGGTGCCCTAAAGTAATGGGGTCAAAAGAGCCTGGAAATACAAAGCGTTTCATGTCAGTTGGATTTAAAGTGATGTTCGGTTTCTTCTAGGATTTTTGTCAAAAAATGGGAAAGTCCCAACCCGAGTGCTTCGACCTGTTGTGGGATAATGCTTTTTTCGGTCATCCCAGGAACTGAATTGATTTCCAAAAGATGAGGAACCTCATTAATAACTATATATTCACTTCTAACAATTCCTTTTAAACCCATTTTAGAATATATTTTTTTCGAAAGCTCAACCAAGGATTTTTCCCAATCCTTTGAAATTGTTGCAGGAGTGATTTCTTGTGCCTCTCCTTCGTATTTTGCTGCATAGTCAAAAAACTCATTTTCAGTACGAATCTCAGTGATGGGGAGCACTTGAATTTTACCGTCAAATGCAGCGACACCTACAGAGAATTCCCTGCCCTCCAAAGCACTTTCGATAAGGATTTGAGAATCTTCGGCAAATGCTTTTTCAATAGAAGGGATCAGTTCTTCTTTTTGATGCACCTTGTACACCCCAAAGCTACTTCCGGCTCGGTTGGCCTTGATAAAACAAGGAAGTCCCACCTGGGTTACGATGGTGTCACTATCTAGCAAATCGCCTTGATCTAAGGAATAGTGTTTTGCGGTTGGGATCTTCCATTCACGAACTACTGAAAGACAGTCTCTTTTGTTATAGGTTAGTGCTGCATTGTAACTGTCACAGCTGGAAAAAGGGATTTCCAAAAGCTCCCAAAGTGCGGCCAATTGACCGTTTTCTCCCATCGCACCGTGTACGAGGTTAAAAATCAAATCTAGATGGATAGTTGTATTCGAATGATGCAAAGAAAAATCTCCTCTAGAAACCGTGTAGGTGTTTTTAGCATCGTCTGTGGCGGTCCAAGTTTCTTTGGAAAGGACAATCTGATAAACTTCCCATCGCTCGCGATCGAGGTGGGTAAAAACAGTAGCGCCGCTTTGTAGTGAAATTTGACGCTCAGAGGATGTCCCTCCGCAAACTACACCGACTTTTTTTTTATCCATTGATTTTACTTCTTTTGCAAAGGTATAGCATTTCAAAGCAACCAAAAAGCCAAGGTTTTATTATCTTTGACTGCGAAACTTTACAATGAATTTTTTACGTTTTTTATTTAGTAAATCTTTTTTCAAGCAGCTTGTTTACATTGGACTGACAACAGGAGTATTGTTTTTTGTCGTTTCTTTTGGGTTAAAAATTATTACCAAACACAATTCATATCTCATCGTCCCGGACCTAGAAGGGATCCCCATCACTGCTTTACCGAGTCTGATGGTAGAAGAAAATTTACGTTATGAGGTCATTGATTCTACCCGTTTTGTGCCGAGTTTACCTCCCTTGTCTGTGATTTCTCATCTTCCTGACGCTGGGAGTGAAGTGAAAGAAAATCGAAAAATTTATTTGACCGTAAATCCCTCAGGGTATCGAAAAGTGACAGTTCCGAATTTGATTCAAATCACTAAGCGAAATGCTGAATCCTTACTAAAATCCACTGGGTTTCAACTGGGAGAATATACCTACCAAGACAATATCGGAAAGGATATGGTTCTTGAAATTCAATTTCAAGGCAAGAAAATCGAACCGGGAATGCTATTGCCTAAAACCAGTAAAATTGATTTAGTTTTGGGCAATGGAAAACGATAAACCCAGTGTGCCAGAAGAATTATCTTCTTCGGATTCCCTCTATGAGCATTACGCTTTTACTGCAGATCCAGGGCAGTCTCCCCTACGTGTTGACAAGTTTTTAATGGCGCGAATTGAAAATGCGACTCGAAATAAAATTCAACAAGCAGCCAAAGCGGGAAGTATATTTGTGGGTGACAACGTCGTAAAATCCAACTACAAAGTCAAAGGAGGCGATACCGTTAAAGTCCTTTTTTCACATCCTCCCTATGAAAACCTCTTGGTGCCTGAACCCATTCCATTGGATGTTGTTTTTGAGGATGAGGTGTTAGTAGTCCTCAACAAACCTGCTGGTTTAGTTGTCCATCCAGGTCATGGAAATTATTCGGGGACTTTGCTCAACGGTTTATTGCATCATTTTAAGCAATTACCTAAAAATGCGAATGACCGTCCTGGATTGGTACATCGTATTGATAAAGATACAAGTGGACTGCTGGTCGTAGCAAAAACGGATACGGCAATGACGCATTTGGCAAAACAGTTTTTTGATAAAACTTCAGAACGCAAATACACAGCATTAGTTTGGGGTGATGTAAAAGAAGATGCTGGAACGATAACAGGTGCTATTGGACGGCATCCCAAAAATCGATTGCAAATGGCAGTTTTTGAAGATAATTCTCAAGGTAAAGGGGCTGTTACGCATTATCAAGTCTTGGAACGCTTTGGCTATGTCACTTTGTTGGAATGTCAGTTGGAGACTGGTAGAACACACCAAATTCGTGCGCACATGAAAAATTTCGGACATACCTTGTTTAACGATGCACGCTATGGTGGAGATTCCATTTTGAAGGGGACGAGCTTTTCTAAATACAAACAATTTGTGGAGAACTGCTTTACCCTCTTGCCTCGTCAAGCCCTTCATGCCAAGACTTTAGGTTTTATTCATCCTGTTTCTGGGAAACTCATGCAATTTGACTCTTCACTGCCAGACGACTTTATTGCAGCAGTTGAAAAATGGCGTCACTATGCCCAGCATAAGAATTTATAATAGAATCATATAGAGTATCAATTTACCTTTCTTGTGAATGGTGAGAAAAGCTTGTAAATTTGAAAATTAAAAATTAGCTCTATGAAAATATTGATTTCTCCAGCGAAGTCCTTGGATTTTAAAAAACCCTTGCCGGTTTCAGAATTTACCACTCCTATATTCATTCAAGAGGCTGCTCAGATCAATGAATTGTTAAAAAAGGAGACTCCGAAAGGACTGCAAAATTTGATGTCTATTTCCGAAAAGCTGGCTGAATTGAATTGGGAACGCAATCAAAAATTTGCTCCCGAAACGTCAAATGGTGAAAGTAGAGCAGCTGTATATGCCTTTAATGGAGATGTGTACACAGGACTTGACGTTTATGGCTTGGCTGAAGAAAAAATAGGTCAGATGCAAAACCAACTTCGGATTTTATCGGGCTTATACGGTCTGCTAAAACCACTGGATCGCATCCAACCTTATCGTTTGGAAATGGGAACTTCCTTTCAAGTGGGAGCCCATAAAAATCTGTATGAATTTTGGAAAAATAAAGTAACAGTCCAGCTTCAAAGTGAATTGGAAGCAGGGGAGTTAGTCGTCAATTTGGCTAGCAAGGAATACTTTGGCGTGATAGACACCAAAGCCCTAGAAACCCAGGTTGTTAGTCCTGAATTTAAAGATTTCAAAAACGGAAAGCTCAAAATTATTTCCTTCTTTGCAAAAAAAGCAAGAGGGATGATGTCACGTCATCTCATCGAGCAAAATGCCTCTACTTTGGAGGATATTCGTTCC
>DBBQ01000005.1 GCA_002292265.1 Flavobacteriaceae bacterium UBA980 | reverse complement strand
CCCATAAGGTGCATTAATGTGGCTTGAAAGTCGTGAACATGAACAGGGTTTTCAATTATATTATATCCAAATTCATCTGTAACTCCATAAGTAATTCCTTTTTTGATTCCGGCACCCGCCATAAAAATGGTAAAACAACCAGGGTGGTGGTCTCTGGCATAATTGGTCTCGGTCAACTGACCTTGAGAGTAGTTGGTCCTTCCAAATTCACCCCCCCAGATAACTAAGGTATCTTCTAACAAGCCTCTTTGCTTGAGATCTTTAATTAAAGCAGCTGTAGGCTGGTCTGTTTCTTTACATTGGGTTTTGATTAGTTTGGGTAAATCCCCATGGTGATCCCATCCTTGATGATATAATTGTACAAACTTTACATCTTTCTCTATTAGGCGTCTTGCTAATAGGCAATTGGCAGCAAAAGTTCCTGGAGTTCTACTGTCCTCACCATACATTTCATAGATGGATTCGGGTTCTTTGGATAAATCCATCACCTCTGGCACTGAAGTTTGCATTCTAAAGGCCATTTCATATTGGCTTATACGAGACAATATTTCAGGATCACCTATATCGCCATGTTTGTCTTTTTGCATTTTAGACAAATAATCGAGTTGTTCTTCTCTCAATTGTTTGGTTACACCCGGAGGATTGTCAAGATAGAGAACAGGATTTTTTCCTGAACGAAACTGTACCCCTTGATGCTGAGAAGGAAGAAAGCCATTTCCCCATGAACGGGAATACAGCGGCTGACCATACTTATCCTTCGTAATTAAAACGACAAAACCAGGGAGGTTTTTGTTATCACTACCAAGGCCATAACTCAACCAGGAACCCATCGAAGGTCTTCCTGGGAGTTGAGAGCCTGTTTGGATTAAACTCACAGCAGGGTCATGATTAATAGCGTCAGTATGCATTGATTTGATGAAGCATAATTCATCTGAAATTTTACTAACATGAGGCATTAGATCGCTGACCCAAGCACCACTGTTTCCATGTTGATTAAAGTTAAAAAGGCTTCCTGCTAGTGGAAATGAATTTTGTCCTGCAGTCATACCCGTTAGGCGTTGCTCCCCAAAAACACTCGGTGGAAGTTCTTGCCCTTGCATTTTGTTTAGCGTGGGTTTATAATCAAATAAATCGAGTTGTGAAGGGGCTCCACTTTGAAAAAGATATATTACACGCTTCACCTTGGGAACATGGTGAGGCAATCTCAGGTCTAATGCATTGGAATTACGTATCCTATCTGAGGCATACAAGTTTTCGGAATTTAGCATGCTAGCCAAACTCAAACCGCCTAATCCCAAAGTAGTTTTGGTTAAAAAATCTCTTCTGGAATAGTCAGAATTGTCGTGGTCGTGATTGCAATTCATGGATTAATACTTATAATAGGATTCGTTTAAATTTAATAATGTATTTGCGACTATTGTCATAGCAGCAACTTTATCTGCTCGAGCCAAACCGTTATATTTTGACTTTCCAACGTTCAAAACTTTATAGGCTTCAGCTCTATTTTTTCTATAGAATCCTAATTGATTTTGATACAGTTCGTTCAATAAGATTACTTCACTTTCTTTTGGAAATCTTGAAGTTGCCAACCTAAATCCGTGTTTAATTTGGTCTTTGATATCTCCTTTAGACTCCGAAAAAATACGTTCTGCAAAAACACGAGAGGCTTCAAAAAACTGAACATCATTTAGTAATATTAATGATTGTAAGGGAGAAGAAGTATTCTCTCTTTTTATAGTACATATTTCCCTTGCTGTAGCATCAAAAGTAACCAGTGAAGGCGGAGGTGACCCTCTTTTGATGAAAGTATAAATCCCTCTTCGGTAGAGGTCTTCACCTTCGGATTCTTCGTATTCTAATAGGCGAATTGAAAAGGTATTTTTTTCTTTCCACAACCCTTTAGGCTGGTACGGTTTTACACTAGGACCACCTATTTTTTCTGACAATAACCCGCTCACAGCTAGGGCATTATTTCGGATCATTTCTGCGGGTAAGCGACGGGTATTTCCTCTGGCTAGTAAAATGTTGTTGGGATCAATATTATTTTTTTTATCATCAAAAAGGGCTTTTTGCTTGTAGGTTTCAGAAAGGACTAACTGTTTGACAAGTCTTCTTATATCCCAATTATTTTCCATGAAATCAACGGCAAGCCAGTCCAGTAATTCGGGATGGGAAGGGAGCGCCCCTTGAACCCCAAAATCCGTAGGCGTTGAAACGAGTCCGTTTCCAAAAAGCATTTGCCAGTACCTATTTACAGCAACCCGTGCTGTCAATGGATTATTTTTTTGAAAGAGCCATTGCGCTAATCCAAGTCTATTTTTAGGAAGGTCTGGGTCCATAGCGGGAAGAACTTCAGGAGTCAGCGATGCTACTTTTAAGCTAGGCTCGTTGTAGTTTCCTCGGCTATACAGATAGGTAGTTCTTGCTTGGTCCAATTCTTCCATCACCATGACTTCTAAAACGGGCTCTATTTCTTCTCTCCAGGCGTTTAGATTTTCTTTAAGATTTTTTTGAACAGCGCTATATTTGGGATGATTTTGGATCCAATGGTTTTTTGCTAAGGTTTCATCTACAGGAGTTGTTTTCCCTGAATATTGATCAAATAGCATTTTTACTTCTAGATTTGAAATAGACTTATTAAAGATTTTCAAATCGTCCATTTTCCCCATAAATAAGCCATTATCACCTGTGGAACCTTCGTATGTTTTACCAATTAAAACGGGACGTTCTTCAATATTTATCCCACTTGCAGAGACAGGTTTTATGGATTTTGATAAATTATTTAGGCGTGTTTCAAACTCAAATTTTTCGCCATTTTTAAAAAGATTAATCCCTCCTGCTTTACCGGTTCCGTCATAGGAAAAGGCGATATGGGACCACTCATTTACTTGGATGCTGTCTTTGGAACGCACATGAATCATGTTTCCTGGGGACATATTTATTAACCTGAGGTTGAGGTGGTTTTGGTCGTCTAAATAGAAATCCCAACCACGCCACCAATTGTTTTTCCCCCCTGTGGTTCCTAAAATAAATTGTCTTGATTTCTCTTTTCTTTGGTTTGTCTGCGTCCAAATTGCAGCCGAAAAGGAATCGGTCCATTCAAAGTTTGGAATTTCTTTATTGATTGAGAGCCGGTCATAATCACTTTTGAATTCAAGCGCTTCTCCTTTTACACCTTTTACAACCTTAGGAGCTTTACTTGATTTTACGTTTCTATTATTATCTGCTATAAAATAGTCTGAGCGAACTTGGGATAGTTTGTCAAAAGGATAATATCCTATTTGATGTTTGTTTAAATCAGATTCTTTTGGGAGTTTGTCTATATATTGGTATACCTCTGCAAGCTCTTTTTGTGTAAGCTGCATTTTGGTTTCAGTTTCTTTAATAAGGACTTGGAGTTTCTCTAATTGTTCTTCTTGATTTTCCGAGGGGAGATAAAGCAAGGGGCCAAAATCACCATCGTCTCCGGTCATTCCCAACTCTCTTACGTTATTAAAAAATCCACTAAGTTGATAATAATCTTTTTGTGAGATGGGATCAAATTTATGGTCATGACATTTCGCGCAAGCAACAGTAAGCCCTAAAAAGGCAGTACTGAAAGTTTCGGTTCGATCAAAAACATAATTCAGGCGCCATTCCTCATCGATGACACCTCCCTCTGCTGTCATTGGAGAGTTTCGGTTGAACGCTGTTGCCAATTTTTGCTCTCGTGTGGCATTTGGAAGTAAGTCACCAGCAAGTTGCCAGGTTACAAATTGGTCGTAGGGCATTTTTTTGGTAAATGCATCGATCACCCAATCTCTCCAAGGCCACATGGTTCTGAGTCCATCTGCATGCAGGCCATGCGAATCGGCATAGCGTGACACATCTAGCCAGTCTAGCGTAAGTCGTTCTGCAAAGGAATTACTCTCTATTAGTTGGTCTACAAGGCGTTCATAACTCCCAGACAAGGTGTCTTTCAAAAAGGAATCTATTTGATTTAATGATGGCGGCAAACCGGTAAGATCAAAACTAAGTCTTCTTATCAGGGTTTCTTTATCTGCTTGAGGCTCAAATTCTAATTCGTTTTCAAGGAGTTTATCGTAAATAAACTGATCTATTTCTAGGGGATATTTCTCTTTAGCAACAGGACTTGCTTCGGCTTTTTTTGGAGGATTAAAAGACCAATGTTCTTTCCACTCAGCGCCTTGTTCAATCCATTTTAAAAGGAAAGCCTTCTCTCGAGCGGATAATTTGAGGTTTGATTCAGGCGGTGGCATTTGGGTTTCAGGGTCTGTGCTTATTATTCGATGAGCACTTTCACTTCCATAAAGATTTGATTTTGAAAAGGCCTTTTTTCCGCTTTCTAATTTTGCAAAAGCAATGGTTTCTATATCCAATCGAAGACCTGCTTTTCGGGTATTCTCATCTGGGCCATGGCATTTAAAACAGCGATCTGAAAGAATAGGTTTTATATGATAATTAAAATCTACAACCTCAGGGAGGCTTTCCATTTCTTGAGTTATTTCATCTGGGATTACGAAAGTACATTTTGTGAAGAGGAATCCAAGAAGTATTATAATACCAATAAGTAGTTTGGATTTATTTAAAAACCAAGTTTCTTTAGATAGTAGCAACATCAAGATTAGATTAAATTATATCTCTAATATAAAGAATATTTAAGAGATAATGATTTTGAGCTATTTGTGTTTTTTTAAAATCCGAAAAAGGAGGCTTACAGTTTGAATTTTTGACCCTTTCTAGCAATGTTGAACCCTTCCTCAATTACCCATTTGGTTTCTTCGCTTTCAGGATTTAGCATGGGGTTGGTGTGGTTCATGTGAATGAAGTATACTTTATTTTTTAATTCTTTTGAAGCGGAAGATAAATAAGCAATTGTTTCTTTCACTAGGGGGTGAGGAATTTCTGATATCGGGCGATAGTTTATTTCTTTAGCGTCAAAAAAAGTAGCATCGATAAAGGCATAATCTACTTTTTCAAGCACCTCGATTAAACTAAACTCCCACTTTGACCACTTGTCGATATCTGGGATAAAAAGCACTTTTTTGTTTGGCCCTTGAATTCGATACCCAACAGTTTCAGAAAACTCATCTCTGTGGGGTACTAAAAGTGGTGTAACAGTAATTTCAGGGCTAGGTGTTGCTACTTTATTTTTATCTAAGGGGATGAGTTCAATGTTTTTTAGGGAAACGAGCTGACTCCAAGGGCCATTTTTACTCAAAAAAGCACTCATTTTTGGCATTACATAGACGGGTATATTTTTGGCCCCCAGCGCTTCTCGCCCAAGTTGCATAAGGCCAGAATAGTGTCCCATATGGGCATGTGTTAAAAAAATAGACACAGACGTTTTGTTAAGTTCCTTCCATTGAGAGATAATGTCAGGTGTGGCTTCAAAGAGAAGGCTTGAATTCGTTTTAGGGATAAGTATAGCAAGTGCAGTAACATTCCTTTTTTCCTTTTGCTCATGGGAAAGGGTGTTACAGCAAGATTTCTCACAAGCAAGATGGGGAGATCCACCGTCTTGAACAGTTCCTAATACGGTAAGGAAGGGCTCTGTTTGATTTAGTTGAGAACATAACATGGAGGGAATAAGAAAAACGCCTATTCCAAAACGAAACAGGTTCTTGGTTAAATACCGAATAAATTTCTTTTTACTCCAATGCATTCAGAGTGATAATTTCTATAACGCCAGCTCTTCCTAGCTGACCCCATTTGTTTGTCTCAGCAAGGGATTCGTAAATATTTACTTCACGTATATTTTGCAATGAAATCACTTCTGGGGGAGAATAATACTGTTGACCATCAACGATCCAAAGAGGATAGGCTTGCGAATTTGAAAAGGATTCAGATTGTCTGATAATTACAAGCCCTCTTTGGGTGTCAATTCTTGCAGACCCCAAGTGTTCTCTAATGGCCAATACCAAGTTGGGGGCATTTTCATTTATTCCCCAAGCATTTAAGCCTCTTTTGGCATAACGGTCTTTTTGTTTTTCAAAGGCCTTCTGTTTTTTGAGTTCTCTCAGCTCTTTTTTGGTAAGGTCTTTAGCTTCAATTTCAGTTTGTCCGTAGCTGGTTATGCTTAACATTCCTAATAGCAATAATAGAATTAATTTTTTCATGACTTTTTTAGGTTATTGTATTTGTAGTTAGCAATGGTAGTGAGATACGCAAAACAACTATGCTACTTTACAAAAGTAGTCGTTATTTGTATAACTCGCTTTGTTAGAGGCAAGAAAACAGCTGTTTTTTTAAATGGATTAATAAACATTAACGTAAACACTTTGTTTAGTCAAAGTTTCTTGCTTACTTTTACTTAATTCAAAATATTAACATGAAATTTTTAAACGCCCCTAAAATCACATTTTTTCTGTTCACCCTAGCAACTATTATTAGTTGTGGCAAAGAGGAGGTGCTTCCACCCGACAATTTAATTGGACAATGGAATGTTTATTCTATTACTGACACTTCTGGTTCTGTAATTGTTTGGGATGAATTGGTAGCCGACCTTGTAAACTTAATTCCTACCTACAGCTGTATGGAATTTACAGCATCTGTTACAGAACAACTTGTAACGACACGTTATGTTTTAGCAGATGAAAATTCTACAGCATGTAAAAGCCCTATTGTTAGTGCTTATACATGGTTAGTGGATACAGATTCAGGAAATTATTACTTTACTCAGGGGAATAT
>DBBQ01000012.1 GCA_002292265.1 Flavobacteriaceae bacterium UBA980 | reverse complement strand
CACCTTGGCAAGGTGATGCTCTACCCCTGAGCTACTTTCGCATTGTGGATTGCAAATGTAAAATAATTTTAATTCTTTCTAAATTAATGTGGGAATTTTTAATAAAAAAAATAGTCTGTGTTTTAAAGAATGATTCAGACTATAATTTCAAGCTATTTTTAAGATAAGCGTCGTTTGATTTGATTAAGTTGCATCAAAGCTTCTACGGGTGTAAGCGTGTCAATGTCCAGGCTCTTAATTTCATCGCGCAATGCTTCTAATAAAGGATCGTCTAAATTAAAAAAACTAAGCTGTAAATTCTCTTCTGAGTCTTTCTCCGCCTTTTCCGATTTTTTCAGCCCATGGGATGCTTCCAAAACTTTCAATTTGTCCTGAGCAGAGCGAAGAACATGCTGGGGCATCCCAGCCATTTTAGCCACATGAATTCCAAAACTATGGGCACTCCCCCCTGGGATTAGCTTGCGTAAAAACAATACACTATCCTTAGTCTCCTTAATGGACACATTAAAGTTTTTAATGCGGCTATACCGTTGTGTCATTTCATTTAACTCATGGTAATGGGTTGCAAAAAGAACTTTGGGTCGAAAGGGATGTTCATGTAAATATTCAGCAATTGCCCAAGCAATAGAAATGCCATCATAGGTACTGGTACCTCTTCCAATCTCATCCAAAAGTACCAAACTGCGGTCCGATATATTATTCAAAATGGATGCTGTTTCATTCATTTCTACCATAAAGGTGGAGGCGCCCATTGAGATGTTATCACTAGCTCCTACTCTTGTAAAGATTTTATCTACAACCCCCAGAGTAGCTTGGGTGGCAGGAACATAACTTCCTAGTTGAGCGAGTAAAGAAATTAAAGCCGTCTGCCTTAAAATCGCTGATTTCCCAGACATATTGGGTCCGGTAATCATCATAATTTGTTGGGTCTCTCTATCCAATTCCAAATCATTAGCAATATAAGGGGTTCCCAATGGTAGCTGTTGCTCAATAACGGGATGACGCGCACCTCTTAACTCCAATTCCGTTCCTTGAGTGAGGGTAGGTCGACAATAATTATTTTTCAAAGCTGTTTTAGCAAAACAACTCAAAACATCCCATTGCGCTACGGCATTTGCATTTTGCTTTAACACCTCTAAATCCTTTTGCAAGTGTTGAATCAATTCGGCATATAGCTGTTGCTCCAATGCCATAATACGATCACCTGCTTGAAGGATTTCTGTTTCAAACGTTTTGAGTTCTTCTGTAATGTATCGCTCAGCATTGACCAAAGTTTGTTTACGAATCCAGTCCTCAGGAACTTTATCTTTATGTGTATTTCGCACCTCTATATAATAGCCAAACACATTGTTGAATGCTATTTTCAATGAAGGTATTTGAGAACGCTCTGTTTCTCTTTCCAACATGGCGTCCAAATGAGATTGTGACTGATCTCTTAGCCCTCTCAAAGCATCCAAATCCGAAGAAAATCCTTCGGCGATTACCTTCCCTTTAGAAACTAAAACA
Source organism: Flavobacteriaceae bacterium UBA980 (assembly GCA_002292265.1). Lineage (GTDB taxonomy): Bacteria > Bacteroidota > Bacteroidia > Flavobacteriales > Flavobacteriaceae > MS024-2A. The sequence continues at coordinate 2,928 of DBBQ01000012.1, read as the reverse complement.
GGGGCTTCTGGATGAATGGTTTGTTGTATTAAAGAAATAATAGCCGCACAAGAGGAAATTGTTTTTAACTGCTCTTTGATTGTGAAGTTTGATCCTTTCTCAAGCTGTTTTTTTAAGCCTTCCACCTCACTCAAAGAATCTTGGAGTTGGTATAGGGCGCGTGGGCTAATTTTTTCAGTAGCGATTTTAGCCATTACTCGCTCGATATCGATAATATTGGATAAAGCTTGTTCTGTATATTGAGAAATTTCTTCTTGCTCAATAAAAGCCTCAACAATCTCATGGCGCGATTCTATTTGTTGCTGCTCTTTTAACGGAAAGGCTAACCACCTTCGCAATAATCGTCCACCCATGGCAGTTTGAGTATGATCTATGATAGAAATCAATGGAATGCCCTCAGGATGGGTCGATTGAAAGAGCTCTAAATTGCGTTGTGTAAATCGATCCAGCCATACAAAACCTTCTTGAGCAATGGGTAAAATACGGGTGATGTGTTGTAGTTTTCTATGTTGTGCTTGCGTGAGATAATGTAATACAGCGCCTGCAGCACTAATTCCAACCGTATACTTCTGAACTCCAAACCCTTCTAAAGAGTTTGTTTGAAAATGGGTTGTTAGTTTTTCCTGTGCCGTCCCCAATTCAAAAGCCCAATCTTCCATATAAAAACAATGGTATTGTAAACCGTACTGTTCTAAAAATAATTTCTTTTTGGGCTTAGGAACCAAAACTTCACTGGGCGCAAAACTTTGCAACAACTGCTCAATTTGTTCTTCCGTTCCCTCGGCTACCCAAAAATCTCCCGTTGAGATGTCCAAAAAGGAAACCCCCCATTTTTTATCAAAGGAGACGGCCGCCAAATAATTATGTTTCTTTTGATCCAAAACGTCGTCATGCAATGAAACTCCTGGAGTAATCAACTCGGTCACTCCTCGTTTGACAATTGTTTTAGTCATTTTAGGATCTTCTAACTGATCACAAATGGCCACCCTACAACCTGCTTTGACTAATTTTGGTAAATAGGTGTTTAACGAATGATGGGGAAATCCCGCCAATTCAATCTCGCTGGCACTGCCTGCACCTCTTTTAGTTAAAATAATTCCTAATATACCTGCAGCTTTAACTGCATCGGCACCAAAAGTTTCATAGAAGTCACCCACACGAAACAACAATAAGGCATCTGGATATTTTGCCTTAATCCGGTTGTACTGTTTCATTAAAGGAGTCTCTTTTGCTGCTTTAGCCAAAATGAATCGTTTTTACGAATGTATTTAAAAAAATATTGTTTCTTATAAAAACAAAGATGCAAATAGCAATAGAAATTTAAGAGGTTGTACTTTTGTTTTTTGTCAAAAGTTATGCGCAAATTAAAAAATGAAGAATTAATTCGGAAAACAATAGCTGATTTTAAGCAAGCTGATAAAACACCACTAATTCTAATTTTAGACAATATTAGAAGTCTCAACAATATTGGTTCTGTGTTTCGTACTGCCGATGCCTTTTTGATTGAAAAAATTTACCTCTGTGGAATTACGGCCACTCCCCCGCACAAGGACATACACAAAACAGCTTTGGGCGCAACAGAAAATGTGGCTTGGGAATATGCTGAAAATACCCTTGAAGTGGTTCAGAAACTTCATAAAGAAAACGTCTCGGTTTGGGCAATTGAACAGACGGAAAAAGCTATATTTCTAGATTCTTTTCAGCCTAAAAAAAACACCAGACATGCTTTTATTTTAGGAAATGAAGTTCGGGGAGTGTCACAAGAAGCGGTTGATGCCTGTGGACAAGCTCTTGAGATTCCACAATTTGGAACAAAACACTCATTGAACATTAGCGTAGCTACTGGAGTAGTGGTTTGGGACTATTTCACAAAAATGTAGTCTTGTAAATCGCTCTAAGAATTGATTGAAACGCAGCTTCATCCGATTCAAAATTCAAATCGTCTACAGCTATATTTACAACAGGAAAAGGTAAATCGGTTTGAATTAATTTTTCATATCCCTTCGCAATTTTCATCAAATAGTCTGCTTGGATTTCTTTTTCAAATGGACGTCCTCTTTTTTTAATTTGTTTTTGCAAATGAGGTACCTCAGCATGGAGATAAACCATCAGTGTTGGGTTAACTTGTTTCTTTATCGCTTTAGAAAATTCCTCTTGATAGATTATAAAATCATCCTTAGATAAATTTTGTGTAGCAAAGACAAGCGATTTATTTAAAAAATAATCGCAAACTACTTTCGTGGAATTGTGCTTCCAAAATTGTGTTGTTTGTGCTAACCTATCATTTAAAAAAAAGGTCTCAACAGCTAAAGCATATTTTTTAGGGTCTTTATAAAAAGAGGCTAAATAAGGGTTGTCAACAAAGGTTTCTAATAAAATTTCTGCTTTATATTGCGCTCCTAATTTTTTTGTTAAAGTAGATTTTCCAACCCCAATATTTCCCTCAACAACAATATAAGAGTAACTTTCAAAAAGAGGAGGCGACCAAAATGAAAAGGGAAAGGGATTACAAATAGCCTCATCTGAACTCGCTTGTTTTAATTCACTAATGGTTTTTCTAAAAACAGGATGGATCCATCCTCCGGCAATTTCTTCCAAAGGATGCAGTACAAAATTACGCAATTCCAATCTTGGGTGTGGAAGTGTTAATCTATCCGAAATTAACTCAACCTCTTCATAACAAAGCAAATCCAAATCGATAGTTCTGGCAGTATACCCATCTGAAATCGATCTTGAACGTCCAAGTAGTTGCTCCACATTCAACAATACTTCCATTAATTGAAGAGGAGATAACTCCGTTTGTAATTGAGCACAAGCATTATAAAAAGGAGTACTTTCAAAACCCCAAGGGGGTGTTTCGTAGATTCTTGAGAGCGATGAGATTTTAATCCCAAAAGATTCCAAAAAGCACAAGGCTTTAACCAAATA
>DBBQ01000011.1:17146-25094 GCA_002292265.1 Flavobacteriaceae bacterium UBA980 | reverse complement strand
GACATTTGTGCAACGTTTTGAAGATTCATTGTAATCAATAAGGTTTTTGATCCCAAATTCGCGGCGGCGGCAGCAGCTTCACATCCTGCGTGACCGGCACCAACTACAATAACATCGTATTTCGTATCAAACATGGCTCTTTTGTTTCACGTGGAACATTTTAATAAATCTAGTTTCACTTTTGCGCATTTGCTCTTTGCCTTCCTTATCCTTATCATTTTGACCCATACAATGCAAAACACCATGAGAAATAACTCTAAGTGTTTCATTTTCAGCGCTTTGGCCCTCGTCTTGAGCAGATTGACGTACTGCCCACATAGAAATAAAAAATTCTGCAGAGAGGCGTTTGTTTAGGGTATAATCAAACGTGATAATATCTGTGTGTGTATCGTGATTCAAAAACTCTTGATTCATCTTATGCAACTCTTCTTTTGAAACAAAATTATACACCAGCTTCTCAATACGATACGTATGTTCGTATACAAAGCCGACAAGTGCCGTTTCGACCTGGTCTTTGTCAAGAAAATCTGGTATGTTGTTGAACTGTACGATAATTAAAATTTGTACAAATATAAAGGATTTGCACGTTACAGATAACGGGAATCCAGGGAGAAGCCCTTATCTTTGGGCAAAAAAATGAAAACACGTGTTCGTTTTGCGCCCAGTCCCACTGGACCCCTACACATAGGAGGGTTGCGTACTGCGCTTTTTAACTATTTGTATGCCAGAAAAAACAAGGGTACGTTTATTTTACGTGTAGAAGATACCGATCAGAATCGCTATGTAGATGGAAGTGAATCTTATATTCAAGAGGCGTTGGAATGGTGTGGAATGATTCCGGACGAGGGACCCGCCAACGGGGGTTCGCACGGCCCCTACAGACAAAGTGAGCGCAAGGAAATCTATAAAACGCATATCGAAGAGCTTCTAACTTCTGGTGCTGCTTACTACGCTTTCGATTCTTCTGAGGCACTTAGTACTGCTAGAGAGGAGGCTGAAAAAAAAGGAGAAACATTTCGTTACGGAAGTCACAATAGAATGCAATTCAAAAACAGTCTTACACTAAACCCAGATGAGCTAAAGGAGGCACTAAAAGAAGACTACGTAGTTCGACTAAAGGTAGTGGCTGATCAGCGGGTTAGTATCACAGATGAGGTTCGTGGCAATGTAACGGTTGAATCAAATTTACTAGACGATAAAATTTTGATGAAAAGTGATGGGATGCCTACTTATCATTTTGCCAATGTAGTAGATGATAGATTGATGGAGATCACTACCGTAATTCGCGGGGAAGAATGGCTGCCCTCAATGCCCATGCACAAACTGATCTATGATGCCTTTGGTTGGGAGCCTCCAAAATTTATGCATTTACCCTTAATATTAAAACCTAGCGGGAAAGGAAAGCTGTCTAAGAGGGATGGGGATAAAGATGGATTTCCTGTATTTCCTTTACAATGGGGATCCGATACGGCAGGCTTTCGAGAAATGGGATTTCTACCAGAAGGCTTGATCAATTACCTGGCATTCTTAGGGTGGAATGACGGTGGTGAAAAAGAGTTCTTTTCCTTAGAAGAATTGGAGGAGGCATTTTCTGTGGTGGGAATACAAAAAGGCGGGGCTCGTTTTGATTATGAAAAGGCCAAGTCCGTAAACCACCAACACCTATCCAGAACCAGTCCGGACACGCTAATTGAGAATAGTAAAGTAAAACAAGTTTTAGCGGATTATCCCGTGGAAAAACATTTAGACATCCTCTCTTTGTTCCAGGAACGTCTCTACACTCTAGACGACCTAAAGGAGGAAACGGCCTTATTAAAAGCCCCCTATCCCTACGACGAGAAAAGCGTGGGCAAACTGCAGAATAAAAACCCCCAAATCGTACTCGAACAAATCGCTGCACTTTTAGGAACCCAAAAAGAAGGAGAAAGCATTAAGGAACCCTTATTCCAATGGGCAAAAGAAAATGAGATTTCCCTGGGAGTGGTCATGCAGTCCTTTCGATTGAGCATAGTGGGAAAATTGACGGGTCCCGATTTATTTGCTATTTGCACTCTTTTGGGAAAAGATGTACCTTTAAAAAGAGTACACGATTTTTTAAACCATTTATCTTAACGAAAACCTTATCCCATGAGTATTTTTACCTATGCCCTTATCTTTTTTGTTGTCCTATTTCTTTTTTCAGGAATCTTTGTTGTAAAACAGCAGAGCGCTGCTATTGTTGAGCGCTTTGGCCGTTTTCTCTCTATTCGCCAATCGGGTTTACATTTTCGAATTCCTGTGGTGGATCGTATCTCGGGACGTTTGAGTCTCCGTATTCTCCAACTAGATGTTATTGTTGAAACCAAAACCAAAGACGATGTTTTTGTCAAGTTAAAGGTGTCCGTTCAATATAAAGTTGTGGCAGAAAATGTATACGACGCTTTTTATAAGTTAGACTACCCCCAAGACCAGATCACGTCTTATGTCTTCGATGTGGTTCGAGCCGTGGTCCCGAAAATGAAGTTGGATGATGTCTTTGAGAAAAAAGACGAAATTGCAAACGCTGTAAAAGGAGAATTAAACGATGCTATGGCCAATTACGGTTATGACATCATCAAGGCGTTGGTTACGGATATAGACCCCGATCCTGAGGTAAAAGCTGCAATGAACCGAATTAATGCTGCGGAACGCAAAAAAGTTGCTGCTCAGTACGACGGTGATGCGGAACGTATTTTGATAGTCGAAAAAGCAAAAGCTGAAGCCGAAAGTAAACGCCTTCAAGGGCAAGGTATTGCGGATCAGAGAAGAGAAATTGCTCGCGGTCTGGAGGAGTCGGTTGATGTTTTAAATAAAGTAGGAATCAACTCTCAGGAAGCCTCTGCGTTAATTGTGGTCACCCAACATTACGATACCCTTCAGGCTATTGGGGGGGAAACCAACACCAACTTGATTCTTTTACCAAACTCTCCGCAAGCGGGAAGTGAAATGCTCAACGATATGGTCGCTTCCTTCACAGCAAGTAATCAAATTGGTGAAGCCATGAAAAATCAAACTCAAAAAGGAGCTGAAGCTAAAAACAAAAAATAAACTAATTGTTTTGTTTTGACCAGGTATCTCTAAGACCCACGGTTTTATTGAAAACGAGCTCTTGGCTAGTACTCTCTTGGTCTAAGACAAAATACCCTAAACGCTGAAATTGGAATTGATCACCAGGCTTTGCGCCGGAAAGTCCCGGCTCTACATAGGCGGTGATTGTTGTGAGTGAATCAGGATTGATAAAAGACTTAAAATCCTTTAACTTATCTTGGTCGGGTGCAGGAACGTGAAACAAACGATCGTACAAGCGCACCTTTGCTTTGAGGGCATCTTTTTGAGTTACCCAATGCAACGTTCCCTTTACTTTACGCTGTGAGGCTTCAGTTCCGCTACCGCTTTTACTTTCGGGATCATAGGTACACAGGATTTCTGTGATGTTTCCCTCCGCGTCTTTTATAACGGATTCTCCTTTGATGATGTAGGCATTTTTTAAACGTACTTCTTTGTCCAAAGTCAATCGGAAAAATTTTCGGTTGGCACTTTCTCTAAAGTCTTCCCGTTCGATATAGAGATGTTTTGAAAACGGAAAACTTCGTGTCCCTTTTTCTGGTTGTTCAGGGTTTACCTCTCCTTCCAAAAGCTCTGTTTGATCCTCAGGGTAATTAGTTAGAGTAAGTTTCACTGTATCCAAAACTCCCATTACTCGAGGAGCAGTTGCGTTGAGGTCTTCTCGTACAGAATGCTCTAAGAGAGAAAGATCAATTACGTTTTCCCGTTTGGCTATCCCGGCAGCATCTACGAAGTTACGCAATGCTCTCGGCGTGTACCCTCTTCTTCTTAACCCAGCAATGGTGGGCATTCTAGGGTCATCCCAACCGGTTACATGGCCCTCTTGAATGAGTTCTAACAGTTTTCTTTTACTCGTAACGGTATAAGACAAATTCATCCGAGCAAACTCTCGCTGTTTAGGCCGCAATTTGTCTGCTGGGTTTACTGCATCCAAGAACCAATCGTACAAGTCGCGGTGAGGCTTGAACTCTAAAGAACACAAGGAGTGTGAAACCTGCTCTATAAAATCCGACTGACCATGAGTCCAGTCATACATCGGATAAATACACCAGTCATCACCTGTACGGTGGTGGGTTTTGTATAAAATGCGATACATCACCGGATCCCTCATCAGCATATTGGAAGAAGCCATGTCAATTTTCGCACGCAAGACGTGTTCTCCTTCTTTACATTTACCCGCTTTCATTTGGGAAAACAGCTGTTGATTTTCTTCTATAGATCGATTCCGATACGGACTATTTTTCCCTGGTGTTGTGGGGGTCCCTTTTTGGTCTGCAATGGTTTCTGAACTTTGTGAATCCACATAGGCTTTTCCTTCTGCTATTAGTTTTTCCGCCCATTGGTACAGCTCTTCAAAATAATCTGAAGCATAACATTCCGAATCCCATTGATAGCCTAGCCATTGAATATTCTCTTTTATGGCATCCACAAATTGTTGCTCTTCTTTTGCGGGATTGGTGTCATCAAATCTGAGGTTGACGGGTGCGTTGTATCGTTCTCCCAAATTAAAATTTAAACATATGGCTTTGACATGACCGATATGTAAATATCCGTTGGGTTCTGGGGGAAAGCGGAAACGCAGCTGGTCGCTTTGATACCCTTGAGCCAAATCTTCCTCAATAATGTGTTCTATAAAATGCAACGGGCGCTCCATGGGTTTTTTTATTTGTGCCAAAGATAATGAATGCATTCAATGAATGGAAAGAAGAAAACAGTCTTTATCTTTGCCGATGTTATGGGAAAAATTTATTTAAAAAATATTCGCCTCTACGCCTTTCACGGCTGTATGGATGAGGAAGAAAAAATAGGTAGCGACTATGTGGTCAATCTTGTTGTGGACACAGATTTAAGTCGTTCTTCAAAAACAGATCAATTGGCAGATACGGTGGACTATGTTTCCTTGCACGCCATTGTAAAATCTGAGATGGAACAGCGGGCAAAACTTTTAGAACACGTTGCCGAACGTATCATCACAAAAATAATGGATGATTTTCCCACAGTGACAAAAGCCTCCGTAAAAGTCGCCAAAAAAAATCCACCAATTGGTGGGAATGTAGAAGAGGTTGCAGTGCGAAGAGAACTGAAAAGAACTGAGTTGAATTTGGATTAATATTACTACTTTTACGCCATGGCATCGTGGCCGAGTGGCTAGGCAGAGCTCTGCAAAAGCTTGTACAGCGGTTCGAATCCGCTCGATGCCTCTCTTTTATTCTTCCATTAGAATTTTTGCACCCAACTTCTTTTGAGTAATGCGTTTACTGGGGTTTCCAAAAACACGCAGCACACCACCATACAACTCTGCATCAATCAATGCATTTGCGTAGATATAACTATAAGCTCCGCCGTAGCTTTTTGTTTTGGTTTGTTGCGTGATAAGCTCTTCCGCTTCACACAAGCCACTACTTGTAATTAGAATCTCGTGGTTTGTCACCTTTCCTTTTAGAAATATTCTACCGCCTAAACTCGCTTTGGTGTCCAACCGATCCGCCTGAATTTCGAGATTAATAACAGCGTTGGTCTTTGCTTCCAGAGAGAGGCTGGTTTGTTCAAGAGGGGTGCTAGCGGTTAGTTGACTTTCTTGATATACGTGAATTTGATCTAGTGGGCGGCTGTGATACAGTTTTATTTTTGTTTTTCCAGGAGTTAATAAACTTCCTCCTGAAATTCTGATTTTTAGAATACCTTCTTTTAGCGATAAAACCACAAAATCAGAATTTTCCCCATAAGCAATGACTTTATTGACATCAGATGATATTAATTCAACATCTAAGTTGGAATACACTTTTAGGCCTTGAAAAGGACTAATTGCAAGGATTTTCTTTTCTGTGTCTTGAGACCAAAGAGAAAGAGAAGCGAAAAAAAATAATAAGACGTAACGACGTATTTGCATGGTGTAAAATAACACAATTATTCTGCAGTTATAAAATCCAAAAAGCGTCTTTGAATGTTTACTTTTTTTACTTTGATTCGAAGTGGGTCCCCAAGTTGATAAACCGTATTGGTTTTTCTTCCAACAATCGAATGGTTCTGCATGTCATACTGGAAAAAATCATTTTTTAAATCCACCATTCGAATCATGCCTTCGCATTTATTTTCAATGATTTCAACATACATCCCACGGTCAGTTACACCAGTGATAACCCCTTCGAATTCTTGTCCTACTTTGTCTTCCATAAAGACCATTTGCATGTATTTTATTGAATCCCTTTCCGCTCGTGTGGCCAGTTGTTCTCTTTGTGAAGCATGCTTACACGCCTCTTCGATAGTGGTTTTTGGGGGACTTTTCTTTTTTTCTAAATAATCTTGTAGTAAGCGGTGAACGATAACGTCGGGATATCGTCTAATGGGTGAAGTAAAATGGGTATAATGGGTAAAAGCCAAACCGTAATGACCAATGTTATCCGTGGTGTATTCTGCTTTGGACATGCTTCTCAGGGCCAAAGTATCGATTAAGTTTTGTTCCCGCTTTCCATTGCAGTCACTTAATAATTTATTGATTTCTTTGCTTACATTTTTTCCTTTCGGATTAAATGAATAACCAAAAGAACTGATGGTTTGCTTTAGGTTAAAAAGTTTTTCTTCATCTGGGTCGTCGTGGATACGATAGACAAAAGGTATTCTAGGTGTCTGTTTACCGATGAATTGAGCTACTCTTTTGTTGGCCAACAACATAAATTCTTCGATCAGTTTATTGGCGTCTTTAGAAGTTTTAAAGAAAACGGAATCTGGATTGTTTTCTTCGTCCAACGAAAAATTTACTTCTACACGATCAAAAGAAATGGCTCCGTTTTTCATCCGGTTACTTCTTAGGTTTTTGGAAAACCGGTTCAGTGTGGTGAGGGCATCAAAAACGGTGTTTGGAACTTGATAGGCTTGCCCTGAAAGTGAGGTCTCAGAATCTACATTTGGCTTTTCTTTTTCCAGCATGTGTTGTACTTCTTCATAGGAGAAACGGTAATCCGAATAAATCACTGTTTTGCCATACCACTCTTCCAAAACTGTTGCCTTTTCATCTAGCACAAAAACCGCAGAAAAGGTATATTTTTCTTCCTGAGGTCGTAACGAACAAAGACCATTGGAGAGCACTTCTGGCAGCATGGGAACGACACGGTCGACTAAATAAACAGAAGTTGCCCGATCATACGCTTCTTGATCCAAAATGCTGTTGGGTTGAACGTAATGAGAAACATCAGCAATGTGGATGCCTATTTCATAGGTTCCATTTTTTAATTTTTTAAACGAGAGCGCATCATCAAAATCTTTTGCTGTTATTGGATCGATAGTGAACGTTAGGTCTTTTCGAAAGTCTCTCCTTCTTTTTATTTCTGATGGGTCAATAGCACGGTTCAATGTTTCTGCTGACTGCTCTACATCTTTTGGAAATTCGTAAGGAAGTCCGTACTCATGGAGGATTGCGTGTATTTCTGTTTCTGAAGTTCCTGGAGTACCTAAGCTTTTAATAATTTTTCCATTGGGTGCATCTCTGCCTTCTTCCCAATTTTTGAAAACAGCAACTACTTTTTCTCCATCCTTGAAGTCTGATAATTCACTCGGTTGTATAAAAAAATCTGTATACATACTTCCTTTTCTACACAAAACAAAGCCATACTCTTTTTGCCGCTCGAGGACACCGACGTACTCTTTCTTATTTCTTTCAATAATTTCTTCTACGTGGGCCACATAGGCTTCCTCTTTTCTATGAACACTGACAGAGACGAGATCACCATCAAGCCCCTTATTCAAGTATTTTTTTGGAACCAAAAGCTCTTCTTCATGTGTTTCTAAAATCACCTTTCCTTTACCAGTAGGGAGGACAATTAATTTTGTTTGGTAGTATTTTATTTTTGGCGCTTTATATCGGTAC
>DBBQ01000011.1:0-17096 GCA_002292265.1 Flavobacteriaceae bacterium UBA980 | reverse complement strand
CGTTTGGGTTGTGCTCTAAAGAGGTTTAGTATTTTACGTTCTATTCTTTGGTACTCTTTTTTCTTTTTAGACATGAAATAAATCTTCACTCCAAAGGTACAATAAAGCTTTTCTCTTTGTTATCAACACCATTAACATTATCATATTTCTTTTTTTATTTAAATTTTAAAATAGAGGGTATGTATATAGTGTGTTTATAACGAGAAGAAAAAAAGAATAGAAAAGATCTGTAATAAATAAAAAGAAAAGAATAAACACCTTTTCTCTCTTTATTTACATTACTAAATTGTGAAAATCAAAAAGTTAGTTTGTTTTTAAACAACGGTTAATAACACTTTTTTGGTATAAAAAAGAGAAAATAGTAGACCTGTTATTGTTCATATCCTCCTTTTTTTTGAGGAGATCGTTGGATAAAAAAAGATTGTTTTTTTCTACACTCTACACGAATTTTTATAACAATCAAAAAATTAAAACGGCGTGCCTATTTTATAAATGTTTGTCAACAAAAAATGAATAAAGTTGCGAACCGTTTGTGAACAAAGAGACGATCTTTTTCTATTTTTATATGAAACTCAATACGATGAAAATAAGTATAGGTAACGACCATGCGGGCCCAGACTACAAAGATGCTATAGTAGCAGTTCTGCAGGCGGCCGGATATGAGATAAAAAATCACGGTACAAATACAACAGACAGTGTGGATTACCCGGATTTTATTCACCCCGTAGCAAAAGAGGTTAGTACAGGAGAGACGGCTTTAGGTATTATTATTTGCGGGAGTGGCAATGGCGCTGCAATGACCGCCAACAAATACAAGAAAATTCGTGCGGCTTTATGTTGGAACAAAGAACTTGTCGTTTTGGCGCGACAGCACAATAACGCCAATATTTTAAGCCTACCGGCACGTTTTTTATCAATTCCCCAAGCTATTGCAATGGTAGAAGCCTTTATAAATACCGAATTTGAAGGAGGAAGGCACCAAGGAAGAATAGACAAAATACCCTGCAGGTGATGGTCACCTTTTCCATTAAAAAATTTGATGTATTAACTCGTAATGAACTCCACGATCTCTATGCCTTGCGTGCTGCGGTTTTTGTTGTGGAGCAGGTTTGTGTTTATCAAGACATTGATGGTAAAGATCAAGATGCATTTCATGTGCTTGGAAAACAAGGAGACAAATTAGTAGCCTATGCTCGTTTGTTAAAGAAAGGTGTCTCCTACACCGACTTTGTTGCAATCGGACGTGTAGTTGTTGCTGATGCCCACCGAGGCAAGTCAGTAGGACACGACTTATTTCGTTTTTGTTTACAAGATCTACAACACCGATATCCAAAAGAAGACATAAAAATTTCGGCACAAGCACACCTTGAGGAGTTTTATAAAAAACACGGATTTGAAAAGGTTGGGGAGTCTTATTTAGAAGATGGAATACCGCACATTGGAATGATCAAAAGATCAAGCTAATTAGGGGTTTTTATTTAGTAATTGTGATGCCTCTTCTAAGAGCGCCTTGGTTTTTGGTGTTGTTTTCCCCGTGTAAAGGATCATACATTCACCTCTAAAACCGAACTTCTGATCGTGTTCGAGTTGTTTGACGACGGATCGGAGCTGCCTCTTAATACGATTTCGATCTACGGCACGGTTGAAATTTCTTTTAGAAACCGATACCCCAATGAAGAGGTCTTTAGAGCCAGGGTTTTCCGACAGCCGAAGCAATAAATTTTTCGTTTGAAAAACAGCCCCTTTTTTAAAAAGGTAATCGATCGTAGTTTTCCCTTTTAAGCGTTTTATTTTGAAATCACTCAGCGGCTGTGGGTGCATAATAGTTGTTGCTTTTGTCAACGTCGGCCATGAGATTGCTAGGATCTATAACAATTGCTTCAATCGCATCCTTTGAATGGTTGATTTCCAAGCGGTATTTCAAATCAGCCCAAGCCCAATCAGGGTGAACTTCCCTATTTAAAGGATAGGTATTTTCTTTTTCTCCCCGCATTAATGAAATTGGTATGTAGTGCAATTCGTTTTGACCGTTTTTTAATACAACCAGAACTTCTAGCGGCATTGGCATTACTTCTCTGCGTTCCAATTGAAGAATTGTGGTCGTACCATTTTCTTTAACTTCTGATAAAGCATAGTCAATTTTATTTGTCGTTTGAGTCCAATCCGTTAAATACCATTGCAACTGAAGGCCAGAAACCCGCTCCGCAATTCTTCTAAAGTCATTGGGCAAGGGGTGTTTAAACTTCCATTCGGCATAGTAGGTTTGTAAGGTTTCAAACAGTTTTTCAAACCCAATTATGTAGCCGAGTTGCCCAAGAAAAACGGCTCCTTTACTGTAGGCACTGCGCTCGTAGGCATAGTTGTGATAAAAGCGGTTCGCGTTGGTGCTTTGCGGCATTTCTCCACCCGAAGCGGCCAACCGGAAGTACCCTCGATAAGAACCTTCTAGAGGAAATTCTCTGTTTTGTTCTAAAATCTCATTTCCCGCAAGGCTAGAAATAAAAGAAGTAAACCCCTCGTCCATCCACTCATGTTTGGTCTCGTTAGTCGCTAAGACATGTTGAAACCAGGAATGAGCAAGTTCGTGAGCCGTAACTCCAAAAAGAGAATTGTAACTTCTTCCTCCTGTTATCAAGGTAAGCATGGCGTATTCCATTCCCCCGTCACCTCCTTGAACAACAGAATATTGTTTGTATGGATAAGGGCCTATTTTTTCGTTGTAGTACGCCATCATTTGAGCCGTATGGGGTTGTAATTTTTTCCAATTATCAATGATTTCAGGATTGTTTTTATAGAAAAAATGAAGCGTGACACCATCAGGCCCTGGGTGCGTATCATGAATATACTCAGGGTCGGCAGCCCAAGTAAAATCATGTACTTGTGGCGCAACAAAATGCCAAGTAATTTTACCTTTTTTGCTTTTGGCTTTTTTGCGGTCGGAATATCCTTTACCGATCTCATCGGCGTTTTGTAGATACCCACTTGCCGCAACCATAAATTCTTTATCTAAGGTGATTTTCACATCAAAATCCCCCCATACTCCATGGAACTCTCTGCCTGTGTAGGGATCAGCGTTCCAACCTTCCAAGTCGTATTCCGCCATTTTAGGATACCATTGTGCCATAGAAAATGCAACTCCTTCGGCTGAGTTTTTACCCGCGCGGCGAATTACATCGGGAACATGCCCCTCAAACTCAAGCTTAAAAGTCGACGACCCCCCTGGAGGTATTGGCTCGTTTAAAAGCACCTCTAGTATGGTTTCAGAATTTACAGTTTTCACGGCCACCCCGTCCTGTGTTAGGTTTGACACGTTTAAAAACCCCTGTTGTTCTTTTGTCAAGCTGTCCAAATCTACTTTAAAACGGGTATTGCGATCGGGAGAATTTTTTAGTCTTATTGCCATTTCACTGCCAGGCTGGAAGGCGTTGAAATACAAATGATAAAACACCTTGTAAAGTGTTTCAGGAGAGTTGTTCGTGTACACCAAAGACTGTGTTCCCGAATAGTTTGCAGTTACGGCATCTAGGGAAGCCTCCATCGTGTAATCGATGGCCTGTTGCCAATATTGTGCATTGCTAAGAAAAGAGGCTGCAAGAAGCAGCGAAAGAACGAAATGTTTCATGATAAATTTGTTTTTTTTGACAAACGGTAGTTTATCACCTGCTAAAATAAGAATCCAAACGATAATGCCCCTTCATTCGGACGCCTTTTTCGGTTTGTTTAAGAGTGATTAGTTCGTGATGGGGGTCGTGTTCAAGAAATAAAAGGGTTTCTTTCTGAGCGGCTTCTTCCAAAAAAAGGGTTTTTTCTTGTAGTGTTAACAGGGGTCGGGTGTCATAACCCGTCACATAGGGGATGGGAAGATGCCCAACGGTAGGTATCAGATCTGCCGCAAATACAATTCGCTTGCCTTGATATTCGATTACAGGAAGCATCTGTTTCTCAGTATGCCCATCGACCAAGTACACAGCAAAAGGAAAAGGCGTTTCTGTGAGTAAAGGACCTTTTCCTTCGACAAACTTCAGTTGACCACTTTCCTGAATAGGGAGGATGTTTTCTTTTAAAAAGGAAGCTTTTTCTCTAGGATTGGGATTTGTCGCCCAGTCCCAATGCGCCTTGTGTACCCAAAAGGTAGCGTTTTTAAAAGCGGGTTCTAGCACCCCTGAGGAGGAGTTTTCGATTGCCCCGCCACAGTGATCAAAATGGAGGTGGGTAAGAAAGACATCTGTGATTTCATCTCGATGAAAACCCGCTCTGTAAAGTGACCCGTCTAAAGAATGGGTTCCCCAGAGGCTGTAATGACGAAAAAACTTCGCGTTTTGTTTGTTTCCCATACCCGTATCGATCAAGATCAAGCGATTCCCTTCTTCTACAAGTAGGCAGCGGCTTGCCATTTCAATTTGGTTGTTTGGGTCGGCGGGATTAGTTCGCTCCCATAGCACCTTGGGAACAACACCAAACATGGCTCCACCATCTAGTTTAAAGTTTCCGGCCTCAATGGGGTAAAGTTTCATTAATTTTTTTTCTCTTTTTCGAGACGGTTTGCCAAGTCATGGGCAAAGGTCAGCATTATTTTTACTTCTTGAAGACTAGACAATCGGTTTTTTCCTTTGATTAGAATTTTTTTTCCGTTGGACTCAATATGAAAAAAGGGATGGCTTTCAAAAAAATAAATGATTTCTGAAGAAAATAATTTACGTATGGCTTGATTATCGTTTCCGCTTAGATGAAACCGCTTAGAAAAATCAGGATGTTCGTCAAAATTAATGTCGTTGAAACCAGCTAATTGATAGAATGCAGTTTTAAAATTTTCTTTATCTAGGACAAAAACCGGGAGCTCAACGGGACTCTTAAAAAGAACAAAGGTGCTTTTTAGGTCTTCTTTAGTAATAAAAGCCCCTTCAGAATAGTATAAGTCAAAAACAGAAAATTTGTTGTTTTGATCGCGTAGCGAATTCAGGCTATAATTTACAGTTTTGGAATCGAAAAACAAAAATCCGTTCAATCCTTTGGGGTTACTGTCGATCACTGAAAGGTATTCCCAGCCTTTTTGTTTAGCAAATTCTCCCAAATCTTTTTGTCGGTTGGTCAGCGCGTTTTTTAATCCAATTAATGTGTTAATTGGCAAACTTTTACGAACAGAAAAAGGATGATCGGTTTCAGAGGCGTGAATGTCTAACCCGATGATTTCAAAAACCCCATTTTTTCTTTCAAAAGAGCGGTGATAATCTTGAAGCCCCTCCATAACAGTATGATCTACAAAATCACACAAAGATAAATCTACAATAGCATGTTCTGCTTCGGGAATTTGATTTAATTTTTTCTTTAACCTGTAGAAATTCAAAAAGCTGCAAAAGTTTTTAACACTTACATAGTAATTTCCTGACTGCTCTTCTCGAAACATCAATACGTTGGGCTTAAAAATATTTAAAGTAAAGAGTAAAAGTGAATTACTTAAAAACAAGTGAGTAAAAAAAGTAAAGAGAACTCCAATGCTGATTCCTACTATCAGATTGCTTAAGAGAGTTGTAACTAGAGTTATCAAAAAAATTAACGCTTGCTCTGGCCCAATTTTATAAACTCTTAACAGGTTTTCTGGCGTGGCCAGCTTATATCCTGTATAAACGAGAATCGCGGCCAAAGAGGTCATCGGAATCATCTTTATTTGGTTTCTCAACAAGACTATGAAGAATACAAGAAAAGCCGCATGAAAAAAATTTGCAGATCGGTTTGTTCCACCGTTATTGACATTTACTGAACTTCGAGCAATTACGGTTACTACATTAAGCCCCCCCAGAAACCCACTTATGATACTTGCTAATCCCAAGGCGCGGAGGTCCTTGTTGACATTAGAACGCCTTTTCTTAGGATCTAATTTATCTACCGCTTTGATGCTCAAAAGCGACTCAATTACAGCAATAAGGGTTATGGAAAAAACAACACCAATAAAATTAAAATCAAAGATTTTATCAAATAAGGGAATTGGAAAACTTGAGATCAGGTTGTCGGGAATCTTAATGAGCAAATCCTGACCGATTGGTAAAGCTTGCTTTAAAACCAAGCGGTAGTAATATCCTATTCCAACAGAGGCAACCACCACCCACATAGGGGCTGGGATCAATTGAAAATAGGAGTTTCGAAATCGGCTGTACAAAAATAAAAAAACTAAACTTAAAAACCCTAAAACTCCTGCAAAAGGATGAACAGCCAGAAAGGTCAGGAAGGAATCGGGAATTGCCAGGAGCTGTTCTAAGGTGCTTCCGCCCACTGAACGAATTCCCAACATGATGTGAAATTGTTTAGCGAGAATTCCCAAACCAATAGCCGCTAGCATTCCTTGAAGTGCAGTGGCAGGGAAAAATTCACTCATTGCCCCCATTCGCAACAAACCAAAGACAAAAAGCAGGACGCCTGAAAGAATTATTGCGGCAAGTGTATACAAGTACCCTTGATACAAATCACCCTCTCCTAGAGTAGAAATGGACGCCAACAAAACAATCACTAAGCCGTTTCCAGGGCCTGCAATAGTTACGTGTGAACCTCCAAAAAGAGAAACAACAAGCCCTCCTACTACTGCAGCAATAATACCCGCCAAAGGGGGAGCTTCAGAGGCTATGGCCAATCCTAGACCAAGAGGGAGGGCAACCAGCGAGACAACAAAACCAGAGAAGAGGTTCTGAGGGAACTCTTTGACAAAAGCATTATCTTGTTTAACCATGAGAACCCGATTGAATGATTAAGACGTCCGTAGGTAATTCTGCTAAGATATGTTCAATATCTTTTGGAAAAAAACGAGCCAAAAAACCTAAATTTTCTTGTGCATTCATCACTAATAGATCTGCCCTCACTACACGAGCGTAGTGTCCAATGGAATATCCTCTGCGACCAAAAATGCTTTGAGTTTCCCATTGAAGCCCAACTTTTTGAGATAATTGAATTTTTTTGACTAAATCCTCTACGCGGATTTGTTCTTGTCTGTTAATTTTTTCTTTTTTCAAGATGGACCGTCTCAAACTTTTATCATCGTTTACATCAACTGCAACCCGGTTTTCGCTAATTTCTTCTACTAAGGTTATTTTTTGAGACCCTAGAGCACCACCCACAAAGAAAGAAGCTTCAACGGTATCTTGGGTTTGAGGGCTGTCAAAACCGTTAACTACAATATGTTTGCACGGATGGCGATCTACGGAGGGATTGAGCATTAGCAGTACAGAACAAGGTGAACCTCGAGTCAGTTTTCGAGCGATAGAGCCTAGGTAAAATCTAAACACATTTTCTCGCTTTAAGGCTCCTATCAGGAGCAGGTCTACCTTAAAGTCCAAGCACATTTGGTGTAATACCTGAACTGGCGCACCTTGGATCCAATGGATTGATATGGATTTGGGTTTTTCAGGACATTCCTCTAAAAGTAGTTGAAAAACTCTTTTTTTTTCAGCAGTTTCTTCACCTACATGAACAAAAAGTAAGGATGCTTTAAAACAAGAAGCCAAACGTATCACCTCAAAAACATTCGCCTTAAGCGAAGGAGAAAAAGCAAAACCAAAAAGTAAGGTTTTAAAAGGATGAAATGCCATAGTTTAGAACGTTATTGATCTATATTTTTATATAGCTAGGAATATATAAATTTTTTTGAATTAAGCCCTATTCTAATTCAAGAATCCATCTGTAAAGCAAATCAGGCCATTCCTCTAAAGCCCCTTTGCCACGCGCTAAAGCATAGCCGTGCCCGCCCTTTGGGAAGAGGTGCATTTCTACAGGAACCTCATTTTTAATTAATGCTTCGTAGAACAGTAGGCTATTCGCAACGGGAACGGCCTTGTCATCTGCACTGTGAAGCAAAAAAGTGGGAGGGGTAGTGGCATTAACCTGTAAGTTATTTGAAAAATATTTGATTTGTTCTACTGTAGCTTCTTTCCCAATTAAACTGTTTTTGGAACCGCCGTGGTAGTGTTTTTTATCAAAGGTAATCACGGGATAGAGGAGAGCCATAAAATCTGGACGTGCGTTGATTTGATCTATCGGATTTGTGGAATTGGGAAGCGTGTTTTCTAGGTAATGTGTACCCAGTGTAGATGCCAAGTGTCCTCCTGCAGAAAACCCCATGACACCTACTTGATCCGGATTTACATCCCACTTTTGGGCGTGCTTTCGAATCAAACGAATCGCTCGTTGAGCATCTTGTAGCGGTGCCCATTTAGGGTCGATAATTGAGGGAGAATTGGGGAGCCGATATTTGAGAACAAAGGCGGCAATCCCCTTAGCGTTCAAGGCTTTAGCAAAATCAGTTCCTTCCCAGTCATAGGCCAAAATACGATAACCTCCTCCGGGGCAGATCAATACCGCTTTTCCCGTTCGGATACTTTTTGCCGGCAGGTAAATTTCAAGTGTAGGGTTTTGTACATTTTCGATTCGAAGAATATCGGTTTCAATACGTTTTTCTTTTTCCTGACTTTCTCTTTGGTTGGGAACCCCTTCGGGCCAGAGGGGTTGGATTTCTTGACTCGAAACTTCAGTATAGGGGAACAAGAGCATAATGCAAACAAACAAACGGGTCATAAGGATTCTTTACTTAAAAGTACAATTTTTTAATGTAATTTATTATCCCCAAAAGAGCGATGCTTTAGTAAAAAAAGAAAAATTAAAATCCCAAAAAACAAGAGCGCGAAAAAATGCGTAATTCCTAAAACGGGCCCGGATGTTAAGTACGGTTTTAACAAGGGGATATGTAAGAAAGCTTCATTTATTCCGCCTCCGATCAACAGATACTAACTAACGGTCATGCCGGTCAAATCAAGACTTAACCTATAACGAAAGGGTTTTCTTAGGAGCACGCCATACCCCAGAAATAAAAATAGAAGCGTTAACACAACCAAACTGTGAGGAAAAAACCATTCCCCAAAAGCCTTGTAAAAAAAGTGATGAGGTATTGGCGAGCAACATGGAAATAAAATAATAACGCCCTAATTTTTTATGAAGGAAGCTTCCCTTTTTACCAAAAAGGATAAAAGCACCAAGGCGGTAAAGCTAACGCAGCGGTAACCGTATGTAAAAGACTAATGAAAGCAGACGTTTTTGTAGGTGGTTGTTTGAGAAGAAATAAAGGGTTAGAGGTGTAAGTATTTTTTTAAGTTTTTGACATGCGCTTCAAAAGCGTTAACTCCCTTTTGGGTAACGGAGCAATTGGTTTCAGGGTACTTTCCTTTAAAGCCCTTATGGATATTAATATACCCCCCTTGTTGAAGTTTTTCAAGCTGGACGCTGAGATTTCCTTGGGTCGCATTCAGTTCTTTTTTTAAGTACACAAAAGAAGCAGACTTTAGCTTGATCAATAAGGACATGACTCCAAAGCGCAAACCGACATTAAGTAAAGGATCGAAAGGCTTCATCGAACCGCCTTTCTTAAGGCATAACCAGGCAAGGCAAATGAGACAAAAACAACGAGTCCATAAAGAAGCATATTCCAAGAACCGGAGAGTTGTAGCGCTATAAAAGGAAATAAAAGTAAAAGAACCCCTCCAAAGATCAATAAGCGAAAACGCAAGACTAATCCAGAGACCAAGGTTCCAATTCCAGCCAAAACAGGAAAAAAGAAAAGCGGTTTAATGGGGACAAAAAAAGAAGAAAGGGAAAATAGGATCATTACACCTCCTATTACAATCCAAAGTTGTTGCATAAAAAACTCAAAATGTGTTTTATTCGTTTTCACTCGGGATTGCTTGCTGTGGTAATTGGCCACAAATAAACCATCAAGTAAGGGACTGATCCCCAAAATGAAGTAGCTTTTCACCCTCAATTCGGTATAGTTTAATCCAATAAAATTGAGGAGTGCAGTACAAAAGATGAGCCAGCCCCAAAAAAGAAAGTCAAAACTGTAATGACTTAAATTTTCTCTAGTTTTCGCAAGGGTTGTTTCAATAAGATTGAGCTGTTGTTCGGGGGTTAAGTGTTTTGAAGACATAGGTAAAAGAGTTAAACTTTATACAAACACAAACAAGTTTATATTTTAAACCAAATTAAATGAAGTGAAAACAATTTCTTTCGGTAAGACAATTAATCATTTAGCTTAAGAACCGCCATAAAGGCTTCTTGTGGGATCTCTACGCTTCCGACTTGGCGCATTTTCTTTTTCCCTTTTTTCTGTTTTTCTAATAGTTTCCGTTTTCGGGTAATGTCTCCTCCATAACATTTTGCAGTCACGTCTTTACGAAGGGCTTTGATGGTCTCACGGGAAATAATTTTCGCTCCAATGGCGGCTTGAATAGGGATATCAAACTGTTGTCGTGGAATGAGTTCGCGTAATTTTTCGCACATTTTTTTGCCGATGGAATAGGCATTATCTGCATGGACTAAAGCGGAGAGCGCATCCACTTGATTGGCATTGAGCAAAACATCTACTTTAACCAACTTAGAGGGACGTAAACCGATAGGGCTGTAGTCAAAAGAGGCGTACCCCTTAGACACTGTTTTTAAACGGTCGTAAAAGTCAAAGACAATTTCTGCCAGCGGCATATCAAAAGTCAATTCTACCCGTTCTGTAGTAAGATAGGTTTGGTTGGTAATTTGACCCCGTTTTTCAATACAGAGGGACATAACATTTCCAACATATTCGGATTTGGTGATTATTGAGGCTTTGATGTAGGGTTCTTCTACACGGTCCAAGCCCGAGGGATCTGGCAAGTCAGAAGGATTGTTGACCCACAAAACGTCATTGGGGTTCTTTTTTGTGAAGGCTTGGTAAGATACATTGGGAACAGTAGTAATGACGATCATGTCAAACTCGCGTTCCAAACGCTCTTGAATTATTTCTAAATGCAACATACCTAGAAAACCACATCGGAAACCAAATCCCAGTGCAGCAGAGCTTTCGGGAAAAAAGATTAAAGAAGCATCGTTGAGTTGTAACTTTTCCATAGAGGCACGAAGTTCCTCATAGTCTTCTGTGTCTACGGGATAGATTCCTGCAAAGACCATGGGTTTGACCTCTTCAAACCCTTCAATGGCTTCTTGCGTCGGGTTTTCGGGATCTGTGATTGTATCCCCCACTTTAACTTCCTTGGCTTCTTTGATTCCTGTTATCAAATAGCCCACATCTCCTGCAGCAATTTCTTTTTTGGGCTCTTTTTTGAACTTAAGCGTCCCAATTTCATCAGTAAAATATTTTTTTTGAGTGGCAATAAATTGGATTTTCTGTCCTTTTTTAATGGTTCCGTTAAGGACGCGGAAATAGGTTTCTACACCGCGAAAAGGGTTGTAAACGGAGTCAAAAATTAAGGCTTGCAGGGGTTCTTTTGTACTTCCTTTAGGAGCGGGTACCCTGTCGATGATAGCTGTCAATATTTCTTGAATTCCAAATCCTGTTTTGGCAGAAGCGGGGATAACCTCTTCGGGAGCACAGCCCAGCAAATCGACGATATCATCGGTTACCTCCTCGAGATTGGCAGAGGGCAGGTCGATCTTATTGAGTACGGGAATGATTTCTAAATCGTTTTCTAGGGCGAGGTATAAGTTTGATATGGTTTGCGCCTGAATGCTTTGTGCGGCATCCACAATGAGCAATGCACCTTCACAAGCCGCAATAGAACGAGAAACTTCATAAGAAAAATCCACATGGCCAGGAGTATCGATAAGGTTGAGCACATAGGTTTCTCCTTCATGGAGATATTCCATTTGGATTGCGTGGGATTTGATTGTAATTCCGCGTTCGCGTTCCAGATCCATATTGTCCAAAAGTTGATCTTGCTTTTCTCTCTCGGTAACTGCTCCAGTAAAATCCAACAAACGATCTGCCAAGGTACTTTTACCGTGGTCAATGTGGGCAATGATGCAAAAGTTTCTGATGTTTTTCATACGACGCCGTCATTCATAGCGGGACAAATATACGAGATTGAAAGATGGTTTTTATCTATTTTATTTGAATTACTAATGCACTATTTTAAGAGAATTGAAAAAGAGGCATCAATCGAACCATAATCTTTTCCCTATTTTTGTCAAAAATTAAAAAACAGTGGTCAAAATAGGTGACATTGAGTTGGGTTCTTTTCCCTTGCTTCTCGCTCCGATGGAGGATGTGAGCGACCCGCCCTTTCGCGCCTTGTGCAAAGAAGGGGGTTCGGATGTTGTCTATACGGAGTTTATTTCCAGCGAAGGTTTGATTCGCGATGCGGCAAAAAGCGTTCAAAAGCTGGATATTTATGAAAAAGAGCGCCCAGTAGGGATCCAAATCTTTGGGGCCAACTTGGACTCCATGTTGCGTTCAGTAGAAATTGTGGAGGCCACAAAGCCAGATATAATTGACATTAACTTTGGCTGTCCTGTAAAAAAGGTAGTCTGCAAAGGCGCTGGGGCGGGGATATTAAAAGACATTCCTAAAATGGTGGAATTGACCCAAGCCATGGTCAAGCATACCAATTTGCCGGTTACGGTCAAAACGCGTCTGGGTTGGGACCACGATACCATTAAGATCATGGAAGTCGCAGAGCGACTTCAGGATGTGGGTTGTGCTGCGATTTCCATTCACGGGCGTACCCGTGCACAAATGTACAAGGGAGATGCGGATTGGCGACCCATTGCAGAGGTAAAAAACAACCCGAGAATGCACATTCCCGTTTTCGGGAATGGAGATGTAAACACCCCCGAGCGTGCAGTGGAAATGAGAGATCAATACGGACTGGACGGAGCGATGATTGGTAGAGCAAGCATCGGAAACCCCTGGTTTTTCAATCAAGTGAAACATTTTATGGAGACTGGAACCCATCTTTCGGCACCAGGTCTAGCGGCACGAGTAGAAGTTGCTCGAAGACACTTGGAAATGTCTGTGGCTTGGAAAGGGCCCGTTTTAGGAGTGCTAGAAACCAGAAGACATTACACGAATTATTTTAAAGGGTTTACGAATTTTAAGCCCTACCGAACTCGGATGGTGACTTCAAACCTAGCAGAAGAGGTTTATGCGGTATTTGACGAAATCTTAGAAGTATACGCAACTCAGGAGGTTCTGTAATCCTGTATTTTCTTTGTTAGAACTTGGGTGGCCCATGCGGTACTGAGGGTACCGAGGAGCATCAAGGTTCCCAAAACAATGACCACATTCTCAAATTCAAAAAGCACGGGATAGGACAGGCTGGTTCCGGGCACATAAATAAAGGGAAACGCAGATTGGATCAAAACTAAAACAATCCCTAAGAGCAACCCGACGACCCCTCCTGCACTACAGATTAAAAGCCCCAGAAGGAAAAAGATTTTGTGAATCCCTTTGGGCACTGCACCCAAGGCGATTAAGATTTTTAATTGTTCTTGTTTGTCCAAAACCATCATGATTAAGGCGCCTACTACATTAAACAACGCAATAATCATTACCAATGTAAAAATAAAATAGATCGCCAGATGTTCTACATTGAGCATGCGGTACAAAGCGGCATTCTGCTCAGTTCTGGAAACGATACGTATTGGAATAGTAAACAAAGGCTCTAGCTGTGAAGTCAACTTTTTTTTAGTGACCTGAGGTGCTGTTTTTAAAACAACAGATGAAAACTGATCGGGTTGGAGTTCCAAGAGCTGTTGTCCAAAGCTCATATTCGAAAACAGGTATTTTTTGTCTAAATCTTCGTTGATTTGGTACAAGCCCGAAACCACACTAGGCGAGGAGGTAAACGGATTTTGATTCAGCAAAGTTTGTTTCTTCTTTTTGGGTACAATGATGTTTAAAAAGCTGTTGTAATCGTAAACTCCTAAACCCATACTTCCAGCGATGCCAAATCCTGCAACAACATCTGGTCCTTCAAAGGAAAGCCAGTCTCCTAGGGCAATCAAGCGGTCTATGGGGATCACAGAAGTGTAGTCAGGAGAAACAGCTTTGAGGAAAGCGACTTGATTTTTGTCTTTAAAGGAGAGGAATACTTTTTCTTCTATTTCGGGTGCTGCGGCGATTATCTCTGGAAGGGAGTGTAGTTGGACCAGGGTACTGTCGGGTACGCTAAAATAAGTTCCTCGTTCGGGAAGAATTTCGAAATCGGGATCGAAACTATTGGCAAACGAAAGCCCAAAATCTTTGAGTCCTGCAAAGGCACTCAACACAACAAAGAGTGCAGCGGAAGCAACCACGACCATAAAAAAAGCAAAAGTATTGATCCGATTGATTACGGTTTGTTTGCTTTTTGAAAAAAAATAACGCCAGGCGATTTTTAAGGTGTAGGACATAGATTGCTTAGCATTTATTTTTTCTGTCTGGACTCTAGATCATTGGGATTTTTAATGGGGTTTTCACCTTTGTCCAGCTCTTTTTCAATGGCTTCGATATAGTCCAAGGAATCGTCTAGGTAAAAGTGAAGTTCGGGAATCCGCCGCAACTGATTTTTCATCTTTTGGGAAAGATCGTGGCGCAACTGGCTTTTATTCTCTTTGAGGTTTTCAAAGTAGCTAGAGGCTAGATTGTTTGGAAAAATACTGAGGTATACTTTTGCAATAGACAAGTCCGAAGTGACGTTTACTTTAGTGACCGAGATCATGAGGTTGGAAACATTTCCCTTGCGTATGGCGTTTTGTAAAAGAGCGGCAATCTCTTGTTGGAGGACTGTACCGATTTTTTTTTGCCGAGGCGTTTCATGTTTTTCCATAAGACAAAAGTAGGGAGAAAAAAGAGCTTACAGACGTTCCCACTTATAATCACTGTTCAAGCGAAAGGTTCCAAGGTGCTCTTGCTTCCATTGACTGGGTTCTATAAGGGAGAGAAAGGTGTTGTTTAGACCTTGATAAAGGTAGTAGGTCTCCCCGACGATGGGCTCGAATTTAAAATGAGCGTTATAGACCTGTTGGGTATCCGCAGCAAGAGAGACAAAAGACTTGATTTTTTCTTGGAGGTCGGTGAGTTCCGCTTGAAATTGTTTGGAAACTTTGTCCACCCCCTTCTTTTTAAAGGCATCTACATTGGGCACTTCTATGATAGGCCCACTGAGGGAGCTGGCATAGGGGAGCAATTTTGCAAAGTACGTCTCATGGGTTTCATCCCAAACCACAGCATCAGGCTTCTTTTTCTTCAAAACAACTTTTTAACAAAGATAAGAAGTATTCTATTTACGGATGTAATTCGCAATGCCAAAGAGAGACGCACCCGAAAAGAATTTCAAAAAAAACAGTATCTTAATTGAAAAAAAATGAAGTTTCTAGAAAAATACTATCCCATTCTACTCGCTTTTTTGAGTTTTCTCTACTCCATTTATCTTTGGTTTACAGGGAATCAAATGGAAGGAATTTATGTGGGGCTTTGGCCCGTAACGATACTTGCTTTTGCCATTGCAATACGCCAACGGCGAAACGATGACAAAAACCCTGAGGCATGAACAATCAAGTCATGTTTGTTTTTGGTTTTGTAATTTTTGTAATCTATGTTTATTTTTTGCTGAGCATAATTAAAAAACAGAACCAAACAGAAGATAAAGAAGTGATGAATATCCACGATTTAAACGATTTGGATGGTATGGGAAATCAGGGGCGAATACCTGATAAAAAGCCAAAAAACAGAGCGATCTAAAGTAAAGCAGAAACGAAAAAAGAATTAATTGCTCTTACTCCGGTTGTAGTCTTCTCTTTTTAGTTTTTCTGTCCAAAGGGTTTCGCTGTTTCCATAGATAGCGATGTAGGAAACCAAATGTTCTGGTGTGGAACTATGCCAATGTTCAATGTTTTTGGCGCAGGTAATGACGTCTCCTTTTTGGACTACTACGACTGCTTTACCTCGTTCTTGATAATAACCTTTGCCTTCAACGACAATCAGGACTTGACCTGTGGAGTGCTTGTGCCAATCCAAGGTAGAATTAGGGCTAAAAGTGGCCTGTGTAAGGTTGTAGTCAAAACTCGAATCTGCTTCAACTAGCCGGGTGAGCCAAGCACTTCCTAGATAATGGAGATTGGGAGCCTTTTTTTCAGGTGCTAAATCTTGATTTAAAAAAGAGGTGATTGTGTACTCTGTGTCTTGTGAAAAGAGGAATACGGGTAGAAAAAGAAAAGAAAACAGTATTTTTTTCATAATGTAGGGGATTTTGAATTTTACAAGATAGAGAATATAACTATGAGATCTTTTATTTTTTTGAAATCGCGATATACTATGTGTAGTGCAAGTAAAAGCGAGCCTTAGGAAACAGTTGTTCCCTCTGTTGAGATAAAGTAACGGAGGCGGGAAAAAGATTTGTAGCACAATTGTTAAATGTATAACAACTGTTTACCTTAAGAGACAGTTACTCCAGTTTAGAATCGGAATATTTTAACCATATACCATTTGATTGTTTCTGTCCAAGAGTATCGGCCATAGACTGCTTTTTGTTCACGAACATCAAAATACACATATTCTTTTTTCTTGAATTCCACGGTCATTAATTTTTTCTGAAAGTTAAACAAAAAGTAGTTTTCGACCAAAACTTCGGCAGATTGTTTAAGAAACTGCTTTCGCTAGAAGCTCCTCTTTAGGAATAGGTTGAAGAAATAATAAACGCTCCACAAGGGAGCGTTTTTTAGTACTTTATTTATTTTCAGGATATGTAAACCAAATCCCCCCAATAAACATAAATGCAATTGTAGCCCAGATCACAATCGAAGGTGCATCAGGTGCTAAAGGAGCAGGTCCCATAGCTGCTGTATGTCCAAATTGATCGATGGTATTCTTTGCTATTGATGAAAGAGCAACACCTGCTTGTTCTAGCTCAGACAATTGATAGGACATGTTTTTTTGCGCTTGAACTAAAAAAGAGGAAACTTGAAGTCCAAAAAAGATCACACAAGTACAAAAAAGTGTCATTACCCCTTTGGCATAGGTCGGCATATTTAATTCTCGGGTTCTTCGAATTAAATAAAAGGCCAATACAGTCATTACGATAACACAAAGAAGATAAATTGCGTTATTGATAAAGTTTAAATTGGCGTTCTGATAAATTTCAAATTCTGTCATTATAATTGTTTTATGGTTTATAGACAGCAATATACAAGAAAATGGTTTTAGTTAGGATCATTAAATGAGTGTTAAATGATTGCCAAATATTTGATAATTAATATTAATTTTACCCACGCTAAACAAAATGTTTGGAACTATGGTCCTATAGCTCAGTTGGTTA
>DBBQ01000040.1 GCA_002292265.1 Flavobacteriaceae bacterium UBA980 | reverse complement strand
TGTACACCATAAAAATTATCTTTATTTAGCGCCACACTATAGGGTGTGTCATAAGTACTGATTGCAATAGTTTCCGGCAAAATAGGAACAAAATATGAGTGAACTAAATACATGAACTCATCCTCGTTAATACTCTGAAAGAGAGCCGTTTGAGTTTTTGAAATTTTATTCCAACCCATTTGTGGAACTTTTACTCTATCTGAAAACCGACGCACCTTACCTTCAATAATTCCTAATCCATTAACACCCCCTTCTTCTGAATAATCACATAACAATTGCATCCCCAAACAGATCCCCAATACAGGTTGCTTTAATTGGGGGATTAAAAGATCAAGACCGTGGGCTTTTAACTTTAACATTGCACTTTTAGCAGCCCCTTGACCCGGAAAAATAACTTTATCCGCTTTTGTAATCAGCTCTGGATCTGAAGTCAATTCACCAACCACACCCAAGCGTTCAAGTGCAAATTGCAAACTTCTGATATTACCAGCTCCATAATCAATAATTGCTATTTTCATGCTACAGGCTTCCCTTGGTTGATGGGAGGATCATTTTATCTGGATCACGTTTGACAGCTACTTTTATCGCTTTAGCAAACGATTTAAAAATAGCTTCTATTTTGTGATGTTCATTTGTTCCGCTCGCTTTGATATTCAAATTTGCCTTTGCTCCATCTGAAAATGATTTAAAAAAATGTAAAAACATTTCCGTGGGCATTTTTCCAATCATCTCACGCTTAAATTCTGCATCCCACACCAACCAGTTACGTCCACCAAAATCAATTGCGACCTGTGCCAAACAATCATCCATGGGCAAACAAAAGCCATAACGCTCTATCCCAAGTTTGTTTCCTAAGGCCATAGAAAAGGCTTCACCCAGGACTATAGCAGTGTCCTCTATTGTATGGTGCTCATCCACCTCTAAATCACCTTTTACTTGAAGTGAAATATCCATACCTCCGTGACGCGCCAACTGATCTAACATATGATCAAAAAACTCAATTCCAGTTGAAATTTCACTTTTACCGGATCCGTCAAGGTTTAAACTTAGTTGAATATCAGTCTCATTGGTGGTTCTTTTTTGGATGGTAATGCGTTGTTCTAATTTTAAAAAATGGTAGATCGCTTCCCAAGAGACCGTTTTTAAGGAAACAAACCCATTCAAATCACCCGAAACCTCCTCCATGCCCAAAACCTCATCATTTGCGATAAAAATACCCTTAGTTTTTAGGTTCTTGGCTAACTCCATGTCCGTTAAACGGTCGCCTATTACATATGAATTGGCTAAATCATACTCCCTAGGATTTAAATATTTCGTGAGCATTCCCGTTCTGGGTTTCCGCGTGGGCGCATTATCTTTGGGAAAGCTTCTATCGATCAATACTTCTTCAAAAATAATTCCTTCTTGTTCAAACGTTTTTAAAAGTAACTTATGTACTGGCCAAAAGGTTTCCTCAGGAAAACTATCTGTTCCCAAACCATCTTGATTGGTAACCATCACTAGTGTATAGTCTAATTCTTTAGCTATTTTACCTAAATAAGTAAATACCTGTGGATAAAACATCAGTTTATCAAAAGCATCCAACTGATAATCGTCTGGTTCTAAGGCGAGTGTTCCGTCCCGATCTATAAATAAAACTTTCTTCATATTTAAGCCTCTAGTGTCTGTAAAACATTTATTAAAATATTGTTTTCTTCTTGAGTCCCCACAGAGATTCTAAGGGTATTTTCACATCCCAAACTGTTTGATGAATTTCTAACAACTATCCCAGCCTCAATAAGCTGAGCATAGCGGAGAGCGCTATCATCTACTCGTATTAGTATAAAATTAGCATCCGAAGGAAAACACGTTATTATCCAATCCAATTCTTTAAACGAAGCCTCAAGGCGTTTGCGTTCTTTAAGCAAATAAACCACTTGTTCTTTTACAAGTTCCTGCTCTTTAAGTTTTTGCAATACTGCTTTCAGGGTTAATGAATTGATATTGTAAGGTGCTTTTATCTTATTCAAGAAAAGAATCAACTCTGCATGAGCAAATGCCATACCCAATCGAACTCCAGCCATTCCTTGTGCCTTAGATAACGTTTGACAAACCATCAAGTTTGGATGTTTTGCTAATTCGGGAAGAATCGATTTAGCTTCGGCAAACTCTACATATGCCTCATCTAAAACCACTAGGCCATTGAAATTCTCAACTAGTGTTTTAATGTCCTTTCTATTAAAACTATTTCCAGTAGGATTGTTCGGATTTGGTATAAATAGCAGCTTTGATTGCTCATTTGAAGTTTCTAGAATGGCCGAAACATCTAATTGAAAATCTTCAGTAAGGGGAACTTCCACAACCCCAACTCCGTTTAAAGTTGCTGCGACTTTGTACATTCCAAAAGTAGGGGGAACAAGTACAATATGATCCACCCCTGGCTCGCAACATCCCATAATGATTTGAGAAATAAACTCATCACTCCCGTTACTTAGGTAAATTTGATTTATTGGAACTTTCTTCCAAGCAGCTATTTGAGTTTTAAGTTCCAATTGCATTGGATCTGGATAGCGATTAACAGCTGTAGCAAATGGATTTTCATTGGCATCCAATAAAATCATTTTACGTCCATCATTGACATATTCCTCTCTCGCCGATTGGTAGGGTGCAACTGCTAACAAAGATTTTCTCAGATATTTGTTTACATCAATTTTCATCAGCTATTTTATTTAACCGTATTCGTACAGCATTTTTATGTGCTTCCAAGCCCTCTGCAGCCGCCATTAGTTCAATTGTTTTTCCCAGCGTCTGAATCCCTTCTTTCGAAATTTTCTGAAATGTAATTGCCTTTAAAAAACTGTCGAGATTCACCCCACTATATTGTTTTGAATAACCATTTGTAGGAAGAGTATGGTTGGTTCCTGACGCATAATCTCCTGCACTTTCAGGAGTATAATTACCTATAAATACAGAACCCGCATTCTGAATCCCTGACACATAGCGATCTTCATTCTTCACACAAACAATATAGTGCTCTGGGCCATAAGCGTTTATATAACGAATTGCATGCTCTTCTTCTGAAAAGTAAATCATTTTTGAATTTGCTAAAGCTTTTTCAGCAATAGCTTTTCGTGGCAAAACTTCTAATTGTGCTTTCACCGCTGAAGCTACTTTATCAAGCATTTCAATTACTGTTGTTACAAAAATAACCTGACTATCGGGGCCGTGTTCTGCTTGAGAAAGTAAATCTGCCGCTATAAAATCTGGATCTGCTGAATCATCCGCAACAACAAGTAACTCACTGGGGCCTGCTGGCATATCAATACTTACATTTAATCGTGTTGCCCATTGCTTTGCTACGGTTACATATTGATTTCCAGGGCCAAATATTTTATATACCTGAGGGATGGATTCAGTCCCCAAAGTCATTGCAGCAATGGCTTGTATCCCACCAACAGCATACAATTGTGAAATCCCACAAAGTGATGCGGTATAACGAATTACTGCGGGAATCTCTCCCTTTTGATCGGGGGGCGTGCACAACACTATTTCGCTACACCCTGCAATTTTAGCTGGAACAGCCAGCATTAGAAGCGTCGAAAACAAAGGGGCTGAACCTCCTGGAATATACAAGCCTACTTTTTCAATGGGTCTTTTTTCTTGCCAACAAGCAACTCCTTTCATTGTTTCAACAAAAACTCTATCCGTTTTTTGAGCAGTGTGAAAACACGATATATTGTTTTTGGCCTGCTGAATTGCTCCTTTCAATGCTGCCGAAACCTCATCTTCTGCAGCGGCAAGTGATTCGGCAGAAACTTTAAAATCTGTGAGTTTAACTTTGTCAAATTCCTCGGTAAACTCACGAATAGCTGTGTCTCCTCTACTTTCAATAGCAGTAAAAACCTTTGCCACAATGGGTTCCAATGCATCATAAGAAGCCGATGGACGTGCCAAAAGGGATTCCCATTTAGAAGGGGGTGGATTAATAATTTGCTTCATTATAAGACCATTTTTTCAATAGGACACACTAATATATCTTCTGCACCATTAGCTTTTAGAGCATCAATGACTTCCCAAAAATCTCCAGCATTAATTACAGAATGTAGAGAACTCCATCCTGATTTTGCAAGAGGGAGAACTGTTGGACTTTTTAATACAGGTAAAATAGAACTTATGGCATCAATTTTATCATTGGGCAGATTCATTAAAATATATTTGGATTTTTTTGCTCTAAGTACTGCTTGAATCCTGAATTTCAGCTTTTCAATCAACGCTTGTTTTTCAAGATTTAAACTAGGGGCTTGAACCAAAACAGCCTCTGATGTATTTATTTCAACTACCTCCTTTAAGTTGTTCTTAAATAATGTGCTCCCACTTGAAACAATATCACAAATTGCATCAGCTAATCCTATGTTAGGTGCAATCTCAACAGAGCCATTAATGATGTGAATATTGGCATTTATTTGATTTTTTTTCAAAAAGGACTTTACAGTGTTTGGATATGAAGTTGCAATTTGCTTTCCTACCAAATCATTGATTCCTGAAAACT
>DBBQ01000045.1 GCA_002292265.1 Flavobacteriaceae bacterium UBA980 | reverse complement strand
GCACCTGATGCGGCCTCCTCCGTCCATGAATTACAGACAAAGACCAAGACTACGCGAGGAGATCCGATCGTTGATGCGCGCTATTGACAATACGACCAATCCTCCTACAATCCCACAGTTGGAGCGTATTGAAAGTTTAAAAGCAGAATTGATCCAACACCAGAAAACTATGGAAACTATGGAGGTGCAGGTGAAAAAAATTAATACATCACACAGCAGCATACCACAAATAATTTTGAACCCATAAATGATGAAAAAAAGCTCTTTTTTCCTTTTTGCCAGTATTGCTTTATTCCTCTCCTGTTCTCAGGGACCTAAAGTAGATGTGGTAATTCAAAATGGAACCCTTTACGACGGAACAGGATCTCCTCCGTTCACAGGAACAGTAGCAATAAAAGGAGACAAAATTGTCTATGTAGGACCTCCAAAGTTTTTTCGAGCTGATCAAAACATAAATGCGACGGATAAAGCAGTTTCTCCGGGGTTTATCAATATGCTCAGTTGGGGAGTCGATAGTTTAATCGAAGATGGAAAGTCCCAAAGTGATCTCCGTCAAGGCGTAACCTTAGAAGTTTTCGGAGAAGGTATGTCTTGGGGACCGCTCAACGATCCACTCAAAGCCTCTATGAAAAAAAACCAAGGTGATATTCAATACGAAATCACTTGGACGACTTTGGGTGAATACCTTCAGTTTTTGGAAGACAAAGGAATTTCTACCAACGTAGCCTCTTTTATTGGAGCTACGACCCTTCGGGTAAACGCAGTAGGTTATGAAGACAGAGCACCCAATGTTGAGGAATTAGAATTGATGAAGGACTTGGTGCACCAAGGAATGAAAGAAGGAGCCATGGGTATTGGGTCTTCGCTAATTTACGCACCCGCTTTTTATTCCTCTACCGAGGAACTCATCGAAATCTGTAAAGTAGCAGCAGACTACGGTGGTATGTATATTTCCCACATGCGAAGTGAAGGGAATAAACTGCTAGAAAGCGTAGATGAACTTTTGACGATCGCCAATGAAGCAGGAATTCCCGCGGAGATCTATCACCTGAAACAAAGCGGAAAAAAGAACTGGGGAAAACTCGATAGGGTGATCCAAAAAATAGATTCCGCTCGAGCCAAAGGACTAAAAATAACTACCGATATGTACACCTACACCGCAGGAGCAACAGGCCTTGACGCCTCCATGCCTCCATGGGTTCAAGAAGGCGGATTGGAACAGTGGATTCAACGGCTTAAAGATCCCCAGATTCGTAAACGCGTCATTAAAGAAATGCAAACTGATACCGATGAATGGGAAAACCTGATGCGTGCTGCGGAATCTCCAGACAAATTAATTCTGGTAGGTTTTAAAAACGACAGCCTTAAATATTTAACAGGGAAAACCCTTACCGAAGTGGCAAAAATAAAAGGAAAAAGCCCTGAAGAGACCGCCATCGATTTGGTCATCCAAGACGGGAGCAGAGTGGGTACCGTCTATTTTTTGATGGATGAGGAAAATGTCAAACGACAGATTCAACTGCCTTATATGAGTTTTGGATCGGATGCGGGTTCCCTAGCTCCTGAAGGTGTATTTTTAAAAAACAGTACTCACCCTCGTGCTTTTGGAAATTTTGCGCGATTATTGGGGAAATACGTTCGTGATGAACAGATCATCCCAATGCAAGAAGCCATTTACAAACTCTCAGGTTTGCCAGCTACCAACCTAAAAATTAAAGAAAGAGGTTTTTTAAAAGAAAACTATTTTGCAGATGTAGTGGTGTTTGATCCAAAATCCATTCGCGATTTTGCCACCTTTGAAAACCCCATGCAGTACGCTACAGGGGTAGAACAGGTTTGGGTCAACGGGACACATGTACTGGAAAATGGAACCCATACGGGTGCCTTTGGAGGCCGATTTGTAAAAGGCCCCGGTTATCAAAAACAATAAACACTAACGATTTTCAAATGAAAAAACTTTTTTTACTCTTTTTGCTCCCCTTGGGAATGTATGCTCAAACGAAAGCCCTTGTAGGCGGAACCTTAATCGACGGATACGGAAATGAACCTCTAAAAAATAGTGTGATTTTGATTGAAGGGGAAACCATTGTCAAAGTAGGAACAGTGGACAATACCTCCATTCCCGAGGGAGCAGAGGTCATTTCTACAGAAGGAATGAGCGTGCTTCCAGGATTGTGGGACATGCATGTTCACCTAATGATCACGGGGCATTCCGATTACAGCTATTGGGACAAAACCTATTTACCCATTTTTGGCAATGTCATCATGCCCGCTTCGGCACATCAATTACTGCTGGCAGGAGTCACCAGTGCACGAGATTTAGGAGGTCCTTTAGAAGCCAGTTTAGAGGTACGAGATGCCATCAACGCAGGCAAACTTCCCGGTCCTACTATGTACATGAGTGGTCCCTTTATCCAAAAAGAACCGTATCCAGGAACCGAGGCCTTCCGATGGGGAGTCAATGGAGAAAAAGACGCTAGGGCAAAAGTCAGAAAATTAGCTCAAGCGGGTGTAGATTGTATCAAACTGATAGACCAAGATCAAATGACGATGGAGGAAATTCGCGGAGTTGTAGAGGAAGCACATAAAAACAATTTGAAAGTCGTTGCTCATTCGCATCGTCCTGAAGAAATTCGCTTAGGCATTAAAGCGGGAGTTGACAATTTTGAACACACAGGACTTTCTTCCTCACCTGCCTATCCCGAAGATGTGATGGAACTAATCAAAGAGCGGACGGCAAAAATGAATTTAGGACCCTTGTATTGGACTCCAACCATTGAGGTTCTTTTTAACCACGATTATGTTGTCAATAATCCCGAGAGCTTAGACAATGATAGCTGGCATTTGGACTTACCCGACTCCATAGTTCAAGACATCCAACAATCCATCAGCAAACCTGGGGAACTTCCTTATTTTCAACTTACCTCCATCCGAAAGCCCACTTTAAAGACAAAATTCAATCAACTTAAAGAGTCTGGGGTGGTCCTGCTAATCGGAACCGATAGTGGCGTACCCATGAAATTTCACTCCCAAAGTACCTGGAATGAACTGGATATTTGGGTAAGAGAACTAGGGGTGCCTCCTTTGGAAGCGATCAAATCAGCAACCTATTGGCCCTCTAAATTTATGGGAGAAGAAAATAAAGTAGGCACCGTAAGTGTAGGGAAACAAGCAGATATCATTGCGGTAAAAGGAGATGTACTGCGTTACATTTCTTTGTTGCAAAAAGTGGACCTCGTAATGAAAAAAGGAGAGGTTTACAAGAATAACTTACAAAACTAAGTCAGTCGGCTTCACAAGTCTCTGAAGTATCTATCAAATGGATGATTTTCCATTGGTTACCATTCCAAAAAAGGGTAAACTGGTTGACCCCACAATGGGAAAATTTTCCGTCCAAATAGAATCGAAACGGCACCCAAACAGTAGCCAGGTTTGCCGATTGTTGCACTACAGGGGTTCCCAAGACCTCTTCCCATACAGGAGTGTCTGGGCGACTTGCTACGCGCTTAATAAAATTTGAAATGTCTTGCTGAATCAGTACTGATTCTCCCTCTTGATGGACGGCTCTTTGCATCACCGCCGATTCAGAAAACGCAGTGCTGAGAACCTTTGCCTCTTTGTTGTGAAAAGCTTTGAAAAAATCTTCAATTGCTCCAAAGGGAGCGGAAGGTTCTTGTGCCTCTACAGAGGAAAACAATATCCCACATAAAATCAAAATTAGTATTCTCATTGTCCTATTTATTAGACTGTTAAAGTACCTTTTTTTTGTTAACTTACTCTCAGTACTAATTAGTCTTAAGGCATACAAAATGAATAGAAGAAACTTTATAAAAAAAGGTGTCAACTTAGGATTCCTTTCAACGCTCCCTCTCTCCTATTCCTGTTCGTTATTTTCAAAAGAACTCCCCGCTGACATCACTGCTTTTAATGCCGTTACTCTCTCGGACGCCATTCGAACAAAAAAAGTCAGTTGTGTCGAGGTTATGAATGCTTATTTAAAACATATTAATCAATTTAATCCTACTTATAATGCTATTGTAAGTAGGGTATCTGATGACATTCTTTTAGAAGAAGCAAAAGAAGCCGATGCAGCTTTGGCAAAAGGAGACTATTGGGGGTGGATGCACGGTATGCCACACGCCATAAAAGACTTGGCTCCTGTAAAAGGGATGCTACATACCAGCGGATCACCAATGTTTGCCAATAGAATTGCAGAAGAAGACAGCGTCCTTGTTCAAAAAATCAGAAATCAAGGAGCGCTATTTATCGGTAAGACCAATACCCCAGAATTTGGTTTGGGTTCCCAAACCTACAATCCTATATTTGGAGCTACTGGAAGTGCATACAATCCAAAACTCACCGCTGGCGGAAGCAGTGGAGGTGCTGCTTGTGGTTTGGGTACGCATATGCTTCCTGCAGCAGAAGGAGGAGATATGATGGGGTCACTCAGAAATCCTGGAGCCTTTAATAATGTAGTGGGTTTTAGACCCAGCACCACGGTGGTCATGAGTGAGGGCAATGCGGAAGAGCGTTTGCTTTGGACTTCTGGTCCCATGGGAAGGAATACAAGAGATTTGATCCAGTTATTAAATACTGTAGCACTCCAGCCCAATTTTCAAAACTTAAATCCTTTGAATTTAAAAGGTGTCAAAATCGGATGGCTCAGAGATTTAAACGGTTACTTACCTTTTGAATCAGGAATTCTAGACTTGTGTGAGAACAGTTTAAATAAAATTGATACTGCAGGAGCAAATATTGAACTTGCACAGCCCAAATTTTCTCCAGCTGATTTGTGGTTTTGCTGGACAACGCTCCGGCATCATACCCGGCTTAATATGCTTGAGTTTTATGAGGATCCTAAAACGCATGACCTTTTAAAACCTGAATTGATATGGGAAATTGAACAAGCCCTTAGCCTCACTGAAAAGGATGTACAACACGCCAAAGAAATTCGTAAAGCATGGTATGGAGAATTAGATCGGTTGTTCCGTAGCTATGATTTTTTACTTCTACCGACAGCTCAAGTCTTTCCATTTTCAAAAGAAACAAATTGGCCCAAGCAAATCAATGGTCGTGAAATGGATACCTATCATCGCTGGATGGAAGTGGTCATCATAGGGAGTCTAGGAGGGATTCCTGCATTTAATAGTCCCACAGGATTTGACCCAAGTGGAAGACCCATGGGAATTCAGGTGTTAGGCAAATTTGGATCGGACAAGAAAGTACTTGAATTTGCTTTGGCTTACGAACAAATTACGGATTATTTGGATCGAAGACCAGAATTGATTTCAGCATTAGGATAAACAGTACACCATGAAAAACCTCTTCGCACAAGCCCAAAAACACAAGAGTCGAATCGCAATCATAAGTACAGGACAATCGTATAGTTACACCGATTTAATTTCAAAATCTACTGAACTTGCTCATTTTTTATTACGGGGAAGAACGGATTTAAACGGAGCGCGAATCGCTTTTTTAATGCCTCCTAGCTTTGAATATACTGCACTAATGTGGGCTATATGGAGAGCAGGTGGTATCGCTGTACCACTATGTGAAAAACATCCTTTAGCCTCCTTGACTTATGTCATCGAAGATACCCAAGCAGAATGTTTAGTTTATTCCAAAGAATTCAAAAATAAATTGGAGCCTCTTTCGGAAAAAGTAACTTACTCTTTTGATTTTGAGGAAGCTGAATCTCAAAATATCACACTCGATTTAGCCATTAAAAAAGAACGAAGTGCCTTGATTCTTTATACTAGTGGCACTACAGGAAATCCTAAAGGAGTGGTAACTACACATCAAAATATTGAAGCTCAAATCACTTCATTAACACGTGGATGGGGGTGGAGTAAAGAAGATCATATTTTAAATGTATTGCCCATGCATCATGTCCACGGAATCATCAATGTACTCTCTTGTGCTTTGTGGTCAGGTGCCTGTTGTGAATTTCTTTCTAGGTTTGATTCAAAAAAAGTGTTTGATTCTTTTTCTAGAGAATCCATTAATGTCTTTATGGCGGTCCCTACCATTTACTATAAACTTATCGTATTTTGGAAGGAACTTTCCCTGACCGAACAAGAAGAAATCTCTTCGATACTTAAAAAATTCCGATTGATGGTATCTGGGTCTGCTGCACTTCCCGTATCCGTTTTAGAGGCATGGAAAAAAATAAGTGGCCATGTTTTATTGGAGCGTTATGGAATGACCGAAATGGGAATGGCCATTAGTAATTCTTATCGTGCCAAACGAATTCCAGGTCACATTGGGTTGCCGTTAGAGGGAGTTACAGTTCGGTTAGCAGATGAACAAAATCAACCCGTAAAGGAGGGAAATCAAGGGGAAATTCAAGTAAAAGGACCTAATGTCTTTAAAGAATATTGGAATAAACCCAAAGCTACACAAGCTACCTTTACCAAAGAGGGTTGGTTTAAAACAGGAGACATAGCTGTTTTTGAAAATAATTGTTATCGAATTTTGGGGCGTAATTCAGTAGATATTATCAAGTCTGGAGGATATAAAATTTCTGCTTTGGAAATTGAGGAAGCACTAAGAAAACATCCAGATATAAAAGAATGTGGTGTGGTGGGAGTCCCGGACGAGGAATGGGGAGAGTTGATCTGTGCCAGTTTGATTGTAAACAAAGAAACCCTCGATTTTAAAGCTGTCTCTACTTGGCTAAAAAGCTTATTACCCTCTTATAAAATTCCAAGAAAATATATCCTTCAAGAGGACCTCCCCAGAAATGTAATGGGAAAAGTCACCAAAAATGAATTAAAAAAACTCTTTATTTAAAACGTCTATGAAAATATACGGTGTTGCTCTTTTGGCTTTTTGCTTCCTAGCTGGAAAATTTTTAGGCACGTTACTAGGGAAATTGATTGATGTCAACGGAGATGTTGGAGGTGTTGGCTTTGCTATGCTCTTATTGATTTCAATCAATGCGTGGGTAAATAAAAAAGGAGGTTTGGAAATTGGCACCAAAGAAGGAATTCTTTTTTGGAGTGGTATGTACATCCCTATTATCATTGCTATGGCGTCAACTCAAAACGTAAAAGCGGCTCTTACTGGTGGACCTGTAGCTCTAGTTGCAGGAACAATCGTCACACTTTCGGCTTTTTTCATTGTCCCTGTTCTATCGAAAATCGGAAAAGAACAAATCAAAACAGATGACCATGAATGAGATGATCAATCAGCTTATTGGGAAAAACGGACTGTTATTTGCTTTTCTATTTGTAGGTATCATTATGTGGGTTTCATTTAAAATTTCCGCTACACTTTTTAATAAAAAAATTCCAGGTGTTGCCTTGGCCGTCAGTATAGGTTTATCCCTTGCTTTTTTAGGGGATAAAAAGGGAATTGCAGATCTTAGCCTTTTTTCTGGAATGGCCTTTTTTGGCGGATCTATGCTAAGAGATTTTGCTGTTGTTGCGACTGCTATGGGTGCGGATGTCAATAAAATTAAGTCTGCGGGATTGGCTGGTGTCCTCTCACTTTTTGTAGGCGTATTTTGGTCTTTTTCAATAGGGGTACTATGTGCTTATTTACTTGGATATACAGATCCTGCAAGTTTGGCAACCATTGGAGCTGGAGCCTGTACTTACATCGTGGGTCCTGTTACGGGTTCTGCCTTAGGAGTGAGTTCAGAAATTATTGCCATCAGTATTGCTACGGGGGTAGTAAAAACCATAGTTGCTACGGTGGGCACTCCCCTTTTTGCAAAATACATTCAATTGAATAACCCTAAAGCTGCAATCGTATTTGGTGGCTTGATTGGAACTACGAGTGGGGTAACCGCAGGCTTAGCCGCCACTGACCCAAAATTGGTGCCCTATGGAGCTCTAACTGCAACATTCTATACGGGTTTGGGTTGTTTACTTTGTCCCTCTCTTTTTTATTTTGTCCTGCGTTTACTTCTTAATGGTTAAGGCTTTAAATACCCTATTTATAGTTACCAAAATAGGATTTCATCTACAAACAACCAAGCCTCATTTCCTGCGGCAGGATGCCATTGGGGAAGTGTTCCAATATTTTTGACGACCAATTTAATTTCGGTATAATCTTCTACCTTGATGGGTAGAGTAAAACTTTTCTTGGTTGTCTCCGTTGGGATTTTTTTAGGTCGGTAATCGTAGCGACCAATTTCTGAAAAAGAATCTTCACCCGACCTACCATAAACTCGAATACTTTTTGGATAGATAATCCAGCCACCTATGGATTCCATACAGCTAACGGTAATGTTTTCAATGGATTCGTTTGTTGAAATTTTAGTGGTGAATTCCAAATCATTACCTGAAAAACCAAGCCAGTTCCCATCAGCAAAATTTGTAGATCCCTCTTCAAAATCAAAAAGTTTGTGGACGCCTGAATACCGATTAGAAGGGCGGGTCAGCATTTGATGCTTTTCAATTTTTTTTCCAACCTTGAAGTAGTCTTCCGTAAATACATCACTGGGCAGCCACCCCTCTTTAAAACTTCTCGCTTTAAGGGTCAAGGAAGTGCCAATTTTTATGGGATCTTCATAACGCAGTGAAGTCGAATCTGGATCCGAACCGTCCAAGGTATATCGAATCACGTTACCCTTAATTTTACTGAAAAAGTCCACTGCAATTTCAGAGTCAAAGAGTGTTTTTTCTGTAGTCAACTGGGGTGGTTTTAGTTGTTGCGGTTTAGAAAAACCTTCGAATACACCAAAGGCCAATTTAATTGGAGTTTGTTCCTGAAGTTTCTCTTCCTCTCTAACGGCTATCTTGGTGTTCCAGGCATACAAACGTTCCAAAGTAGGATGCCCAAACAAGCTACGTGCTCCTGCTGTGGTAACTGGAGTTCTCCCTATATTTAAGGACGTTAACGGAAGCTCCACGAGCTTTTCAAGGTTTTGATCTTCCGTGTTGGTACCGTCAATTTTTAATTTTAAAAGATTTTTAAACGCTCCTATTTTTTCCCAAAAACGTTCCGGCAGTTCCAAATTGGAAAGTTCTA
Organism: Flavobacteriaceae bacterium UBA980; assembly: GCA_002292265.1. GTDB lineage: Bacteria > Bacteroidota > Bacteroidia > Flavobacteriales > Flavobacteriaceae > MS024-2A. The sequence goes on along the minus strand of DBBQ01000045.1, from coordinate 33,314 downwards.
GTTCTACCACTTGTTCAGCTGCATCGGTAAGTATATTTAAAGCGTCTCGTTCCAGAGTTTTTCCCGAATATTTTACCTGTAAAAAGGGAGTGTCTGCAGTATAAGAAGTAAGTCGAAAGCCATTTTCTTGGAGTTTTACTAATGTTTTTACACTTAAAGGCTCCACTTCGGGCAGTGCTTTGGGTAAAAATTGTGCAAAGGATTGTTGTACTTCCTCTGGAAAACGCTCTAGACTTGCTGTACCTTCAAAGGCCGCCCCTTGATCAATCCAGTATGCCAGGAGTTTGATCTCACTAGGTGTTAACTGAGGTCTCCCTTTGGGTGGCATATGCAGGTCGTCTTCTAAGGGAAGATCGGCATAGGTTGTGATCCTACTCTTCGTCGAATTCCCTGTTTCGTAAGGCATTCCACGTTCTCCCCCTTCCAAAATCGCTGCTGGTTGATGAAGTGCTAAACCTCCTTTTCGTTTGGAAAAATTATGACAGCTCACACATTTTTTATCAAAAACCTTTGCAATGGCTTGATTGTAGAGTTGTATGGAATCCGTATCGATTAGATCTTCTTTTTCAGGGGCCACAGGAAGTGCTAAATATTCTTGTCCGTGAGTGATTTGTCCTCCGTAGTGACCTGTTAGGGTGAGTACACTAATACTCACAACAAAAAACGGGAGAAAGATCGTTCGATACGTAACTCGTTTAAAAAGAATCCATAACAGTCCGATACACGCGGTGGTACTCCAACCCAAAATCAAATGGCGTTGTACGCTATCCGCGTCGTATCCTCCAGAGTCATACAACAGATATCCTAAAATACTGGATGCAAATGCGCTAAAAAAACTGAAAATTATTCCAATTTTAATAGGTAGGCGAAAGGGTTTTACTTCTTTAAAGCCAAGGAGCGCCAACAAAAAAGTAAACAACAATGCCCCGATGGGGAGATGTAAAACTACTGGGTGAAACTTCCCTAAATAATCAATCCAGATATCCACAAATAGTATAGTTTAATAAATAATAAGTTCATCTAGGAACAACCACGCGGGGGTTCCCGCCCCGGTGTGCTCCTCTGGCAAATTTTTTGGAATAAAATCCAATTGCATTTCATTTGCTTCTTCCCCTACTGCAAAAGAAAGAAAAATATGTTTTTGTTCATTTAGGTTTCCTTCTACTTTAAAATCAAAATCTTTTAGGATCACCTCAGATCTGTCTTTTTGAATTTTAATTCGTAATTCTGAAATGGGATAGATCCAAGCTGATGGATTGAAAAGCACTCCTAGGGTAAGAGAATCTACACGAGTTGTTGTGTCAAATTGAACCTTCAAACCAAAAGGGTTGTTTGCCCCAGTCCATCCTTTGGAATGGAAAGAAAAGTCGGCACTTTTACCATCAATCAAAACCGCACTGCCCCCTTTAAAGTAGTTGGGTTTGGGGTCGGTTATCCAGTCTATTGATTCTATGGCCTTCCCTTCTGGAAGTACTTTAAGCTCCACCCATTCACTGGGAAGAAATGGTGGATTTACAGTCCGTAATCGATACGTTCCAATTTCGTCTAATGCGATGTTCTCCTTAGAATTAAAAACAGTTCGTTTTTTCCCCTCTATAGAGTTCACTTCCAAGCCGAGTCCTGCATCCAAATAGGGAGCTTCTATTTTGTTGTTTTCAGTTGCAAAAAGTGAGCTGCTGTTGATCAAGGGCGTTGCGAGTTGAACATTTGAAGCCTCTGTATAGGTTGTTTGCTTTTTACAGCCAAACAAAAGAAGTACTGAAAACAAGCCCAAAATCCGTATCATACCCGTTCTAATTTAATGGGATAGGTATTGCCAGAATTCCACTGGGCAACATAGATGTTTTCGTCTTTATCAATACAAACATCGTGAGGATATTGAAATAGACGCAAATTCTGATGGTAATGCGATTGCCCATTATCAGTTTCGTTAAAGCTTGCACCTGGACAAGAAACCACCTCATCCTTTTCATTTAAAATCATTACAAAGCCCGAGTCTTCATTCGATACCCCTGTAGATTTGAGCACACTGAAATAGCACTTGTCATTATGAATCACCGGGCGACAAATATTTGCTCCTGGAAAGGAAATCGTATTCTGATGAACCCCTTCCAAACTAAAGCGTTTCACTGCCTGCTGTTCTCTTGCTGTAATTAAAAGTGTAGGGGTTTTATCAAATCTTTGATCCAAACAAATTCCGTGTGCATTTTGAAATTTATCCTTTTCCGTACCGTAGCCTCCAAAAGCATTGACAAGATTTCCCTGAGGATCAAAATGGGTGATCATTTGGGCACCGTATCCATCGGCAATATAAATACTTCCGTCGGGAGCAATTGCTGTTTCTGTTGGTTTAAAATTTCTTTTTTCTTTATAGACCTCCAGATCTTGAGGAGCGTTGATAGTCAATAGGATTTCCCCCTCCAGAGTAGTTTTAAACACTTGATTTCTCTCATAGTCGGTAATCCACAGGACCTCGGTTCCATTTTCATCAAAAAGGGTTAAGCCGTGGGCTCCTGGGAATTGTGTACCCCAACTTTTCTTTAACTTTCCGTCAAGGGTGTAAACTAGGATGTTGTTTTTGGTGTGATTGGTCAATAAGTACAAATCTCCATTTTGGGTTTGCACTATTTCATGACAATGTTTTACAGGGGTTTTTGTCGCATCCAAAACGCCCCAGTTTGGGTTTACTTTATAGGTAAAGTCTCCGTGGCCAACAATCAAGGGGTTTCCTTGGGCACATTCCCAAAACATAGCGGGTGAGAGTGCAGCAGCACCCAAAAACATACCCGACTGTAAAAAGTTTCTTCTGGAAGTCATAGGGCTAGCTTAAAATCGAATGAATAACATTACCTGATACATCTGTCAGACGGAAACGTCTTCCTTGATATTTATAAGTGAGTTTGGTGTGGTCCACGCCAAATTGGTTTAAAATCGTTGCTTGTAAATCGTGTACATGCATTGGATCTTTTATCACATTGTATCCAAATTCATCGGTTTCTCCGTAAGTAAAGCCCGGTTTAATTCCTCCTCCCGCCATAAAGATAGTGAACGATCTGGGGTGGTGATCTCTCCCGTAATTGATGTCTGTTAATGTTCCTTGACTGTAGTTGGTTCTTCCAAATTCACCTCCCCATACAACTAAGGTATCTTCGAGCAATCCGCGTTGCTTGAGATCCATAATCAAAGCGGCAGAGGCTTGGTCAACGTCTTTGGCCTGTTTTGCAATTTGGGTAGGAAGGTTATCGTGTTGATCCCATCCCATGTGATAAAGTTGTATGAAGCGGACGTCTTTTTCTATGAGTCGTCTTGCCAAAATACAGTTTGCCGCAAAGGTTCCCGGTGTGAGTGCCTCGGGACCGTACATTTGAAAAACATGGTCAGGTTCATCTTCGATATTCATGACGTCTGTCACTGAGGTTTGCATCCTGTAAGCCATTTCGTATTGAGCAATGCGGTTGGCTACTTCGGGATCGCCAAAGAGTTTTTCTTGCTCCTCATTCATCTGAGCCAAGTAATCGAGCATCTGACGGCGTTCTTTTCGGGTAACTCCCTCTGGATTTTTTAAATACAAAACAGGATCTTTTCCCGCACGGAATTGAACCCCCTGATGCAGCGAGCTTAAAAATCCATTCCCCCAAAGTCTGGAGTAAAGGGGTTGGCCATTAGGTCGTCCTGTACCTCGAGACAGCATTACGATAAAAGAAGGTAAGTTATCATTTAAACTCCCCAAACCATAACTCATCCAAGAACCAAAACTAGGCCTTCCCGATTGTTGGGAACCTGTTTGAAAAAAGGTGATTGCTGGATCGTGATTAATCGCCTCAGTATGCATGGACTTCACAAAACAAAGTTCATCGGCTATTTTTGCGGTATAAGGCATCAGATCGCTAATCCACGCACGGGACTCTCCGTATTGTTTAAAATTATAGACACTTCCCGTCAGTGGAAAGTTGGATTGTCCCGAAGTCATCCCTGTCAAACGTTGTCCCTTACGGATGGATTCGGGTAAATCTTGCCCTCGCATTTCATTCAACTTCGGTTTGTAATCAAACAAGTCCAGCTGTGAAGGTCCCCCACTTTGAAAAAGATAAATAATACGTTTGGCTTTCGGAGCAAAATGAGGTAAAGGCATAGGTCCTGTTTGGAGTAAATCTGCCGCTGTCTGATTTTGATTTAACCCCATCGGATCCAGTAAGCTCCCCAAGGCTAAACCACCAATACCCAAGCCCATTTTTTGTAAAAAATGACGCCGGTTTTTGTTTAATAAATGTTCGTGTAAAGGATCCATAAGGTTAGCTTTTTTGGGTAGTTTCGTCCAAATTATATATTAATAATGCCATATCTACTAAAGGATTTTCAGAGGCTTGTTCGTTGTTGCTCAGCAAGGCATCGAAATAGTCACTTAAAAGTTTTTTCTCCGCTTCATTGGGTGTTCTTAAGGTGATTGTTCTAAAAAGTTTTAGAATTTTTTCGCGTTCCGTCTGAAGCGTATCTTCTGTGTCTATTTTATTGGCAATTGCTTCTGCAGCACTGTAAAACTGGGGATCGTTTAACAAGACTAAGGACTGCAGTGGAGTACTTGTTTTTTGTCGTTCCACGGTACATAAATCTCGGGTAGGAGCGTCAAATGTAATCATATTGGGAGGGGGCACTGTTCTTTTCCAGAAGGTGTACAAACTTCTTCTATATCGATTGACCCCACCGTCCGGTTGATATTGGGTTAGTCCTTGTCCAGAGGTTGTTTCTTCCCACAGCCCTTCGGGTTGATGTGGTTTTACACTGGGTCCTCCTATGGTTCCATTCAGTAAGCCACTTGTGACAAGAGCATTGTCCCGAATCATTTCTGCAGGGAGTTTTTGCCTTGGATAGTAGGCTAAAAATACATTTGTGGGATCCAGGCGGCTTGCCTCAAGGGAGGTTTTACTGGATTGTCTATAGGTCGCCGAAAGGACAACTCTTTTGATGAATTTTTTAATATCCCATTGGTCTTGTGTTCTGAAAGTAACAGCAAGCCAGTCCAGTAATTCCGGATGGGAAGGACGTGCCCCTTGATTTCCAAAATCTTCTGGGGTGGCTACCAACCCTCTTCCAAAAAACTGTTGCCAAAAACGGTTGACCACCACACGAGAAGTTAAGGGGTTTTTCTCGTCAAAAAACCATTTTGCTAAACCCAATCGATTTTGAGCATAGGTTTCATCAAAGGGTAAAATCCGAGCGGGTGTTCCCGGTTGGACTTCTTGGTTGGGTGCGTCGTACTGTCCTCGGGCTAAGGTGTAGGTGGTTCTCAGATTTTCCACTTCTTCCATGACCATAAGTTCTACTTTAGCAATACTGTCAGGAAGATGTAAAAAGGAAAGTTCTTCTGCTGCTATTTTTTTATCAATAGTGACAAATGGCGCTGGTGTTTCACCGTATTCAATACGGCCTTTTTCATCCACATTATTAAAGAAACTGTACAGGCTAAAAAACTCTTTTTGAGAAACCGCATCATATTTATGATCGTGGCAGCGTGCACATTCTACTGTGATCCCCATAAGTGCTTTGGAAGTGGTGACAGCGCGATCGGCTACATATTCCACACGATATTCTTCGTCAATGACTCCTCCCTCTTGGGTGATTTTATGATTTCGGTTATACCCCGTGGCTACGATTTGTTCTAAAGTGGGTTCGTCCAAAAGATCACCTGCCAACTGCCAGGTAATGAACTCATCATAAGGTAAGTTTTTATTAAATGCATTTATAACCCAATCTCTCCAAGGCCACATAACCCGTTCTAAATCGTCTTGATAGCCATGTGTATCTGCATACCGGGCAACATCCAACCAAACTGAGGCCATACGCTCTCCAAATTGAGGTTGCGCCATCAGGTGATCTAGCATTTTTTCATACGCTAGTTCTGACTCGTCTTCTAAAAATTGATCCATTAATTCCAAGCTAGGCGGAAGGCCCGTCAAATCGAAGGCCAGTCTTCTTAAGATGATTTCTTTTTCAGCTAATGAAGAAGGGTTCAATCCTTTATTTTCGAGTTTTGCTGCAACAAAATTATCGATCTCATTTTGAGCCCAGTCCTGGTATTTTGTTTGGGGAACTTCGGCTTTTTGTGGAACTTGATACGCCCAGTGGCCTTCCCAAGAAGCTCCTTGTTCAATCCATTTTTCTAAAATTTGTTTTTGCTGGGAAGAGAGTGACAAATTTGAATCTGGAGGAGGCATTTGGTTTTTAGGATCGGTACTGTTGATATGAAAAACAAGGGCGCTCCCCTTAGGATCTCCACTTTTGATGATGGGCAGGTTGCTTAAATTTTTAGCCACTCCAAAAGAACCCTCTTCTTTGTCCAGCCTTAAATTCGCTTGACGTGCTTCAGCATCAGGACCGTGACAGGTATAACATTTGTCTGACAAGATGGGCTTTACATCAAAGTTGTAACTTATGATTTCTGGCACCGCTTTGCTTACCTCAAGAGAGGTTTGACCTCCTGACATCTCGCTGCTGGGCCCTGAAAGAAGGACTTTTAATCCCCAAATGCACAACAGAGGTGTGATTAAGTATAAGCTTAATTTAAAATTTTTAACCAATTGTTTTTCCATCACCCTAAAATAAAAATCTCTTATCTATAAAATAGTGATAACAATATAAAAAAACATTTGTTTTAAAGTAAATCTTCGCCAATAAATTGATTTTGAGTATCCTTCTGACGTTCTCTGTCTCCACAGTTGTGAAAAATAATAGAAACGAAAAATTAAGAAAAGTGCGGGTGAAGGGACTCGAACCCCCACGCCGTGAAGCACTAGATCCTAAATCTAGCGTGTCTACCAATTTCACCACACCCGCATTATTTATTTTTTAGAACGTATTCTTACGAATCGATGAATTAGCGTAACTGCCTGACATTTGCCTTAAAAAGGCAAGGTAGACAAGTCTACTAATTTCACCACACCCGCAAAGGGTGGACAAATATAATTAAGTTTTTCAATAAAATTTCCCCATCCAAAAAAAATACATACGTTAACTTTGTAATCACAATAACAGAAAGAAATGGAATTGAACGCAGCACAACAACGATTTTTGGATGAATGGATAGAATTTTTAAAAATCCCCTCTGTCAGTGCTGATCCTGTACATAAAAAAGATGTTGAAGACGGTGCCGAGTGGGTAAAAAATTCGCTCTTACAAGCGGATTGTCCCAGCGTAGAGGTCATCCCCACAGCAGGGCATCCCATTGTATACGGAGCCTACCTTGTAAATCCTGATTTACCTACGGTGTTGGTTTACGGACACTACGATGTACAACCTCCAGATCCTCTTGAACTGTGGGATAGTCCTCCATTTGAACCGGTAATCAAAACCACTGCGCTCCATCCCGATGGAGCTGTATTTGCTCGAGGAGCTTGTGATGACAAAGGGCAAGTTTTTATGCACATCAAAGCTTTTGAAACAATGCTTGCCCAAGGACCCCTTTCCTGCAATGTCAAATTTATGATTGAAGGGGAAGAAGAAGTGGGCAGTGACCACCTCGAAGATTTTGTAAAAGCCAATAAAGAAAAATTAAACTGCGATATCATTCTCATCTCAGACACGGGTATGATCTCCAAAGAGCAACCTTCTATCACCACCGGTTTACGAGGGTTAAGCTATATGGAAGTTTGCGTAACGGGACCTAACCGAGATTTACACTCAGGGCTGTATGGTGGTGCTGTACAAAATCCCATCAATGTGTTGTGTGAAATGATTGCACAGCTACGAGACGAAAATAAAAAAATTACCATCCCTGGGTTTTACGATAAAGTAGCTGAACTTTCCGAGGAAGAACGTTCCGAAATGAACAAAGCCCCTTTTGATTTGGAAGGGTTTAAACGTTCCATTGGCATCCAAGAGGCGCTAGGGGAAAAAGGCTACAGTACGGAAGAACACCGATCAATTCGTCCCACGCTGGATGTCAACGGCATCTGGGGGGGCTACATTGGAGAAGGTGCCAAAACAGTCATTCCCAGTAAGGCCTATGCCAAAATCTCCATGCGTTTGGTCCCCGACCAAGACTGGTATGAAATCAGTGAACTTTTTACTCAATATTTCAAATCGCTTGCCCCTGCAGGAGTTGAGGTGGATGTCCTGACGCACCACGGGGGATATGCCTATGTGACTCCCATAGATACGATTGGATATCAAGCAGCACATCAAGCATATTCAGAAACTTTTGGAACCTCTCCCGTACCCAAGCGCGGTGGAGGAAGTATTCCCATAGTTCCCATGTTTGAAAAAGAACTGGGAGTAAAATCTATTTTGATGGGCTTTGGGCTAGATACTGACGCCATTCATTCCCCAAATGAGCATTACGGCTTGTTCAACTTTTTTAAGGGAATCGAGACCATTCCTAAGTTTTATGAGCATTATATCCGACTCTGTAAAGAACTAGGCAAGACTTAAATAAGAAAGAGATCTGCCGCAATCCCATCGGTTAAAAACTTAGCTTCTCTGACAATTTTGAGATGATCTCCATCCCAAAAAAGATTTCGTACTGCTAGATGTCTGGACACTTGTTCTTCTAGATACGCAGCATGTGTTTTTCCGAAGGCTTTTTTAACATAAACCAAAGAAACACCTTCCTGTTTACGAAGTGCTGTCATAATGTATTCGTTATATCGATCTTTGGTATTTAATTGTTCTATTTCTCGATCTAATTTTCCTGATTGTACCCCACTGGCGTAAAGGTGGTTGTTCGAAATATTCCAACTCCGCTTTGCTTGTCCATCAAAACTGTGAGCGGAAGGTCCCAAGCCCAAGTACCCTTTTCCATTCCAATAGTTTTGATTGTTTACCGAAAAAAAATTCGGTTTTCCAAAACTTGAAAATTCATAGTTGATATACTTCTTTTGCTCCAATAGAGCGACCAATAAATCATACTGTTCTTTTACCGTTTCCTCGGGTAGGAGCGTCACTTTATCCTTATTAACCAAACGATGCAACACTGTTTTCTCCTCTACGGTAAGGGCATAGGCTGAAATGTGAGGGGGATCATAGCTCAAGGCTAGTAATAAACTTTCTTCCCAATCTCCTATGCTGGAATCGGGCATTCCGTAAATTAGATCCAAGGAGAAATTTTCAAATTGTTTTGTGACCGCTTTTAATGCGTTTTCAGCTTCTTTTCGATCGTGTGCCCGATGCATCAATCGCAAATCCTTTTCCGAAAAAGATTGAATACCCAAGCTTAAACGATTGATCCCAGCCAATTTCAGGCGACTTAAATAGTTTTCATCAACATCGTCTGGGTTGACCTCCAAGGTGATTTCCATCCCCTCTACAGTATCAAATTGATTCGTTACTTTCGAGATAAAAGAAGTTATCCTTTCCGTTGAAATTAACGAAGGGGAACCTCCACCAAAGTAAATACTCTCAAGGGGACTTTTTAATTCGCTGGCTCGCATTTGAAGTTCTTCCTCTATGAGCTCCATCATTTGATCTCTTCCCTTTGCACCCGTTGAAAAATGAAAATTGCAGTAGTGACACGCCTGTTTACAAAAAGGATAATGAATGTAGAGGTTGGCCATGGCTGTTTAAAGTTATGGCTAGGACTTTATTTTGTTAGGATTTTGGCTCACAAAGGCTCCCCAACCCGAATAGGACTTTTTAGAATCGATTTTCCCTTTGTTATAATAATGACATACCGCTGCTGCCAATCCATCTGTAGCGTCGAGATTTTTAGGTAAGGATTTGATATTCAGCAGTTTTTGAAGCATTTTAGCAACCTGTTCCTTGGAAGCATTTCCATTTCCCGTGATGGCCATTTTAATTTTTTTTGGTGAATACTCCGTAATGGCTACCTCCCTAGAAAGTCCTGCTGCCATGGCTACTCCTTGAGCACGTCCCAACTTTAACATGGACTGTACATTTTTTCCAAAAAAAGGAGCTTCGATAGCGATTTCATCAGGATGAAACTCATCTATCAATTCAATAGTACGATTAAAAATTTTTTGAAGTTTTAAAAAGTGGTTGTCGTATTTTTTCAATTGCAATTCGTGCATTTGTATCAACTCCATTTCTTTTGAGGTGGTCTTGATAAGTCCAAAACCCATGATGGTGGTCCCAGGATCAATTCCCAAAATAATGTTCTGCTCTTCCATAAGAGCGTTACTCTGCGATTATCAAAATAGGTAAGGTCAACTCAGTTGAAACAAAAGCTCCTACATTTGTTTTGACTGCTGGGTTTGCTTGTGGTATCAGACTCACTGCCAGTTCTAACTCCTCCTCTAAATTAGGAATAGCAGCATTTAAGGCATTAGAACGAATTACTTCTTCCAAAGAAAAATAACCTTCTTTGTCTATTCGTAGTTGTAAGCTGATTTCTTCCTCTAAATATTCTGAGGATTCCCAAGGGTTTTGAAGGATGTACTCCTTTATCGAATTAGAAATTATGGATTCAAAACACGCGCGTTTTTCATCAAGATCCTCACGGTCTTCACATGAGGGGAAGGTAGGCGCCTGATCTTTTTCCGACCACGAAGAAGCAGCTACTATCTCTTTCCTAGGAACTTGTGTAGGTTCAAAAAGGTGACATCCTAAAAAAGAAACTAAAAAAAGAAGTAAAAGCAGAGATGTAAATATTGATTTCATTAATCTTAAATTCAGTATAAAGTTACATGTTTTTTTCTATTCCGGGTGCCTAAAGGCTTCTCTACCCAAGAAAAATGAATATTTTTACCTATGGATCTTATACTCGTTTGCATTGCTGGTTTTTTTATTGTCTTGGGGATTGCTGGTAGCTTTCTTCCTGTTGTCCCTGGGCCCATCACCTCTTGGCTGGGGTTGCTCATTTTGAATTTTGCTCCCTCGATCCACCTTGAAAAAAAATTTCTAATTGTCAGTTTTTGTATTGCTCTGGTAATTTTCATTTTGGATAATTTCATCCCCGTTCTAGGAGCCAAAAAATTTGGTGGTGGGAGAGGAAGTGTTATTGGAAGTTCTGTGGGCCTAGTGATTGGCTTGCTATTTTTAGGGCCTTTTGGTATTCTTTTAGGACCCTTTTTTGGAGCTTTAATTGGCGAACTACTTGTGAATTTTGAAAATAAAAAGGGTGCTGTCAAAGCAGCTTTTGGCGCTTTAATCGGATTTTTTACAGGTGTATTTTTGAAATTAATTATCGGCCTGGCATTCGCAGTTACCTATTTCCAGACCTTGTGGAAATACAGGGAGATCTTGTTGTAAAAGATAAAGTAACTCCTTTCACCAAAAATTTAATCAAACCACAACACTATATTTATTTAATGAATGTTGTTTATGCCTCGCATATTATTTTAATGCTTTAACAACTGGCCTTGGGAAAGGAGCGTACTTCATACGTAATCTTTGGTAGGTTTTTGGTAGTATTGGGCAATTTTAACAAAATTAGCTTTGTAGTCCTTTTCCTATAAGAAAGACAAAAGGACTTACTAACATAAAGATTTAGTACTTTTGGATAGTTAAATTAAGACCATGGAACTATTTATAATAACCTTTGTGTTGCTAATGCTTGCTTTTGCAGGAATTGCTATCAAAATTTGGGCTAAAAAAGATGGTGAATTTGCAGGTACCTGTGCCAGTCAAAGTCCTTTTTTAAACAAAGACAATAAACCCTGTGGTTTGTGCGGAAAAATGCCGGAAGAAGCAGAATGTAAAAATCCTGCAACTTTTAACAATTGACTTTTTTCAAAATGGATTCGCAAGAAGAACTCGAACTGATCTTACGCGCCAAAACTCAAGATCAAAATGCATACAATTTACTTTTTGATCGCTATTGGAATTCCATCTATTCTTTTTTATACCAACGGACATCAAATCCAAACGTAGCAGAAGAACTTGCTATTGAATCCTTTGCCAAAGCTTTTGATCGTTTGGAGCATTTTGACGAACGACTTCCTTTTGGATCCTGGTTAATAACCATTGCAAGAAACCATCATATTGATCGATACCGCAAATCGAAGCAACAACATGAAAAGTACAAAGACCTGGACACGACCTTTCCTTTGGAAGTTTCCAGTAATGTCCCCTCCCCGGAAGAGTTGATGATTGCCGACCAAAATTTAGATGCCCTTTTGGAACATATTAAATCCATGAAAAAAGAATTTCGGACCCTTCTCAGAATGCGTTACTTTGAGGATTTATCTTTGAAAGAAATCGAAGCGTTATTGGAAGAGCCGCAAACTACGATTCGAGTAAAACTCTTTCGAGCCAAAAAAGTGCTAGCTAATTTATTAAACCGTGATGCGAATTAATCTTTCAAAACTGGGTCCTGGATTACTCTTTGCAGGTGCTGCGATTGGGGTGTCTCATTTGGTTCAGTCCACTCGAGCTGGAGCCGACTATGGATGGGGGTTGATTTGGGCCTTGCTACTCATCAACTTGTTTAAATATCCTTTTTTTCAATACGGTCCTCGTTATGCACAAGCAACAGGGGAAACCTTATTAGACGGGTATCACAAACTTGGAAAAGGATACCTATGGGCCTATTTTTTTGTCAACCTGGGAACCATGTTTACCATCCAAAGTGCCGTCACCGTGGTTACCGCAGGTTTGGCTTCCAAACTTTTCGGCATTACGGACAATATTGTCATCTGGAGTATCATCATTACTTTATTTTGCAGTGTCATTCTTGTTTTGGGTCGGTTCCATTGGTTGGACAAATTCATTAAAGTCATCATGATCTCACTGGCCTTAAGTAGTGTCCTCGCTGTAGGTGTCGCCTTTTATACGAATGAAAGTACCCTTTCCTTTCAACAGATATTTCCCACTGGAAGTGGCTTACTTTTTTTAATCGCCTTTTTAGGATGGATGCCCGCCCCTTTAGATATCTCTATATGGCACTCCATTTGGACCCTTGAAAAAAATAAAATCCAAGTTAAAAGACCTTCACTGTCTGAAAGCCTTTTCGATTTTAACGTGGGCTATATTGCTACAACTTTCCTTGCTCTATGTTTTGTGGGGTTAGGCGCTTTGGTCATGTTTGGTACGGGAATTGAATTTTCGAATCAAGGAGGTGCTTTTGCAGGACAACTTATACAACTCTATACTTCAAATTTAGGAGAAGCCGCTTATGGGTTGATCGCCGTTGCAGCTTTTTCTACGATGCTTAGCACTACCATTACAACCCTAGATGCTTCTCCGAGGGCAATGTCCAAAACGATACAATTGCTGTTTAAAAAAGAAAAATCATATTACATCCCTTGGTTGTTGATCTTAGGACTAGGGACGGGGTGTATTTTTCTTTTTCTCTTATCTGAAATGGGACAATTGGTACAGATCGCCACAGTGCTTTCTTTTATAACGGCACCATTGTACGCCTTCTTAAACTTCCGCTTGGTTTTGAGCAAACAAATGCCTCGAGAACATCAGCCAAAAAAAGGGCTCAAGGTATTAAGTATGATTGGACTACTCGTTCTAACAGGGTTTACGCTTTTTTATCTTTTCAGTCTCTAAGGATTCGTTTATCTTTGTACAAAAGAATGATGATGGAGGTACAAGAAAAAACAGTTCTACACAAAAAAAAACCCGAATGGATCCGTGTGAAATTACCTACGGGTAAAAAATATACGGAACTGAGGGGACTGGTAGAAAACTACAAGCTCAACACCATCTGTACTTCTGGAAGCTGTCCGAATATGGGTGAATGTTGGGCGGAGGGAACGGCCACCTTTATGATTTTAGGAAATATCTGTACGCGCTCTTGCGCTTTTTGTGGGGTCCAGACAGGACGTCCTACTGCCGTAGATTGGGCAGAGCCAGAGAAAGTGGCCAATTCCATCAAAATTATGAAAATCAAGCACGCGGTTATCACATCAGTAGACCGCGATGATTTGAAAGATATGGGCTCCATCATTTGGGCGGAAACAGTCAACGCCATCCGCCGGATAAACCCCAACACGACCTTAGAAACATTAATCCCCGATTTTCAAGGAAATACGCGCAATTTGGATCGAATCGTCGAAGTAGCCCCTGAAGTCGTTTCTCACAATGTAGAAACGGTTAGTCGCTTGACTCGTAAAGTTCGTGTTCAAGCCAAATACAAGACCAGTTTGGACGTGTTGCGTTATCTAAAAGATCAGGGCATCAACAGAACAAAATCAGGGATCATGCTCGGTCTAGGCGAACGCGAAGAAGAAGTGTTGGAGACTCTAAACGACCTCAGAGAAGCAAAGGTAGATGTCGTAACAATTGGACAATACCTACAGCCGAGTAAAAAACACCTACCGGTACATTCCTTTGTCACTCCAGACCAATTTAAAACGTATGAAACTTGTGCGCTCAACCTTGGTTTTAGACACGTGGAAAGTGGACCGCTTGTCCGTTCTTCCTACAAAGCACACAAGCATATTGCTTAATTTTTTGTAATTGAACTTGCTACAAGAGTTTTAAATTCTTTTGCCTCTTTTTCTTCTAAAAACTCCATAGTGATGGGTAGATAAAAAAGTTCTTCAGAACTAAAATAAGACTCCAAACGTCCAAAGTCTTTTTCTGTAGTTACGATCGTTTGGGTTTGTTTTCGTTTTTTTATCTCTTCAATTTCCTCAGGTTTAAACTCGTGATGGTTGGGATAGTTAAGGTGCTCAAAAATCTTCCCTTCCTCTTTTAAAAAGTTGACTAACGGTTCTGGGTTTGCTATACCTGTGATGAGAAAGAAAGAAGATGAAAGGGAAGCAAGTGCTTTTTCTTTTTGGCGATTTAAGAGTTTCTTATGATAAGCTATGGAGGTAAAGAAAACGCTTTGGTTTGGTAAAGGGTTTATTCTTTTGCTAATTTCTTGTCGAGCTGTCTTGCTCAAATTTTTGGGACATTTCGTTACCAAGAGGATTGAAGCTCGTTTTGCCCCCGATTTTGATTCTCTGAGTCGTCCCCAAGGAATCAAATGATCTGAATAATACGGATTTGAGTAAGTGGTAGTTAAAAGCATAAGCTTCGGTTGTAAGTACCGATGCTGCAATACATCATCAAAAAGCAAGACCTCTGGATGTGGTTTGATTTGATTTAAAACCTTCAAAGCAGCAACTCTTTTTTCTGCAACCACCACCGCAACGCCCTGTTTTGAATACATTTGGTAGGGTTCATCTCCTAGGGTCTGAGCCGTGCTTTTCTCTGTTGCGATTACCACGCCTCGTGTGCTTCTTTTATACCCCCTGCTTATAACAACAGGAATGTGGTCTATCTTCAAGTGTGAAATAAGAAAATCTATAACTACGGACTTTCCCGTCCCCCCTACGCTCAGGTTTCCTACCCCAATACTGGATTGTTCTATTGGGTAAGATGAAATCCAACCCCAATCAAAAAAACAGTTTCTTAAAGTGGTTACAACACCATAAATCCATGCAAAAGGAAACAACAAGACAGACCACCGTTTCATGCCGATGAAGATAAATATTATATTTGTTTTTATTCTTTAGCTTATGATTGTTCAGCAACTTCTCGAAACCCTTGACCAGTGGGCACCCAAAGCCTATGCGGAAGACTTTGACAATGTAGGTCTTTTGGTGGGAGACTCAAAAACTAGGTGTACTGGTGTCTTGATCAGCCTAGACTGTACTGAGGCTGTAGTGGAAGAAGCACTCGCTGAAAAATGCAATGTGATTTTGAGTTTTCATCCCATTATTTTTTCTGGTTTAAAAAAAATTACAGGAGCTCACTATGTGGAACGGGTAGTTCAAAAAGCCATTAAAAATGATCTTGTAATTATCGCCCTTCACACGCGCTTAGACAATCATCCCCAAGGAGTCAACCACGTACTATGTGAACGACTTGGCTTACATCGTACTCAAGTATTGATTCCCAAAAAAGATACTCTTAAGAAACTAGTGACCTATGTTCCAAAAAGTCATGTAGAAAGCGTTCTAAAAGCCTTGCACGGCGCAGGTGCAGGTGATCTAGAAAACTACAGTGAGTGCAGTTTTTTATTAGAAGGAACAGGACACTTTACTGGAAATGAAAAAAGCACTCCTCATTTGGGTGAAAAATTAGAAAAAGCGTCGGTTCAAGAAGTTCAGATCAATGTGGTTTTTGAGTCACATCTTCTTCATACTGTCCAAAAAGTACTTCAACAAGCGCACCCTTATGAAACCGTGGCTTATGAAATCTATCATCTGATCAACTCCTTTGCTGAAGTGGGCATGGGACGCATCGGGTATTTAGAGAATGAAATGGATCTTGCTTCATTTTTACAGTTTGTAAAAAAACAATTGAATACAGAACTTATACGCTACAGTCCTGATCCAGGGAAGTCCATTAAAAAAGTTGCTGTTCTGGGAGGTTCAGGAAGCTTTGCCATTGAGGATGCGAAACGTCAAAACGCTGATGCATTTATTACTGCAGACCTAAAATACCACCAGTTTTATCAAGGAGAAAAAGAGCTTGTTCTCATCGATGTTGGACATTATGAAAGTGAACAGTACACCAAAAATTTGATATTTGATTATCTTACCAAAAAATTGCCTAATTTTGCATTCATTTTATCGCGAACCGAAACAAACCCTGTTAACTATTTTTAGCTATGGCCAAAAAAACTGAAGCAACTGTCGAAAGTAAACTAAGAGCTCTTTATGACCTTCAACTTATCGATTCTAGAATTGATGAAATTATAAGTTTAAGAGGAGAACTCCCTCTAGAAGTAGAAGACTTAGAGAATGAAATTGCAGATTTAAATAGCCGTTCAGAAAAAATTAAGGCAGAAATTGACGAAGGTGAAAAAGGTATTACTGATCAAAAGCAGATCATTGAAAATGCAAAAGAACTTTTAAAAAAGTACGAAGATAAACTCAAAAATGTCCGCAACAATAGAGAATACAACTCCATAGTCAAAGAACAAGAATACCAAGACCTGGAATCTCAGTTGGCAGAAAAGAAAATCAAAGAGTACAAGCAGGACATCGAACAGAAGCAAGAGCGTTTAACTTCAGTAAACGAAAAAATTGAAGAGCGTAGCCTTCATCTGAATTCTAAAAAAGGGGAATTAGACGAAATACTTAAAGAAACTCACAAGGAAGAAGATCTACTTCAAAAGAAGTCAACAGAATTCGAAAAAGGAATAGAAGAACGCTTGGTTACTGCCTACAAACGAATTCGAGAAAGTGTTAAAAATGGGCTTGCCATTGTACCAATAGAACGCGGGGCTTCTGGGGGTTCTTATTTTTCAATCCCTCCACAAGTGCAACTTGAAATCGCTTCTCGAAACAAGATCATTATGGATGAACACAGCGGAAGAATCCTTGTGGACGCAGAACTTGCAAAAGAAGAACAAGAGAAAATCCAAAAACTTGTTGGAGGATAATTATTCCCAAAAGTCATAAACTAGTACAGATTCTGTATGTAGAACAAACAGTTCTACAAACTTTTGATGAACGGGATGAGGTAGGTAGATACTATCACGATCTGTTGCATTGGAAAATTTCATTGTCAAACTGTGTTCATAACCTTGAGTTAATCCCTCAGGAGAAACATTTTGACCAAAATTCAATGCCTCAACACCAGGAATAGCTTGCAAACTATAGGCAGCATCTGTTATTTTTTGAAAGTCTTCAGCAGACACATCGTCCTTGAATTGAATCAAAACGAGATGGATTAGCATTTTTTCGTTCTTTTTTATCATACCAGAATGTGAAGTACTATCAATAAAAAAATATCCAACAACTATCGTGGAAAAGTAAAAAAGGATAACAATTACAAAAGAAAGCCGATCTGTTATTTCAACTTTTGACATGTTGGATTTTTTTCCAATTTAAAAATTTATAACTGAACAGAAGGAGAGAAATCGAAGTCTTTGGTAAAAAAACCTGCTCGCATCAGAACTCAAAAGTAAACAAAATCAAATAATTATCAGAATGAATGATAGAGCGAGCAGGCTAACAATAAACCAATCTATAGTATAGACTGCACACTTGAGTAAAAGTTAAACCAGTAAATGATAATGTAATGTTAAAAATAGTGTTAAGCTTTCCACTAAGAGGCCAAAAATAAAAAAGGCCTGTAAATGCATTTTATTTATTAAAGAAGCAGAAACTATTGAATTGAAAATCCATTAGATAAGAATTATAGAAAGTAATGATAACGTATAATAGAATTAAAGATTTTTTATTTTCTATATTTGTGGCACTTTCATTTTAAAAGGACTTTATGGATACGGCTGCATTAGTAGAGGAAAGCTTTGAACATATTAAAGAAAATAAAGAAATATTTATTACTTCATTTTATTCTAATCTTTTTGACTTGGCTCCAGAAGTGAAACCCCTTTTTAGTAATGTAGATAAAATAAAACAGGGTGAAAAGCTGTATAATTCTCTTTTGTTACTCGTTGAGAATTTAAAAAATCCTGAATTATTGAGTGATGTGCTCTCATCTCTAGGAAAAGATCATATTTCATATGGAACTCAATTGCAACATTACCCTGTGGTTGGGGAATGTTTGATTCAAACTTTTAAGTCTATTTTAAAAGAAAATTGGGATATAGAAACTGAAACTGCATGGCTTGAAACCTATAATGTAGTTGTTAATTTAATGACAACGAAGAACTAATTTACTATAGCTATAAAAAATAAAATACAAGAATCAAAACACCTAACTCTAACTCAGAGGCTATTACGACGGAATTCTATTTTCTTAAAAATAAAGAAATGGTTTTTGAAAGAGTCGATCGTAAAGATTTCCATTTTGGTCTCTTCTATATTTTTTATTTTTGCCTTCTTAGCTACAAAAACACCTTTTCTTGAAATAATCTTCAATTCTCTAGAACCTTTAGGGTTGATCTTAGCAATAACATTATATTTTAAGGAGTCTCCCCAACGCAAAAAAAAAATAAAATATGAGGCACTTCTTACAATTGATGCAGCAGCTGGAATACAAAACAGTAAAGCAAGGTTGATCGCATTAGAGGACCTAGTGGACATGGGTGTTAAACTCGAAGAACTAGACTTAAAAAACTCCAATTTATTAGAAATTGAAATTAATGGAGCTGAGATGAACAGGTCAAGTTTTGAAGGCAGCGTTTTAAAACATTCTACCCTCAACTTGACCCAATTTCAAAAATGTGATTTTAAAAATGTAGAGGGATCAGGAACTGAGGCAATCAGTGCAAACTTTAGTTTCTCAAATTTTGAAAATTCAAATTTTAATAACTCTAATTTTAAACAATCTAATTTTATGTTTTCCTCTTTCAAAGGGGGAAGTTTTATGGGTACTAATTTTATTGGAGCAAATCTAAAGGGAGTTAAATTTGATAAAGCGGTTATGAATGGAGCCAATTTCAGAAATGCTAGTGTTGAATTAAAAGAACTTAAAAAAGCCAATATCACCAAAGCAATTCTTCCAAATGGTGAGGTTTTTGAACAAAAAATGGACTAGGGATAAAAATTAAAAAAGAGATGTAATTCATACATCTCTTTTTAATCTGTGGGCGCTGAGGGATTCGAACCCCCGACCCCCTCGGTGTAAACGAGGTGCTCTGAACCAACTGAGCTAAGCGCCCTTAGAAAACATTCGTTTCATAAGGTTCGCTAAGATAAAATTTATACAGGAATTCCAAACTATTCCTCTAGCTATTTTATTTTAAAGAGTTGTTTTTTTCATACTCCAAAACCTCAGCGACAACAAATGTACTTCCTCCAACAAAAATCAGATCCTCAGGAGCAGCTTCCTCTAAAGCCGCCTGGTAGGCTAAAAGCACTTGCTGAAAGTACTGAATGTACAAAGGAGAATTGACCAATTCTTCCTTCAATTGCGTCAAAGGCAAGGCACGCTCCAGATTGGGACTACTCAAATAAAAAGTTGCTGAAGAAGGAAAAAGAGACAGTAAATCTTGAACCTCCCGACCCTGAACAAAACCCATCACCAAATGCAATTTCCCATAAGAAAGTGTTTTGATTTGTTTTGCCACAAGAGTTAAGCCTTCTTTGTTATGTGCCACATCTAAAATGACTTCGGGTGTTGTTCTTATTTTTTGCCAACGCCCCATCAGTTGTGTCGCTTCTTTGACATTCAAAAGCCCTTTCTGTACAATTTCGTCCTCTAGTCCCAGATGGAGTTGCTCCAAAGCAGCTATCACCGTTCGGATATTTTTTTTCTGATAACTTCCCGTTAAATCAGAAAAGAATGGGCTATTTTGCTGTTCAGCAAAAGACAAAGGAGCTCCTTGGTGTTGCGCCACTTCTTCAAAGACCGCTTGTGTTCTGGGGTCTTTTTCTCCAATTACTACAGGAATCTTAGGCTTTATGATTCCTGCTTTTTCTCGGGCTATTGTGGCATGAATAGTGCCTAAAAATTGAGTGTGATCCAATCCAATATTGGTGATTACAGAGAGCACAGGTGTAATAATATTGGTCGCATCCAAACGGCCGCCCAAACCAACCTCTATGATTGCATAGTCCACCTTTTCTTTCTTAAAATACCAAAGGGCGAGGCCCACAGTCATTTCAAAAAAAGAAAGTTGAGCCTTTTCAAAATACGGCTTGTGAGAAGTAACAAACTCGACTACCTCCTGTTTTGAAATCAGTTGACCACCTACCTTAATCCGTTCCCTAAAATCCAGCAGATGTGGCGAGGTGTACAGGCCAGTTTTAAACCCTGCCGTTTGCAGGACAGAGACCATCATGTGTGCGGTAGATCCTTTGCCATTTGTACCCCCAATATGGATGCAGGGATAAGCTTGATGCGGATTCCCCAAATACTGGTCAAGCTGTTGCATCGCTTCTAAACCTGGGCGATATGCCGCCGCTCCTTTTCGTTGAAACATGGGAAGTTTTGAAAACATCCATGCAATCGTTTCTTGATAGGTCTCCACTGTTTATTCTCCTAATTTAAATTGAATTACAACAAATCCGACTTGTTGCTGTGGCGCTTGAGAATCGGGATACCATTTATGTAATAAAGCTGTTTTTTTTGCAGGCTCCATCAAACAAGGATGGGTATTGGTACTTCCTTTTACGCCAGGCTCTGCAAGGACAACTTCCCCTTCGGGATTAACTGTAATTCGAACCACGACTGTTCCTTCTTGGTTGCAGTCCTGAATTACTTTGCCATTGGATTGAAGATTTCTTCCATTCAATCCATATCCCTTACCGATTCCTCCCAAACCTGCATTGTTGTAATAACTACTTGCATAGGGGTTTCCCTCTACCTTTCCTTTATCTCCAACCTCCTGGTCATCTCCTTCTCCTTGAGTTTCTTCCCCTTTTGGAGCGTTTTTTTTCAACAAATTAGAGACCACACTCTTGGTTGCCTCAGAAACTTTTGGTGCTTCTTTCTCGGGGGGCGTTTCTTCTGCTTTTTCTTCTTCCACAGGCGATTGAATTTCCTTTTGAGGAGCTTCCTTTTCTGGGATACTCACCGTAGATTCTTTTTCTGTGAGCACCGGTGGGGTTTCTTCTGGGGTCACCTTCTTGGGAGTAGGCTGTGGCGTGTTTTGTTCTACTTTAGGCTCGTTTTGGATCGGTGTGGGTTTTGCGCTTACAGGTTTTTGTGGCTGAATATTCCCACTTCCCTGAGCTAAGGTCCCAAAGTTGACCTCCATACCGTAACTTACGGGTGGATCGTAATACGTCAGACCCAAAACAAAAAAAAGCAACAACAAGAGTAATCCCACTAACGCCGTGAGACCTGCTGACTTTTTTTTATGAGGTGTGTCTAAGATTTTCATTTTAATATATCAAGGTGTATCTACAGCCAATACAACCTTTATCCCGTTTTTATTGGCAATATTCATCACATAAACTACCTGATCTATAGCCACTTTTTTTTCAGTTCTCAGGACGATAGAAGGGGTTTGCATTGAAGTGAGATTTTGGATGAGCTGACGCTCTAAATTTCTTTTCGCAACTCGGTCTGCATTGAGGTAAAATTGATTCGCATTGGTAATGGTTACCGCTACTGTGTTTCGGTTTTCAGTTTTGCCCTCTGCTTGAGGTAGCTTTACTTCTATGGTATTGAGTTGTTTTGCTAAAGTAGAGGCAATCATAAAAAAAATCAACAACAAAAAGACCACATCCGTCATGGAGGACATGTTAAACTCGGGACGAATTTGGTTCCTTCCGCGAAGCTTCATCTTAAGCCGGTTCGTTTAACAGATCCAGAAATTCCAAGCTTGTCGCTTCCATCTGATACACCGCTTTATTTGTTTTTACCACCAAATGGTTGTAACTGATGTATCCGAGAATCCCTACGATAAGTCCTGCTACTGTTGTCGTCATGGCGGTATACAAACCATCCGCAAGTAATTGCATATCAATATTCCCCCCAGCATTTGAAATTTCAAAAATGGACAATATCATTCCAATTACGGTTCCTAAAAAGCCCAACATTGGGGCTGCGCCGGCAATCGTAGCAAGAATACTAATGTTTTTTTCCAGTTGATAGACTTCCAAACGACCTGCGTTTTCTATCGCCGTATTGATGTCTTCCAACGGCCTGCCTATCCGAGATAATCCTTTGGAAACCAAACGGGATACAGGAACGTTTTCTTGCACGCACAATTGTTGTGCACTATCCACTTTGCCTTGCATTACAAAGGATCTAATTTGAGACATAAAAGTAGGGCCCACACGCACCGCTGCACGAATGGCAAAAAGTCGTTCAAAATAAATATAAACGACCATCAACAAAAGTACAGTCAAGACGCCAATAATTATCTGGCCTCCAAGTCCTCCGTTTTGAATCAGTTCAATCAAAGAAAGGGTTTTCTCTGTCTGTAGCGGGGAGGGATCTTGTTGGAGAAATAGCGTCATATGAAAAGAGAATTTACTTTAAAACGTAAGCGCAATCAAAAAATTCTATTTGGTTTCTGTTAAAGTACGAAATTCCGCATTAGCACAAAGACTACAAAACCTCCAATAAATCCTAAAAAGGCCAACCATGCAATCTTTTTAAGATACCAGAAAAAATCTATTTTTTCCATACCCATTGCCACAACACCCGCTGCAGAACCGATAATGAGCATACTTCCTCCTGTCCCTGCAGAATAAGCAATCAAATGCCAAACAGGGTCGTCTGTTGGCATAGAAAACATACCCATACTAGCCGCTACCAAGGGTACATTGTCAATTACTGCAGAACCAATCCCTAGTAACGCAATAACAATATCCGTATTGGGAATAGCCGTGTTGAGTCCTTCTGCAAAATTGAACAACAATCCTAAAGACTCCAATGCAGCCACAGCCAATAAAATTCCTAAAAAGAATAAAATACTGGGCAGTTCAATTTTGGATAAAGAACGGTGTACAGGACTGCTGGTTTGGTGGGCGTCACTTTCCTCATCTATGGAGGTGATGTTTATTTTCGCTTTACTAAAAATTTCAGCAAAAGTAGCCACAACAGCCAAGGAAAGCATCATCCCTACATAAGGAGGGAGGTGCGTTATCGTTTTAAAAACAGGAACAAATACCATCGCTGACAAGCCTAAATACAACATGCGTGCCCCGTGCTTGTGAAAGCCTACATCTCCTTCATCGGGTTTAGCTTCCTCAATCTCTCCTTGAAATGCCGGCAAAAAAGAGGCAATTCCTACAGGAATGATCAAACAAATTATTGAGGGTACTAAAACATAACTGATTAAGCTCAAGGTGGTTACTTTATCGCCAATCCACAACATGGTAGTAGTTACATCCCCAATGGGAGACCAGGCTCCTCCAGCGTTTGCAGCCACAATGATCAATCCTGCAAACCACAATCGGGTGTCTCGATCGGAAATTACTTTTTGTAATATAGTAATGAGAACAATAGTCGCGGTCAAATTGTCTATGATAGCAGAAAGTATAAAGGCCAAAATGGCAAAAATCCATAACAATCCCTTTTTACTTCGGGTCTTAATAAAGTTTTTTATTGTAAAAAAACCATTGAAATAATCAATGATTTCCACGATGGTCATCGCACCCAATAAAAAGATGATAATCTCCGCTGTTTTACCCAAATGGTGTAACAGTATTTCATCAATATGGGTGGGCTCCAATTGCTTTAGTTCTGTATTTACGTCAAAAACAGGTAAATGGGCTAGGGATATAATCGCCCACATCAAAGCCATCATCGCAAGAGCCGGAATAAGTTTATCTACTTTGAGATTGTGTTCCAAAGTAATTGCCAAATAACCTAAGACAAAAAGAGTTATTATGATGGTTTCCATAAATCAATTTTAGTTTGTGACTCTAAAAATATAAAAATCTATACCCGAACAGCTATGGAATCCAAGAAAAATTTAAGGCTGAAAAATCATCCCCGAACTGTGGTCTCGAGCGGCTCCCGTGACAGAGGCCAAACAATTGTTTTCTTCGCGTAAGCGCAACACACCCAATAAACCAAAAATCAACGCTTCCTTAAAGTCGATAATTTCTAAATCAGGAATACAAATTTTTGCTGGGGTGTGCTTTTGAATTTGGTGCATTAAAAAATCATTCTTCACCCCACCTCCACTTGCTAAAACCTGCTGACCTGAACCAAAACACAAACCAATCTGCTTCCCAATATGGAGGGAATACGTATAAAGTAAATCTTCTACTGGATGGGAATCATATTTATTTAGAATCGGAAAAAGAACGGCGTGAACCCACTCTATCCCCAGCGACTTTGGAGGAGTTTGGGTATAAAAATCCAACGATTCAAGGGTTTCAAAAAGTAAATCAATTCGCTTGCCTTTTTGAGCTAGTGCACCTCCAAAATCGTATTCCAGTCCTTTTTTTTGAGCTAAAAAATTTAAAACCGTATTTACTGCACAAAGATCATAGGCGACTAGAACCCCTTGGTCTGTTAAAGAAGCATTGGCAAAGCCCCCTAAATTTAAACACGCATCATAGTTTCCAAATAAAAGCTGATCACCGATAGGAACTAAAGGAGCCCCCTGACCTCCATGAGCCACATCTTGAGTTCTAAAGTCACAAACTACAGTAAGCTGAACCCGTTCAGCTAACTTTTTCAGATTTCCTAACTGAAAGGTGATACCTCTTTCAGGCTGATGAAACACTGTATGACCGTGCGAACACACTGCATCAATCCCTTCCAACTGGTGTTTCGCAATAAATTCTTTTATGACGTTTCCTAAATGCGCTGTATAGCGATTATTCACGTCTCGGATAACCTCATCACTTTCTGCGTGTAACCCTCCTAACTGGTAACGCCAATCAGTTGCATATGCTATTGTTTCTGAGGCTTCGATAGAAAACTTCCAAGGGACACCTAGGGTAAAACGCACACACACTAAATCGATCCCATCCAATGAGGTCCCGGACATGACTCCGACAACTTTATAAACCTGTTTTTTCAAAAGAATCTACTTAGACATTCAAACAAAGGAAACAAAAATTAACATTTTTACAATTTTTTGATTTATAAATAACGATTTTCCTGTTGAATGATTAAAATTTTAAGATTTCGCAAAACAATAAGATTTACATGTCCATTCCTACATGGTTTAGCTGCAGTCTTCTTACATTAGCTATCCTTTAAATTTATTATATGCTGCCAGCCAAACAAGGACTTTACGATCCTCAGTACGAACACGACAATTGTGGTGCAGGTTTCATTTGTAGCCTTCAAGGGAAGAAAACAAATGACATCATTCACAAAGCGTTAGATATTTTAGACAAACTCGAACACCGTGGGGCCGTTAGTGCCGACGGTAAAACAGGTGACGGTGCTGGAATATTGATTGAAATTCCACACGATTTTTTAGTTACTCAGTGTAATTTTAAACTCCCCGAGTTGCATCAATACGCTGTAGGAATGGTTTTTTTACCCAAAAAAGAAAATCAACGTTCTTATTGTATTGGAGTACTGGAAAACGAAATTCAAAAACAAGGGCTTGAAGTATTAGGCTGGCGTAAAATCCCTGTAAATCCAGATGTTGTAGGTGCTATTGCGGCTCAAACGGAACCTCATATCATGCAAGTTTTTGTAGGTAGGGGATCGGACACACTTTCCGATCATCAGTTCAATATCAAGCTATTTATTGCTCGCAAAATTGCTGAGCACACCATCTTCTCTTCAAAACTTTCAGAAGCAAGCTATTTCTATCTTCCAAGTCTTTCCACCCATACCCTGATCTACAAAGGACTCTTGATTCCTGAGGACATCAAAGGGTATTATCAAGATTTAAAAGACCCTGCTGTAGTCACTCGTTTGGCTTTGGTACACCAGCGCTTTTCTACCAATACCTTCCCCACTTGGGATTTGGCACAACCCTTTCGATATATGTGTCACAATGGGGAGATCAATACCTTCCGAGGAAACCTCAGTAGAATGGAAGCACGTGAAGAGCTTCTTGAAAATGACTTATTTGGCCCTGAAATAAAAAAGATTTTACCCGTTATCCTCTCTGGCAAATCCGACTCCGCATCGATGGATATGGTTGTTGAAATCCTTTTAGCCACGGGAAGATCACTTCCTGAAGTTATGATGATGCTCGTCCCAGAAGCTTGGGAAAAACACGCTTCTATGGACGAAGACAAAAAAGCATTTTACCAATACAATGCCTGTATCATGGAGCCTTGGGATGGACCCGCTTCCATACCCTTTACGGATGGAAAATACATCGGAGCGCTCTTAGACCGAAACGGTTTGCGACCCTCAAGGTATTCCGTCACCAAAGATGGCTATGTCGTCATGTCCTCTGAAACAGGAGTATTGGATATATTACCTGAAAATATCGAAAAACACGGACGTCTGGAACCCGGAAAAATGTTTTTAGTCGATATGGATGAAGGACGCATTATAGAAGACGAGGAAATTAAGAAAGAAATCACAACCAAACGACCCTATAAAAAGTGGCTTGACAAAAACCTCCTCCCTCTTAAAAACATTCCTTACACAGGAAATAAAACCCCAGTGGAGGAGGAAGATTTTGAAACGCGGATGCGTATTTTTGGATATACTCAGGAAGACCTAAAAACCATTATCACTCCGATGAGTGTAGAGGGCAAAGAAGCCATCGGCTCTATGGGTACAGATACCCCTCTGGCCGTTTTGTCCGACCGCCCCCAACTGCTATACAACTATTTCAAACAACTTTTTGCACAAGTTACCAACCCCCCTCTTGACGGAATTCGCGAAGAAATTGTAACCGATACTAGTTTGAGTATCGGAAGTGATTACAACCTATTCGACATCACCGCAGACCATGCCAAAAAATTAAGCATACAAAATCCCGTTATCTCAAACGAAGATTTAGATAAAATTAAGTTTATTGAAAATGACGATTTTAAATCTGCTACGGTTTCGACATTGTACGAAACACAAAGTGGTTTAAACGGTTTGGAGCAGGCGCTGGAGGAAATGATCCAAGAAGTTGAAAAAGCCATCGAACAAGGAGCAAACATCATCATCCTTTCTGACCGAGGTGTATCACCTTCTATGGCACCCATCCCTATGTTGTTGGCCACTTCGCATACCCACCACGCATTTAAACGATCCAAACAACGTTCAAAATTTGGAATTCTAATTGAATCTGCAGAACCTCGCGAACCACACCATTTCTCTCTACTTTTTGGATATGGAGCAAGTGCTATCAACCCCTACATGGTCAATGAAATTATCGTTCATCAGACAGAACAAGGAACCATTTCACTAGATGCGGATAAGGCAATCGAAAACTTTAACAAAGCCATTGCAAAAGGAATTGTCAAAGTGATGAATAAAATTGGGATTTCTACCTTGCATTCCTATCGCGGGGCTCAGATTTATGAAGCTTTGGGTTTATCCAAAAATTTGATTGATCGTTTTTTCTTCAATACGGCTACCCGAATTGAAGGAATTGGACTCTATGAGATCGAAAAAGAAATCAGCAAACGCCATACAAAGGCATACATTCACGAATCCAAGTTAGGACTTCCCCTAGAAATTGGTGGTGATTACCGGTGGAGAAGAGATGGAGAAGCCCATGTAGTCAATCCGTCAACCATAACCACCCTGCAACAGGCTGTTCGTCAGAACAAGCCCGAAAGCTACGAGACGTTTTCCAAACTAATTAACGATCAAAACGAAAAGTTGATGACCCTTAGGGGGCTCTTTGAATTTTCCAGCTTTGACCCCATCCCAATAGATCAGGTGGAACCCTGGACTGAAATCGTAAAACGTTTTAAAACCGGTGCCATGTCTTTAGGTTCAATCAGCCAAGAAGCACATGAAAATTTAGCCATTGCGATGAACCGAATTGGCGGAAAAAGTAATTCTGGAGAAGGGGGTGAAGATCCAAAACGCTTCCAACCAGATCAAGACGGAAACTTGAGAAACTCTGCCATCAAACAAGTTGCCTCTGGACGTTTTGGCGTTTCGAGTCATTACTTGAGTTCTGCCAAAGAGATTCAGATTAAAATGGCGCAAGGTGCCAAGCCAGGAGAAGGAGGACAACTTCCCGGTCCAAAGGTTAATCCCTACATCGCCTCGGTAAGAAATTCGACTCCTTATGTAGGATTAATTTCTCCACCTCCCCACCACGACATCTACTCCATTGAAGATTTGGCACAATTGATTTACGATCTAAAAAATGCGAATAGAGAAGCGCGAGTAAATGTTAAGCTCGTCTCTGAAGTTGGCGTAGGAACTATTGCAGCAGGAGTAGCCAAAGCCAAAGCAGATGTGATTCTGATCTCAGGTTTTGATGGAGGGACAGGGGCTTCACCCCTAACTTCCTTAAAACACGCGGGACTTCCTTGGGAACTTGGAATTGCTGAAGCACAACAAACCTTAGTCCTAAATGACTTGAGAAGCCGTATCGTTTTAGAGTGTGACGGTCAAATGAAAACTGGAAGAGACGTTGCAATCGCCTGTTTGTTGGGAGCGGAAGAATTTGGGTTTTCTACAGCCCCTCTCATCGCTTCGGGCTGTATCATGATGCGCGCTTGTCATCTGAACACCTGTCCTGTAGGAATTGCCACCCAAGATCCCGAATTGCGTAAAAACTTTAAAGGTAAACCCGAACATGTAATCAACTACATGTATTTTGTTGCGGAAGAATTACGTCAAATCATGGCTGAACTTGGCTTTAGAACAATGAATGAAATGGTAGGTCAATCCCAAAAGCTCAATATGAAAAAAGCCTTGGATCATTACAAAGCGCAGGGTATTAATTTATCTAAAATACTTTACAAACCTGAGGTGCCCCCACAAGTTAAAGAATACAATACCCAAACACAAGATCACCAGTTGGAAAACGTACTAGATTTTGATATTTTGAGTCAGGCGCATCCCGCGTTGTATCGAAAAGAAAAACAACATTTGGAGTATCGAATCAAAAATACCAACCGTACAGTAGGTGCTATTTTGAGTAATGAAATTTCAAAAATTCACGGAGCTGGGGGTCTGCCAGAGCATACCTTGAGTTTAAAGTTTACAGGGACAGCAGGACAAAGCTTTGGAGGCTTTGCTACCCACGGCCTTTTCATGAAAGTAGAAGGGACCGTTAATGATTATTTCGGTAAGGGACTCTCCGGGGCAACACTAGTAGCCCAGGTTCCTGAAAAATCTACGTTTATTCCTCATGAAAATATCATTGTTGGAAATGTAGCACTCTATGGTGCCACCCAAGGAGAAGCGTACATCAATGGAATCGCAGGAGAACGTTTTTGTGTCCGTAATTCTGGAGCAAAAGCTGTGGTCGAAGGAATTGGCGATCACGGATGTGAATACATGACCGGCGGAATTGCAGTCATCCTTGGTGACTTCGGAAGAAATTTTGCTGCTGGAATGAGTGGTGGAATTGCCTATTTACACAGCGAGGATGGAACTTTTGACGAGAAGAAATTCAACCTCGAAATGGTAGAATTGGAAGATCTTCAAGACAGCGACCGAACTACCATTCAAGGATTGCTTCAAAACCATGTTGACTACACAAAAAGTCCGAAAGCAAGATCAATATTGAAAAATTGGCCAGAGTCGAGTAGAAACTTTATAAAAGTAATGCCAACAGACTACAAACGTGCGCTAGAATTATTGGCCAAACAAGAACTTGAAAAAACAGTTTAAATTATGGGAAAAATTAAAGGTTTTATGGAATATGACCGAATGAAAGAACCGGTCATCGATCCTAAAAAAAGAGTGAAAAATTACAATGAATTTACCCTAGCACCCAAAACTGAGGAGTTGCAAGAACAGGGAGCACGATGTATGGATTGCGGAGTTCCTTTCTGTCACAGCGGCTGTCCTTTGGGTAACCTCATTCCCGACTTTAACGATGCGGTGTATAAAAACGAGTGGGAACGTGCACTGACCATTTTGCACAGCACCAACAACTTCCCTGAATTTACGGGAAGACTGTGCCCTGCTCCTTGTGAAGAAGCTTGTGTATTGGGAATTGTAAACCCTCCTGTATCTATTGAATTGATTGAAAAATACATAGTAGAGCGCGGGTTTAATGAAGGTTGGATTCAACCTGAACCTCCAGAAACAAGAACAGGTAAAACAGTAGCCATCGTTGGGTCAGGCCCTGCAGGTCTTGCTGCTGCACAACAGTTGAACCGGGCTGGACACACCGTTACTGTATTTGAACGTGACAATAAAATCGGAGGACTGTTGCGCTATGGTATTCCTGATTTTAAAATGGAAAAAAAGGTCATCGACCGACGTTTGGAAATATTGGAAGCAGAAGGCATTCAGTTTCAATGCAATGTAGAAATTGGTAAAACCATTACTGCGGAAGCCTTAGAAAATGAATACGATGCCGTTGTCCTCGCAACCGGAGCAACCATCAAGCGTCAGATGCCCATTCCTGGTGCAGACTTGGAAGGCGTTGTGCAAGCGATGGATTTTCTCCCACACAACAACAAGGCAGTGGATGGACAACACGATCGGGATGCAAAATTCCTCGCCAAAGACCGAAATGTGGTGGTCATTGGAGGAGGAGACACTGGATCCGATTGTATTGGAACTTCCAACCGCCACGGGGCAAAAAGTGTTACCAATTTTGAGATACTACCCAAACCTGCAGACAGCAGAACAGAGGAACACCCTTGGCCCTACTGGCCTTTTAAACTGAAAACTTCTTCGTCTCATGAGGAAGGGAGTCACAGAGAGTGGAGTATCTTGACCAAAGAATTTATTGGAGACGAGAAAGGGCACGTTAAAGGACTCAAAACAGTAGAAGTCCAATGGAAGAAAATTCCTGGAGAGCGTCCTCAGCTTATCGAAAAAGAGGATTCTGAAAAAGAATGGCCTTGTGATTTGGCCTTGCTTGCTCTTGGATTTACGGGGCCTGAAAAAAGCTTACCCGAACAGTTTGGACTTACTTTTGACGAACGAGGAAACATCAAAGGAGAAAACGATTACCAAACCAATAAGAAATCAATTTTTACCGCTGGAGACTGCCGTAGAGGACAATCCCTCATCGTGTGGGCGATCTCAGAAGGTCGAGAAGCGGCGCACCAAGTAGACTCCTACCTAATGGGAACTTCTACCCTGCCGCAAAAAAATAAAGCCGGGGATTTGGTAGCTGTATAAAACTTGAATTCGATCGCAATAAGATAACCTCAGATTAGTTGGGCAAGGTTTTTTCTTGCAACCTTTACTCAAATGGAATCCTAATCTGTTTAACATCTCCTATATAGGGGACCAATGGCTATTCTAGAATTGAGGAAGGAAACCGATACGGAATCAAAAACAGTCAACTATATGTGAAATTTCAATATTTATTTGATTGGTAGCGCTCCTATTGCTCGTTTAAAGCTTTGTTAATCAGATTTGCGACATCGATGCGAGCTCCGTGGGGAATGGAATCGGTAACAGTAAAGATCAAGATTCGTTTTCCATTGAGATCAAGAAAGATTTTTTGCCCGTTGGGTAAATCGACCCCACTCCGTGAAAAGGGGCTCAGGTTGGGATTCATCACCCCAGGAATACGCAAAGGAATGCTTTGTGCTGTATTGTTTTCCAAATAAAACGCCCGTTGCTGTGTAAGGGATTTTGTAGATTTCTTTTTCCCTTCCATTCCTTTTTGTAAGGTGTATTCCACTTTTAGTGAGGCTAGATAGCCGTTTTCAAATTGCAGGTACAGACCTTTGTTGACTTCTAAGACTGCTGAACTTCCCGAATCCAAACCAAAGCCTTTGACTAAAGAGTCTGTTTTTTGTTCTCGAGCCGAAACACCTAAATCAAATTTAGACTTGTTCCAAATTTTGACATTAAACCCTTGGTACAAAGGATAATTGATTTGTACAATTTGTTTTGGAGGTAGAACGAGTTGTGAGCGTTCCCCTTTTTGACCAAATGCCAAAGAGACTAGTAAAAAAAAGAACAAACTAATTTTATTCATGAACTAAAAATACAATCTTATATTTAAACCAAAAAAAAAAGATAATGTTGAAAAAATTAGCTTCTCTTTCCTTTCTCATTCTCTTTATGGGATGTAAAAATACCCCCACCCACCCGATTGAAACACTCACTTTGGAACAAGTTCAAAATCAAATAAATCCTTCTGAGACTCAAAAAATTCTTTTTACCCTAGCCTCGGACAGTATGATGGGGCGGGATTCCCAAAGTGGGGGCTACTTTAAAGCCGCAGAATTTGTCACCGACTATTTTCAAGCAAACAACATTACTCCCTTTTATCCCGACTATCAAGACACCTTGAGTACCAAAGGCGTAAAAACTTATAACCTGGTTGGTCAAATTGGGACGTATGACCCTCAGAAAAAAACGATATTGATTGGTGCCCATTTGGACCATGTGGGAATTCGAGGTTCCGAAGGAGATACAATTTACAACGGAGCTAACGACAATGCTACCGGATCTACGGCAGTACTACAGGTAGGATCGTTTTTAGCACAATTTGAATGGGATCAAAATATTGTATTGGCTCTATTTGCTGATGAAGAAAAAGGCCTTAGAGGTGCCTATCATTTGGCGCAACGCTTTAAAGATGAAAACATCAAACCGGACTACATGATCAATTTTGAAATGATCGGGAAAACTTTGACCACTGGAGCAAATCAAGTCTATATGACTGGCTACAACTATTCCAATATGCCGGAAGTGATTAATACCATTTCCCCAAATTTTGTACAATTTCTTTCAGAAGCTAAAGAACTCAATCTCTTTAGGCGATCAGATAATTACGCCTTTTTCCAAGAGCTGGAAACCCCTGCTTTTACCTTGTCCTCATTTGACTTTAAAAATTTTGATTTTTACCACAGAGCAGGAGACGAAGCCGAAAAAATGGAAGTAGAAAACATGAATCAAATCATTACTACTGCTGCCCTTACGATTGCTAAAATGATGTATCAGAAGACAGAGATCCAAATGGAACCGGCATCTGTAGAGGAATAGATTCTATTTTAACTCCAAATATTTTTTAAATACTCCCCAAACCTAACTACTCGTAACCTAGACGTTTTCCAAAAAAAAAG
>DBBQ01000017.1:1437-3183 GCA_002292265.1 Flavobacteriaceae bacterium UBA980 | reverse complement strand
TTTATTTAGACATCTAGATTTTAACGACAAAACAATTATAACAAATAAGGAATCAAAATGGCAGAAGCAAAAGGATTGAGTAAACCAGTTAAATTAAAGAGTGATCTAGCAGCATTTTTAGGAGCGACTGAACTTCCTAGGACTGAAATCACCCAAAAACTTTGGGAATATATTAAATCGAATAAACTTCAAACGAAGACAGAGAACGGACAACCAGAAAATGCAGGAAAGTTCATTGTTGCCGACGCTAAACTTCTCACAGTATTTAAGAACACAAATGCAACCAGTAAGTCTGGCAAGGTAACGGATTTAAGAAATTTAAAAGAAGGCGAAACCATTAACATGATGCAAATGGCATCTGTGGTTGGAGCTAATATCGAATAAATAACTTTTTTAATTCTTGGTTCGGCGAAAGTCGGACTTCAAAACGCACTTTTCGAAATGAGAGTGCGTTTTTTATTGGTTTTTTGCTTCCTGAATGAATATCTAAATAAAAAGCTTAAATGTATTCCTATGAAGAAATTTTCTCTTTAAAATATAATGCGAGGAGCAATCAAAATATTCTTTAATGAATTTGGATTTAGTTTTACTCTTCAATCATGAAAAAGGAAGAGCGCATAAGAATAATTCAGGGAATCGTTTTGATAAATATTTCCATTTTTTTGCTTTCCTCTTTCTTTCTTACTTCAAGAGGATCTTTTTCATACGAGACTGGAAATGATATGGATTACTTCTTTAGCATGATATTAGCAAGGGAAGACTGGGGTTCCTGCCTGATTATACTTCTCTGTACCAGCATATGTTCTTTTGGGATATATAGGATTTGTATAAAACCTTTGAAGGTTCATAAAGAAGAGTCAAAAGTTTCTGTAGAAAAAAAGTCAAAGCCTTCTTATTGGTCTTAAAATTTTTTTATGATTTTTACCCAAAGACTTAAATCTTTTTACTTTGGTCTTTTGGTTTTGAATGTATGTTTGTTTGCTGGGGCAAAGAATGCTAATGACGATTTGTCGAAATTTCGATTCCTTGCCTCCATGGAACCTAAACCCTTTGTAGTGGTTGAGGCTAGCGGCAAAAAAGTCAAAAGTCGTGGGCAGGGTGTTGTTGTGTCCCCCAAAGGACATGTTCTTTCTGCTGCACATATCGCATGGATCCCAGCAGAGGGGAATTATTCAGAAAATTTCAGAATCAGTTTTCGGGGAAACGGAGAAAATCTTCCCGAAGGTGAGGTGCACTTACACTCAACTTCTTTTTCCGACCGGGAGAATGCTCTTTATAAAGAGAACTATTATCACGCTCAACTTCTACGGTTTGATCAATCTCGATTTTTAGAAGGTCGGGATTTGGCATTGTTTAAAATAAAATCTAATAACGAAGAAAACTTCCCAATGGTGGAGTTCTATTCCAGTGTAAAACCCGAAATTGAAATTGGTGATACATTTCACCTATGCCATTACAACTTTCCGCACAAGCCAGCCGATCCTTTTTTTCTTATTAATCCAATTGAAGTTGTAGGAGTTGCTCAGACTTCAAGCGGTCTTCAATATTTAGCGAAAGGTTATTATCGAATTGGGTCTAGTGGTAGTGCTATTCTTAAAGATGGAAAGCTAATTGGTATTCAGAGTTCCGCTTACACAGTAAATGCCAAAGATATTGGTGAAATTCCGTTGGGCTTGATTTCTTTTCATATGGTTTGGAAAAACCAAATAAAACATTTACTTGAGGACTGAGAATATTGGTTTTAAT
>DBBQ01000017.1:0-1427 GCA_002292265.1 Flavobacteriaceae bacterium UBA980 | reverse complement strand
TATTCTTAGATTAGGCTGACCTTCGCTATTTTAAGTAGTTATGTCTTTTGATTTATTATATTTTTTATGAATTTAAGAAAAGTAATTTTCTGTCTATTACCACTTACTTTATCTTTGTGGGTGTGGGTTCAGGATGGATACCGCTTTGCTTTTTGGGTAACCAGTGTAGAAGAGAAAAAGGAGGTTCCCATTGTTGATGGTATGCCTGAGCTCGGTACACAGACCCAAATTATTTGGAAAGATCAATTTGTCAGTGGAATTGAGAGTCCCATCATTGGGTTCATTTTCAGTTTAGTTTTATTCGCTGTTGTCTATTTTTCCTGTAAGCGTCAGCCCAAGTAATTATATTTTAATGGATGTGAACAGTTTGCTGTTATCACTTAAAATTTCTTACACATATAAAATCAACTGATGTAAGGGAAAACAGATTACCCTATCTGTAGAAGTTACGTCTTTACAGCAGAACCTCTTTAAAAATGTAAAAGTATTCTTGGTGCTTGTATTAGGAGAGGAGCGAAGTAGAAATTAGGAAAACCGGTCGTAACTTATTACGATATCATCAGATAACCGTGGCCCTCGGTCCCAGCCAGTTTGGGTTTGCATGCCAATCGGTATCATAAAACTGAGGGCATAATGAGATGGGAGTTCGATCAACTCCGCCACTTTGTCTGCATCGAAACCAATCATTGGGCATGAATCATAACCGAGCCCCTTTGCCGCAAGCATTAAAGTCATACCTGCCAATCCGGTAGAGCGAATTGCTTCGTCTCGAATGAGCCGATCATTGCCCTCATAGAAAGGTTTAATCATAGGACCGAGGATATCCTGAACCTCTAGGGGGGCGTGAGACCAATATAGGGATGCATCTTCCTGATGTGCGGTTAAATCAGCACATAAAATAAACAACACGCTAGCATCTGTGACATGTGCCTGATCCCATGCGACATTACGTATTTGTCTGCGGATCTCCTTGTCTCTTACAACCAGTAAACGATAGTTCTGCATGTTGAAAGAGGAGGGTGCGAGTTTAGTAAGGCGAATAAGTTCCGCAAGGTCTTCTTCGGGAATAATATGTTCGGGATCAAAGTTTTTTACGGAACGACGAGCTTCAATGGCTTCTGTGATATTCATCAATATTATTTTGGTTGGATTGATTAAACCAATCAATCGACGAAGGAAAAGGTTTGGTTTTCGCGAATTTTTTTGGAGTATACCTTACCGTTTAATTTGTATTTTAAATTGAGTACTTTTACTACGCCGCCCGCCGGATCTTTCCCTGCCAGTTTGTTGCTCATGGCAAAATCATAGAGCATGCCATCAAGCTGTTTTTGTATTACTTTTCGGACATCCATTTGGCGCTTAGGATTTCCATCCTCTCCATATAATGCACTGATGAGTTCAACTTTGAGTTTTTTCAGGGATCGGAA
>DBBQ01000066.1 GCA_002292265.1 Flavobacteriaceae bacterium UBA980 | reverse complement strand
AGTACGCATGAATTTAGATTTAGAATCCAAATATACAATTCCTTTTTGTTGGTTTGTGAAAATCTAAACTGCTAAATTTATTTTTCAGTGTTTCAAATGGCTATCTTTGAACTGTACTGATGAATTCAAATACAGCTCCTATTGATATTGTTGTGGCCTGGGTGGACGGTTCAGATCCTATTTTATTTAAAAAGCGGATGGGATATCTTAAAGGTGAAGAAAAAAAACACCCTGGGGCAGCAGCAACCCGATTTCATTCTTTAGAGGAAGTACATTTTTGTGTGCTTTCCATTTTAAAATTTGCACCTTTTGTTCGAAAGCTTTTTATCGTAACCGACCAACAAGATCCTAACGTACACGCTACTGTAAAAAAATATTTTCCAAACAGAATTTCAGATATTCGAATTGTGGATCACACGGAAATTTTTGAAGGTTATGAATCCTATCTACCTTCCTTCAATAGCATCTGTATTTCCAATATGCTCTGGCGGATCAAAGGTCTGGCAGATCAGTTTGTTTATTTCAATGACGATGTTTTTCTTACTCGTCCTGTGCGCTCTGAGGTTTGGTTTAAAAAGGGAAGACCTGTATTGAGAGGCAAGTGGGCGTTCCCTCCTTATGAACGTCTGCTTTGGGATGGAATAAAAGCACGCATTCAAAAAACTTTTTTAGGACAAACTCAGGAACGAGTCTCCTCATTTCAAGTCAATCAGTGGAACGCAGCCCACAAGCTGGGCTTTACGTACCGATACTTTAGGTCGGGACATACCCCTTTGGCGCTAAACAAGCAAACCCTAAAAACTTTTTTTGAGTCCCACCCGCGCATCTTAAAAGAGAACATCAAACACCGCTTTCGAAATTATAATCAGTTCAATACGGTAGCGCTAGCCAATCACCTAGAATACACTAGTGGAAATCGAAACTTTGCCTCATCTCAGGCAGTGTACATGCAACCCCACCAGCGAGGCGATGACTATGTAGATAGGAAGTTTACTCAATGTGAAAACGATAAAAACATCTTGTTTCTTTGTGTTCAGAGTTTGGATTTGGCTTCAAAATCAGATCAGGATCTGGTTTTTAAAAAGATGAACCAAGTATTAGAAACCCAACTTTAGTAATTATGGAAAAACCTGTTGCTGCTCTATCCATGGTTCGAAACGATACCCTTTTTGCCGACAAATGGATCGCTTATTACGGAGCCCAGTTGGGCTATGAAAACCTATACCTTTTTGTTGACGGATTGGAACAAACTTTACCGAAAGAGGCAAAAAAAATCAATTGTTTTCAAATCCCTCACATGCCTTATCCCAGAGCTCAAGGCGATAAAAAAAGGGCCAAAAAAATTTCTGATTTCGCTCAAAGTTTATATCCAAAGTACCATGCCGTTCTGGCGATGGATATTGATGAATTTTTAGTGGTGGACCCCAAAACGAAACTCAGTCTTAAGGCGTATTTGAAACAAAATTTTACAACTTCTTCTCGATCGGCTTTGGGCCTAGATGTAGGACAGCACCCCCAGTTGGAGCAGGCGATTGAATTGCAAAAACCGTTTTTATCTCAGCGTTCCTTCGCTCAAGTATCTGACCGCTATACCAAACCTGTAGTGAGCTTAAAGCCCCTTCAGTGGGGCTCGGGGTTTCATCGGATTAAAGGGAAAAATTTTACCCTCGATCCCAACTTATACTTGTTTCACTTTGGATTGGTTGATCTAAAACACATCCAACAAAAAACTGAGGAAAGCGAACTCCTGACTTCTGGTTGGAAGGGACATTTTGACCGTCGGTTGAAGCTTTACCATGCTTTGGAACACCAACCTGTTCAAGAAGCAGATCCCTTTTTTGAAAAAGCACGCAATTACTTCAGCAAAAAACGGAAATGGTATGCCTGGAACAAACCAGCGCCTTTAAAAGATCCCAGTGTAATAAAAATTCCAAAACGATTTCAAACGCTGGTTTAAGTTGAGAACCTCTTTATCTTTGCAAAAAAAAGTTATGGATCCAATTCGAATGGTGGACTTAAAAAAACAGTACGACTTTCTTGAAGAAGAAGTCACCCTTGCCATGCGCGAAGTCCTAGACAGTACTGTCTTTATTAATGGGCCGATGGTACAGGCTTTTCAAAAGGATTTAGAACAGTATTTAAATGTAAAACACGTAATTCCCTGTGCTAATGGAACGGATGCCTTGCAAATTGCTTTGATGGGATTAAAATTAGAGCCAGGGGATGAGGTGATTACTGCGGATTTCACTTTCGCAGCGACTGTAGAGGTCATTTCCCTGTTAAAACTCAAGCCCGTTTTGGTAGATGTGGATCCTCAAACTTTTAACATTGACCCTAAGGCAATTGAAAAAGCTATCACTCCAAAAACGAAGGCCATCATCCCCGTTCACTTGTTTGGGCAAGCCGCAGCGATGGAGGAAATTTTGAGTATGGCAAAAAAGCACAAACTTTTTGTCATTGAAGACAATGCTCAGGGTATCGGTGCTGACTATACTTTTTCAGATGGGACTCAAGCCAAAACAGGAACGCTAGGTGATGTCTCAGCGACCTCTTTCTTTCCCTCAAAAAATTTAGGTGCTTATGGAGACGGCGGTGCTATTTTTACCAATGACGATGATTTAGCGCACTTTATTCGCGGGATTGTCAATCACGGAATGTATCAGCGCTACCATCATGATGTGGTTGGAGTCAATTCCCGTTTGGACGCCCTCCAAGCTGCCGTGTTAAAAGTAAAATTACAATACTTAGATTTTTACAACGAAAGACGAAAAGAAGCGGCTTTACGCTACACAGATTTGTTAAAAGACCACCCAAAACTTATCACCCCATTTCGAGATGGGGCTTGCAATTCTCACGTTTTTCATCAATACACCCTGCGTGTCCTTGATGGAAATCGAGAGGGGTTAGCACAGGCTTTACAAGCTAAAAATATTCCGTACGGAATTTATTATCCCATACCCTTACATCAGCAAAAAGCATACGAAGATCCTTCAACCGACACTCATGCTTTTCCCGTTACAAATCAGTTGGTAAAAGACGTGATCTCCCTTCCCATGCACTCAGAACTTTCTGTGGCACAGATCGAGTATATCTGTTCTGAGGTTTGTACTTTTTTGGATCAATGCTAATCCATATTTAATTTATACATTGGCAGTCAAAATTTAAAACATCATGAAAAAAACACCTTTTTATATATTTCTTTTATTAAGCGCGTGGAGCTGGTCTCAAACTACTTATTTGCATTGCGGTCAAGTTTTTGACTCCGAAAAAGCGAAAATGTTAGGTCCACATACCTTAGTAATAGAAGGTGAAAAAATCACAGAAGTCAAAAAAGGATTTATCGAAACAGTTGAGGGCACTACTGTTGTGGACTTAAAAACCAAAACGGTATATCCTGGATTTATTGATATGCACGTCCATATAGAAGGAGAGTACAGTCCGGATCGCTATTTAAAAGTATTTCAAAACAATCCAGCGGATACCGCCTTTGAAGCTGCAGAAATTGCGAATAGAACCCTCATGGCTGGTTTTACATCAGTTCGAGATTTAGGAGGAAGTGGAGTCAATATTTCCCTACGTAACGCTATCGATAAAGGATTGACTTCAGGTCCTCGGATTTTTACCGCTGGAAAAGCTATTGGTACTACAGGTGGTCATGCTGATCCGACCAACGGATTCCGAGCTGATTTACAAGGGGATCCGGGTCCTAAAGAAGGAGTTGTCAATTCCGTTGAGGATGCTCGTAAAGCAATACGCCAACGGTATAAAAATGGTGCAGATTGGATTAAAATTACAGCCACAGGCGGGGTTTTAAGTGTAGCGAAAAGTGGTCAAAACCCACAGTTTACCAATGAAGAATTAGCTGCCATAACACAAACCGCAAGAGATTACGGTTTTCAGGTTGCTGCCCACGCTCACGGAGATGAAGGGATGTATCGTGCGGTTGCCAACGGGGTAAAAACCATCGAACACGGAACCCTTATCGAGGAACGTACCATGAAATTGATGAAAGAAAAAGAAGCCTATTTGGTCGCGACTATTTCTGCGGGGAAGTTTGTTGCGGAACAAGCCAAAAAGCCCGGTGCCTATCCTGCTATTATTGTTCCTAAAGCTATTGCCATTGGAGCTCAAATTCAGAGGACCTTTGGGAAAGCCTACAAATTTGGAGTTCCTATTGCTTTCGGCACCGATGCTGGGGTTTACCCACATGGCGAAAATGCTAAAGAATTCATCTACATGAACGAAGCGGGAATGCCCGTGGCTGAGGCGCTGCAATCCGCTACCTATGTCAATGCGAAAATCTTAGAGAAGGAAGACCAATTAGGACAAATTGCTCCTGGGTTTTTAGCGGATCTTGTGGCTACCGATGAAAATGCACTTGATAACATAAACACCCTAACCAACGTTACTTTTGTAATGAAAAACGGAGTGGTGTATAAAAGTGAATAGGCTTTAATTTCCAGATGCTGTTTCCAAACTGCGATCTATTTTTTTGACTAAACCTTGTAGTACTTTTCCTGGTCCCACTTCTGTAAAATGTGTGGCGCCGTCGGCAATCATCTGTTGAACGGTTTGCGTCCAACGCACAGGTGCTGTTAGTTGGTCTATTAAATTGGTTTTAAGCGTTTCGGGATGGCTTACTCCCGTGGCACAGACATTTTGATATACAGGACAGCTTGGGGTAGAAAAGGAAGTATTTTCAATGGCTTTTGCCAAACGTGCTTTTGCCGGTTCCATCAGTGGGGAGTGAAAGGCCCCTCCTACAGGTAACACCAAAGCTCTGCGCGCTCCTGCCTCGCTAAGTGCTGTACAGGCAATGTCAATAGCTTCTTTTGCACCTGAGATCACCAGTTGACCCGGGCAGTTGTAGTTCGCCGGAAGGACAACTCCCGAAATTTCTTTACATACTGATTCCACCACTTCGTCTTCCAGTCCTAAAATGGCAGCCATGGTTCCAGGAACTTCATCACAAGCCGCTTGCATGGCCAATGCTCTCTCTTGTACCAGTCGTAAACCGTCCTCAAAAGCGAATACCCCTGCAGCAACCAAGGCAGAAAATTCTCCTAAAGAATGACCCGCTACCATTTCAGGTTGAAACCGATCGCCCATGACTTCACTCAAAATTGTGGCGTGCAAAAAAATTGCAGGCTGGGTCACCTGAGTTTGTTTTAAAGCTTCGGGATCATCTCCAAACATGACATCGGTAATGGAAAAACCAAGGATTTCATTGGCTTGTTCAAAACGTTTTTTTGCCAAATCGTAATTTTCAAAAAGATCTTTTGCCATT
This sequence comes from Flavobacteriaceae bacterium UBA980, assembly GCA_002292265.1. Lineage (GTDB taxonomy): Bacteria > Bacteroidota > Bacteroidia > Flavobacteriales > Flavobacteriaceae > MS024-2A. The sequence continues at coordinate 14,658 of DBBQ01000066.1, read as the reverse complement.
CCTGGAAACTGGGCACCTTGGCCCGGAAATACATAGGCTTTCATCGATTATTGTTTTTTATAGGTTAAATAAGAAAAAGCATAGGGTTGCCCGTCAGTAGCTTCCTGCTTTTCCTGGTGCGAAAGAATCCATTTTGAAGTATCGATTTCTGGAAAAAAAGCATCTCCTTCAAAAGCGTGGTGGACACGGGTCAGTTCTATGGCATCTGCCAGAGGGAGAAACAAGGAATAGATTTCCCCACCTCCAATGATGAAGGGAACAGGATCATCACCAGCAAGTTCCAAGGCCGCTTCAGGGGTATGTGCTACAAACGCATCTTTTGCATTGTAGTTTTGATTTCTTGTCAAAATGATATTGATACGGTTGGGGAGCGCCTTGGGTAGAGATTCAAATGTTTTTCTCCCCATGATCACTGCATGCCCTTGTGTAAGTCGCTTAAAGCGCTTTAAATCTTCTGAAATATGCCAAATGAGTTGATTTTCTTTCCCTAAAACATTGTTTTCTGCTGCTGCTGCGATTAGGGTAATTTCTTTTGATGAATTTACTTCGCTCATCTAATGAAAAGATTAAATTTACTTCAAAAATACACTTTTCTTCTTCACCTATGAACGCTGATTTTTTTCCATTATTAACAAAAGGCACCTACTTGAATACAGCCTATGTAGGTCCCTTGTCCACTGCTTTAGCTGAATTCAGAAACGCACAGGAACAGCACTATGTTGAAAACGGAGTTGATTACAAAATAAGCGCCGATGCGGTTCTGGAAAAAACACACCACGCCCTCGCTCATTTTTTTGGTTTAGAAACGAAAAGAACTTTTGTAGTACCCAATTTTTCATCCGGTTTGAGGCAAGTGCTTTCTTTTTTGCCAAAAAAACTAAAGGTGCTCACAATTGAAGAAGAATACCCTTCTCTTACAGCAGCTTTTGAAGAAGGAGGATTTGCCATTCATACAATTCCATGGGAGTCAGAACTAGAGCTAGCCATTGAAAAGCGACTAGCTCAAAATGACATAGATATCTTGGCTTTGAGTATCGTTCAATACAATTCTGGTCTCTTAGTGGATATCGATTTTTTAAAACAAATCAAACAACAGTATCCCAACTTGATTTTGGTTGGAGATGGAACTCAATTTTTGGGTGCCCATCTGTTTCACTTTGATCATAGCCCCTTTGATGTAATTTCGGGTTCTGGCTACAAATGGTTATTGGCAGGTTTTGGAAACGGAGTAGTACTGGTGTCTCAGAACTATATGAATCGGGTACAGTTAGATTACGAAGTTTTACACGATAGGATTTTTATGGGTCACTTTAGCATTTTAGCGGTGGCAAGTCTTCATTTTGCAGTTCAGTCTTTAGAAGAAAATGACTTCAAAAAGCTGATGCTAAAAAAAGAACAAATTTCTGAAAAAGCGAAACATAAACTTACAGAAGGAAAATGGATTAGCCCCTGGGTTGTCCAGCGAAAGCAACACAGTAGTATTTTTATTTTGGAAGGAGCAGCGGGTTTATATGAACATTTAGTTCAAAATAAGATTCAGTGTGTACAACGCGGAAATGGAGTACGGATTTCATTTCATTATTACAATACAGAAGAAGACCTCAATCGATTAATGGAAGTTTTAGGGCAATTTTCTTAAATAGCTACTGCACCTCGGATCAGTGGGTGTGGGTCGTAGTTGGTCAATTCAAAATCCTCATACGTAAAATCGAAAAGTGAAGTCACCTTAGGGTTTAGCTTTAGGGTCGGTAGCGCTTTAGGAGTACGAGACAATTGCTCCTTAACCTGTTCCTCATGATTGGAGTAAATGTGGACATCGCCAAAGGTGTGAACAAAGTCGCCTGGCTCATACCCACAAACTTGAGCCAGCATTAGCGTCAAAAGTGCATAGGAAGCAATATTGAAAGGAACACCTAAAAAAACATCTGCGCTGCGTTGATACAATTGACAAGAAAGTTTGTTGTTTACAACATAAAATTGAAAAAAAGCATGACAAGGAGGAAGTGCAGCTTTTTGATTGGCTACATTTTCTGCAAAGGAAGATTTGGTATCTGGAAGCACACTGGGATTCCAAGCGGAGACGAGCATTCTTCGAGAATCGGGATTGGTTTTCAGGGTTTCTATAACCTGTTGGATCTGATCCAAGCCTTCGCTGTTCCAATTCCTCCATTGATGCCCATAGACAGGGCCTAAGTTTCCCTTTTCATCTGCCCATTCATTCCATATACGTACCCCATTTTCTTGAAGGTAGCCGATATTGGTGTCCCCTTTTAAGAACCAAAGCAATTCATAGATCACAGATTTGACGTGTATTTTCTTAGTTGTCACCAAAGGAAATCCTTCTGAGAGATCAAAACGCATTTGGTAACCAAAAACACTTTTGGTCCCCGTACCTGTGCGATCTGATTTTTCTATTCCCTGACTTTGAACGTGTTTGAGCAGGTCTAAGTATTGCTTCATGAAATGACTTTATTCAAAAGTAGAAGCATTTCCTAGATTTAAAAATCGAAAATCAAAAAGGTTATTAAAAAAAATTAACAATGGATGGATTCAGCTTTTTCTCTTAGACAATTCATCTCTTACACGGGCTGCATTTTCGTAATTTTCTTGACTGACCAATTTGGCTAACAGACTTTTTAGCTTGGCAATAGATATTTTTTTTAAGTCTCCAAGCTCTTCATTTTGATTGCTTTGTTCTTTTACAAAGTTTTGAATCCAGTTGTCCTCAGACAATTTTTTGGATTCTCCAGAAACCGCTGCAGTAAATCCCGCTTTTTTGAGAATGGAGTCAAAGGTGTAGATGGGTGCTTTGTAGCGCAGGGCAAGCGCAATCGCATCGGAAGTGCGGGAGTCAATGATTTCTTCTATTTTATCACGTTCGCAAATCAAACTTGCATAAAACACTCCGTCAACCAGTTTGTGAATGATGACTTGCTTTACATAGATTTCGAACCGTTCTCCAAAACTCTTAAATAGGTCATGGGTAAGGGGTCGCGAGGGTTTTACCTCTTGTTCCAAAGCAATGGCAATGGATTGAGCCTCAAAGCCTCCTATTATAATAGGTAGTTTCCGATCTCCTTTTTCTTCACTCAAAATCAGTGCATAAGCTCCTGTTTGGGTTTCGCTGTAGGAGATTCCCCGAACCGACATTTGAATTAACTTCATCTTCTTCTACTTAAATATCTGTTGTTTTCCGACCAATTAACTTTACTCGGTTTTATTGAAACGTATTTTTTCCTCTTTTATTGAGTAGAGGAAATAGATAATTAATGATTAAATTTGCACTCAAATGTAATTTAAACGATGAAAACCATTCAATTTAGGGAAGCCATTTCTCAGGCTATGAGCGAAGAAATGAGAAGAGATGAAAGTATTTATCTTATGGGAGAGGAAGTTGCCGAATATAACGGCGCGTACAAGGCATCTAAAGGTATGCTAGATGAATTTGGTGAAAAGCGGGTGATTGATACCCCAATCTCTGAAGCGGGATTTTCAGGAATTGGAGTGGGATCCACCATGACTGGAAACCGCCCTATTATAGAATACATGACCTTTAATTTTGCTTTGGTAGGCATCGATCAAATTATAAATAATGCCGCAAAAATTAGACAAATGTCGGGGGGACAGTTTCCTTGTCCTATTGTCTTTAGAGGTCCTACAGCCTCCGCAGGACAGCTTGCAGCAACCCACTCCCAAGCTTTTGAAAGTTGGTATGCCAACTGTCCAGGGCTTAAAGTTATAGTCCCATCCAACCCCTACGATGCCAAAGGGTTGCTAAAATCTGCCATCCGAGACGACGATCCAGTTATCTTTATGGAGTCCGAACAAATGTATGGAGACAAAGGCGAAGTCCCCGAAGGAGAATATACACTCCCAATCGGCGTAGCGGATATCAAGCGTGCTGGAAAAGACATTACACTAGTTTCTTTTGGAAAAATTTTAAAAGAAGCTATGAAAGCCGCTGAAGAATTGGCAAAAGAAGGAATTGAGGTAGAGGTCATCGATTTGCGAACCATCCGCCCAATGGATTATCAAGCCATTTTTGAATCGGTGAAAAAAACCAATCGTTTGGTTATCCTAGAGGAATCTTGGCCATTTGGTAATATTTCAACGGAAATTACCTATCAAATTCAAAATCAAATTTTTGATTATCTGGACGCTCCGATTGAAAAAATTAATACTGCTGACACGCCCGCACCCTATTCTCCAGTGCTTTTGGCAGAATGGTTACCCAACCACGAAGACGTGATCAAGGCAGTGAAAAAAGTCATGTACCACAAATAACGAAACCGATAGAACGTTCAGAATTTAAAGGTGATTTTCGCTTTTTTTCACAGGCGCTAATCATTTTGTATTCTAGATTGTTTTACTATTTTTACGCACACTTTCAAACAACAAACAAATATGGAATTATTCATACAATCTTTACCCACTTTTGGAATCCTAGCATTACTTTTTGTTTTTTTTAAAAATAATTGGGTTTCAAAACAAGAGGTAGGAAATGAAAAAATGGCACGTATTGCAAAAAACATTGCAGACGGAGCCATGTCTTTTTTAAAGGCAGAATACAAAATATTATCCATCTTCGTTGCAGCAGTAGCGGTATTATTATTCTTTAAGGGTCAAGCGGAAGCAGGATCTAATGGAATGGTAGCCGTTTCCTTTATTGTTGGAGCCATTTGTTCCGCATTAGCTGGATTTATCGGTATGCGAGTAGCGACCAAAGCCAACGTACGAACCACGAATGCAGCCCAAACCTCTTTAGGGAAAGCCCTAGAAGTTGCTTTTGCGGGTGGTGCCGTAATGGGCTTAGGCGTAGTAGGTCTCGGAGTTTTGGGATTAAGTGGTCTTTTTGCTCTTTACAGCAGTCAAGGTTGGGAAATTACTGAGGTGCTGAATGTACTTTCAGGATTTTCTTTAGGAGCTTCTTCCATTGCTCTTTTTGCTCGTGTAGGAGGAGGGATTTATACCAAGGCTGCTGATGTTGGAGCTGACCTGGTAGGAAAAGTAGAAGCGGGTATTCCTGAGGACCACCCCTTAAACCCTGCTACAATTGCAGACAATGTGGGGGACAACGTAGGAGATGTTGCCGGAATGGGCGCAGACTTATTCGAATCATATGTAGGTTCCATTATCGGGACCATGGTATTAGGAGCTTTAATTGTTACTCCAGACTTTGATGGTCTCGGAGCGGTCTACCTTCCCTTGGCTCTAGCAGCTGTAGGGATTGTCATGTCCATTATCGGAACCTTTTTTGTCCGAGTGAAAGAAGGGGGTTCTCCTCATGCCGCATTAAACCTTGGAGAATTTGGTTCTGCAGGATTGATGCTAGTAGCTTCTTATTTCTTAATTCATGCTTTTATCCCCGAAACCGTTGAGGGACTTCCTTCCGGTGCATTGGGAGTGTTCTTTGCGACCATAGCAGGACTCGTAGCGGGATTGGCAGTAGGGAAAGTAACCGAATATTATACCGGTACGGGAACAAAACCCGTAAACTCCATTGTGAAACAATCTGAAACGGGAGCAGCGACCAATATCATTGCCGGTCTTGGAGTGGGAATGATGTCCACGGCAGTACCGATAATCCTTATCGCAGGAGCCATTTTGGTTTCGCATCATTTTGCTGGGCTTTATGGTATAGCCATTGCTGCTGTTGGGATGTTAGCCAACACAGGAATTCAATTGGCAGTAGATGCATACGGGCCGATTTCTGACAACGCTGGAGGAATTGCGGAAATGGCAGAATTGGATCCTGAAGTTAGAGAACGTACAGACAAATTGGATGCAGTAGGAAACACCACTGCAGCGATCGGAAAAGGATTTGCCATTGCCTCTGCGGCATTGACGGCCTTAGCCTTGTTTGCCGCTTTTATGAAAACTGCAGGGGTTGTAGCTATTGATGTTTCTCAACCCAAAATTATGGCAGGACTGCTTGTCGGAGGGATGTTGCCTTTTGTGTTTTCTGCCTTATCCATGAATGCGGTAGGAAGAGCTGCAATGGCGATGATTGAAGAAGTAAGACGTCAGTTTCGAGACATTCCTGCGCTTCGAGCTGCATTGGACGTGATGATCAAATACGACTCTGATATGTCTAAAGCTTCTGCTGCCGACCGAAAAATATTTGATGCCGCAGATGGTGTTGCAGAATACGACAAATGTGTAGCCATTTCTACAAAGGCCTCGATTAAAGAGATGGTCTTACCTGGTGTATTGGCCATAGTTGTTCCTGTAGCCGTTGGTTTCATTGGAGGCGCGGAAATGCTGGGAGGACTTCTTGCAGGAGTAACGACCTGTGGTGTGTTGATGGCTATCTTCCAGTCCAACGCTGGAGGGGCTTGGGACAACGCCAAAAAAATGATCGAAGAACAAGGGAGAAAAGGAACAGACGCTCACAAAGCCGCCGTGGTTGGGGATACCGTTGGAGATCCGTTTAAAGATACTTCAGGGCCTTCTCTAAATATCTTATTGAAGCTGATGTCTGTAGTAGCCTTGGTCATTGCACCGAGTATTGCTATGGATGGAGCTGCTGTTTCTGCCTATGTAAAATCTAAAGCAGAATCAAACCTTGTGGAAGTAGTAGTCACGGAAGATGAAACTGCTGAAGAAGGCTATACTGTAAACGTGACCTCTGAGAGTGATCAGGAAATGGTCGTTGAGGTGACGGTTAAAAAAGATTCGCCTTCAACTGAAGAAAATTCTAAAGAGTAAGTCTTTAGAAACGAAATAAAAAAGAGGCTCAATTGAGCCTCTTTTTTTTTGCTTAAAGGTCCTCTCTATCAAGAGGGGATTTAGGGGTGTATTTCTGAGATTGTTATTTTTCGGATCAGGGGATTGATATCCCCCATGCCCCCCTTGTTAGGAGGGAAAGTTTAGTGTGTATTAGGCGTAAAAAATTCTAAACGACTTCGTCAATTTTAGCAATAATGCTGTTGAGGTCGTCTTGATTTTCCACAAAATCCAAGTTATCCACATCGATGATGACAATTTTTCCTTTGTCATAAGTTGAACTCCAAGCCTCATAGCGTTCGTTTAGACGACTAAGGTAATCAATGCTGATTGAGTTTTCGTAGTCCCGACCGCGTTTGTGAATTTTGTTGACCAAATTGGGGATGCTGCTACGGAGGTAGATCAACAAATCTGGACCTTGTATCAGCGATTCCATCAATTCAAAGAGTTCCTGATAGTTTTTAAAATCCCTTTGATTCATCAGACCCATCGCCTTGAGGTTGGGTGCAAAAATATGTGCATCCTCATAGATGGTACGGTCCTGTACTATGGTCTTTTTTCCGTTTTTAATCTTGAGCAATTGCTGAAAACGGCTTTTTAAAAAGTAAATCTGCAAATTAAACGACCACCGTTCCATATGGGTGTAAAAATCATCGAGATAGGGATTGTCAATCACATCTTCAAAATGGGCTTCCCAGCCGTAGTGTTTGGCTAAAAGTTCGGTCAGGCTGGTTTTTCCCGCCCCAATGTTCCCGGCAATGGCAATATGCATAGTTAGTTTATTACGGTTTATTTATGGAACTGCAAAGTAGCTTCTTTTTTTTAACAATAAAAGGGGAAGGGGGGGAAAAAAGTAAATCTTACCATAAGATTTGTTTTTAACAAATGAAACCAACAAAAATTTGCAAATTCAAAAAAAGCTGTACATTTGCATCACAAACGAGGAAGGATTTGACTGATTGCAAACCTCGAAAAAAAAATGCTAAAGCAGTGTTGCTTTTTAAAACGCACCGTTTGAATCCTTCCGTAAAAGCAACTTTTAAATGTCATATTTTTTTACATCAGAATCTGTAAGTGAAGGTCATCCAGACAAGATTTCCGATCAAATCAGTGATGCGTTATTAGATAACTTCCTGGCTTTCGATCCAGAAAGTAAGGTGGCTTGTGAGACCCTGGTCACTACTGGGCAGGTAATTCTAGCTGGAGAAGTCAAAAGCGCAACCTACCTCGACGTTCAGTCCATTGCCAGAGAAACAATCAATAAGATTGGTTACACTCAGGGAGCCTACCAATTTAGTGGAGATTCCTGTGGAGTTATTTCTTTAATCCACGAACAATCCCAAGACATCAACCGCGGTGTGGATCGTGAAGAAAAAGAAGCTCAAGGAGCAGGAGACCAAGGGATCATGTTTGGTTATGCCTCCAATGAAACGGAATCGTTAATTCCCCTGGCGCTGGATCTTTCACACAAAATTTTAATTGAATTGGCGGCTCTAAGGCGGGAGAACAAAGAAATCACCTATCTACGTCCCGATTCTAAATCGCAGGTTACCATCGAATACGATGACCAGAACAAACCTCTGCGTATCGATACGGTTGTGGTTTCTACCCAACATGATGATTTCAACGCAGATGAAAAAGCGATGTTGGAAAAAATAAAATCGGACGTGATCCATATTTTAATCCCTCGTGTGATCGCCAAATTACAGCCCGATATTCAAAAACTATTTGGGACCGACATCACTTATCATGTTAACCCAACAGGGAAATTTGTTATCGGAGGGCCACACGGCGATACGGGTTTGACAGGTCGAAAGATTATCGTCGATACCTATGGTGGCAAAGGAGGTCACGGCGGAGGTGCCTTTAGCGGGAAAGACCCAAGTAAGGTGGACCGAAGTGCGGCCTATGCAGCCCGCCACATGGCCAAAAATCTGGTCGCAGCTGGAGTAGCCGATGAAATTTTGGTGCAACTGAGTTATGCCATTGGAGTGGTAGAACCAACCTCAATTTATGTCAATACCTACGGTACTTCAAAAGTAGATTTAAGCGACGCAGAAATTGGAGCCAAAGCGGCAACTTTATTTGATATGCGTCCCTATGCCATAGAAAAAAGACTAAAACTGAGAAATCCAATGTATTTAGAAACCGCTTCCTATGGTCATATGGGGCGTCAGCCTCTGACCCTCACCAAAACGTTTGAATCCCCGTATAACGGAAAAGTATCGAAGGAAGTAGAACTTTTCACCTGGGAAAAATTAGATTATATCGAATCCATTAAAATTAAATTTCAATTATGAGTACACAATTAGCCACTAAAGCATTACATGCAGGGCATGATGCTAAAAACTCCCAAGGAACTCAAGCAGTTCCCATTTATCAAACCACCTCTTATGTGTTCAATGATTCGGACCATGCGGCGAATTTATTTTCACTGGCAGAACCCGGATACATTTACACCCGTTTAAACAATCCAACAAACGATGTTTTAGAACAACGTCTCGCCGCGCTAGAAGGAGGTGCTGCAGCTGTAGCCACAGCTTCGGGTACCGCTGCCATCGCTACGACACTGATGGTGATTCTTAGAACTGGAGACCACATCGTGGCATCCAATAGTTTATACGGAGGAACCTATAATCTTTTAGCGAATACCTTGCCGCGCTTTGGGATCACCACCACTTTTGTAGATCCTGATGATCCTGGTGAATTTGCCAAGGCAGTACAATCCAATACACGTGCCTTTTTTGCGGAGTCCTTAGGGAATCCCAAACTGGATGTAGTGGACTTAAAAGCCATCTCGGAAGCGGCTCAACAGGCGAAAGTGCCTTTTATTGTTGACAATACAGTAGCCTCACCCGCTTTGCTAAACCCAATAGAACACGGTGCCAATATTGTGATTCATTCCTTGACGAAGTACCTCACGGGAAATGGAACTTCTCTAGGGGGAATTATTATTGATGCAGGAACTTTTGACTGGGGCAACGGAAATTTTCCAGAATTTACAGAGCCCAATCCGAGTTATCACGGACTGAACTATCACGAGGCATTAGGGAACATTGCTTTTATTGCCAAAGTTCGGATCGAAGGATTACGTGATTTGGGAAGTGCTCCTAGTCCCTTTAACAGTTTCCAAACCATTCAGGGAATAGAAACCTTAGACATCCGTATGAAAAAGCATTCTGAAAATGCTTTGAAGTTAGCCGCATGGTTGTCCACACGCGAAGAAGTCGCTTGGGTGAATTACCCCGGTTTAAAGACCTCAAAGTACAATGCGTTGGCACTTCAATACCTCCCGAAAGGGCAAAGTGGTATAGTCACCTTTGGATTGAAAAAAGGCTTTGAAGCAGGAAAAAAAGTAGCCGATCATACACAGTTGTTTGCTCTTTTAGCGAACATCGGAGACACCAAATCCTTGATCATTCATCCGGCCAGTACCACCCATCAACAATTGGATGAGCAGGCCCAAAAAACCACGGGTGTAACTCAGGATTTAATCCGACTTTCCGTAGGTCTGGAGGATATAAATGATTTAATTGTTGATTTAGAGTCTGCTTTTGCGCAGTTGTAAACCCTATGGCAGAGATCCAAACGATTTCAATATCCAATTTTAGGACCCACACGGGTGCTGTTTATACTTCCATCGATTTGCACTACCAGCAATTTGGTTGTGAGTTGGGAACAGCACCTGTGGTGTTGGTAAACCATTCCCTTACTGGGGATGCACAACTGACGGGGAACGATGGTTGGTGGAATGAAATCATTGGCCCTGCCCAAACAATAGACACCCAGCACTACACCTTACTTGGTTTTAATATTCCAGGAAATGGTGTTCTGAATCAAACCTTTTCAACCCCGGAAGATTTTCACACAGGAGACATCGCCTCCCTGTTTTTACAAGGGTTAAAGGTTTTGAAAATAGAAACACTTTACGCCCTCATCGGGGGTTCCATAGGAGGTGGAATCGCTTGGGAAATGGCAGCTTTGGCTCCTAAAATAACGAAGTATTTAATCCCCATAGCGGCCGACTGGAAAGCCAATGATTGGATACTCGCTAATACTTTTTTGCAAAAAAGGATTTTACAAAATTCTAAGCTACCCCTGGAGGATGCGCGTATCCACGCCATGTTAACCTACCGCACCCCGCAGTCTTTTGATTTTCGTTTTGGAAGAACCAAAAACGAAGAACTTGGAATTTACAATATTGAAAGTTGGTTGCTCTATCACGGGGATAAACTCGCGAAACGTTTTCATTTGGATGCCTATGTGATGATGAATCATCTTTTGGCTTCGATCAATATCGAAAGAGAAGGACGCACTGCCCAGGAAATCATAAAAAGTATCACCGCAGAAATCCATTTAATTGCCATAGACAGCGATATGTTTTTCACTCCTATAGAAGATCAAAAAACAGTGGACTTTAGTAAAAAATTTAAACAAGATATTTTTTATCACGAATTGAGCTCGCCTCACGGACACGATGCCTTTTTGATTGAACATGAAGACGTAAGTCAAATTTTATCTCCTCTATTTAAACCCAAAAAATAAAAGCTTTATGAATGTTTCCTTAGAACGAATTAACGACGATTACCTTTTTGAAGTTACCAACGCCAATGGCATGAGTGTTCGATTGGACAACAAGTCCAAAACCACTGGAGAAGTGCAGGGAATAAGCCCTATGGAACTGCTCTTAATGGGAGTGGCAGGTTGCAGCAGTATTGATATTGTTGCCATTTTGAACAAGCAAAAAATCAATCCCAAAGTACTAAAAATGGAAGTCCACGGACACCGTCATGAAAATGAAGTGCCTGCTTTGTTCTATCAAATAGATATTGCTATTCATTTAGAGGGAGATTTTTCGCCAGAAAAAGCTAAACGTGCGGCTCAGCTGTCATTTGACAAGTACTGTTCTGTATCGAAAACCTTAGAACCCACCGCCAAAATCAATCATAAAATAATTCTAAACGGAATCGAAATATGATCCCCAAATTTGAAACCCAAGCCATTCGGACTCAAACGGAACAATCCCAGTTTCAAGAGCACTCGAGTCCGTTGTATTTAACCTCAAGTTTTGTCTTTGAAGACGCAGAGGAAATGCGGGCTTCTTTTTCAGAAGAAAAAGAGCGGAACATTTACAGTCGTTTTTCCAATCCAAACACTTCAGAATTTATTCAGAAAGTATCTCAAATGGAAGGCGCAGAAGACGGTGTTGCTTTTTCTAGTGGTATGGGTGCGGTATTTGGAACTTTTGCCACATTTTTAAATGCAGGAGATCACCTCATTTCAGCACGTGCCGTTTTTGGTTCTACCCACAGTTTGTTTACCAAGTATTTTCCTAAATGGAACATCGAGACGAGTTATTTTGCAGTAGATCAGTTGGATGCTGTGGAAGATTTGATTCAAGAAAACACGCGATGTATTTATGTAGAATCTCCGACCAATCCGGGAGTAGATATTTTGGATTTGGAGGCTTTGGGTAAAATTGCAAAAAAACACAAGCTTTTTTTTATTGTGGACAATTGCTTTGCCACGCCCTATTTACAAACCCCGATTCAATTCGGTGCCGACCTAGTGATTCATTCCGCCACCAAACTTATGGATGGTCAGGGGCGTGTACTGGGTGGGATTACCGTTGGAAAAAAGGAGTTGATTCGTGAGTTGTATCTCTTTGCACGAAATACAGGAGCCTCCCTTTCTCCCTTTAACGCTTGGGTACTATCTAAAAGTTTGGAAACCCTTTCGGTACGGGTGGATCGGCATTGTGAGAATGCTTTAATACTGGCTCAAAAATTAGAACAATTAGAAGAAATCAATTGGGTCAAATATCCCTTTTTACCTTCCCATCCCCAATACGAATTGGCACAAAAACAAATGAAACAAGGAGGAACCATTGTCTCTTTTGAACTCAAAGGAGGAGTAGAAGCAGGTCGAAATTTTATCAATAAAATTCAATTGTGTTCCTTGTCTGCCAATTTGGGAGATTCCCGAACCATAGTCACCCATCCCTCTTCAACTACCCACAGCAAGCTTTCAACAGCGGATCAGTTGGCGGTAGGAATTACAGGTGGAATGATTCGTTTGTCTGTAGGTTTAGAGCATCAGGAAGATATTTGGAATGATTTAATACAAGCCATTACACAGTAAGATGAATATTCAAAAGGATTTAGAAAAGCGCATACTGGTTTTGGACGGAGCCATGGGTACCATGATTCAAAACCACCAGTTGGAAGAGGAGGATTTCAGAGGGAAGCGCTTTGCCAGTCACCCTTGTCCCCTGAAAGGGAATAACGATTTGTTGTCCCTTAGCCAGCCCGACCTCATCAAAGAGATTCATCGCGCCTATTTGGAAGCGGGTGCCGATCTTCTAGAAACCAATACTTTTTCCTCCACTTCCATCGGGATGGCGGACTATCAAATGGAAGATTTGGCCTATGAGCTCAATTATGAAAGTGCTAAAATTGCCAAAGAAGTCACTCGAGAATTTTCAGCAAAAACCCCTGATCAAAAACGCTATGTCGCTGGGTCTATCGGACCCACCAATAAGACAGCGAGTATGTCTCCTGATGTCAATGACCCCGGCTACCGTGCCGTTACTTTTGACGAATTGGTAAACGCTTATCGAGAACAGGTGTTGGGTTTGATTGACGGAGGTGCAGACGTACTTTTAGTCGAAACTATTTTTGATACCCTCAATGCCAAGGCGGCTTTGTTTGCCATTGATTCTGTAAAAGCTGAAAAGCAGATTGCGATTCCGATCATGATTAGCGGAACGATAACGGATGCCAGTGGAAGAACGCTTTCTGGACAAACCGTGGAAGCCTTTCGGATTTCATTGAGTCATCTGCCTATTTTGAGTATTGGGTTTAATTGCGCCTTGGGCGCAGACCAGTTACTTCCCTATGTAAAACGACTTTCGAATCAAAGCGAGGCTTTTGTTTCTGCACACCCCAACGCAGGCTTACCAAACGCCTTTGGAGAATACGATCAAACTCCTGAAGAAATGCAAGCCTTGATCGAGGAGTATTTAAAACAAAATGTGGTGAACATCATCGGCGGTTGTTGTGGGACGACGCCAGATCACATCCGGTTGATTGCGGAAGTGGCTAAAAAATACACCCCCAGAAAACCAAAAATTGTTGCACATGCTTAAGAAGAAACCCTTATTGCTTTCTGGATTGGAACCTTTGGTGATCACCGAAGAGACCAACTTTGTCAATATTGGGGAACGGACCAATGTCACGGGTTCACGAAAGTTCCTTCGGTTGATTGAAAATCAGCAGTATGATGAGGCCTTAGAAATTGCAAGGGAACAAGTCTTGGGAGGTGCTCAAATCATCGACATCAATATGGATGAGGGGATGATTGATGGAGCAGCTGCCATGACCACCTTTTTAAATCTCATCGCTGCGGAACCCGATATTGCTCGTGTTCCTGTAATGATCGACAGTTCCAAATGGGAAATTATTGAAGCCGGACTGAAAGTTGTTCAAGGGAAATGTGTGGTAAATTCCATCAGCTTAAAAGAGGGTGAAGAAAATTTTATACACCAAGCCCAAACCCTAAAAAAATACGGAGCAGCGGTCATCGTAATGGCATTTGATGAAGACGGGCAAGCCGACACCCTGGAACGCCGAATTCAAATTTGTGAGCGTTCTTACAAAGTTCTGGTAGAGCAAGTACACTTCCCCCCTGAGGACATCATCTTTGATCCCAACATCTTTCCTGTAGCCACGGGAATGGAGGAACACCGAAGAAATGCCTTGGACTTTTTTGATACGACTCAATGGATACGGGAGAATTTACTACACGCCAACGTAAGCGGGGGAGTCAGTAACGTTTCCTTTTCCTTCCGAGGGAACAATACAGTTCGTGAAGCCATGCACGCTTCTTTTCTCTACCACGCCATTCAACACGGGATGAATATGGGGATTGTCA
>DBBQ01000018.1 GCA_002292265.1 Flavobacteriaceae bacterium UBA980 | reverse complement strand
AATGATATTTCGTGAAATGAAAAACCCTATAAATGTTGGCATTTATAGGGTTTTGATTCCATTTGATGTTAATTGGTACTCGAGGCGGGAATCGAACCCGCACTCCGAAGAACTGGATTTTGAATCCAGCGCGTCTACCAGTTCCGCCACCGAGGCATTTTTTTTGACAGGGTGTCAAAAATAGTAAATTATTTTTTCTTAGGTTTTAATTTCTCAGGCATTCCTAGCAAAATTTATTTCTAAATTTGCGCATTAACGATATATATGAAAACTCCTGCTAAAATTTTTACTTGTACACAGAGTACAGAACTTGCTAATCACATCGCCAAACACTTTGGAGCTCCTTTAGGAAAGGTCAATTTTTCCCGTTACAGTGATGGAGAATTTCAACCCTCTTTTGAGGAATCAGTTCGCGGTGCTCGAGTTTTCATCATTGGTTCTACCCAGCCCTCATCAGAAAATCTAATGGAATTACTCTTGATGTTAGATGCTGCAAAAAGAGCTTCAGCAAGACATATTACCGCGGTAATGCCCTATTTTGGATGGGCACGACAAGACCGCAAAGACAAGCCTAGAGTGCCCATAGGAGCAAAGCTTATAGCTAAACTGTTAGAATCTGCCGGTGCTACTCGGATCATTACTATGGATTTGCACGCCGATCAGATTCAAGGGTTTTTTGAAAAACCTGTAGATCACCTCTTTGCTTCCACCCTATTCCTTCCCTATATCAAATCTTTAAAACTATCCAACTTGACCATTGCCTCTCCTGATATGGGTGGTTCCAAGCGCGCGTATGCGTATTCCAAGTTTTTATCCAGTGATGTGGTGATTTGCTACAAGCAACGAGAAAAGGCCAATGTAATCTCACACATGGAACTCATTGGAGATGTGGAAGGTAAAAATGTAATCCTAGTGGATGATATGGTGGACACCGCAGGAACACTAACCAAAGCTGCCGATTTAATGAAAGAACGAGGAGCTCTCTCCGTAAGAGCGATTTGTACCCATGCACTACTTTCTGGGAATGCCTACGAAAAAATTGAAGCATCTCAATTGGAAGAATTGATTGTCTCCGATTCTATTGCTCCTAAAATTAGTCACAGTAAAGTAAAAGTATTATCTTGCGCCCCATTATTTGCTGAGGTTATGCACAATGTGCACCACAACGAATCAATAAGTTCAAAATTTATAATGTAACTAACTAGAAAAACAAAATCATGAAATCGATTACCATTAACGGATCTAAAAGAGAAAGCGTAGGCAAGGTTGCTACCAAAGCGTTACGCAATGCTGGCAGAGTTCCCTGTGTGTTATACGGTGGAGGGGAACCCCTTCATTTTTCAGCACCGGAACTTGATTTCAGTAAACTCGTCTATACTCCTAATGCACACACTGTAGAAATTGTATTAGAAGACGGTAGTAAAATAAATGCTATCCTTCAAGACATTCAATTTCATCCCTTAACAGACAAAATTTTACATGTGGACTTCTATCAACTTTTTGAGGATAAAGAAATCTCCATGAATATCCCCGTTAAGTTAGAAGGTGCGGCACCTGGAGTACTTATAAGTGGAGGAGTTTTAATACTCAATAAAAGAAAACTGCGTGTCAAAGCACTACCTGCCAACCTGCCTGACTTTATCATTGCTGACATCTCAGGCTTAAATTTGGGAAATAAGCTGTACACGACAGAATTGCAAAATGATGCCTATACTATTCTTCATCCTGACAACACCGTGGTTTGTCAAGTACGTACTTCAAGAGCTTCAATAATAGAAGATGAAGTAGAACTTGAAACAGCAGAAGGTGCAGAAGGAGCTGAAGGTGCAGTAGCAGAAACAGATGCCCCTGCCAAAGACTAAGTTCTTTCTTTAATAAATTTCAAAGCATGTGGTTCTTTAATCACATGCTTTTTTTATTTTAGACTATGCAAATTTTCAGCGGGTTATTTAAAAAGAAAACGACTCCCTTAGACATGAAAAAATATTTAATTGTAGGTTTGGGAAATGTGGGTTTGGAGTATGAAAACACTCGTCATAATGTAGGGTTTCAAATCCTTGACCGTCTTGCAGAAAAAAATGAATTGCTTTGGGAAACAAAAAAACTGGCCCAGCATACCACAGTTCAGAAAAAAGGAAGACAATTTCTTTTAATTAAGCCCACCACGTTTATGAACCGCAGTGGAAAAGCAGTGCGCCATTGGGCACTGAAAGAAAATATTGCTTTAGAAAATATTCTCGTCCTGACGGATGAGCTACACCTCCCTTTTGGAACGATCCGATTAAAAGCCAAAGGGAGCCCTGCAGGTCACAACGGTTTAAAGGACATCGAATCGCAACTAAACACCCCAAATTACGCTCGACTGCGCTTCGGCATTGGGCAGGAAAAAAAAGCCTTTGATCAAGTAAAATTTGTGTTAGATCCTTGGGACATAAATGAACAAGAAGCCCTCCCAGAACGGCTCGACCTTTGTACTGAGGCACTTATTAGCTTTGGCCTCCAAGGAATTCAAAACACCATGAATCAGTTTAATAGAAAATAAATCCTTATTCCGTTTGGAAACTGAAAACTCCTGAAAACGACTGATTTTGATTTTCGTCTCGGGTTGCAACTTGCCAATAATACAAGGTGTTTGAGTTTAATTCCAAAAGAGTTTGAGAGCTTGTAATTCCATCTTTTACCAAAGCAAATTCATCAGGATCTGTACTCAAATACAAATCATAAGAAACGATATCGTTGTCCAAATCGTTCCCTTCCCACTCAAATTGAAAGGTTCCTTGAGCGCTCAAAACAATTTCAGATTCGTCCTCAGGTGATTGGAGTAGAGCAGGAAAAGGAAAGTGAGTTGCTGATGTACTTCCCTCAAGGTAAAATTGCCAGGTCGAACTGTCTGTCTCAATCGGGGTAAGAGTAGATTTTGATCGAACAAACCAGAGATAGGGTGCACCGCTGGGCAAGGTCAAAGAAGCGTTTTGTAAAGAGGTACTCGTATCAAATCGTTCTCGGGTAAGTGCATTTTGAACAACAAGCTCGTAATTATCTGCATGTAAAGCCGCTGTCCACTGAAAATTCACCTGACTTAGACTTTCGTTAATCCGAGATGCCGTGGTACAGCTATTTAAGTTTTGAGGAGCCACCAAATTTACTGGTTCAGGATCTGGAATGGGATCTGGACCACAACTCTCGAGCAAAAGCAACACGAAAAGTTTCCAGTTTTTCATTCTTTTAACAATTTTCTAGTCTCGATATAGCTTCCATAATCAATTTGCAACACATACCATCCTCGGGGGAGTTGACCCATCGGAATAAAAATCTCGGTAGCAGTACTCGACAGGTTTTTTTCAGTCCAAAACACGAGCCCCGTAGCGTTTAGTAAATAAAGATCCGCACGGACTCCTTGGGGTAGAATAAGACGTGCATCGTCAATTACGGGATTAGGGAAAACTTGGGCTTGGTTATCCAAATTTATCCATTCTTCAAAAACTCCTTGGCAAATTTGATTTGTTTTTACTTGTAGTCGATTGACTTTTTGGGTCAATGGCAATTCGACAGAATTCTTTCCAACCACCTCAAAGGAATTCCCATTGAGGGTTATAGTAAAAGTATCACTTCCCTCTAGGTTTAGAACTAATTGGGTTAAAGAAGGATCGTATAATGTCTGAACAACCAGTCGGTCTGGAGCCGTGATGGCAGTTTCATAGCAATATTCAAAATCAGGAAATTGATCTGAATAGATACAAATTTCATAGTCCCCAGCAGCTAAGTTGTTCAGCGTGCGTCCCGAATTAGTAAAATTAACTTCCCTTATAAAACCACTTGGCCCTCTTATTTCTGCACGGTAGGGGAAATCTGCACGTGCATTGAAAGTAAAGGAACCGTTAGCATTGTCTGGACAGGTGGCGTCTTTCTTACTCAAGCGAAGGTTTTGAACAGAGAAAAGATCGCAGAGATCCCCAATTTCATTGTTGTCACTATCTGCTTGGTCTTCATTAGAAATCAAGGGACAATTGTCCTCCGCATCCGGAATGGAATCACTGTCTGCATTGGGCTCTATAGTCCCTTCTACACAAAGCTGAAGATCGAACTGAAGTAAGCTTCCTGTATCGTCTGTGTATTGATCAATAACAATAAGCTTCCATATCCCCAGAGAGGAAGTTCCATATAGTGGACTTAAATCTTGTATCGGAGAAAAACTTCCGGTGAAGGGAGGTGAAGCGCTGACTATGGCTTCACCAGCTTCTTGATCAAAGAGCGTTTGCATATAGTCATCTCCAGAATCTCCCAAAGAACTACTTAATAAATAGCGTTCTCCAAGAGGTGTTTCTAAATAAAGTACCAGATCTTCAACCCAGGTGTGTTCTAAATCGATTAAAACATCTAAATCCAAAATAGGCGCATCAAAACTGATAGTAACCGTGGCTGAGATCTCTCCTTTCCGATTGTCCGTAGCATCATTAAGGTCTTTGGGCAAACTTTCCGAACGCTGAGTTTTACACGTAATAGGACTGGTTTCAAAGGAATTAAAATTTGAAAATACAGAGGAGTCACAGTTATTTTGTTGTTGCACACGCCAGTAATACAGTTGTTTAGACTCCAAGTTATTCAGCTGGAATTGTGAAGCGAGGATCAAGGTATCTACAACTAAGGTTTGAAATTCCGAATCTGTGGCAAATTGTACTCGTGACCGATCCACGTTTGGGTTAGACTCCCATTGCAGGAGAGGATTAATACTAACCTCGACTGCATCCTTTTGGGGCTGTAAGAGAATCGGTTCAGAAAGAGCATCCGTACGCTGTTGTAGTATAAAAGAGAAGTTTTCTGAGGTCCCTTCAAACAGGGCCTCTAGAACTAATTCATAATCAGCTGGGGTCAAACGTGAAAGTCCTCTGAGCGTAAAAAACCCTGAGGAATCTGAGGTCGTATATACTGTTTTTGAAAATTGTACACTGACATTGGAAGGCAGTGAATTAATCTGCAAACTAAAATTCGTATCAAAGCCTGTTGAGCGTTGAATATCAAACGAAAACTGCAATGTATTTTGTTCACAATTTTCTTTTTTAAAGGCATCAAAGGTTAAAACCAAATCACGGGATTCGATGCTAAAGTCAACCGAATTAATCGCAAAAAAGATTCCGTTTTTCGGTTTGATTTTTATTCTTCCCGCTGTTGTATTTATCTCGTTAGGAATTAAAACTTGAGCAGTTCCGCTGTTGGGAATTCCATACGCCAAAGTAATGGGAAAGGTCATTCCTCCATCTGTAGACAAAAGAATACTCACTTCACTTACCCCAATGGGACTTTGATCCGTTTGGGCAACATTCCAAGTAATGGGTTCAAGGGATCCTCCTTGAAGTACAGTATTTGGCTCATTCTGCGAGGTGATGGTAAAAGGTCCTGCGCTATCAACAACATTGATTTCCATTTCGTCTTGAGCTACTTGAGTAAAAGTTGAGGCTTGCTTTCGGACTGTCAGTCCCCATCGCATGGCTCTTCCCACCAAAGGAACCGTTTCCCAGGCATCGTTTATTCTTGGGTTTTCCTGAGTTAACTGATTGCTTAAAACACGTTCTAAGTTAGGGATCGATCGGGAAGGAGTTGAACTAGGTGGAAGTGAGCGCGCTAATGCTCCTGTTCCATTGAAAGGGCCGAAATTACTCGAGCGTATTTGATCGCTGTCTAATTGTTCCCAACAATAGGTAAAATCATCCTCTCCTTCTACGGGGTCTACCGTCAATTCAAATGGAGTCCCTACGGGAATAAAAAAATCGGGACCAGCATCGATACTAAAAGGTTCTATTGCTACGGCTTCGGCACTTCCACAAGATAGCGTTGCCACAAATTCAGAAATAGTTTTAATACTGTAAAAATGAAAGTAGGCGTCTCCGTGTTCTTGAAGGTCATCTGGTCCTGTAATCCCGGCATATCCCATGATGGTAGAACCACTCCCCGGTTCCGCATTTACCCCTGTCCCTTCAGTTTGGTGAGAAAAGGTATGGTAGGCACCAAATTGATGTCCAATCTCATGCCCAGCGTAATCCAAATCAAAATAATCGTTGCGGTATTCTCCTCCATAAATATCGCGAAAGGGGTGGATGGAATACCCCTGTCCTTTTTGTCCTGAAGTACACACACAACCGATACAACCTGCATCTCCATCTGGCTCTCCAAAATCAAAAAGATGCCCCACATCATAGGCTTCATCTCCTACAACATTGTCCAAGGTTTCTTGGAGTTCAGAACTAAAATCACTAACAAAAGGATCCGTATTTGAATCTTCGTAAAGTAAATTTATATCGGAAACCAATTCCAATCTAATATTGAGATCTCGTTCAAAAATGACATTGATACGATTTATTGTACTGACCACAGCAGCAAGCGTATCTTCTGTATTCGAACCGTTACTGTCATCATCATCTCCCCAAAAGGCAGTGTACTCCCCTGTACCTGCTACTGCAATTCGAAAAGTTCGCAGTGAATCGTTTAACATCCGATTTTTGTAAGAAAATACTTCCTTAGTCTTTTTTTGAACCGCTGCTTCTGTTTTGCAAAAAAGCGGGGAAGCATTGTCTGTATTTGATTTTGTATAAGTGTAGTGTAACTGTTTCTTTCCTTTTACAGGTTGAATAAAAAAATCAGGTCCTGTAGGGAGTACGAGCCATGCATTGATTCCACTTGGCTGAGTGCTGAGTCGTATACGGACATTGGGTCTTTGTTTACTAACTCCCTTATACGTTTTTAGGCTGGGGTACTTTACTTTCAGGGATTGGGACAATACGGGTGCTGGAGACAATAGAAAAATTTCTTCCTCCCCCTTCTCATTGGGAAGTCTAATTTCATTTGTAGCGTTTTTTTTTGAAATCTCGAGCAACCCATTGGGAGCCTTGTAAAAAGTTTCTCCAAAAACCTCAAGGGAATTCAACAGAGGCCCAGGATTGGAAACTTGTGTCCAGCGGTCTTGAGCTAAAAGCAGTTGCAATGGAAGAAAGAGGAAAAGTATTCCTAGAATCCAAGAGTTTTGGAAATCGCAATTTTCTTTGTTTTTCAGCACTAGAGATACAAGTCTTGGCTAAAAATAAACAATCTTATACTACTATAAATGATATTAACGTACTTTTATACTTTGCTAATAAAGTCTTTTTTTACCCTATGAATGTCGTCCACGGAATTGAAAACTACGTCTTCACTTCGAAGTCAATTCTCACCATAGGCACCTTCGACGGGGTTCATTTAGGGCATCAAAAAATCATTCAGAAACTCGTCAAAAAAGCGAGGGATCAAAAACTGCAAGCCAATTTATTGACCTTTTTTCCACATCCTAGAATGGTGTTGCAAAAAGAAGCTTCGATCCGACTTATAGATACCTTGGCAGAAAAAGAACAGCTTTTAAGAAAGTTGGGAATTGACAATCTTATCATCCATCCTTTTACCAAAGAATTTTCAAAACTTAGTGCTGTTGAGTTTACCCGTGACGTTTTGGTCAATCAATTGGGTATTAGCTCGTTATTTATTGGGTACGATCACCGTTTTGGCAAAAACAGGGAGGCGACAGTAGAGGATTTAATAAGCTATGGAAAAACCTACAACTTCCAAGTAACCATGATCCCCGCTCAAGACATTGCCTCGATCACAGTAAGCTCTACAAAAATTAGAAATGCCATAGGAGCCAGTGATTTTGAAAAAGTTCAAAAATTCTTGGGTCGCCCCTATGAACTCAATGGAAAAGTAACCCAAGGAGCGGGAGTAGGAAGAACTTTAGGGTTCCCTACTGCCAACCTCAATGTGAAAGAAACCTACAAACTAATCCCCCCTAGAGGAGTCTATTTGGTTCAAGTTCAATACAAGGGAAAACTGCATTCTGGTATGATGAATATTGGAAATCGACCGACACTCAACGGAAACCACCAAACCCTTGAGGTTCATCTCTTTGACTTTGAACAAACCCTTTACGATCAAAAGCTACAGGTGTTTTTTCTTAAAAAAACACGCGATGAAATCAAGTTTAATTCCTTAGAAGAACTCAAAAGTCAGCTTAAAAAAGATCAAGAAATTTGCAAAAGAACCCTAGCCGAACAAGGGTAGAAGTAAAATTACTTTATTTTTGCACAAAAGAATTTCCATGCTTGCATTGCAGTACATAAGAGCGCACAAAGACACCCTTCTCAAAGGTCTCGAGAAAAGAGGTTTTAAAACGCCAGAAGTAATTGATCAAATCATCCTACTAGACCAAGAGAGAAGAAGTAAGCAAACGGAGCTGGATGCGCATTTGGCAACTTCAAACCAAATGGCCAAAGAAGTTGGTACGCTTTTTAAATCTGGAGAAATCGAAAAAGCCAATGAACTGAAAGAAAAAAGTGCAGCATCTAAAGGGCATACTAAAAAGCTTCAAGAGGAACTCCAAGAGACTACCCAACGTTTGTTCGAATTGAGAACTTTGGTACCCAACCAGCCACACGAAAGTGTCCCGGCGGGCAGCACGGAAGAAGATAATGAAGAAATTTTTAGAGCGGGAAGCATTCCAGAACTGGACGGAGAAGCACTTCCCCACTGGGAGCTGGCTAGCAAATACGACCTGATCGATTTTGAATTGGGAACAAAAATAACGGGTGCAGGCTTTCCTGTTTACAAAGGAAAAGGCGCTCGACTACAGCGGGGGTTGATCAACTATTTTTTAGATCGCAATACCGCTGCAGGCTATAAAGAAATTCAAGTGCCTCACCTTGTAAACGAAGCTTCTGGTTTTGGCACGGGACAACTTCCAGACAAAGAGGGCCAAATGTACCACGTCCAAAATGACAATTTGTATTTAATTCCTACAGCGGAAGTCCCTCTTACGAACCTCTACAGAAACAGCCTGCTCAATGAAGCAGACCTTCCCATTGCAATGACGGGATACACTCCTTGTTTCAGGAGAGAAGCCGGTAGCTACGGGGCTCACGTACGCGGCCTAAACCGTTTGCACCAATTTGACAAAGTAGAAATAGTACGTATCGAGGAGCCAAAGAACGCTATGGCTGCACTAGAGGGCATGGTCGTACACGTCAAATCTATTTTAAATGAATTGGAACTTCCCTATCGTATCCTCAGACTTTGCGGTGGAGATCTTGGGTTTACTGCGGCTTTGACCTATGATTTTGAGGTGTATTCTACTGCCCAAAAACGATGGTTAGAAATCAGTTCGGTCTCTACGTTCGATAGCTTTCAGGCAGAACGTCTCCAGTTGCGCTACAAAGACAAAGAAGGAAAAAAGCAAAGTGTCCATACCTTGAACGGAAGCTCCCTAGCACTTCCAAGAGTACTAGCGGGCCTTCTCGAAAATTGTCAAACTCCGGAGGGTGTTAAGGTTCCTAAAGCATTGGTTCCTTTTACGGGTTTTGATCGAATTCAATAAGATGGTAATTTACAATGTCACCACTCATGTAGAGCCTTCCATTGAAGATGCGTGGGTGGAGTGGATGCGAGAAATACACTTGCCAGAAATGTTAGCAACGAAAAAATTTAAGTCCGCGAAAATCTTTAAGGTAGTCAACGAACAGGACCAAGGAGGGACAAGCTATGCCGTTCAGTACCACTGCATCAGTCAAGAAATTTTAAAACAATACATCGAAAACGAAGCCCAATTCCTGAGAAAAGCGGGAGAAGAAAAATTTGGTAACCACATTCTTTTCTTTCGAACCGAGCTTCAATTAATCGAAGAACAGTCATGAAACCCGTTCGCGCAAAAAAGAAATTGGGGCAACACTTTTTGACAGATTTAACTATTGCGCGACGTATTGCCGAAACACTCGACTTCCAAAAGTATTCAAACATCATTGAAATTGGCCCGGGGATGGGAGTACTGACTCAATTTTTAGTTTCAGAAACTCAATCTTTAAACCTGGTAGAAATCGATTCAGAATCGGTAGCTTATCTAAAAAATACCTACGATGAAAATCAGGTTAATCTGATTGAAGGTGACTTTTTAAAACTCGATTTTAAAAAAACTTTTGGTGAAGAGCCCTTTGCAATCATCGGAAACTTTCCCTATAATATTTCCACCCAAATCGTCTTTAAAACTCTTGAAAACCGAGATCAAATTCCTTTTTTTAGCGGAATGTTCCAAAAAGAAGTAGCAGAACGAATTTGTGAACCCCCGGGCTCTAAAAAATATGGAATCCTCTCCGTCCTTACTCAATTGTTCTACAAGACCGAACTCCTTTTTCATGTCCCTCCGCAGGTGTTTAAACCTCCACCAAAAGTAGATTCTGCAGTGATCCGATTAGTTCGCAAAACCGATTTTCATTTGGATTGTGACGAAGTACTGCTGTTTCAACTGGTCAAGCTGAGCTTTCAACAACGCCGCAAAACCCTCAGAAATTGTTTAAAAACATTGAATATCCCCAAAATGTTGACAGAAGATAGTATCTTTGACCTACGTCCAGAGAAGCTCTCGGGAAAGGACTTCGTCCAACTTGCAAAACAGATTGGCCATGGCAACATTTCAAATTGATTCCGCATTTACAGCCGAGATCAAAAACCTTATTGCAAAGGAGGACACCACACGTTTAAAACGAAAACTCAAGCCTGCCCACTACGCTGATCTCAGTGAAATCATAGAAACCCTTTCCATAGATGAAGCTACCTATCTGATAAAACTTTTGGGAAGTGATAAAACTGCAGACGCTTTGGCTGAAGTAGATCCTGATATTAGAGAAGGTATTTTAGAACAACTTTCAGTAAAAGAAATTGCAAAAGAGGTCTTGGAACTGGATACCGACGATGCCGCTGACATCATCTTAGAACTACCCGAAGAACGCCAAGAAAAAGTAATGTCTCAGATCGATGATGATGAACATGTCAGCGATATTAGAGAGCTTTTAAACTACGACGAAAATACGGCAGGAGGGCTAATGGCCAAAGAGTTGGTCAAAGTAAATGAAGATCTGAGTGTCCTCAAATGCCTTAACGAAATGCGTTCTCAAGCCGAAAACGTAACCCGTGTCCACTCCATTTATGTGGTGGATGAAAAAAACAGACTCAAGGGACGTCTTTCTCTTAAGGATTTGATCACTGCTAATTCCCGAGCAAAAGTAAAGGATATTTATATCCCCAAGGTGGACTTCGTAACGGTAGAACAAGACAGTGAGGAAGTCGCTAAGATTATGTCGAAGTACGATTTGGAAGCCATTCCCGTAGTCAATAACAACAAAGAACTTTTAGGCCGAATTACGATTGATGATATTGTAGATGTCATCAAAGAAGAAGCTGATAAAGACTACCAGTTGGCTGCAGGAATTTCTGCCGATGTAGAAGCCGACGACCGAATTTTTGACTTGGTCAAGGCGCGACTCCCTTGGCTCTTTTTGGGGCTGCTGGGAGGATTGGGAAGCGTATTTATTTTACAAGATTTTGAAACAATTATGGAGCGACCTGCACTACGCAATTTATTTTTCTACACCCCACTCATTGCTGCAATGGCAGGTAATGTAGGGGTACAATCTTCTGCTATCATTGTCCAAGGAATCGCAAATGACACCGTTAAAGGTTCCCTCTTTAACCGACTGGTCAAAGAGGTTGGACTCAGTTTAATCAACGGACTTTCACTGGCACTGGTCCTTCTTATTTTTGGTCAATTTATTGATCAATCCTTCTTGGTAAGTGCTACCATTGCCGGTTCCATGATGTTGGTTATCGTCGTAGCGGCACTGGTGGGTACCTTTGTACCGATCATTTTAAACAAACAAGGAATTGACCCCGCCATCGCAACAGGGCCCTTTATCACTACCGCAAATGATATTTTTGGGATCTTTCTTTTCTTTTACATCGCTCAATTTATTTTATGCTTTTAATGAACGCTCCTAAAATCCTTCATGTAGATGAAAATCATCCGTTGTTACTTGAAGGTTTAGAATCTCTTGGGTTTGAAAATCGATTGGCCTATACGGTTCCTTTTGAGGAACTTCTTCCAGAATTAAAGAACGCTACAGGGCTAGTCATTCGAAGTCGGTTCCCAGTCGATAAAACTTGTATGGACGCAGCACCCGAACTAAAATTCATCGCGCGGGTAGGTGCCGGATTAGAAACTATTGATCGTGCCTATGCCGAATCAAAAAATATAGCACTCCTTGCAGCACCCGAGGGAAATCGCAATGCAGTTGGAGAACACGCCCTGGGTATGCTACTGAGTTTACTGAACAAACTGCGATTGGGCCACCAAAGTATCGTCAGCGGATCTTGGCTAAGAGAGGAACATCGGGGTTGGGAATTGGAAGGCAAAACGGTTGGCCTACTAGGTTATGGAAACACGGGTAAAAGTTTTGCTAAAAAATTAGCTGGCTTTACTGAGATCGAGGTCCTTTGTCATGATATTCTCCCTAACGTAGGGGATACCTATGCACGACAAGTTTCGCTGGAAGAACTTCAGCAAAAAGCACAGGTTTTGAGTTTGCACATTCCTCAAACTCCTGAAACAAATGGCATGGTCGATCAACATTTTATCGATCAAATGCAACACCCCTTTTGGTTTCTCAATACGGCAAGAGGAAAAGCCGTGGTTACAGAAGACTTAGTAGTAGGCTTAAAAACAGGTAAAATTCTTGGTGCTGGACTGGATGTTTTGGAATATGAATCCAGTTCGTTTCATTCGATTTTTAACAGCTCAAAACTCCCCGAAGCGTTACGTTATTTAATTCATTCAGATCAAGTATTGCTTAGCCCACATGTGGGTGGATGGACTGTTGAGAGTCACCGCAAATTGGCACAAACGATTTTGGATAAAATTAAAGCCTCGAATCTTACGGACTAGTCTAAACCACAAACTGAGCCGTTTCTTCTGTCCGTTGCTCTAAGAGAACAGGCTTGCCCATTTTTTTAATAAACTGAGAAGCCTCCTCATCCAAATGGCGTATGGTATACAAATCTACCTTAGGAGTCACTTCTACATTAAAACGAGAACGCAAAACCAATACCAGTTCTTCCAAACGCTTGTATTTATTATTGATACATACTGAAAAACTGATGGCCGAGTTTTGAATCAATTCTACTGGCATCTGGTATTCGTGCAGTAAACCAAAAATATAACTGATGTTTTCTTCTACTATGAACGAAAAGTCTATGGATGACAAACGCAACAACACCTGATCCTTTTTTACAATATAACAAGGGATATAGGGTTCTAAAGTCTTCCCTTTGGAAACGGCAGTCCCCGAAGCTTTCGGGTTTTCAAAAGATTTTACATAGAGTGGTATTTCTTTGCGTTGAAGGGGCTGCAGGGTTTTTGGATGAATCACGGAAGCGCCATAAAAAGCGAGTTCAATCGCCTCTCGATAAGAAATCTGATGGAGCAATTGAGTATTTTGAAATACGCGTGGATCTCCATTGAGCACACCCGGAACATCTTTCCAAATGGTAACGGATTCAGCGTTTAAAGCATAGGCAAAGATCGCAGCAGAATAATCCGACCCTTCTCTGCCTAAAGTC
Source organism: Flavobacteriaceae bacterium UBA980 (assembly GCA_002292265.1). Taxonomy (GTDB): domain Bacteria; phylum Bacteroidota; class Bacteroidia; order Flavobacteriales; family Flavobacteriaceae; genus MS024-2A. The sequence continues at coordinate 47,598 of DBBQ01000018.1, read as the reverse complement.
GTGGTAAAATTATTCGAATTGCTCCCGATAAAACCTTGGGTGATGACCAGAGGCTTGGTTCCTACCTCAGTACTTATACTTTTTTGAGTAAGCTCCCAGTTTAAGTTTGCTGCACGATAATAATCATCGGTCTTGATACAGTTTCGCGCATCTAGCCAGGAGCTGTTGAAACCTTCATGCTTTAAATAGTAATGAATAATGGTTGTAGATAGAAGTTCTCCATAGCTCACAACTTGGTCGTATACAAAACTATAATTCGGAGATTTATTGAACTTGAAAAAACTCAAAAGCTCCTCAAAAAGTTTATGAATTACCTCTTCTACCTCAGCGCTCTGTTCTTTAAAGAGTCCTTTGACAATATCGATATGATACTGTTTCAACGGAAGAATTCCCGCTGGGGTTTGTTCTTTGTTTTTAAAATAGTCTTCGATGATCTGTTCCAGAGCGTTGGTGGTTTTACCCATAGCGGAGATAACTACGAGGGTGTTCTCATGACCCACCGTAGTGAGAACGGATATAAGATTCTTAACCCCTGCTACATCTTTTACAGAAGCACCTCCAAATTTAAATACATTCATTGTGTAGTGGTGTTTAAATAATTTTTCATCGCAGGTCGATGCATTTGTACGGTACGCCAGTCTGTCAACACTTGGGCGCCACTTTTTTCATAAAATTTTACTGCAGGAGTATTCCAGTCCAATACATTCCATTCGATCCGTTCCATTCCTACTTCGTAGGATTGCTTTATAAAGGCGGAATACAACTGCGTTCCAACACCTTTTCCTTTAAATTGTTCAGAAACAATCAAGTCTTCCAGATGAAATGTAGGTCCTTTCCATGTAGAAAAACGAGGATAATACAATGCCATCCCTACCACCTGCTGCTCCACTTCTGCAACCAGGCATTCAAACTTGGGCTGGTCTCCAAAGCCATGCTGCTCAATGTCTGTGACAGTTAATTGTACACTTTCGGGTTCTTTTTCAAAGAGTGCCAATTCTTTGATCAAGTTCAGAATAGAAGTACTATCACTTCGTTTTGCTTTACGCACGATGGCTTTCATATGTTGTAATTGAAATACAAAAGTAAAACAAGTGGGTGGTAGAACCTCAAGTTCAAATGAATATCACAATTTTTCTCTGGGTTGTTAAATATTAAGCCTGTTTCCCTAGCCAAGAGCGAACCTCCTCAAAAAATAGTTTTGGATTCTCGGCATGTAACCAATGACCTACTTTGGGAATAGTGGTGATCGACGCATTTGGAAAATGATGTTTGATACTAGGGAGGTCTGTATCTAAAATATAATCGGAAGCTTCTCCTTTAATAAATAAGCACGGTAACTTAGACTGTACCGTTGGATTCAATCCTTCACCGATAGCATCGCTGGCCTTTTTCAGCACCTCAATATTCACCCGAAGACCTAATTTTCCTGGTGATATCCAATACAAATTTTTTAACAAAAACTGCCTTGTCGTGGGTTCCAGGACATGGTTTGACAACACTTGATCTGCCACTGCTCTGGAGTCAATTTTATCAAAGTCCAGCTGAGCTAATCCATTTAAAATCTGCTGGTGGTGCGGAGCGTATTTTTTAGGTGCAATATCCGCCACTATAAATGCACTGACCAATTCAGGAAAATCGCAAGCAAGATGCATTACCGTTTTTCCACCCATAGAATGCCCCAAGACAAAGACCTTTTGAAAACCTTGCGCTTGGCAATAATCCACCACGTCTTGCGCCATATGACGATAGGAAAAAGAAGTGCTCCAAAAACTTCTTCCATGATTTCTCTGGTCTATCAAATGCACACGATAACCTAGTGAAGCAAAATTCTTTGCATGAGATTTCCAATTGTCTCCCATGCCTAAAAAACCATGCAGAATCAACAGCTCTTTCCCTTCTGTTCCGATGATATTACTGTGGAGAATACTCAATGGGACAGGCGTTGAAGGTACATTGGGATTACATTTTCAAATCCCAAATAAAGACTTTCACAAATAAGGGCGTGTCCAATGGAAACTTCTAATAATTCAGGAATATTTTGGGCAAAATAAGCAAGATTATCAAGGCTCAAATCATGACCCGCATTAATTCCAATTCCCAACGCAACAGCTTTTTCTGCTGCTGCCACATAGGGAGCAATGGCCTGTTCCCTATCGGTTTCGTAACCCGCCGCATATGCTTCGGTGTACAACTCGATCCGGTCTGTTCCCGTTTCAAGGGCTCCTTCGATCATTTCTATTTTAGGGTCCACGAAAATGGAAGTACGGATGCCTTGCTCCTTAAATTGTTTGATGCTCTTTTTGAGGAAATCTCTGTGTTTTAGAGTATCCCATCCCGCATTAGAGGTAATTGCATCTTCGGCATCGGGAACCAAAGTCACCTGAGTAGGTTTAATTTTTAGAACCAAATCTGTAAACTCAGGAATAGGATTTCCCTCTATATTATACTCTGTTTGAACTACTTCAGGTAAAGCCAAAGCATCCTCGTATCGGATATGACGCTGGTCGGGTCTCGGGTGAATGGTGATTCCCTGGGCTCCGTATCGCTGTAAATCTTTCGTGACTTCCAAAAGGTTGGGCTGGTTTCCTCCTCGAGCATTTCGCAAGGTGGCCACTTTGTTTATGTTTACACTGAGTGCTGTCATGCTTTTTTTTACAAAAGTATCTTCTTCCTATGGAATTAAAAAACAATTAACACTTGGAAAGGAATTTATTTTTGCTGGGGTTAAAAGCACGTTCTGTCTAGTTTTGTACCTTTACACTTAGAATTGTCATCATGCGTATCGCGATCTACAGTGCTTTTTTTTCACCCACCTCAATTACTTATATTAAAACAGTAATTGAATACCTCAGTGCGAATGGTCATCACTTCCTTTTGGTAGATCGTATGAAAAAACATTTAGGACAAGAGGGCGAAAAGTACACTTACTTTACCGACAACGTCACTCTAGAGGAAAATGTAGATTTCTTATTCTCGGTAGGCGGAGATGGGACACTGTTGCGGTCCATTGCAGTTATCCGAGATACGAAGATCCCCATTTTGGGGATCAATGCAGGCCGACTAGGCTTTTTAACCTCAGTAAAAAGAGATACACTCAAGGAAGGATTCGATTTATTTTTTCAAGGAAAGTACACTCTTGTGGAACGCTCCTTATTAGAAGTTACATCAAAGGACCCTTCAGAAGCACTACAAGAATTTGGATATGCGCTCAATGAAGTCACCATCAACAGAAAAAACACAACTTCAATGTTGCGTATAGATACAAAATTGGATGATCATTTTTTGACCTCCTACTGGGCAGATGGGTTAATCATTGCCACTCCGACAGGCTCTACAGGATACTCTCTAAGTAGTGGCGGACCTATCGTTACGCCCTCTTCTAACTGTTTTGTAGTCAACCCCATTGCACCACACAACATCAATATGCGTCCGTTGATTGTTCCCGATCATACCACTTTTGAAATCTCAGTTGAAGGACGAGGGAATACCCACCTGCTCTCATTAGATTCCAGAATATTGACCCTTGAAAACGGCAATGATATTTCAATAAGAAAAGCGAAATTTAGCGCACTGACCGTACAATTAGACGGAACCTCCTTTTTCGACACCCTACGCGAAAAACTTTTTTGGGGTCATGACTCTCGCAACATACAATAAAACAAGGCTTTTTCGGTTTATATAACACAAAAAAACTACGGCTGTCCCGTAAGTTAAAACCGATGCTTAAAAAACAATATTTTCTCGCTTGCTTTTTCTTAGCAACCGTTGCCTCAGCCCAGTTCCATGAAGTAGGTGTTTTTCTTGGTGGAAGTAATTATGTGGGCGATGTGGGGTCCCATCGGTATTTAGATCCCAATGCATTTGCTTATGGTGTGGTGTACAAATGGAATGTAACCGATCGCTATTCATTAAGAGGCGGGTTTACCCTTACAAATTTAATGGAAAACGAATACAGAAACAACGATCTGAATCGTTTCTCCAGGTCCTACAAGGTGGAAAATTCATTACAAGAGGTTACCGCTGGAATAGAAATCAATTTTAGTGAGTTTAATTTGCACGCCCCCGAGATGAGTTTTACACCTTATGTTTTTTACGGTTTAAGCTACTTTAGATACGATCAGTTTTACCTCACACCAGACGGGCCTTTTAACCCTCCCCTGAGAAATGATTACGGAAAAGATGAAGAAATAGCCATCCCCCTGAATGTGGGAGTTAAGATCAATCCCAATCCATTTTTTGTACTTGGTTTTGAAGTAGGGGTTCGCTATACTTTGACAGACAATTTGGACGGCAGTAATCCTGAAAATGAATTTGCCGACAATCCTGCCTACAAATTCGGAAATATCGGGAATAATGACTGGTATATTTTTACTGGTTTGACAATTTCATTTACCTTTGGCGATCTTCCATGTTATTGTAAGGAATAAATGAACACACAACCAAAACACGTAGCAATCATTATGGACGGCAACGGTCGTTGGGCTCAAAAACTGGGTAAAAAACGCGTTGTAGGTCATAGTCGGGGTGCAAAAACGGTTCGTGAAATCGTAGAGGAAGCCGTACGGCATCAAATCGAATACCTTACACTTTTCGCGTTTTCTAAAGAAAACTGGAATCGTCCCAAAGACGAAGTCAATATTTTGATGAAACTTTTAGTAAGTTCATTGAAAAAAGAATTTAGACGTCTAACAGAAAACAACATCAAATTGTGTGCTGTTGGAGATTTGAATACCCTGCCCGAGCTGGTTAAAGAAGAACTCCTCTTTGTCATTGAAAAAACAAAAAACAATAGTGGAATGGTTCTTACCTTAGCCTTGAATTACGGAGGAAAAGAGGAAATTGTAGCTGCCGTAAAAGCCATTTCGATTAAAGTTAAAAATAGTATAATTTCACCTGAAAAAGTTGACGAATCCACCATTAATGAGCATCTTTACACGCGTAATTTACCTCCTGTAGACTTACTTATTAGAACCAGTGGTGAAGAACGAATCAGTAATTTTCTTCTGTGGCATATCGCCTATGCAGAGTTGTATTTTACAAAAACCTTATGGCCAGATTTTACAAAAGAAGATTTACAAAAAGCATTGTTAAACTACGGTAAACGAGAAAGACGATTTGGAAAAACGAGCGAACAACTCACTTTTTAAACCTTTATTTAATTTTTGGGTCCTTGGACTGGTCCTCTTCTGGACTTCCTTTTCCTATGCCCAAACCGAGGGCTTTGTCAAAGGCAAGTCCTATATTTTGGACTCTATTAGCGTTCGGGGTATCAAAACCTTTAATGCCCAAACCGTAATCTCCTACAGTGGTTTAAGAAAAGGACAAGAAATCAGCCTACCGGGTGAAGAAGTAAGCGCCGTAATAAGCAAGCTTTGGGGGTTGGATTTGTTTAGTGATATCAATTTCTATATCACCAAGGTAGAAAACAACTCAGTTTCTGTTGAAATAGATATCGAAGAACTCCCTACCCTAACCGATGTTAAAATCAATGGACTTAAAAAAGGGAGTATCGAGAGCCTTATCAAAGACACCGAACTTATAACTGGGAAGAAACTTTCAGAAAGTTTCCTTACCAACACAAAAAATTATATTGTAAACAAATACAAAAAAGAAGGCTTTCTCGATACTAAAGTTGTACTGAACACAATCAAAGACAGTGTGGGAACAAATTCCTATAAAATAGTAGTCAATATAGACAAAGGGTCACGTATTAAAATTAAAGACATTGAATTCGTAGGAAACGAGGTATACAAGGGAAATAAACTACGATCCCAGTTAAAAAATACGAAAGTTAAAAATCCCGTTCGTTTTTGGAAACGATCCAAGTTTATCGATAATGATTTTAAAGACGACCTCTCTGATTTAATTGATTTTTACAAAGAAGAAGGGTATCGCGATGCCCGTATCCTAACCGACTCCCTGATTCGAAACGAGGACAATTCAAACACGGTAGATCTTCAGTTAGAAATTGAAGAGGGCAATAAATACTATTTTGGCACTATTGATTTTATTGGAAATACCGTTTATTCCAACGCCATTTTGCAACAAGTTTTGGGCCTTAAAAAAGGAGATGTTTACAATGGTGTTTTACTCAAAAAACGAATTGCAGATACCAGTAAACCAGACGGAAACGACATTACAAACCTCTACCAAAACAACGGGTATCTCTTTTCTAATATCAATGCCGTAGAAGTAAGTGCTGTAGAAGACACCATCAACTTTGAAATCAGAATTACTGAAGGAAAACTAGCAAATTTCAACAAAATTGTTGTTGAAGGAAATACAAAGACCAACGATCATGTAATCTACCGAGAGCTCCGCACAAAACCAGGGGAACTCTACAGCAAAGACAAGCTGGTTCGAACAGTTCGTGAAGTAGGGCAATTGGGATTTTTTGATGCGGAACAAATCAACCCACAGATTGAGAATGTAGATCCTAATTCAGGAACTATAGATGTCCGATTTGACCTAGTAGAATCTGGAGCAAGTCAAATTGAACTTCAAGGAGGCTATGGCCAGGGAGGCTTTATCGGTACTCTTGGATTGTCGTTCAATAACTTTTCTATGCGCAACATCTTTGATCGAACCAAGTACAGACCCCTTCCCATGGGAGATGGACAAACTTTAGCCCTTCGTCTTCAAGCTAGTCAGTTTTACAATACCTACAGCTTTAGTTTTTCAGAACCTTGGCTGGGCGGACAACAACCCGTGCAATTTTCCACCTCGCTACAACACACCATCCAGTACCGTTATGACTTTTTCACGGGACTAGCAGATAAAAATCAATCCTTTCAAATCAGTGGGGCCACACTAGGTTTGGCCAAAAGACTACGTGTTCCTGACGATTTTTTCCAACTCTCTCAGTCGATCTCCTATCAGTATTATAACTTGATCAATTACTATACGGGGCTCTTCACTTTTGGTGATGGAGCAGCAAACAACCTTGCCTACACAATAAACTTAACTCGAAACAACACTAGGATTAATCCTATTTTCCCAACCGGAGGATCTACTTTTAGCATCAGTGGAAAATTTACACCTCCCTACTCTCTTTTTTCAGGTACAGACTATACGAGTCTGGGAGATCTTCCTGAATTTCAGGATGAGTTAGGCAATCCTGATGTAGAAAAAATAGATCAAGAAAAATTTAGATGGTTAGAATTTTATAAAATTAAATTTAATGGTACTTGGTACACCCCCATCTATGAAAAGTTGGTCTTAAAGACCCAAGCGGACTTTGGGTTTATCGGAGCGTACAATCTTTCCAGGGGAAACATTCCTTTCGAGCGATTCTTCCTAGGAGGTGACGGAATGGTAAGTTATGCCTTAGATGGAAGAGAAACCATAGCGCTGAGAGGCTACCCAAACCAATCCTTATCCAGTAGAGACGGTTCAGTGATCTACAATAAGTTTTCACTTGAACTGCGCTATCCCATTACTCTAAAACCCAGTGCCTCCATCTATGCGTTGACCTTTTTAGAGGCAGGGAAAGGATACGATACGTTTAGAGAATTTAATCCCTTTGTTTCAAAACGTTCTGCTGGTGCAGGGGTCCGAATATTCATGCCAGCTTTTGGATTGTTGGGAATTGATTTTGGTTATGGATTTGACAATGTCAATTCAAATCTTTCTACGCCAAACGGATGGGAAACCCATTTTGTTATCGGTCAACGATTCTAATTTGCTCCCTGAAAACTATACCACTACTTTTTTTTAAACCCCATACTATCTTGAAATTCTCAACGTTATTAAACTAATGACCTTAAAAAAATCAACATACCTGCTTTTAACCCTCTTTTTTAGCCTCAGTGTGTCCTCATTTGCTCAAAGAGGTACGCGAGTTGGCTACATTGATATGAATGTCATACTGGAAAGTGTCGAAGAGTACGGCAAAGCAAGTCAACTTTTGGACAAGAACATCGAAAAGTGGAAAAAAGAAATTGAGCTCAAGAAAATTCAACTGAAACAATTTGAAGATCAGCTAAACACAGAACGGATATTACTCACTCCAGAGTTGATTAAAGACCGTGAGATGGAAATCAAAGACTTTGCCTCTGAAATTGTGAATTTACAAGAAAAACGCTTTGGCCCTCAGGGAGATATGATCATTCAACGTTCCAAATTGATTCAACCTGTTCAAGATCAGGTATTAACTGTGGTCAAACAAATAGCTGAGGAGAAAAAATACGATTTTATTTTTGATCGATCTTCCAGCGTAACCATGTTGTATTCCGCAAAAATTTACGATATTAGCGACCTAGTTATAAAAAAAATAAATAGACAACAACGCATACAAAATAGAAAGGAAGCGTTAGAAAAATTAAAAACGAAAACGAATTCCTTAAACAATTAATATCACTACACTTATGAAACATTTTACTACCCTTATCATTAGTTTATTTTTATCTCTTGCCCCTTTAAGCATGATGGCTCAGTCTAAAGTTGCACACATCAATACGCAACAACTGATTAGTGAAATGCCCGAGGTGATTGCAGCTCAAAATGAACTCAAAAAATTAGAAGACCAATACGCTAAAGAATTGGAAACTTCTGCCAAAGAATTTCAAACCAAAGCGCAAAGCTATCAAGGAGATGCTGAAAACCAGACCGATTTGATCAATCAGCAACGTCAGGTAGAATTGCAAGAAATGCAACAACGCATCCAAGAGTTTAGAGAAACTGCCGCTCAAGAATTGCAAAAACGTTCTGCAGAAATGATGCGTCCACTTTATGATAAAGCACGTGCCGCCATTGAAAAAGTTGCAGCAGCTCAAGGGTTTAATTACGTATTGGACTCCAGTCCTGGAGGAAGCGTGATTATGGCCACTGGAAAAGATCTTATGCCTGACGTAAAATCAGATTTAGGATTTTAAAAAAAATAAACTAGGTAAAAAAACCACCAATAGGGTGGTTTTTTTTATGCCTTAAACCAAGACGCGTAAAGAATATAATTTTTTGCAATTCGCTGAATTTCGTTTTGCTGTAAGTCAGGATCAATCTCTTTAATTTTTCGCGCGGGTACCCCTGCGTAAATTGAACCTGGGGGGACAATGGTGTTTTGAGTCACTACTGCGCCAGCAGCGATAATACTGTTACTCCCTATTTCACAATGATCCATCACAATACTTCCCATCCCCACCAAAACATTATCGTGTAGCGTACAGCCGTGAACAATAGCGTTGTGGCCTATAGATACATTATTCCCAATATGAGTAGCAGCAGTTTCATAAGTGGCATGGATCACCACGCCGTCCTGAATATTGACTTTATTTCCAATACGAATGGAATTTACATCTCCACGAACTACCGCCTGATACCATACCGAAACCTCATCTCCTAGGATTACATCCCCAATTAAAGTTGCATTCTCTGCAAAAAAACAATTTGATCCATAAGAAGGTGTATATCCTCGAACTGACTTGAGTAGCATAATTTTGGCTTTGGTACAAAATACAAAAAGATTTTGGTCAAAATAGCTCCAATGCTCAACTGTTATTTGACATTCATTAACTATTTTTGAAAAAAAATCAGGTGGGAGAATATCAAATTAAAGCATCCGCAGAAAAAGGACAGCAAAAAGCACAGTTTACGGTAAACCAAAACATTGGCCCTAAAAATCCAATACATTTTAAAAACATTGATGAGGCAAAAGGGGCACCCCTTATTCAACAACTGTTTTATTTACCCTTTGTAAAATCTGTAAGTCTCTTCGAAAAACATCTCGAGGTGGTGCGTTTTGATATCTTAGAGTGGGAAGAAGTTCTCGAGGATGTTCGGATACAACTGGAAAACTACCTCAACGATGGGGGAATCGTGATTGAAGAAACACGAGGAAATAAAGTCCCTGTAAGTGTGTATGCGGAAAGTACACCCAATCCCGCAGTGATGAAATTTGTCGCAAACAAACCCTTAGTCACAGAAAGTGTAGAATTTAAAACTATTGATGAGGCAAAAAATGCCCCATTGGCTCAAAAACTCTTTCATTTTCCTTTTGTCAAAGAAGTTTTCATTAGTGCTAATTATGTTTCCCTCACAAAATATGAAGTAACTACCTGGGAGGAAGTTGTTATGGAAATTCGAGAGTTTGTACGTTCATTTATCGAAGAAGGAAATACTATTCTTACAGAACATCCAGATCTCAAGGATGTAGATCAAAAAGTTCCTTCTCCACAAAATCTAGATCCTCTAGAAGAACAGATTGTTTCCATTTTAGACGAATACATCAAACCAGCGGTAGCCTCGGATGGAGGAAATATCGCTTTTGACTCTTATGACCCTACAGAAAAATCGGTTAAGGTTATACTCCAAGGGGCTTGTAGTGGTTGTCCTTCTTCTACGTTTACTTTAAAAAATGGTATTGAAAATATGCTCAAAGAAATGATGCCGGGTAAAATTGAAAACGTAGTTGCTGTAAATGGATAGTTTACTTATTCCCTAATTTTTTTTTTTGGAGGCGTAGTCTGAAAATCTTTTAAATAAAAAGGTTCAAAAGTGACTAAGTCCTCAAAATTTTTCTTTTGAAACTCGAGCCAAGACAATCTAGACATGTCTTCTGCCGAAGGATAAGAAACCGTCTCCGTAAAATGGGCGTTGATCTTAGGTTGTAACGTCTTGAATTTTGAAGCACCGTTCCCAAAAACTAAACAAGGAGAATCGCCTAAAAGATCATAAAAGCTTTGCGCTTCTATAACCAGTGCATTTGTTTCTTGTATCCACGTTTTTGAGTTATCGAAAACAGCAGTATACACTTCCATGCGACGTGCATCTAACATAGGGATAAAAAACGCGTATTCGGCTTTACCAACAAACGGCTGTACCATAAGTTCCAGAGTGTGAATACCAATCAAAGGAAGGTCTAGAGCAAAGCAAAGTCCTTTTGCTGCTGCTACCCCAATTCTAAGTCCTGTGTAAGATCCAGGACCTTTGCTGACAGACACCGCATCCAATTCAGAAAATCCAACACTAGCTTCTTGGAGCACTTCTCGAATAAAGACGTGTAGTTTTTCGTCATGGCTAAAGTGTTCGGCCAACAACACCTTTTCGGAAATACAATTTCCTTTATAACTCAAGGCAACCGAACATTGTTTTGTCGTTGTTTCTAACTGAATGATATATGCCATAACGCATTCTTATATCCCACCAGAACTTCCCCCATCTACTTTAACTATAGTACCATTGGTAGCGGAGGATAATGGACTACAAAGATAAGCAATAGTTGTTGCTACCTCATCAGTAGTTGCAAAACGTTGTAATAAAGAATTTGACCGCTCATTTCTAAAAAAATTTTCTTCAACAGTCTGAACTGATTTTTTTTCAGCTGCTGCTTTTTCTTGTAAAAAAAACTTAGCGCCTGCACTTAATGTGGAGCCAGGGAAAACTACATTAGAAGTAACTCCTGTACCCTTTGCAAGTTGTGCTAAGCCTCTAGAGGTTGCGTGTAAAGCAGCTTTTGTTGCGCTATACGAAATCATATCTGTAGGAACCAAATACGCACACTCACTGGAAATAAATAAGATTCGTCCCCAATTTTGGTGTAACATTTTTTCCATATAGTATTTCGACAAGGATACGCCACTCATCACATTCACCTGAAATTGTTCTTGCCAAGTTTCTACAGAAGTAGCAAAAAAAGAGCTGGAAGAATAAATTCCTACGTTATTAATTAAAACATTTACCTCGCTAAGGGTTTTAAATATTTTACTGATTTGCCTAGGTTGGTTAAAATCTGCAACGATACCAGATACAGAAGCATCTGTAACCTCATTTTTCAATTGACTGATAGCTGTATCAACAGAATTTTGACTTCTCCCATTGATATACACCGACATCCCTTCCCTCAACAGTATTTTAGCAACAGCATATCCGATTCCTGAAGTTGAACCTGAAATAAAAGCCGTTTTGTCCTTTAATTTTAAATCCATTTAAATTTAATTCCAGGGAGTAAGTCCCAAGAGTTTTTCCCCTAGTGGTGAGAGTTTTGCTGTTTTGTATTTCGTTTGTTCCCAGTTTCTAGGATCTCCTGGAAATGCAGATCCTTCGGGTGCAATTCTGTTTTTCCAAGAGTGGATACGCCATTTTTTTAAGGATTCATTGTCCTCTTCCGCTGGCATCATAGAAATATACTGGGCAATACGCACTTTGCCTTCGGATCGATTGGGTCGGATGCCATGCGCTAAAAGGCTATTGAAAATCAACAAGTCTCCAGCCTCTAGAGCCACTTTTTCTATTTTATCTTCTAAACCCGTAATATCGGGCTGAAATCGGTTACGGTCTTGTGGCTGGGTGAGTTTCCAACGCTCGTAATTTTGATAGAGCCAGGGTATGCATTGAAAACCTCCCATATTTACATCCGTTTGATCAGAAAGTGCGATGANNCAAAGCTTTTCCGTACCCCATACATCCACAAATGCATCATACACCTTTTGAGATTGGCGATTGTTCCACAGATGCTGATTGTTGTACACCTCAACCATGCCTGTCCCCGCAAGCTCTTTCATTTGCATTTCTGCTCTAGGAGCTGTGTACCAAGTGGAGGGGTCTTTGGGTTTTTTTTCTTCAAACGTCCACAGAAATGCAGCGGTTTCTCCCGCTTGTTCCCTAGAAATGGCATTTTTAATTACTATATAGCCTTTTTGTATCCAGAAGTTCCATTGCTCCTCCGTTAAAACCCTTAAGGTCTCCCCGTTTTCTCGGGTATTGAGTTGCAGTGTACTACTCTTGGCGGTAGAGGGGTTTCCGGGTATTTCTTTGTGTGCATTGGCGTAGGCGTGGGTTTGGTCAGAATCCATTTTGGGTGTAATTTAGAGTTCAACTCAAGGTACAATAAAGCCTAGTTTTCTCCAAATAGCGAGAAAATAAGAACCGATTAAATTGAGATTTCTAAACCAAAATAAAATTCTAAAACCTTTAATTTAAAGATATAATCATACTTGGCCCGAACATTGTCGGAAGCAGCAATTTCATAACGTTGTTTGGTTTGAATAAAGTCATACGAGTTGGTCACGCCTGCTTCAAACTGCTTTTCTGCCATGAGATAGGCTTCTCTTCTGGCCTTGAGGGTTTTTTCGGAAGCCTCTAAAAACTTGTAAGCACCTTGTGCATTGTTATAGGCTTGATTGATGGTATTTTCCAAATCCAATTTGCTTTGTTCAAACTGATTTTCAGATCGTTTGAGGTTTAATTTTCTTCTCTTGATATTGTTTTTAACGGACAAGCCGTTAAAAATGGGAATATTTAAAGACAAACCGTAACTGTGTCCATCGTTTTGACGAAACTGATCTACAAAGGGCAAGGGGTCTGCCACGGTGCGTTCTGGAAATTGACTTACAACCAAAGCTCCGTTTTCTTTTACCACACCAATTGGAGTTTCGATGAGATTTCCCGTTTCTAAAAACCGATCGCTATAGGAAATACGAGTATTGTAGTTGTAAAACGCGCTGAGGGTAGGCATTAATGAACCTTTAGCCAAATCAATATCTTTTTTCGCAATCTCAATATTGGTAGCCCCTACTTTGATGTCGTTTCTAAAAGTCAATGCTTTTTCATAGATGTTTTTCGGCTGCTCCAAGAGAATTTGGGATAGCGGAACAACATAATCTACATCTGCGATATCAAAAGTTTCGTAATCTGTTATGAGTAGCAATTGTGCCAAACTGATTCGCGAAAGACGCGAAGCGTTTTCGGCTTGAACCAAAGCCTGCTCTTGTGCTGCCAAATTAGCCTCAATTTCATAAATTTCTACTTGGGTTTGCACTCCCGCCTCGATGCGCAATTGTGTCCGCTCCAGCTCTTGCTTTGCCAACTCAAGCTGATAGCGCTGAACCTGTTCCAACTCTTTGTTGAACATCACTTGCAAATACGAGTTTGCTACAAAAAGACTGATGTCATCTTTCATGTCTTCTAACTGGTATTGTCGTGCAATAATGTTCAAATTGGCTCGCGCCAACTGATTGGTATTTTGTTTTCCACTAAATAAAGTGACTCCTACATTTCCTCCAAAAGATGAAAATTGAGTCGTCAGGTTTTCAATCAATCCATTGGTAATGTTTTGACTTAGACCGTTGTTCCAAATGTGTTGGGATTGGGCGTTGATTCGTGGAAAAAAGTTTCCATAGGCATCTGCCTTGTCTATCTCAGCACCCTCTAAATCAAGTTCGGACTGTTGGATACTGATGTTTTTCTCTAGGGCAATCAAAACACACTCTTCTAAAGTATATTTTTTGACCTGTGCAGAGAGCGTCGTCAGTACTGTAAGAGAAAGTAAAAAGCTTAGCAATGTTCTCATAGTCGGTTGGGTTGTTTTTTTATGAAACCTAAGGTTTATTGGTTCTCTGTAGCTGATTCTTCTTCTTCACCTTTTTTTATCGGCTCTGTTTTATTCCAAACCTTGATTTGATCTTCTTTGGTCAAACCAGAAATTATTTCCACATTGACTCCATCAGAAATTCCAATTTCAACATCCCTACGGTCAAATTTTTGATCTTCGGTCTGTACCTCTACATAGGGCTCTTCTGTTTCTCGATCAAACTGCAACAAAGCTTCAGGGATAGCCATAATGCTGTCTTTACGTTCTAATACCAATGAGGCGTTTGCACTGTAGCCCGCACGGACAAAAATAGAATCGTTTAAAAATAGATCTGCTTCAATGATAAACTGCACCGCTCCCTGTTCCTCGTTTCCTTTAGGAGCAATAAATTTTAGCTGGGCTTCCAGGGCTTGGTCTTCAATAGCTCCTAAATTCACTTCTAAGGGCATGCCCACGCGCAACTTTCCTACTTCTGCTTCATCTACTTTTCCTTCAAAAATCATCTTGTTTAAATCCGCAATGGTCGCTATAGTTGTTCCTGCGTTAAAACTGTTACTCGCAATGACTTGAAACCCTTCTTCTACAGGGATTTCTAGAACCGTTCCAGGAACTGTAGCACGGATGTTTGTATTGGCAGAAGCAGCACCCCCTTTCGATCCTGAGCGTATAATTTGCAAATCAGAAACCGCATTGGAAACATCTTGTTTTGATTGGTTAAAACGCAATTGTACATTGTCAAAATTCTGCTTCGAAATGATCCCTTTTTCATAGAGATCTTTATTTCTGTTTAACTCTATCTCTGCATTTTTGAGTACAATTCTAGAATTTGCCAATCGCCCTTCGGCACTGTTTAGATTTTGTTCGTTAGGGACGACCTTAATTTTAGCTAAAAGGTCTCCAGTATTTACAAGATCTCCTTCTTCGACAAAGAGTGCTTCGATAATTCCTTGGATCTGAGGTTTAATTTCAACTTCATCTTCGGGGATTACTTTTCCCGTCACTACAGTTTTCCTTTCTATGGAAGTAGTAATGACCGTTTGGGTATCATAAACAATCGCAGACTTGTTGTTGGTCTTAATAAAAAAAGCTGCGGCAAACAAAGCACCGAAGACTAATAGTGCAATTCCGATGTATTTTAAAATTTTCATGGGTTAGTTATATAAATGGTTTTATTCTTCTCTTAATGCGTCAATGGGTTTTATACTTACTGCTCGTTGAGCAGGAATCAGTCCGATGAGTGTTCCCAGAAATACCATGATAAACAAAGCTCCCAAAATAAATGGGATGGGAACGGTTGGATTGGTATAAGGAAAATCGGTTAAGTCTTGCGTGGCTGCATTGATCCCAAAAAGAACAAGGGCTCCCAAGATGATTCCTAGGATTCCCGCAATGACAGTTAAAAATACAGACTCTAAAATAATTTGATTGCGCACTTCCCCTGGGGTGGCTCCTAAGGCTCTTCTCACACCCAGTTCTTTGGTGCGCTCCTTGACTGAAATCAATAGGATGTTTCCAATTCCAATTACTCCAGCAATAATGGTTGCAATTCCTACAATCAAAGACAACAAGGTCATCCCTTTAGAAAAACCTACAATTTTATTGAAAATTTCACCTAGATTAAATCCTCCAAAGGCGCGTTCGTCATCTGGAGAAACTCTGTGGACTCGCTTCAGTGCTGCTTTGATGTCTTTTTCTACCGCCACTACATCTGCATCGTCATAGGCAGCAATAGTCAACCATTGAACTCGATCTCCTGAATTATAAATTTTTCGGTAGGTTTCAAAAGGAATAAAGATGTCTCCATCACTTTCAAATCCCCCTCCCGGAACATACTTATGAACTCCAATGACTTGAAAATAAATGTTGTCTATTCGAATGTATTGTCCGATGGGATTTTCCTCTTTTTCAAAAAGTTCAGTTTGGGTTCGTTCTCCAATCACACAAACCTTGCGTCGGTATTTTATGTCTTCTTCGTTGATAAATCGACCTCCTTTATAGATTTTTTTGGTTGCAATTTTCGTGTATTCAGGAAAATCTCCATAGACATTGTAATTACTGGACTTATTTTTACGTACTACCTGAGGAGTGGATCCACCAAATACACCTCTGGCATTTCGAGGCGCAATAAATTCCACTTCAGGAATACGTTGTTTGATATAATCAATATCGGAAAGTTTGAGCTCTATTCTACGTCCAATTTTAAATCCGTCGTAGGGAATGCTAGTCCGCTGTGCCCAAACAAACATGGAGTTCATCGCAATGTTTTCAAACTCTCTTTCAAAACCGTTATCCAGACCTTTTGCAGCACCAGAAAGTGCAACGTAGATAAAAATTCCCCACAGTACACCAATCACAGTAATGACAGTACGAGTTTTGTTTTTAGAAATTGATCCAAAAATTTCTTGCCATGTATCTCGGTCGAAAATTACTTTTAAACTATTCATCTCTTAGGGCAACTATAGGTTTTATACTCGAGGCTCTTTTGGCAGGAATGTAACCTGCAACGGCTCCAAAAATGATCAATACCAATGTGGCAGCAAAGGCAGTTCCAAAATCGATAAACGGATTTTTTATGAAGTACTCTTCTAAGGTAAGACCAATATTTTCCAATACTAAAATTCCTAAAAAAAGACCGATGTATCCCGAAATTGTGGTAATAAAAACAGATTCTTGTAAAATCATTTGAATTACGGAAATTGGGGTAGCCCCTAGCGCTTTTCGAATACCTAATTCTTTTGTCCGCTCCTTAACCACAAATACCATAATATTGGATATTCCTATGATTCCAGCGATCAGTGTCCCGAGACCTACGAAACTTACAATTAATTGGAGAACGACTGCAAATTGTTGGCTTTGCTTTAAATCGTCTGTAAGGTTTTGAAAGTACACTCCATTAGGATCGCTTGGAGCAATGGATTTTTTTTCCTTAAAATAGTTCTTTAATGACTTTTCTAGTGCTAAGGCTCCCGCATGGCCCAACTCTTTTCTAAAGGTTACTATAATTTGATCTACCTTATCGTTACTTTTTTCTATAAGTTGGCGGGTTGTGTAGGGAATGTAAATATTTCGTTCTTCGTTGTCTCCCCCATCATCCTGAAAAACGCCAATGACTTTAAAAGCAATGGTTCCGATATTGATGTATTTTCCAATGGGATCTTCCCCTTTAAACAAGTCTTTTGCGACCAGCCTACCAATTACAGCACTTTTCTTTTTTTCTTCTAAGTCAGATGGATTGATATACCTTCCTTTCATCAGGATTGTTTTTTCTATAAATTGATGTCCTGGAGCTACTGCTCTGGTGGGATAGGTATTGCTCTCATTTTTATATCGTGTCAGAGCGGATCTCGTAATTCTAGGGGTCAGATACTCTATAAAAAAGGTAAAATTCTCATCAATTTCTTTTAAATCCTCATTTTTAAATTCGATTCTTCGATTGGCCTTAAAACCCTTGTAAGGCTCTGAAGTTTTGCCGGGATAGATAAAAATAGTATTGCTCGCATCGTCCAGAAAGAATTCTTGAAATGTATTTTTTAAGCCGTTCCCAAGACCAAAAAGTATGATGAAGATAAAGATTCCTAAAGCCACGGTAAACCCAGATAAAAACGTACGGAGCTTGTTTTTACTGATGGTATCAAATATTTCTCTCCAACGGTCTCTGTTAAACATAGGATGAAGCTAGAACTTGTTTTATTTTACTGTCTTCAATGATGACACCGTCTTTAAGTTGTACAATACGTTTGCACATCTGGGCAATGTCGTGTTCATGTGTAACCACTAAAATAGTTTTCCCCTCTTCATTTATCTTTTGAATCAAATCCATCACCTCATAGGAAGTTGTGGTATCTAGCGCACCCGTAGGCTCGTCTGCCAATAAAACTTTAGGCTTTGAAGCCATCGCTCTGGCGATCGCGACACGTTGTTTTTGTCCCCCGGAAAGCTCGCTAGGTAAATGAGTCGCCCAGTCTTTTAATCCGACTCGATCTAAATAATCCAAAGCCGCTTCCTGTCGTTCTTTACGCGGAACACCCTGATAGTACAAAGGCAAGGAAACATTTTCTAGTGCAGTTTTATAGTTGATTAGATTGAAGGATTGAAAAACAAAACCCAGGAACTTATTCCTGTATTTTGCAGCTTTGGTTTCGTTCAAATCCTTAATGGGTACTTCATCAAGTATATAGTCTCCTTCATCTGCTACATCTAACATTCCTAAAATATTGAGCAAAGTAGATTTTCCCGAACCCGAAGACCCCATAATGGCAACAAGCTCTCCTTCTTCTATATCTAAATTAATTCCTTTGAGCACATGCAATGAGGAGGCTCCCATTTTGTAGGATTTGTGTAAATCATTCAACTTAATCATAGGAATTTTAACTTTATAAAGTAGGACTGGGATTATTGTTTCATCTTATTAGACTGAACTCTCTCCGATTTGTTACATCCCCAGCTAATTTTTTTTTAATATTCTAAAAACTTTCCACCCAACTAAACCCACAAGGAGGTAGGGTATAGCCATAAGGTACAAAATTCCGTTGTTAATTCCTTTTGCTGTAGTCTGTCCTTCTTCAGACTGAAGTACGGCACGACACATAGAGCACTGCGCTGACACCTCGTCCACACCTACCCCAAAAAAGAGCAGGACTGCAAAAAAGAAGACAAAGTACTTTTTAGACATAATAAGGTGAAATCATCATATATACAATCACCCCAGTTATCGCAATATACATCCAAATAGGAAAGGTATAACCGGCAATTTTCTTGTGTTCGCCAAAGCGTTTTGAGATAGCGCGAACATAGGTCACTAATACTAGTGGGATGATCCCTATGGAAAGTAGAATATGAGAAATCAAAATAAAATAATAAACCCCTCGTAGAATTCCATCTCCCCCATAAGGAGTAGGATCCGCAGTCATATGATAGGCCACATACATTACCAAGAAAACAACTGAAAGGCCTATAGCGGTTTTCATCAATCCCTCATGGAGTTGGACATTTTTTCTTTTAATGGCGATGAATGCAAATAAAAGAACTAAAGCTGTAGTCGCATTAATTGCAGCATAGATGGGGGGTAAAAAACGCAACGGGGCCACATTGGGAATCCGTACCAAAAAAAGGAGCGCAACGACACTTGGAATTGCAATGGAAAGGATCCAAACCCAAGGTTTGTATTTTGCTGCCTTATTTTCTCTTTGCTCTTGCATAATTTATTCTTTCAATAGTTTTTCAATATCCTCCATTAACAAGTCAACCTCCTGAACCTCAACATCTTCTTCATCAATGCCCATGTAGTAGACAATCGGGTTTCCAAAAGAGTCGGATCGGGAACGAATAAACCCTTTTTTATCTATCAAAGCAAAATAACCCTGATGCTCAAATCCACCCGCAACTCTCGGATTTACAGATGCAAAGATATTAAATCCTTTATTGGCTAGGGTATATAGGGTTTCTTTTTCTCCAGTCAAAAAATGCCAATTCTGAGAAAAGACATCATAGGATTCCGCATAGACTTTTAAAACCGTAGGCGTATCCTGTTCTGGATCGATAGTAAAAGAGGCAATCCCGAAATCCTTTCGGTCTCCAAATTGCTCTTCTATTCGTTTCATATTTTTGTTCATTATGGGGCAAATGCTCGGGCACGAGGTAAAGAAAAACTCTGCTACATACACCTTATTTGTAAAGTCTTCGTTGGATATCAAAAGGCTGTCCTGATTTAAGAATGCAAATTCCGGAACTTTTTTAGCTTCGCCATTCAAAAAAATATACTGAAGGGGATGCGCAGACTGAGAGCGACTACTATCCACTACTTTTTGTTCGGCGATTCGAGTAAAAATTTTAGGAATAAATAAGATTCCAAAAATGAGAATAATCAAAAAAAGCCCAACATATTTCAACTTAGACATGACTATTTGTTTCTTTGCGTATTGTAAATCTTTAGTGCCAAACGGTATTCAGCTAAGATGACTTTTACATCATCTATCATTTTCTTGTTGATTTGCGCTACAGAGCGCGCATCAAAACCATAAAGGGTTCCTGTTTCTTCATCGTCGTTTCTGCCTCTGAGATTCCGGTCTTTGTCTACAATAAAAACAAAGGGAGCGCTGTGGCTTTCATCCAATGAAAAAGGGGTTTTAAGGGATTTGAAATGGGTTTTGATCTCCTCTGTTGTGGTATACACAAAATTCCACCGAGACAAGTCGGTTCCCACTCCCTCTTTCAAATCTTTTTTTAGTTCTTCAACCTGATTCTCGCGGCTGGAATCAACTAGTAGTACAAACTGAAAGTCGTCAAATTGGTAAAATCGCTTGTAAATCTTTTCATTCAGATTGAGGGCTTCAGCTTTTTTATTTTCTAAACTACCTCCCCAGTACCCCAAAATCGTAATATGCTCTTTTAGTTGGGGTGTACTTCCAATTAAATTTTCGGGAAGCTCATCAATTGAAGTTGTTAGAATAGGAAGCTTGGCGAAGTTGTTTTTCCCAGAAGCAAAAAAAAGATATACTAAAAGTGGAAATACAAACAAGATCCCCAAGACTATTTTTTTGTATATATCGTTCTTTCTCATATAAAAAAAAGCGGTTCAAAACCGCTTTGTAAATTTGGGTTACTTTAGAAATCCCAAGCGACAAATCCCGCTTCCATGACATCAAAAATATAATCTGCTTCTAAGAGTAATATAAATGCCAAGTAAGGAATTAAAATGACCAAAGGCAAAACAATGGCATTTTTCAACCCACTGCGTTCATCGCGAATGTGCATAAAGTCCCAGGCAATATAATACGCCTTTACTATGGTCAAAATGATAAAAATCCAATTGAGTAGTTTCATTCGTAAAAAGCTACTCATGAGGACTTCAGGTTTTATAATCCCTAAGGCAACTTCAATGGTGGTCACTATAGAGAGAAAAATCAACACACCCCATATTTTCTGCTGATTGGATTTGAACTTTAAAAGTCCTCTAAAGATGGCTAATTTATGTCCTTCTGCTGCCATTTGTTTTGATTTTATGTGTTAAACGAGATAGAAAAAAGTGAATACAAAGACCCAAACCAAATCGACAAAGTGCCAATAAAGTCCTACTTTTTCTACCATTTCATAATGCCCTCTTCGTTGATAAGTCCCTAGAATGACATTAAAGAAAATAATGACATTGATCACGACTCCTGAAAGAACGTGAAACCCGTGAAATCCTGTTATGAAAAAAAAGAAATCTGCAAAAAGTCGATTTCCGTATTCGTTGTGAATGAGGTTAGCGCCTTCCACTACACCCACAGCTTCGTCAATTTTTGCGAGAGAAGCGTCACGTGTTAAGACGGTTTTCTGTCCTTCTTCGGTGAGTTGTTGTGTCCGAATGACAAGGCTTGGATCTGCTAAAAATCCTTTTTTAACTTCGGCTACAGAAACATTGGGTAATGCTTTTTCATCTTGGTACCAAATTCCATTATACGATTGGTGGGTAGCCCGGTCGGATTCTATTCCTAAGGCGAACTCCTGAATCGCGGCGCGCTTTCCCGTTTCCGCATTGACAAATTGTAGGATTTGACCCCCTCGAGTTTCGAGAGCCCCATATTCTCCCTTGATAAAATTTTTCCATTCCCAGGCTTGAGACCCGACAAAAATGGCACCTCCGATAATGGTAAGCAACATATAAAACGTCACTTTGGCTTTGTTCATATGGTGGCCCGCATCTACCGCCAGTACCATGGTCACCGATGAAAAAATCAAGATAAAGGTCATCAAAGCGACATAGTACATGGGAGCATCGATACCGTGTAAAAATGGGAAATGCGTAAATACCTCATCTGCAATGGGCCAAGAATTGATGTTCTTGAATCTTGAAAAACCGTAAGAAACGAGAAAACCGGTGAAGGTGAGTGCATCTGAAACGATAAAAAACCACATCATCATTTTGCCATAACTGGCATTGAGTGGTTTGTTTCCGCCTCCCCAAACCTGTGTCTGCTCCACAGATGCGTTTGTAGTTACTTCCATAGTCGTGTGTTAAATTCTTTTACAAATTTATTAATTTTTACCCGTAGAATGAAACGAATAAAAATAAATATACCCACAGTATATCCAGAAAATGCCAAAAAGTTAAAGCTAGTTCAAAGCCTAAGGTATTTCCTTGAACATAAACTCCTTTTAGGGTCTTAAACAGAATATTCAAAACGATCACAATACCCGCCGTGAGATGGGCTAAATGCAACAATACCAAAACGTATAAATACGAAGTGGTTATACTGCTTTCTGGACCTGTAAAATAATATCCTTTTTCGATAATTCCATTAAACCCCTGAAACTGAAAATACACAAAGGCAAGGGCAAGGCCTAAGGTGAACAGTAACAACAATTGGGTCTCCTTGATCTTGTTTGCGCGTAACATTCTTAGGGCACCGTAAAAGCTGCCACTGCTTAAAACAATCAGTAGTGTACTGAGCGTAAACGCAAAAGGAAGCTCAATTTGTTGTATCCAATCTGCTCGAGAACTACTCACCACATAGGCACTGGTAAGTCCTGCAAAAGTCATACTCATACTGATCATTCCGAACCACAACATCATTTTTTTGGCTCGATTTGTTTTAGTACTTATGGAATCGTTGGTGTTCATTGCAATAAAAATTTATCAATTACGTAAATCAGTTGTATTCCTGTGATATAAACGATACTCGCTCGAATCAAAAGGCGGGCTGCATGATCTGTTTTGGCAACCATTAATTTTATCGCATAGTATAAAAAAACAGCACCCAAAAGGAATACAAGAACGGAAGCTGTCTTGGTCAAATACAAGGCTCCTGTATATTGAAATGCAGGAATCAAAGAAATCACTACGGTCCAAAGCGTGTAAAAAACTATTTGGAAAGCGGTATTCTGATCTCTACCGCCAGAGGGAAGCATTTTAAATCCCGCAGCTTCATATTGATCGTGCATTAACCAGCCAATCGCCCAAAAGTGGGGGAACTGCCAAAAGAACTGCAGCATAAACAAGACACCGGGTTCAATACCAAATTCATTTGTAGCTGCCACCCAGCCCAACATAAATGGGATGGCACCCGGAAAAGCACCAACAAAGACAGCGAGGGGTGTTTTTTGTTTGAGAGGGGTATAAACACAGGCGTATAAAAAGATCGAAATACTCGCAAAAAATGCTGTTTTTAGGTTGATGACATACAAGGCTGCAACCCCGATTACAGTCAAAATCACCCCTAAAAACAAAGCGGATGTTGGATGCATCCTTCCCGCGGGAAGTGGACGGTTTTTTGTGCGGAGCATCAAATTGTCTAGGTCTTTTTCAAAAACCTGATTGAATGCATTTGAGGCTCCCACCATCGCATAGCCTCCCACTATCAATAAAAGCAGGGTAACATAATCAACTTGTTGTACCGCTAAAAAATAACCCGCAAGAGAGGATATAACTACAGAGATTGAAAGTCTAAACTTGGTCAGCTGGGAAAAATCAGCGAATGTCTGTTGTCGGTTTAAAATTGCAATGGTTTTATTTGACGGCATCAGTCCTCATCATTCAAGGAGCAAAGATAAGTGAGAAAAAACCATTGCACAATATTTCTGTTACAAGATTAGAATTCTTTTTCCCCTTATTGCAATCGGAATATTATAGGAATACTAAAGGGAACACGTACAGCTCTACCGCGTTGTTTTCCTTGGGTCATTTTCGGGAGTTTAGAGATGATCCGTTCCGCCTCTTTCTCCAAGTTTTTGTCTGGTCCTCGCATACGGATGTTTGTAATGATCCCGTCTTTAGAAATGATGAAATTTACGTACACACGCCCCTGAATTCCCATTTCTTGAGCAATTTCTGGATAGCGAAAATTCTTGCGAATATGCTTATTCATTTTTTCTTGAAAACAATTTCTTCGCTCACTTTTTGCTACGCCTTCACAACCGGGAAAAATAGGAACATCTTCTATGACCGCAAAGGGGACATCCACATCTTCTTCTTCTTCTTCCTCAACTTCTACAATTTCAACAATTTCCTCTTCATTTGTCTCCGTAGATTCAATCACTGTTTCCTCAACGTCCTCTTCGTCTTCTACGATTTCAATAACCTGTGGTGCCGGGGGTGGTGGGGTGGTGGCGGGGGTGGTGTTTTAATCTGTTCGGTAATGGGAATTTCTTCATCCTCGTCCTCATCTACATCGAGCGCTTCGTAGTCAAATGTTTTTTTGTAAGTTTTCCATTCTATGGCCTGCCATGAGAAAAATAAGACGAATGCGAGCCCAATGACAAAATAGAGACTACTGTTTTTTTTGCAAATCTGCTTTAGGGGATTTTTTTATTTCCATGATTTTGGGGTTTAGTACAATAGTATCAAAAATTGTACCGCATTTATCGAAATAAAAAAACCAGCCAAAAGGCTGGTTTAACTATATATCTAAAAGGTTTTTATTGTAACCTAAAGGTAATCGGGATACTAAACGGTACACGTACAGGACGACCTCTTTGTTTTCCTGGCGTCATCGAAGGTAATTTTGATATGATTCGCTGCGCCTCTTTTTCTAGGTTTTTATCTGGTCCTCGCATACGGATGTTTGTGATACTTCCGTCTTTAGAGATGATAAAGTTGACATATACACGTCCCTGGATTCCCATTTCTTGAGCAATTTCTGGATAGCGGAAGTTTTTGCGGATGTGCTTGTTCATTTTTTCTTGGAAACATTTTCTGCGCTCTGATTTTTTTACTCGTTCGCAACCTGGAAAAATAGGAACATCTTCAATTACTGCAAAGGGAACATCAATATCCTCATCTTCTTCCTCAACCTCTACTATTTCAACAATTTCTTCCTCATCGGTTTCCGTAGACTCAATAACGGTTTCTTCGACTTCTTCTTCATCTTCTACGATTTCAATCACCTCAGGTGCTGGTGGCGGTGGCGGTGGCGGAGGTGGAGGTGTTTTAATTTGTTCTGTGATTGGAATTTCTTCGTCATCTTCGTCTTCTACATTAAGGGCTTCATAGTCATACATTTTTTTGTATGTTTTCCACTCAATGGTTTGCCAAGAAACAAGTAAGACTACTGCTAAACCAATGACAAAATAGAGACTACTGTTCTTAGTCAAATCTACTTTTTCGCTTTTTTTAGGCTGCATTTTTTAACAAATTTTAGATAGCTAAGCTAAAAAAAAATCTAATTAAAACAACTTATTCTTCTGTAGAATAACGAAATAAAAACCAAATGGAGAAGATTCCCATCGCCGCTCCTAGAAAATTTGCGATTAAGTCTTGGTAGTCAAAATAACGTTGAAAGTAAGGAGTCAATTGTAAGAGCTCCAAGAGGGTCCCAACCAGAACACTTGAAATCAATGCCTTTTTATAGGTGGCACGATGTTTAAAAAACGCGAAAATATAAAGAATACTCAGCCCAAAATAACAGGTAAAATGCAAAATTAAATCCCCTCGAATAAGAAAAAAATCCCAAGATTTTTCTTCTGGACCTGGGGGTTTTAAGGAGAGGTATGCCACTACAAGAGTAGCAACTCCTGCTAAAATTTTAAAATAGTTACCCTCCTGTAACCAGCGTTGAATAGGCATTTGCATCTAAAAGTCCTTCTATTTGTGTCAAATCACTACACTGTACCTTGACCATCCATCCTGCACCATAGGGATCATCATTAACCGTCTCGGGGGCATCTTCTAAAGTTTCGTTGATTTCAATCACTTCCCCAGACACAGGCATAAAAAGATCTGATACGGTCTTTACAGCTTCTACAGAACCAAATACCGCTTCCGAGTCTAAACTGTCATTCAGCGTTTCAATTTCTACATAGACAATGTCTCCCAGTTCTCCCTGAGCAAAATCAGTAATGCCAATCGTAGCTATATCACCCTCTAATTTGATCCATTCGTGGTCTTTGGTGTATTTTAAGTCTGCAGGTACATTCATTATTTCCTTTTTTTAGTGAAACAAATGTAAAAGAATTCTTTTAGCAAAAAAGGTTTTTAATTTCCAAAATTGTACCGAATAGTAAATCCAGATCGGATGCTGGTTTGAGGAAAAGCGGTGGAGATGGCAAACTCTGAAAAATTGTGGTCGTAGAAAAACAAAGCTGTGAGATTCTTTGTAAGGGCATAGTCAGCTGTTACTTTAATTGCCATTAACCGTTGACCAGCGGTGACTTGATTGTTGTCGTATTCTAAGTTTCTCAACACGGTGACATTGTCCCGATAGGAGACATCTGCTTTGATGTTTAAATCTCCTCGCAAAATCACTCTGCGGCCTCCTATACTCGTTCTAAACCTCAAATCTGGAACCCGAAACCCAAGGCCAACGACATATTCGTCACCACTGCTTTCTGTAATCAAATTGTTGTCTAAGCTCAAAGAAATGGCTCGTTCTTTTCTCAGTTCCGCCAATACCTTGAGCGAATTGTTTAATTCCATATCCAATCGGACCAGCGGATTAAACTGTTCTACCAAATTGATATTAGAATACAGGCGTTCGGGAATAAAATTCCCTGACCTATCTGTCTGTTCGGGTAGCGTAGGATCGTACTCGAAATTGGTTTGGAAATTGGTCAGTGTATAGCTGGCACGGTAGGCGTGATTTATAGAAAGTCGATTAAAAATTCTAGCGATTGATTTGATTTCTGTAAGCCCGGTAAATTTTAAACTCCAATTAGGAAGGGGCGTCCTTTTTATAGGATTCAGTGGAGTTTCATTGGGATTTGCGCCGGAATAAGCCGCAACGAAGGAGTGCAGTAATACGGACTGCTGTGTTTTTCCGAACCCTTTGGGAAACCCTTCCCCATCTGTTCCCAAATCGGAGAACGCACTGGTATCGGCAAGTCGTCTCGCAATGATACTTCGGTATTCTCGGAATTTTTCAAAGTTGGAGCTTACTGTACCTTGGGTAGGATTAAACGCTGTTTTTAATAAAACAGTTGACATACCAAAGTTTCCTAAAATATTGGAATTTTGAGGGAGGTACTCCTGATTTTCGACTTTAAAATTTTCGAGTTTGTTTTCAGTAAAATCGCGTTCTGCGTTTAAATCAATAATCAATCCGTTGAAGGGAACTACTTGTGCGGTTGCTTTAAATTTATTGGAACGCAACTGACTGAACAACTGATTGAAGCTAGGAAAACCAGTAAGCCAGCCTTGTCTAGCCGCTTCGTAGCGAACATCTGCTTGGCTCCCAAAGGTATATCCCAAAGTAGGGCGCATCCCTCCTGCAAAACCTACGGAAGGCAGATATCCAGGCAGTACCGTTCCATTGTTTTCATTATAACTCGCCTGAACACGCTTTACTGCTGTTAGTATGTCAACAATTTTAGTCAAGCTCTTTTTAAACGCAGTATTCTTTTTTGCTGTTGAATCTTTTGCTTGAGCAGCATTGACTTTTGCCTGAAAACTGCTCTTTTTGTTGGTCTTCAAACCTAGGACCTTATAAAGCTTTGAAAACGAAAGTGCACCCGTCAAGGTTTTGGTATTGTTGTTTTGAATGGTGTTGACCAATCCTAGAGGAGTCCCATCCGCGTTCATCACCTCTGCCAAAGCCTCGGAACCCCGTTGCCAATTAAAATTTCCTGTATAGTTATACGTGGCGTCAATAAAGTTTAAAAAGGGAATGTATTGAAAGGGAAGCTTGTAGTTTAAAGCTAAAGACTGAAAATGTGAATTGGGTTCTCCTGCATTGAAGAGACCTTCCCACAACACCCTTTGGTTGTTTTGTAATAGACTGGATTCACTTTGATTCATATCTAAGTTTTGCCGGATAATACTGCTTGTAGCTGCATTGAAATTGAATCGAAGCGAGCGGGTCAGATTATAACTTAAAGCGTAATTGTAGTCAAATAAAAAGTTCCGCTGTTGTAGGTTGGGCAAACTGCGCTGGAGTGCCGTATCGGTTCCTTCCAAATATACCTGTCTAAACTTCTGATTGTTTAAAATTCTGTTGATTTTGGTCGCCCCTTCCAAAGAACTGGGAAGCAAATTGAAATTCAATTGTTGTAACCACCTCCAGTATTTTTTTCGATTAAAGAATTTCACTTTTTTAAAGGGCTCAATCGGTTTTGAGCTAAAAGAATACCCATAGTTTGCTCCGAGTAATAAATTGACTTCTTCTTGCTTTTCGATTTCAAAGTCGCGGTGTTCCAACTCGTTATAGGCATAAGAGAAATCGAAATTTTCTGGACTGTAAAAGCGGGGTTTTCCCGCTCCTGTATTGTTTTTTCTGATCCCGATCAGACTTATACTTTTGCGACGGGTATAATCGATGGCTTGGTTTCTTATGGAATCTCGTTGGGTGACACGATCTGCTGTACTGAGACGATCTTTCAATTTTAGATCTTGGTAAAAAGGGTCGTACTTTGGGGTGATGAAGGTTTCCCCGTTAGCAAAACTCAATGGAATTTGAAGTCCCCAATTGGCGGGGGTTAGTTGCCCGAGGTTGACGTTGGAAATAAGGTCGTATTGAAGTAGCTCTTCGCGAGTCCTTTGATTGGGAGTTTGATCGATACTTCCAAACCCAATAGAAGAATAACGTCCGTTGGCAGAAAAGGTTGCAAAATCAGCAAGATTGGCATCTAAAGCTCCAATAGCAGCCCATCCCCCCTCACTGTCAATTCCTGAGATTCGCAGTTCATTAAACCAAACCTCTCCACACAGGTCTTCTCCCAATTGAACCGATGGGTTTTTAACCCCAATCATTAACGTTCGGATAGCACCCAAGGAGGGATTTCCGTGAATGGCAAGTTTGTATTTTTTCTGACCAGGCAAACTGCTTATTGGTGTAAATTCTTGAATGGGGTTTAAGTCTTCATCATAGTAAAGGGTTTCCCCTAAACCGAGTTGTTGCAGCGCTTTTGCCTTTAATTTTGACAATAGTTCAACAGGAATTTCCAATGAATTTGACTCCGGAATCCACACCTCCTCGGCCGTCAACCGATTGGACATGTTTTCCGTATAGTCCGTGGGTTTTAAAGGGATTTCTATTTGGTAAAAATTATCTTGATAATCGGTTCCTAAACGGATAAATGCGACCATCCTACGATCAAATTCATCTTCAGAACCTGCTCCGGGAAGCGGCTCATTTCCTGGTAACGATTCCGCATGCAAAAACATCCGAAGTTTACTATATTGACGCATGTCTAGATTTACGGCTTTGAAAATCCCTCTGGCATCCATAGGCTTTAAGTCACAAACACGGAAGGAAAGGGATTGTTCATTTTGACGAATGATGGTGTTGTTGTTGTTGATCTGCTCTCTTTGAATTTCGGGTGGTAAAACATAGTTGATTGGAATTCGATTTTCATTCTCCAAAATATTTACTGTACTGATGTCCACTGTCGTTGCAGTGTTGACCAAAAGATCTTCATTCAACGGTTTGTTATACCTTCTCCAATCTCCTCGGACCAAGTCCAAAGTACCAAAACGAAAAACGACCTCTTCTTCAAAACCGCTTAAAAGCATTCGCATAAAACGTATGGAACGCAAATCGTTGATTTCATTTACTGCCTCAAAGTAGGTGTCAAAGGAGGTGTTTTCATAGTAGGATTTTTGGATAGGGATTTTGAACTGGATCCACCGAGTGGTGTATTCATCTCCATTGGGTGCCTTAACTTCAATATTTTCTCTTACATCGGTGATAAACGGATGATTTCCCACCTGCATGCTTTTGAAAATGGGAACACGATATTCAAAATAACTGTCAATCGTGTTCATGCTTTGGTCTCTATTGATATCTTCCGTATCGGGTTCTGTGGTATTTCCTCGATCTGTATCGCTAAAAGCTATGGGAGTGTTGTTTTCAAATCCGTTGTAGCGTTTATAACGTTCTAAAACACCTCCTTCTGCCTGAAGAAAATATTCATAGTTGTCTCCAGCAGGATCGCGGGGAGGCCCATTGGTAAAAATTGTTGCTTCTTCTTCATCGCTGAGTCCATCCAAACCGACATCCTGTTGCGGACGATCTTCAGGATTGGAATTAAAGGCGTATACCAAAGATTGGTTCGCAGGGACTTTTCCCCAAGGGGTTTCATAGGTCGGACTGGATTCATTTGCTGTAGGCAAACCATTTTCAAATTGTTTTCTTCCATCGCGGAGGATGTCCTCGGAAATATTTCCCAAGTGAAATACCAACTCTCCCAACTCATCTGATTGGGTCTCTTTATCGGAAAAGGTATCCAACAACCAAAATTCAATAAATTCCATATTGGACTGTTCAAAGTTGGTCGCATTTAAAGCTCGGGTAATCCCGCCCCAATTCTTTTTTGGATTGGCTAAAAACTGATTTTGAGGTGCGTTGTTGTATGGCCCTTTTTCTCTGGGATAGTAGGCCAAATCCAAGGTAGGAAGTCTTCGGAGCATCCCCTGAACCAAATCCTGCTCGGGAAACAATTCATCTATAAAGATACTTCTCGTCTCATTACTTGAAATATCGTCATTGTTAATTCCTGTGGGTTGTCTGGAATAAAAAACTTGATCGATAGAGTACCAAGCCAGTTTGGAACGCGCATAGCCACTCACTAAACCCTCGGCATCAGCTCCCGGCACTCCATTGACGGGGACACTGGAAAGGTTCCAAGCGGTAAACCCTTTGACATCAATATTGGTTTGAGCCCCTTCAAAATCATCGATATATACATTGGTTTCTCCATTGAGCTGGGTGTTCCTCGGATCTTTGGCGGCCAAATTTGCTACTTCTCCCCGAAAAGAGAGTTGAGAAGGAATATTCGTTTGGATGGTAGGCCACTTGTTTACTAAACGGGTTAAAAAAGGGAGTTCCGTTGAAAAGTTCGTGTTGAAACCCATCATGGTGTTGTTTACGGGTTCGGTTCCATAATTGGCCTTTTGCGTCAAAGGATTTTCACTGAGGTTGATCAGCGTTCCCCCAACATAAAATTTATCATTGATTCTGTGGTTTACATTCAATCCCGAAAACCGTTTGTTCTGTTGATTAAAAAAAGAGTTGTTTTCCACTGAAATATCTATTGGAATATTGGAAGCTTTAAGACCTTCATCCAGTATTTTTACCCGGCCAATTTCATAATTTACGGTATAGTCCAATCCTTCCTGAAGCAATCTCCCTCCTGCTGTCACCCGAACCGATCCTCTAGGAATATTAAAAGCCCCAATACTAATCCCATCACCGCCTTCGGACTTGTAGCGGCCTTTGAGCTGGAATTTATTCTTTTCAGTAAATTCTAAAGCAGCGGCTTTCGTTAAGGAATACATTTCCTTAAAAACATATTTCTTCTGATTTTTATTAAAACTGTTATCGATTTCGTAGTCCTCCTTTGCAGATTCTGGATTGTCTAACAACACAAATAAGAAAGAGCCAAAAGGTTCTACTTTAGGAAAAATAACTCGTCCATAGCGCGGATCTATTGTAATGCCTGGGAGGTAGTCAAAAAACCCATCTCCATTGGGAACCAAATCTTGATAGGCATTCAACCGGTCTAGATTCATGGTGTTTAGCAAAATTTCATCCTCCAGATCCTCAGGCCAAATGGCAGAGTCAACAGGAGTTAAATAATTAATAGGAGAAGGATCGGTATATAAAATATTCAATCGAAAGTCTTCTTCAGACAATTGAAAGGCTCCCGTATTGTAAATGTTTTTCATCATCAAATCCCATACAGGTTGACGAACATCCGTCAGACTACTTTTTAGTAGTTTAACGATAAGGCTGTTGGTTTGAATTTGAGGTTGTAGAGCGGCTTGACCAGGGACGTTATTTTGCTGGGTAATGGAAGTCCCGGGAATCTCACCATTGGCAAATTCTCCTACTTGATAGACTTTCCCCAAATACGTGTACTGAAAAGCAACTCCTAAAATTTCATCATTACTCAAACGCTGGTTTAAGGAAATATACCCGAGTTGCGGATGATACGTAAATTCCTGGGATTTGAGCTTTCGTGCGCTTTCCAACACGGCATAATCAATCCCTTCACTGACTTTAAGCCCATCAAAACCATTTTTAACAGTGGCAATATCTCTAATTTTATCATTTAAAATTCCTCCAAAACCAATTTCATCGGGATCCAATTTGTTTACCTGATTTTGAGGCGGATCCATCGGGTTTGAGGTGTTGAAAAATCCTGAGATGCCATCGTCTAAACGGGTGTTTTCAGGATGCGCTTCTCCCAAATCTTGTAGCGCCACGATGTTTCTTACATTCTGAGTTTGATACCCTCTGTTGGTCACCCAAACTTCGATTCTTGTGATTTGCACCGGCGAATTGATGTAGGGATAATTCGCTAAAAAACTATCGTAGTTGTCTCTAAAATATTGACTTATAAAATAATGACGGTCCTCCTCATAATCTAAAGCAAAAAGATTGAACTCCTGAAGTTTACCCCCACCTTGAGTGGCGATGTTTTGTGATTGAGAACGCTGTTCCGAAAAAACACTGGAAATGGTGGTATTTCCAAATTTTAAATCAGCGCGAACTCCAAATAAACTCTGGGCTCCTTGGATCAGGTTACTGTTGATCGGCATACTGATGTTCCCAATGTCAATGTTTTGGAGGATGGCATCTTCAGTCACCTTACCGTTTAGATAGTCTGTTACTTGATTGCCCACCTGGGCGGTACTATTCGGCAGCTGCGTAATGTTATTTTTTAAACTTTCGATCTTCTGTTTGGCCTGATTAAGGGTGTTTTTGGCTTGATCTAGGGTTTGATTTACCTCGTTGATTATTTCTTTTACCTGATTTACCCGTCCCGATACATCTTGTTGTAATCGGTTGAGGTTTGAACCTAATTTCCCAGGAATCAATCCAGGAACCTCTGACAATTGAGGAGGATTAAATTGAATTTTGACCAGATTCTGAAAATCAAAGGTTGCTTCTGTATCGTAATTTGCGGTGATCTGCAGTCGCTCTCCTATCTTTCCAAGAAGGCTCAAGCTGATTCTTTGATCGAAATCAAAACCCGGGGAGCGTCTATTGATAACCGAAGCGATGGGGTTATCATTACGCTGGTAGCGGTAGCCTAGGTCAATACCGATAGACCCTTGGGGGGAGATGTCAATCGAGTTGCTACCAAAGATCGATTCAAAAAATTTATTGTTGACATACAATTCTGGGAGTAGGTTTTTTTGAGCGTCTTCCAGGTTGGCACCATAACCACTCAAAGCCTGAACTTTCTCTTGAAAGTACCCTTGCATTTGCTCTTTCAAAACCAAAGCCTCGTATTCTTTAACGGTCAAAACCAAGGGAGTACTGATGGGATACCCTCCAATTTCTTCGGTAAGGATATAACGGTCTGTTTCCGAATCGTAGGTGTACAAGCGCTCGATGCTGTTTGAAGCAGGAGGCGAAAGGGTTCCTAGTTCAGCAGCTTCTTGTGAAAATACACTCCCCATAGAAAACAGCACCCAGATGAAGGTTAGGATGAAGCTTTGGGGAGATCTAAAAATTACATTTTTAGTGGGTTCAATCAAAAATTTACAATTTATTCAGAGCCTCCTTGATCAGTTCCTCTACAGAACAGTCGGGTGTACTTTGAATAATGCCATCCACGATACGCTCAGACTGTTTTCTTGAATAACCAAGAACCTCTAATGCTGATAACGCTTCATCTTTGATTGTATTGTTCCCTAAAATCTGAATTTCTTCACCATCGAAGAGATTCATCATTTTATCTTTTAATTCGATTAAAACACGTTGCGCTGTTTTTAGCCCAATTCCTTTGACGGATTTAATTGTATTGAGGTCTTCAGATACGATCGCACGCTGTATTTGCTGGGGTTCCAGAGAGGATAACATGGTTCGAGCGGTACTGGCTCCAATCCCTGAAACGGAAAGCAAAAGCAAAAAAACAGAACGTTCCATCGGTGTGTGAAATCCAAATAACGTATGGGCATCTTCACGAATTTGCAAATGCGTAAAAAGTTTAATGTTTTCGTCGTTTCCGATTTGTGAAAACGTATGCAACGAAATATGAACTGCATACCCCACTCCGTTACAGTCAATCACAACTTGAGTTGGGGTTTTTTCCACTAAACGACCTATAATTTGAGTAATCATTTGCTTCTATTTATTTTTTGATTGTGCATCGACCACTGCGATGGCCGACATGTTGACAATTTCAGTGACCGAAGCCCCCAGTTGTAAAATATGAATGGGTTCGCTGAGACCCATTAAAATAGGGCCGATAGAAAGCGCTTCATTGAGTTCTTTCATTAATTTATAGGTGATGTTGGCAGCGTCCAGATTGGGAAATACCAGTACATTCACTTTTTTATTGCTCAACGCGGAAAAAGGAAATCGGTCTTGTAAAAGCCCTTTATTTAAAGCAAAATCGGATTGAATGGGACCGTCTACTGCCAAATCGGGATTACTCCGATGCAACATCGAAACAGCCTCAGACACTCTTTTTGCTTGTGGAAACCGAGAGGAGCCGAAATTTGAAAAAGAAAGCATCCCAATCACAGGTTCCAAGCCAAAAAGTTGCGCCATCTGTCCTGTCATTTGAGTAATTTTAGCCAGTTCTTTTGCAGTGGGCTCTGCATTAATCGTAGTATCGGATAAAAACAAAGGCCCCGACTTGGTCAACATCAAGTTTGTAGCCGCTACCTTGCTTACCCCTTTGGACTTTGGAATGGTTTCCAAAATGGGTTTCACCACCGAACGATAATTTCTAGAATAGCCCGAAATCATCGCATCAGCGTCTCCATTTTTGATCATCATGGAGGCAAAATAATTGCGTTCACGCATCAAACGTTGTGCGTCGTACAAGGTGTATCCTTTTCGGTTTTGCGCGTCCCAAAACAGTTCGGCATATTTTTTTCGAGTGTCTTCTTGATCCATTTCTTTAGGATCAATGATTTCTACAGCATCGTCAAATTCAATCACTTTTCGCAGGTCTTCAATAACGGACTTATTGCCCAAGAGTATGGGATGAGCAATGCCTTCCTCATGTACAATTTGAGCTGCCTTGAGTACATCCATTTGATCCGCTTCAGCAAAAACCAACCGTTTGGGCGCTGCCTTGGCTCGGTCGTGAAGTAGGCGAACTATTTTTTGAGAATTCCCTAATCTTTTTTCTAGCGCTATGGCATAGCGATCCCAATCCTCTATCGGTTCCGTAGCCACTCCTGAATCCATTGCCGCTTGGGCTACTGCGGGAGGAACAGTAGTGATCAAACGCGGATCAAAAGGCTTGGGGATGATGTATTCTTTTCCAAAACTCAAACGAGTTTTATCATAGACCACATTGACTTGTTCGGGTACGGGCTCCTTGGCCAATTCGGCGAGCGCTTTAACCGCTGCCATTTTCATGGCTTCGTTGATACGGGTGGCCCGTACATCCAGTGCACCCCTAAAGATGAAAGGAAAACCCAATACGTTGTTCACCTGATTGGGATGGTCTGACCGACCCGTAGCCATAATAATGTCTTTACGTACTTCACAGGCTTCTTCATAACCGATCTCAGGATCTGGATTGGCCATTGCAAAAACAATGGGATTCGCTGCCATTTTTTTGAGCATTGCTGGCGTCACAATCTTAGGTTGAGACAAACCGATAAAAACATCCGCATCAACTAGAGCTTCTTCCAAAGTTGATACCGACCGCCCAGTGGCAAACTGCGCTTTTTCAGGGGTAAGATTTTCTCTGCTTTTTTTGATAACTCCCTTACTGTCTAACATGACAATATTGTCAATTTTTGCTCCGAAAGCGAGGTACAATTTGGTACAGGATATTGCTGCAGCCCCTGCTCCAGAAACTACAATGGAAACTTCCTCAATTTTCTTTTCCGCCAGTTCCAGTGCATTGAGTAACGCCGCAGCAGAAATTATAGCCGTTCCGTGTTGGTCGTCATGCATGACAGGAATGTCCAACTCGTCCTTAAGACGACGTTCAATCTCAAAGGCTTCTGGGGATTTGATGTCCTCGAGGTTTATTCCTCCAAAAGTGGGGGCAATTGCCTTTACCGCCTCTATAAATTTTTCGGGGTCTTTGGCATCCACTTCAATGTCAAAAACGTCAATTCCTGCAAAAATTTTAAACAACAGCGCCTTTCCTTCCATTACCGGTTTGGATGCATCAGGGCCGATATCACCCAGACCTAGAACAGCGGTTCCATTAGAAATCACAGCGACTAGATTTCCTTTGTTGGTGTATTTGTAAACATCGGAATGTTTTTTTTCAATTTCAATACAAGGAATGGCTACTCCGGGCGAGTAAGCCAAGGCTAAATCACGCTGTGTACTGTGATTTTTTGTCGGAACAATTTTTGTCTTTCCCGGTCTAGGCTTGGCGTGATAGACCAGTGCAGCTCTTCTTTGTTGTTCGTTTTCCATAGCAGTATTTTTCTTAAAAATAAAGTTGAATGTACTTAATTATTTTGACTTTTGATGTTTTTATAAGCGGCTTAAAAGTATAGAAAACTCCCCGAAACTAGATTGAATTTTTTATCTAGTAACAAGGACACCAAAGCTAAAGGGGGTCGTTTTATTTATTGCTGGCTATAAGTTATAAGAGGAATTCCTTAGTTCTTGACTAAGGAATTTTTTTTGTTTGAATCTGATTTACGATATACGCGCCTACTTGTTGACCTTGTTCTACTCCCTCAGTTATGGCCATCCTATAATGAATTCCTCCATACAGTCTCGAGATGGCGGCTTCTTCAGAAGCGTGAATAAACGAATAATAACTACGCTTGGGAAGGCCGTAGGCAAGTTCTGTCGTATCTGTAAATTTAAAATTGTCTCCATATAAATCCGTCAAGGTAACGGCAGCAGCACGGGAAATGACCGAGTGCCCACTGGTGTATTCTGGAAAGGGGGGTGTTTGTAGGAGAGGAAGCCATTCCTCGTCGTAGTATTGATTGATCAATGTCTCTGGACGGACCACTAAGGTTTCCCATTTTTCATCCCAGCAACTGATAAATGCATCGAATAAGGCAATGGATACATTGGCATAGGCATTGACGGTCTCATCAAAAGAGCTTTTCGCTT
This sequence comes from Flavobacteriaceae bacterium UBA980, assembly GCA_002292265.1. Taxonomy (GTDB): domain Bacteria; phylum Bacteroidota; class Bacteroidia; order Flavobacteriales; family Flavobacteriaceae; genus MS024-2A. Next base: position 10,377 of record DBBQ01000018.1, on the reverse strand, counting down.
GTCGAGTGACTATTGCTGTAATCCCAATCCAATGCCCTCCGGGAGTGATTTTCTTTGTAGCAAACATGGCGTGCCCTCTGTGATGTGTTACGTACGGATTACAATCCCAAAATTTGGCGATATCTACTTGTTCTTCTGTAAGTCCATTGGTTACCTCAAAGACTTCCATCAACTGTTTTTGAAAGGGACTTCCCTTTTTTAGGTCAAAAGGAAGCGGGTCTTTGGGCGGAAATTGGTTGGAAGAATCTAATACCATGGTTCGGATTTCTTGCCAGTGCGGTTCGATTCCGTCCATATAATCCGGAGGGGTAGGTTTCCAATAGCGGTCTTCTTCTCGAATTGTATATTTTGGAAAGGTTCTTGTTTGGTTGTAGTAATCTCCCGAAGCCCATTCTAAAATAGCTGCAGCAACTTCTTCACCATAGGCCTCTGAAGCTTTACTAACACGACTAGGAACTTTGTAGGTTTTCAATTTCTTCTTAAAAGCTTCTTGAAATGCTTCGATTTTGTCTTCCGAAAAAATCAAAGCCTTCCCCACAGCATTAAAGGAAAATAAAGCGGCCAGTTGCGGATTGATGTCGGGATTGTCAGAGGTAGGGATTTTTTTTAATTCTTTTACCTGACCCACCAGAGAGTTAAACTCATCTGGGTTGTAATGAGATACAATTTCATAGGCAGCAAGGGTAGGATACAAATACACTCGGGAAGCTACTGGGGGAGAGAAAATATCGTAAACCACAATATCCGTAAGGTTTTGCACGGCCTCTTGAAAGAGTTCAGGGTCTTGAATTTTGTTGATGTACTCCGTGTTTTCTGAACAACTAAAATGAATTGCTAAAACAAAAAGACAAAAAGTAAGTTTGATCGTTTTTATCATATTATCACACTGGATTTATTAATTCAATTAATCTTTAAAATAAATACAGTTTCTCGGTCATTAAATTTACCGTGTAAAAATACGCTTTTTTCGATCAATCTGCTTGTAAAGGGTTTTTCAATAATTGCAAAAAAAGACCCGTCAAGGACTTTCCCTCTTGAAGGCTTTTAATTTTCCATTATTTTGAGCCACTAAAATCAATTCTCCTTCTTTTACTTTTATTTTCTTGGCGTCGGTAACATATCCTAAATTCTCAAAGCCCAGAGTAGGGAGTTCTTCATAGTCAAAACCTTCCTTTGCAATTGTCAAAAGAAGGCCTGAAAAAGCATCTTGATATTATTTGACCGGAAAGTAAAGTTGGTTCCCACTTGTCAGGTTGTAAATAATGATCAGAAAGCTGCCTACCAAGCTACCGAACAACTGATCAGTCAGGTATGCAAAAAAATTGCTCACCTGCGTGGCGACCTCATGCCCCAAATTTCCATAGATCGCTTTTTGGGCTATAAAAAAGCATTGAAGCAAAACTAAATTCCGTATGAGGAGGACTTGGTTGCCATTTGTAACGAAAACAATTTTGAGGAAGGTTTTAACACTGTCCTCAAGTTACTTGAAAAACACCCTGATCTAGAAGGTTTGTTTGCTATTACAGATTTGGTTGCAGTGGGGGGCGCTGCGTGCTTTTGAAGAGCGGGGTTATCGAGTTCCAGAAGATGTGGCTATTATTGGGTTCAGTAACTGGATGATCTCTTCATTAATCACTCCTCAATTAAGCACAGTAGAACAGAATGGTACTCGTATTGGTAAAAAAGTGCAGCAGCTTCTCCTGAAAACACAAGAGTCTGATACAATGGAACCTGTTAAATCCTATGTCCAAGAGATTGTTAGGACGCAACTCCTTATTCGAGCCTCCTCTAAGAGGAAAGAAATTTGATGTTGCGCTGTAAACCTTTGTATTTGGTTCGTTTGATCGCGCTGTTCTTAAACAAGACTTCAAAGACCTCTTCGGTCATTTCTTCCCAGTCTTTTTTGGTTAGGGAGAGCAATTCGGGCTCCGGCTCAAAAGCCGTTTCTTGGTGTGGCGTAGCAAAACGATTCCAAGGACAAACGGTTTGACAGACATCACAACCAAAAGCCCATTGATCCATTTTACCCTGAAACTCGGTTGGAATTTGATCCTTTAATTCGATCGTTAAATAGGAAATACATTTACTGCCATCGATTTGGTATGGCTGAATCAACGCATCTGTGGGACAGGCGTCAATACAAGCGGTACAGCTTCCGCAATGATCTGTAGTAGGGGGATCGTAGTCCAACTCCAAATCAATAATCAACTCGGCAATAAAAAAGAAAGAGCCTACTTTTTTAGAAATCAGATTGGTGTTTTTTCCGATCCACCCCAAACCGCTTTTGGAAGCCCAGGCTTTGTCCATCACAGGAGCAGAATCTACAAACACCCGACCTCCTACTTCTCCTATTTCTTTATGTATAAATGCCATCAAGGCTTTCAGCTTGTCTTTGATGACATCGTGATAATCTTTCCCATAGACATAGGTGGAAATTTTGGGTGCCTCAGGATCTTCTTGGAGTTGATCGGTATGATAATTTAACAATAATGAAACCACACTTTTGGCACTGGGGACAAGCAAGCGAGGATCCAACCGTTTGTCAAAATGATTTGCCATATAACCCATTTTCCCATGATGGTTTTGATTCAGCCAGTGCTCCAATCTAGGGGCTTCTTCTTCTAAAAACTCGGCTTTGGAAATACCGCACGAAAGAAATCCAAGCGCCTTCGCTTGATTCTTAATGCGTTGAGTATGGTTTGTGGCTTGAGAAGTCATCGCTGCTCTTTTTTTCGTTAAAAGAGTCCTTCTTGGTTGTTCTTTATTCTTCCCAGATGTCTATAGGCTCTTGTCGTCACCTCACGTCCACGTGGGGTACGGACTATAAATCCTTGTTGGATTAAAAAGGGTTCATACACCTCTTCTATGGTTTCTGCGTTTTCAGAAACTGCAGTCGCCAAAGTCGTAATCCCAACAGGACCTCCTTTAAATTTATCGATGAGAGTGGTTAATATTTTGTTGTCCATTTCGTCCAAACCGTGTGCATCCACTTGGAGTGCATTTAAACCGTATTGGGTGATTTTCATATCGATTGTTCCATCGCCTTTGATTTGAGCAAAATCGCGTACCCTTCTCAACAAACCGTTGGAAATTCGCGGAGTCCCTCTACTGCGCCCTGCAATCTCAATTGCAGCCTCTTGGTCTATCGGAACATTTAAAATTTCTGCGCTTCGTTCCACGATCGTTCCCAACAGCTCTGTCGAATAATATTGCAGTCGGTTGCTGATTCCAAACCGTGCCCGCATGGGCGCTGTAAGCAAGCCCGATCGGGTGGTAGCCCCCACCAAGGTAAAAGGTTCTAAATTGATTTGAACCGTACGCGCATTAGGACCCGATTCTATCAAAATATCAATTTTGTAGTCTTCCATAGCAGAATACAAATATTCTTCTACAATGGGACTCAATCGATGTATCTCATCAATGAATAAAATATCTCTCGCCTGCAAGTTGGTCAACAGGCCTGCGAGGTCTCCGGGTTTGTCTAAAACGGGTCCGGAAGTGAGCTTGATTCCTACATTGAGTTCATTTGCCAAAATATGCGCCAGTGTGGTTTTTCCCAATCCTGGAGGGCCGTGAAAAAGCGTGTGATCTAACGCTTCATCTCGCTGTTTAGCAGCAGAGACAAATACTTTTAAATTCTCTAAAATCGTGTCCTGTCCTGCAAAGTCATCAAAACTCAACGGCCGTAAAGCACGATCGATATCGTTGTCTTCTTTAGAAAAGTTTTGATCGGAAGGGTCCAAATACTCATTCATTCTTCCAAAGATAGGGAATTCAACTACTCAGCAGAAAAAACCTATTGGACTTTCTTTGTTTTTGAAAACAAAAAAACCCGTTCCTTAAGAAACGGGTTTTAAATCTGTTTAAAGAAAAATTAATGTTGAAGTTCTTCTTCTCCTTTTTTAAGTGGAATGTGTTGAGGCACAAAATCTTCATCATGCCCAGGCTTTGAATAGTCATAGGCCCAGCGGTGCACGTGAGGGATTTCTCCTTCCCAGTTCCCGTGGAAATGCTCTACAGGAGCTGTCCATTCCAAGGTATTGGAACGCCAAGGGTTTTGTACGGCTTCTTTTCCGTAAAACATGCTGTGAATAAAGTTGTACAAGAAGACCAATTGTGCGGCTCCTGCAACTAAGGCAAAAACGGTAATCAATACATTGATGTTCGCAAGATCGTCAAAGTAAGGGAAAGCCGTATTGGTGTAGTAGCGTCTGGGTAATCCTGCCATACCAATAAAGTGCATGGGGAAGAAAACACCGTAAGCACAGACAGCAGTAACCCAAAAGTGAACATATCCCAAGTTTTTATTCATCATCCGTCCAAACATTTTGGGAAACCAGTGATACACCCCTGCAAAAAGGCCGTAGAGTGCGGAGATTCCCATCACCAAGTGAAAGTGTGCTACCACAAAATAGGTGTCGTGTACGTTGATGTCCAGCGTACTGTCTCCGAGTATGATCCCTGTAAGACCTCCCGTGATAAAGGTGGATACTAAACCAATGGAAAAGAGCATCGCAGGGTTCAGCTGCAAATTCCCTTTCCAGAGGGTCGTAATGTAATTAAATGCTTTTACCGCAGAAGGGATTGCGATCAATAAGGTTGTAAAGGTAAATACAGAACCTAAGAACGGATTCATTCCTGAGATAAACATGTGGTGACCCCATACAATAGTGGATAAAAAGGCAATTGCTAAAATCGAAGCTACCATGGCACGGTATCCAAAGATAGGTTTACGTGCATTCGTAGCAATAATTTCTGAAGTGATCCCCAAAGCGGGCAACAATACGATATATACCTCCGGATGTCCTAGGAACCAGAACAGGTGCTCATAGAGTACCGGCGATCCGCCTTGATAATGCAATACTTCCCCTTGAATAAAAATATCCGAAAGGAAAAATGAGGTTCCAAAACTCCGATCCATAATCAACAACAAGGCTGCAGAAAGTAATACAGGGAAGGAAACAACTCCAATGATCGCAGTTACGAAAAATGCCCAAATAGTTAAAGGCAAACGGGTCATACTCATCCCTTTTGTTCTGAGGTTAATGACCGTTACTATGTAGTTTAGCGATCCCAAAAGAGAAGAAGCGATAAAGATCGCCATAGAGACGAGCCATAATGTCATCCCTGTTCCCGATCCAGGTTGTGCCTGAGGTAAAGCTGAAAGCGGAGGATAGATGGTCCATCCTGCTGCAGCAGGTCCTGCTTCTACAAAAAGAGAAATTACCATGATGACACTAGAAAGGAAAAACAACCAGAAAGAAATCATGTTTAACAGTCCAGAAGCCATATCTCGCGCACCAATTTGCAACGGAATCAATAAGTTACTAAAGGTTCCACTCAACCCAGCAGTAAGGACAAAGAATACCATAATGGTTCCGTGTATAGTAACTAAAGCCAGATATACGTTGGGATCCATGACCCCGTCAGGTGCCCATTTTCCCAAAAGGACTTCAAAAACCCCAAAAGGTTGTTCGGGCCAAGCCAATTGCAATCGAAATAAAAGGGACATCGCAATTCCGATAATTCCCATAAATAATCCGGTAATCAAATACTGTTTCGAGATCATTTTGTGATCTTGACTAAATACGTATTTGGTTACAAATGTTTCTTTGTGATGATGTCCGTGATCCTCTTCAATGTGTGCTGCTGCTGTTGACATATCTTTTTCGTGTTTATTGGTTTATTGAATCACCTCCGCGAAGGTTTGTTGCTCTGCCATCCATTTGGCATATTCTTCGGGTGTTTCTACTATTATTTTTATTTGCATGTTGTAGTGCGAAGCACCACAAATTTTATTACAAAGTAAAAGAAAATCAAATTCATAGGGGTCTAAAGCGACATCTCCTTCTGCAATGAGTTCTTTACTTTTATCTGCGCGTAGCTTGTTTATCTTTTTGACCTTAGCTACTATGTCTGAATCCTGGCGCATTTCCTCGGTAGTGATGTTTGGGGTAAAGGCAAATTCTGTGATCATCCCTGGGACGCAATTCATCTGTGCTCTAAAAAAGGGCATGTAGGCAGAGTGAAGTACGTCCTGCGAACGCATTTTAAAGATGATTTCCCTTCCCACGGGTAAATGCAATTCTTGCACAACAACATCGTCAAAACCGTTCGGATCTGTAGCGTCAATTCCTACCAGATTTCTTCCCTCAAAATCTTGAAGAAAACGTACGTTGGCATCACCCAACACTCCGTCGTCCCCTGCGTAACGTGCTTTCCAATTGAACTGTTGTGCGTAGAGCTCCACCACCAAGGCTTCGTCATTTTCCTCTACCGTCATGATGTCTGTCCAGGTGTAAAGACCGTATAAGATCAGCCCGGCTAAAACAATTACAGGAATAATAGTCCAAATGGCTTCCAGTCGATCGTTATCCGCATAAAAAAGGGCTTTCTTCCCTTTTTCCCCGCGATACTTATAAGAGAAATAATGCAATAGGGCTTGCGTAATGGTTTGAACAAAAAAGATAATAGCAAAAGAAATCCACATCAAGTTGTCATACTCAGACCCGTGTTCAGAAGCGGCCTTGGGCAGTAATACATCACCATACATTACAAAAGAAAAGATGGTAATCCCATAGATAAAAAACAGAAAACCAAACATGAGTTTTCCATTCCAATTGTTGTCATCGTCATCCGCTACCTGAGTATATACTTTCTTTCCTTGCGAAAGCTCAAAAATCTTGGTCACTTGCCAGATTGCAATCGCAATTAGAATGAGAACAGAAAATATCAAAAGTACATTCATTTATCTTTTCGATTAAATTTACTAATAATGAAAACGTTCGCTTTCTCCCATATACGGGTCGCCTTTGGCAAGTAGCGGTGCTTTCGTTAATTCTTTAAATACTACAAATACAAACAGCCCAAGGAAGAATAAAAAGCCTCCTATTTCTGCTGCTCCAATAAACCATTGGTCTCCAACTGCAGAGGGCATAATCATATTAAATACGTCCATATAATGTCCGAGGAGGATCACAATACCCGCCATAACAATGAAATAATTGATGCGTTTGTAATCGCTATTCATCAAAATCAGTAACGGAAAAATGAAATTCATCACGACCATACCAAAGAACGGCAAGTTGTAGTCTTCTATACGCGTAATAAAATAAGTTACTTCCTCAGGAATATTGGAATACCAAATCAGCATAAACTGAGAGAACCACAAATAGGTCCAAAAAATGCTAATTCCAAACATGAATTTTCCAAGGTCATGGATGTGACTGTCGTTTACAAACTCCAAATATCCTTTTGATTTTAGGTAAATGGTAATCAGCGCGATGGCTGTAATTCCAGAGACAAACATACTCGCAAAGACATACCATCCAAACAAGGTGCTGAACCAGTGCGGGTCGATGGACATAATCCAGTCCCAGGCCATAATGGATTCGGTTACTATATAAAACACCAAGAAGCCTGCGGAAATTCTAAAGTTCTTTTTGTGATTAGAAATGTCCTTGGATTCATCTTGTGCCAAAGAAAATTTTCTAGAAAAAAAGCGATACAGACTCCATCCTGCAAGGAAGAAAACGGCTCTTGCCAAAAAGAAAGGGGTATTTAAATAGCCTGTTTTTCCAGCGATCAATTTATCATGCGCCACCACTTCGGGATCCATCCAAATAAAGAGATGATTTAGATGCATAGAAGAGAGTGCCAGAAGCACAATAACGATAATTCCCCCCGGCAATAAATAGGCTGTAATTCCTTCCATCACCCGATAAAGTACAGGAGACCAACCGGCCTGTGCTGCACGCTGAATTGCGTAAAACGCCAATACACCTAGTGAAATCATAAAGAAGAAAAACGCTGCTGCATAAATGGCTGCCCAAGGTTTGTTTGCCAACTGATGGAATACATGCTCGTCGTGTTCTGCATCGTGTCCCTCGCCATGAGAGGCTGCTGCATTGTGATCTGATTCCTCAGCACCGTGCGTATCTTCCTGATGCGCCGAAGTAGTTTCGTGTGCAGCAGAACTGGTGTCGCCATGGTTGTCTCCATGACCCGCATCATGGGTTGCCACCATTGCTTTGGATTCTTCGATCGTAGCGGGAGCAGTTAAAAATCCATAAGTCAAACCTAAAAAACCAACAACCATAAAGGCGATAGCTAGATTTCTAAGTTTATTTGGAAAGGTATACATCATCGGATTTTCCATAAATTATTTAACAAGCTTACTTCTTAATTCCATCACGTGCTGTGCAATTTGCCAACGCTCTTCTGCGTTTACTTGACCCGCATGTGATCCCATAGCGTTTTTACCATACATCAATACGTGGTAAATACTTCCAGGCGTAATTTCTCGATCGGCATAACTCGGTATTCCTAAAAACTTTTCGCGGGTCATCAAAATACCTTGGCCGTCCCCTTTATTTCCATGACACACGGCACAATAAATTCCATAAAGCTCTTTTCCGTTTGCAGTATGTGCATCGGTGATTTCCAATGGAGAGGTCAAACTAGCTTTTGCCGCTTCGTAGCCTTCGTTGGTGTCGGGATAATCATACGGTTCCCATCCTCTGGCAATCGAACCTTCCACAGGAATTTGGGCTTCAATACCATTGGCAAAAGCATCAGAATCTGCATAGGTTTCATATCCTACAGGTTCGTACATATTGGGAAAGTATTGGTAATTGGGTCGAGAAGGGTCTGCACAAGACTGGACTCCCAAAGCCATCAAAATACTCGCTAAAAGAACTTTATACTTCATCTATTCTTGCTTTTCAATAATGGAAATATCAATTGCTCCAGATTTCTCTAAAAGACTTGTCAAGGCTTTTTCATCGTCGTGGAGTTCGATTTCTACTAAAAATTTGTCATCCGTCGTAAGCGGATTGGGATTTTCTGCTTTCTTAAAAGGCCAAAGTTTACTTCTCATATAAAAGGTAAGTACCATGAGGTGAGCAGCAAAAAACACGGTCATCTCAAACATAATTGGCACAAAAGCAGGCATGTTTTCCAAGTAAGAAAAACTAGGTTTTCCTCCAATGTTTTGTGGCCAGTCTTCAATCATGATAAAATTCATCATGGCAACAGCAACACAAAGGCCTATGCAACCATAAATAAAAGCCATAATAGCGATACGAGTGTCTTCAAGACCTAACGCTTTGTCCAAGCCGTGTACTGGAAAAGGGGTGTAAACCTCTTCGATGTGGTGTTTCTCTGAACGAATCGTTTTGACTGCGCTCAGTAGCACGTCGTCGTCGTCGTAAAGTGCGTGTACTACTCGATTACTACTCATTGTTACCGTCTCTTAATTTTTTGTACTTCTCTCCAGAAGACTTTAAAATGGTTTTTACCTCTGCCTGTGCAATCACAGGGAAGGTACGTGCATACAATAGGAAGAGGACAAAAAAGAATCCAATTGTTCCTATGAAAATTCCGATATCTACAAATGTGGGAGAGAACATCGTCCATGAAGAGGGAAGATAATCTCGATGTAATGAGGTTACGATAATCACGAAACGCTCAAACCACATTCCAATGTTTACTACAATGGAGATAATAAAAGAGAACATAATACTGGTTCTCAATTTTTTAAACCACATGAATTGAGGAGAAAATACGTTACAAGTCATCATGGACCAATAAGCCCACCAGTAGGGACCTGTTGCTCGGTTCAAGAAGGCGTATTGTTCGTATTCTACTCCGGAATACCAAGCGATGAAAAGCTCTGTGATATAGGCAACCCCTACAATAGAACCGGTGATCATGATGACAATATTCATCAACTCTATATGTTGAACGGTAATGTAGTTTTCCAAATTGGAAACTTTTCTCATAATGATCAGTAGGGTGTTTACCATGGCAAAGCCCGAGAAGATGGCCCCTGCTACAAAGTAAGGTGGGAAAATCGTGGTATGCCACCCAGGTATAACCGAAGTTGCAAAGTCAAAGGATACAATGGTGTGCACAGAAAGTACAAGAGGTGTTGCTAAACCAGCAAGAACTAAAGACACCTCTTCAAAACGTTGCCAATCTTTGGCACGTCCTGACCAACCAAAGCTCAAAAGGCTGTAGATTTTCTTTTGGAAAGGCAGTACTGCCCGGTCGCGAATCATCGCAAAGTCTGGTAACAATCCTGTCCACCAAAAGACAAGAGATACCGAGAGATAGGTTGAAATTGCAAATACATCCCAAAGCAAGGGAGAATTAAAGTTGACCCACAGGGATCCAAATCCGTTGGGTATTGGAAGTACCCAATAGGCTAGCCACGGACGACCCATGTGTATAATAGGGAACAATCCTGCTTGTATAACAGAAAAAATAGTCATGGCTTCCGCAGAACGGTTAATCGCCATACGCCATTTCTGTCTAAATAAAAGCAATACCGCAGAAATCAAAGTTCCTGCGTGTCCAATACCTACCCACCATACA
>DBBQ01000030.1 GCA_002292265.1 Flavobacteriaceae bacterium UBA980 | reverse complement strand
TAAATGTTACTACATCTGAATTGGCTAGAATATTATCATAATCGCTTTCAGTCAAAGTAACAGTAGGTGATATGGTATCAGTAGTTTTCCATTGATACGAACCATATAAAGTTCCATTAATTGAGTTTCCACTAAAGTCATTTACTGTAGATCCTTGACCTTCATTTAATTTGTAATATAATTTAAGAGTTGAATTTGTATTGAGAGTTGAATTTTTATAATAATTAATATCCGATTGAGTTCTTTCAGAATCCCAAAAGCGTACATCACTGATTTCACCGTCAAAAAAATTAGTCGGATTATCACTTCCATTCCAAATACTCGCTCCAACTCCAACTTGATTATTCCATGAAGTCAATCCATATCCTCCAGATGACCAGGATTCTTCTTTGTCAAGACTTCCATTTATGTAAATTCTTATCCTTTGATCTGATACAGAATTAGTAAATGCGATATGATACCAAGTGCCCGTTGAAATTGATTGTGATGACACAACCTCTGGCCAATTACCACTATGATCCCTTCTAAATCTACCTCTTAAAAAGAGTGATCCATCTATATTTTTAATTGCAAGACTCCAATCATCTCTCTTTCTGAAAATAAAATCACCATAAGTGCTACTAGACGAAGGGCCATTTTCAATTTTAATCCATGCTTCAAGAGTAAATTTATCAGAATCAAATTTAAGATCTGTTGAAGAAGGTATTTCAATAAAAGAAGATGATCCGTCAAGTTCTAGGGTTGTAGAATATGTTGAACTTTGAGAATAGGAAAAAAAAGAATTTAAAATAGAAAAAATCATTATCCATGTTGAAAGCCTAAATATATATTCTCTTAATATCTCCATTATAACCAAAAAATCAAGTCTCCAAATAAATAAAACTAAAATGGAAAGACCTAAAATTAGGGTATTTCTATCTATCTAACTGATTTTTTATCTTTAAATAATAGCCTTTCACAAAATTTAATCGATTAAAACAACTATTAGATTCCATTCGGAGTTTGAGGTAGTAGCGTTGAATAAAAGCCTCTTTTTCCTCGTTTAATTAATAGTAGAATCAACAAAATCACAAAAGTTTACTTTGTAATTTTGTGAAAACAAAAATTGAATTTTTATGGCTTTTGATATCGAAATGATCAAAACAGTGTATGCGCGACTGGAAGAGCGCGTAGAAGCAGCAAGAAAACTTACTGGAAAACCTTTAACAGCCTCAGAAAAGATATTGTATTCCCACCTTTGGGATGGGAAATCGGACCGCACATTTAATCGAAGAAAAGATTATGTGGACTTTGCTCCAGACCGTATTGCGTGTCAGGACGCTACGGCACAAATGGCTTTATTGCAATTCATGCAAGCGGGAAAACCCAAAGTAGCGGTTCCTACAACTGTACACTGTGACCACCTAATTCAAGCCAAAACGGGGGCAATGGAAGATTCTGGCGGATGAATGGGGCTTTAAAATATGCAAGGATAGCGAGCTGTGGTACGATAAAGGATTGATTAAGAAAGGCGAGGATATTGCGGACTACTATATCAATCTATCTATTTGCTTGGATGCATACTATCTTAAGGTGTACTACAATTGGAATCAAGAAGAGCAAGAATCAATATTTAATAAGCCTAAGAATTATAGGAGCGATATTTATACTGGTCGCAGCCCTATTTAATAAAAAGCTAAAAAGTTAGATGCGGAATTTGTTACAGTCGAACCCCCTACTTGAAATAAAACGATTTTTCTTTTAGGGGGCGTTGTTTAGGGAAAGTATATAACGTATTTTGAAATTAATCCTATTGTCCATATCTTGTTAATATTATTAACCATAAATCAATTAAAATGAAAAAACTATTTTTTGCTATTATTTTTATTCTATCACTTGGCCTCCAAGCTCAAGATTGGTCCTCCGTCTACCGTCAAGTAGAAGAAGTTACGTTAAACGAAGGGCTTGATAATGAGTATGTTGATTTTGAAGAGTTTTGGAAAACTATTAAAGAAAAACACGTTAAAGAAGGCAAGCAAATTGCTTGGTTCGTATGGAAAGTTTTACCAACAGAAGAAAATAAGGGTTGGGCAAATTATTTGATATATAATATTTTTGCTAATGAGGAGCAAATGAATGCGATGAGTTCTAAAGCTACCGAATGGTGGGAAAACGAAATTAAAGTTGCTCACAAAGGCAAAACTAAAAGATCTATTGTAAAAAAATATACCCAACAGACTATGGATAACAAATATCGTAAGAAATCGGTTACTTATACCCTTAAAGGATTGGGAGCTTTTCTCGCTGATGGAGCAGCACCTGCACCAGGAATTAAAGCGACTTATATAGGTGTAGAGCAATTGAATGAAGATTATGTAGACTTTGAAAACAAACTTTTTGCACCCTATCATAAAGAAACAAAATCAAGACTTTATTGGGAATTAAATGAAATTATTGATCGTACTGATAATGCTTACAAACCTGTTACCCATATTATCACTGAAATAGTAAACCCTGATGCCCCAGAAGTTAAATGGAATCCAACTTTTGCTGAAGAAATGGCGGTAAAATATGGAATAGCTAGTAGAAAATTTCATGGCAGTATGAATATGGAATTGGTTCATTTTGCATGGTAATTAAAGTAATGTATTAATAAAATTAGCCCTACGAAGTGGAGGGCTTTTTTTTTACCAATGACCTCAACTCAAATCCTTCTTAATTCATTGATATCATTGTCATATCCTCAGGTTCCTATGTAGTGGTTTTAAAGAGTGTTATTTAGGGGATTTGTGGATAGGTGCGGGAATATAAATTACAATCGAAGTATTTTGCAATTATTTTTTTTAACCCAACAAAACCTTAAGGACACAATTCTCAAAAAACAGGGGAAAAGTTTAGTTGTCAAAACTATATTTTAAACTGTTTTATAAAAGAAGTACTCCTCTGAACTTAATATATTTGTGTTTTACGAACCCTTTATACCTTTTAAAATGTTGAAACGATTTCAAAGACTTCTCCTTTTATTCACCGTATTTACTTTTACATCTCACAATTTAGTTGGTCAAGAAACAACGGATGTTGAATTTAAGGAATTAAAATATAGAAATGTGGGTCCCACAAGAGGAGGGAGAGCCACAGCAGTTTGTGGGGTAACTGAGGCTCAATTTACTTTTTACTTGGGAACAACAGGGGGAGGTTTGTGGAAAACGACCGACGGAGGTTTAAACTGGAATAACATTAGCGATGGTTATTTCAAATCCCCCTCCATCGGTTCTATCGATGTGTTTCAAAAAGATCCTTCCGTTTTATTTGTCGGGACTGGTTCAGATGGAATTCGCTCTAATGTAATAGTGGGTAAGGGAGTCTATAAATCAAAAGATGCCGGCTCCAGTTGGGAGTTTGTAGGACTTGAAAATACAGGTCAAATTGGTGCGGTAAAAATTCATCCAGAAAATCCCGATACAGTTTATGTAGCGGCCATCGGACAGGCGTTTCAGCCCAACAGTGAACGAGGGCTCTACAAAACCACAGATGGAGGAAAAACCTGGGAGAATGTTCTTTTTATTTCGGACAAAATTGGAATTGTGGACTTTGAATTTTCTCCTGAAAATCCAGACATCCTCTATGCGGCTTCTTGGGAAGTAGATCGCAAGCCTTGGACCATTATAAGTGGTTCCAAAGCGGGGGGAATATACAAGTCCATGGATGAGGGTAAAAGTTGGATCAAGTTATCTGAAGGACTTCCCACGGGGAATATTGGAAAAATTGATTTAGCGGTAACTCCCGCAGATCCCAACCGACTCTACGCGCTGATTGAAGCAGACCAAGGTCAAGGCGGCGTATATGTGTCTTATGATAATGGAGGGCAATTTAAAGCGATGAGCCATAGAAAGGAACTGGTGAACCGACCCTTTTATTATTGTAATATTTACGCTCATCCAAACAACGCAGATGTTGTGTATTCCAGCGCCAATCGATTTATGGCTTCACAAGACGCAGGTAAAACCTGGGAAATCAAAAGCACCCCACACGGTGACAACCACGACCTCTGGATCAACCCTAAAAACGAAAATATTTGGATCCAATCCAATGATGGAGGAGGAAACATCACGTTCAATTCGGGAGCTAGCTGGACCACTCAATTCAACCAACCTACTGCTGAGATTTACCAAGTAGAAGTGGACAACCAATATCCCTATTGGCTATACGGTGGGCAGCAGGACAACTACAGTACCGTTTCTGTTCCTAGTCAGCCTCCCTTTCCCATTCAAGCTGGACCCAATGCTTGGATTCTTTCAACGGGAGGGTGTGAAACAGGTCCCGCAGTACCGCATCCAACCAATCCCGACATCGTGTATTCCAATTGTAAAGGGAGGTTTAGTGTGTACAATAAAAAAACAGGGCAAGAAAAACAATATTATGTTGGGGCACAAAATATGTACGGCCACAATCCCAAGGATTTAAAATATCGATTTCAAAGAGTATCGCCCATACATATTTCTCCACATGATGAAAACGTGATTTACCACGGGTCTCAATTTCTTCATAAAACCACAGACGGGGGGGTAAATTGGAAACAGATTTCTCCTGATTTAACTGAATTCGACCCTTCAAAGCAAGTCATTTCAGGAGCTCCCATTACTCGAGACATTACAGGAGAAGAATTTTATAGCACGATTTACTCCATCAGAGAATCCCGATTAAAAGAAGGGCAGATTTGGGTAGGGTCCAATGATGGCTTGGTTCATATGACAGAGGATGGGGGAACAAGTTGGAAAAATGTGACACCCAAAAATGTTCTAGGAGGCGGTCGGGTGGATTCTGTAGAGCCTTCAAAACACGACCCAAACACAGCTTATGTCACCATTTTGCGCTATCAATTAGGGGATTGGGCGTCTCACATTTATCGGACAAAAGATAAAGGAGAGACTTGGAAGCTGATTGTCAACGGAATCCCTAACAATTACCCCGTTCGAGTAGTACGCGAAGATCCCATTCGAGAAGGCTTGCTCTTTGCAGGAACTGAATTTGGAATGTACCTCTCAAAAGATGCAGGTGATTCTTGGACTGAGTTTCAAAAAAACTTACCCATCACTCCGATTACGGATCTCAAAATTCACCGGAACGATCTTGTACTTTCTACCATGGGAAGGTCTTTTTGGATTTTGGATGACATTCAATTTTTGAGAACGGATGTAAACCCGGCTCAGCCTACATTAATCATACCTAACGAAACCGTCCGATTCCGTTACAGACTTCCACGATCTAAAGTTAATGAATACCTAACACCTGGCGTTTTTATTACATATTATTTGAACAAAAAAGAGCATGAGAACGTTTCTATTTCCATTTTTGATGAAGAAGGAAAAATGATCAATTCCTATACAAATGATTCAGAAGCAGAAGAAGACACCAATGAATACAATATGCAACTAAGTGAGTTTACGGTAATTAAAACTTCAAACGTTACACGCAATAAAGGGTACAATCGCTTTCGGTGGGATTTGCGACATCAAGGAATTGTAGGGAGCGAAAACGGAAAAAACCTTCGTGGACCTTTGGTGAAACCTGGAAAATATAAAGTTCAGCTTGCAGTGGACCAGCGTCCCATCTTAACAGAAGAGTTTGTTGTTGTAAAAGATCCCAATGCAGACACCCCCGATGCTGCCTTAGAACAACTTGAAGAGTTTCAGCTAAAACTTGTCGATAAAATAAAAGAAGCCAATCAATTGGCAGAAGAAATCAACCTTTCAATCTCTAAGAAAAAATCCAAAAAGCGTAAATCAGCTTCCCTAGAACGTACTCTTGGCCAATTGGAAACAAAAGAGGGAACGTATAGACAGCCTATGTTGATTGATCAATTGAGATATCTGTACGGAATGACGACAAGAGCAGATCAGGCATTGGGTCAAGATGCCTTTGACCGTTTTGCAGAATTAACTGCGCAATTCGATGAAATCAAAAAGCAATTGTAAAGGCGTTTTAAATTCCAACTAAGTACTGGAATTTTAAAAAATATTGGGTTTGGTCAACGCGAAAAAGAGAATACAAATCATCATTGAATTCATTAAGTGAATTCTGATTTCCACCGATGTAAAATACGGTAGAAGGGTTGGGGTTCCATTGGATAAGCGGTTGAATAAAAAAACGTTCAGAAAAAGTATTGTATTCTGAAATAAGACGGATACTGAAAAAATTGTTGAATTGATAACGAGCTGAAAAACGGGTGATAGCACCTTCGAAGTAGTTGGTTTGAGTTTGAATATTTTTTAATCGGGCATAGCGGATGGAAGGGGAGAGTTTTAATTTATTGCTCAACTGAAAGCCCGGCATAAAAAACAGTGTCAATTCACTCCCAATCTCAGGTTGCGGTTCATTATACGCTAAATCTTTTCCAAAGGTCATTCTATAGTTAAACGATAAAGACTCTGAGGGATTGCTATCAATTTGCAGCTCACTTTTACCTACATTCCGATAATTTCTTCCCAAGAAATTTTTAAAGATGTCCCAATCGTAAGTATAATTGATAGAGGTATTGAAGAACGTATTCAGGCTGAGGATGCCATCTACACTTAACGCTTTGAGATAATCCTGGTAGGTAATGTTGACATCTGCTTTAGTTCCCAGACTAAAAAATTGCAGTCCTTCTTTGTTTGGAAAGTTTTGATAGACGTGATAGAGTGTAGCCCATCGGCGGTTGTTTTTTACAACAAATCCTACATCGGCTTGATAGTTTGGAGAAATGTCCCGCAGGCTTAAATAAGACTTCCAGTTTCGTGTATTTCTATAGAGTTGCAAAAAAAGCGCACTCCCTTTAAAACGTTCGCCATCTAGGGAAACGCTGCGATCAAAAATCCGATCTTCGCTATCAATCCAGTTTGCGGTAGGCTCTTTATTACTATTTAAAAAGAATTCATAGGTTAAACGCCAATTTTTAGAAAATAAAAACCATCCGTCGGTTCCGAATACATTTCCAAAACCACCCCCGTTAAAATAGCGATTGGTAGAGAGAAGCCCCAAACGTGCATTTTTATTCAAAAAGCGCTGGTATCGGAATACATTTACAAAGGATTGTCCTCCAGAACCCAAATAGGAGCGGTCTTCCCCCGCAATCTGATAGACGGAGTTTTGATCTAAAGCGGTAAGAAAATAAATGCGGTCTTTTCTCCCTTGACTGATTAATTTTGTTGAGATCAGTGGGTTGTTGATGGATCGGGAGTAGAACGCACCACTAGTGTACTGAACAATGTCTGTCCCTCGATTAAAATAGGGTCTGCGTTCAGGATATTCCAATGCCACTGAAGAGTTGATATCAATTTGAGTCACATCGGCTTCAACCTGAGAAAAGTCTGGATTCAAGGTCACTTCCATAGTGATGTTTTTGTTGAGATCAAGGTTTAAACCCAGTCCTGCATTGGGTTTTAACTTGTCGTACTCAAGGGATCCCTGAATGGTACTTTTTTGTCCCGAAAGCCCTCCAGCTACATAGGGGAGGAGTTCTACCCTTTTTTCGATAGTGATGTCTTTTAAAACCAATTGATCTGTGGTTTGACACACCTGACACGGGTCTGTACGGTCAAAGGGTTGACTTCTGATATCGATCGGAATACCTTCCCTAAAGGCTTGTCTAGTGATATTAAAATTCCAAATTTGATTGGTACCGTTTGGAAAAGGAAGGGAGGAAAAAGGGATTTTAAATTCTACCTGGTAGCCGTCTGCAACGATATTACCTTGGGTTTCATAATCTACATTAAAACTACTATCGTAACGATCATCGTCGGTTAGGGCATTGATAGCTCTTGCATCCAATTGACTTCCGAAGGCATTGGCGAGCAATAAATAATTATTTCTCCCGTCGGCATAGGTGTCAAAGCGCAGCAAGACAAAGTCATCTCCAATCAATCCAAAATCGTCCCTCGATCGAACAGAGGCTCGAATGTCTTTGGGGTTTGCAAAAGCATGTATTGCGATATAGAGATGCGTGTTGGTATAGGAAACATAGGCTATCGTCTTTTCTTTAGGATTGATGTTGTTTCCCGGATCTACTTCAAAATCCAAAAGAATTTTTTCTGCGAACTCCCATTCACCAGCTTGAATCACACCGTCAAGGGTCGGGATCGCATTCTGTATTTTTGGAGGCGTATAGATGTCTTGACTAAAGGATAAAAGCGCAAAGGGCAAAAAAAGAAGAGTATAGAAATAGTGCTTCACTAGTTTTAATCTAAAAGAATTCCTCGAGGCTCTGCCACGACTATCCATTGAAAATGTAATACCCACTTCATGTGGAATCGCAAGTAAAGAATTTTATAATATTCTTTAATTAATTCGCAATTTATTGATTTAATCTGATTCATTTTAGAGGAAACACATAAAGCCTCTTGATTTTTAAATTCTTATTTTTAAACAAGCTATTTAAATATACAATAGATATGTCAGAAAATCCCTGGTATCGAGCTAAAGACGAAGCTCAGCTGATGACTCCCGGCTTATTGGTTTACCCAGATCGTATAAAACACAATATTGAATCCATGATTCGAATTGCTGGCGATGTAAATCGATTGATTCCCCATGTGAAAACGTATAAAATGCAAGCGATTGTCAAAATGCAAATGCGCTATGGGATTCAAGAATTTAAATGTGCTACGCTGGGGGAATTACAAATGTTGATAGCTTGTGGTGTAAAACATATTTTACTTGCGATTCAGCCCACCAAAGAAAAAGTAACTCGAATTTTAAAAGCTCAAGAAGAACACCCCGAGATTCGATTTTCGACCTTAGTGGACAATTCAGATTCATTGACCCTGTTCTCTGACCTAGCAAAGGCTCACAAACAGCAAATGAATCTTTGGCTTGACATCAATAACGGCATGAACCGAACAGGGATTGTTCCCGAAAGGGCCAAGACACTTTACAAGCAATTATTTCACGATCCAAATCTCAACGCGATGGGTTTGCATATCTATGATGGTCATATCCGTCCATTAGAACTTAAAGAGCGCGTAGATCATTGTAATTCCGATTTCCAAGCGGTTGAACAGTTGATCAGAGAAATTAAAGAGGAGGGAGGGGTGGTACCAGAATTCATTACTGGAGGGTCGCCCAGTTTTTATCCCCATTCCTTGAGACTAAACAATCGGCTGAGTCCCGGGACTACGCTTTTATGGGATTTGGGATATCAAAAAATATGGAATGAATCTCCATTTTTACATGCCGCCGTATTGGTCACAAGGCTGATCAGCAAACCCAATACAAACATTTATTGTTTTGACTTGGGTCACAAAGCAGTGGCTTCAGAAATGCCTTTGCCGCGGGTGGAAATTTTTGGATTGGAAGGAGCCGTTCACAAAGGGCAAAGTGAAGAGCATCTAATGGTAGAATACCACAAGCCCAACGATTTTAAAGTTGGCGATCTATTTTACGCGATTCCCTATCATATTTGTCCTACCGTAGCAAAATACAGCAAGGCCTATTCTGTCAAAGAGGGGGAAGTTGGACCCTTTTGGGAAATCGAAGCTCGGGATTACCAAGTTTAGGGGGGATACATTCAATTTGAACTCCTTTTTTTCAGGGATTTATTTTCCGAATAAGTCAAATTGGTGGGTGTATTTTACGGTAATACTTTGATTGTTTAACTGATCCATAAAATCGTTGTCCTTCACGATATTGATAACAACAAAAAGCCCTGTATTGGCATTATTCAACCATCCAAAACGAGCATTTACAGAAGCAATTCGACTCACATTATTGTACTGGACCAAGCTTTGTAAAAACATGCGGGGAGTAAAAGAATACGCCAGGCGGCCTCCAGTAATCACCACATCGGTAGTCCCGTTGGGAAGGTTTAATCGGTTGTAATTTAAATTGGCTTCGGCATTAAATTTGTCTCCCAAACGGAAGCTCGTTGTGTTATTGCTCGATATCCGATTTCCTCCAAAATAGCCTCCAATTATTGTCCGTGTTCTATAAGCGACTTTGTTATTAGGATTGGTAAACAGTACGAATTGAAATTCCTGATGATCGTAAACACCCGGATCCACGGTCACTTGAGAAATAGGAAAGGCTTCCAGTACCGTTTCTTTTGTAAAATTGATTCCCGTATGAACTTCAAAGCCACTTTCCCAAACCCAGTGGTTATCGACATGTAAAAAACCAGTTTCTTGTGTATTGTTAAAATTCCAATAGCCTCGGTAGGAAATGTGGGGACGTACCTCTAAAAATTTGCCTGTATTTTTTGGACGCCATTGTTTAAAAATGAGAAACTCAGGCTTTTTAAAAGCAGAACGCAACAAAAATCCTACTTCCGGGTTGAAATTTTCTGCGACTTCAGTGTAGCCTGCCCTTAAGTTCCACCCGTTCCAATTATAGACCGCAAGAATGTTAAAGGCATGATCTTTACTCTCAATTCCTGGGGTACTACTTTTTGAGAGATAACCCGTTACTTGGGCTTTTTTCCCGAGACCCAATCTTCCATCAAGAGCAAAAACACGATTGTAATCATCAGTAAGCCCAATGCCATTTCGATTTACAAAAATGCCTCCCAAAGAAGAACGACTTTTCGCAAAATCGTGATTTACACGTGCCACTGAATAATTGTTTTTGACAAGATCAAGACCTCCTCCTTCACTTTCTATCTCGTCAGTAAACATACTCAGCAGTCCCACATTGGTTTGGCCTATTTTTCCTGAAACCCGCGAGCCACCAATGATGGGGACTAAAGAACCGCCCTCCCCAATTCCAATTCTTCTGCTAAAAAACAAATCGACTTCTCCAGGACTTCCCACACTAAATTGACCCGCATTTTCTAAAAAGAAAGGTCGTTTTTCAGGGAAAAAGAGATTAAAACGATCCAAGTTCACTTGTTGTTCGTCCACTTCTACCTGTGCAAAATCAGTGTTATAAGTTAAATCTAAAGTCAACCCAGGAGTAAGGCTGTATTTGATGTCACCACCAAAATCAGCTGTAGAACTAGTATTTTTTTGTGGGGTATTGTCTCGGATTACTTGTGTCAGTCCATAAGGGATGATTTTCAGGTTTTTTGGAGATTTTAAATCAATTCCGGTCATTTTTCCAGCTAGAGACAAGCGCTTGATGTCAAATCCCAAGGGTAAATTGGCCCAATAGGCAGTCTCACTTCGCTTGCTGATGTTTCGTTGAAAGTTGATGCCCCAGATTTTATCCGAACCACTGTTAAAGCGGATGGATCTTAGTGGAATAGCAAACTCTGCGCTCCAGCCATAAGCTCCTGTCTCTGTGCGAACTTCCCAAGAGGCATCCCAGTTGATGTTGGTTCCCCCTACGACACCACCTTGCTGCCGATTGGCACTAAAATTTCCTTCTCCTTCATTATCGATTTGTGCGTCATATTCCATGCCGTTGGAATTGGTACCGAATAAAAATCCATTTTGTTGATCGTTATAGGTGTCCAGAATGAACAGAAAACTATCCTCATCATTTAAATCTGCGTCTCGGCGGGAATCTGAGATCACAATTTTATCTGGGGCCGAGTCATAACAGACTACTGCGATATACAGAGTCTTGTTTGTGTACGCTACGCGTATCGCCGTTTCTTCTGATGCTGGAGCGTTGTAATTGGGTTTGATTTGTTTTAAGTCTGTAATAGCTGGGACTTGTTCCCAAATGGCTTCACCCAATATATTTCCGTCTACCGTAGGTTCCGTATCTAAAAAAGTAATTGGGAAATTTAGATTCTGATTGGGGTTGTTCTTTTGTGCCAAAATAAAGGTACAACACAGCACACTCAGGGCCAGGAGAAAGTTTTTCAAATCCAATTTGTTTTAGTTTTTTTCATCAGAAAAGTACAAATAAAATTTTAAGCCGTAAGGTCTTTTAAAAAGGAGACATGACTTATCTTTAAGAATCAAAAAAACGATAGAAAATTATGAAGTATTTACATTGGACTTTTTGCCTGTTTTTACTGAGCTTGAGTGTACATTCACAGCGAGTTTTTGAGGAGCAGGCTAGGGAAGTGGGAATTGAAAGTTTAACGCGCTTTAAAACTTTTTTGGCCCTCGCTAACGACGCCTCGAAGGGAGATGAAATTCAAGACAACATCAGTTGGGTAAAAGAACAACTTCAGGATCAGGGATTTGAAATCAAACTTTTAGAAACCTCTTCATTGCCCTTAATGATTGCCAATTTGAGTATAAAAGAAAAATTACCCACTATCGCATTGTATATGCATCTGGATGGACAGGCGGTAGATCGCTCGAAATGGAATCAAGACGACCCCTATCAGGCTGTAATTAAACAAGAAACAGCGTCGGGTTTCGAAACTCTTTCTTGGGAGGCTTTGAAGGGAGAAAATATTGATGAGTTCCGCATTTTTGCGCGTTCCAGTTCGGATGACAAAGGGCCTTTTGCCATGTTGTTAACGGCTTTGGATATTTTAAAAAGTAAAAAGAAACGTCCTGCATTTAATCTGAAATTGATTTTGGATTTCGAAGAAGAACAAAGTTCGCCAGGACTTCCAGAATCGGTTAAAACACATAAAGAGGATCTACTAGCAGATCTATTACTCATTTTTGATGGTCCAATGCATGTTTCTAAACAACCTACCCTTGTTTTTGGAAACCGGGGGATCGCTACTTTAACCCTAACGACCTACGGACCGATTACTGCACAACACAGCGGTCACTATGGCAATTACGTTCCTAATCCTGCTTTGGCACTCACTAAAATTTTAGCCTCCATGAAGGACGATCAGGGGCGGGTTTTGATTCCTGATTTTTACAAAGGAATTGAGATTGATCTAGCAACCAAAAAAGTTTTAGAAGCCGTTCCCTCTGAAGATGCCTCCATTATGGCAAGAACCCAAATTGCAACCACAGATCAAGTAGGTACTAATTATCAAGAATCTATTCAGTATCCTTCTTTGAATATTCGTGGAATGCGAAGCGGTTGGGTTGGAAAAGAAGCCCGAACTATAGTTCCCGCTACCGCCACTGCCGAAATGGACATCCGCCTAGTAGTAGAAAGTGATCCTGAAGCCTTACTTGCTGGAGTTAAGACGCATATTGAAAGTTTAGGTTTTGCCCTATTAGACCATGTCCCTTCTAAAGAGGAAAGGCTGAGTAATTCGAAACTAGTTACACTGACTTCAAAGATTGCCTATCCTGCATTTCGAACGGATACTCAAGCCAAAGAAGGAAAATGGCTAACAAAGATTTTAAAAGAGTACTACGGGACAAGCCCTGTAATAATAAGAACAAGTGGTGGATCAGTTCCCATTTCACCCTTTGTTTCAGAGTTGGGGGTTCCAGCTATAGGGGTGCCAACAGTGAATTTGGATAACAACCAACACAGTCCCAATGAAAACTTAAGAATTGGAAACTACTTGATGGGAATTGAGACCTATCTCGCTATTTTAACAACAAAGTTTTAGTTAGAATAATTTGGATTAAAGAATTGGCATAAAAACAAGAAATAGTATATTTGCTCTCGTTTTTAAACGCTTGCTTGACATACGTTAGGCAGGGCTCATCTGGATTTACGGATTCCGATTTCGAATCGGAATGATCACGGTTCAGAAGAGTGCACAAAAATAAAGGTCGCGTAGCTCAGCTGGAT
>DBBQ01000025.1:11746-14860 GCA_002292265.1 Flavobacteriaceae bacterium UBA980 | reverse complement strand
TTGTGACACCAATATTTTAGTAACCAAGGCCTGGTCACAAACCCATTTTGACGGCTATTGTGCGCCAGAGATTCAAGCACTTTCAGAGACACTACAGTACGACCACTATTTTTTGACTTACATAGATGTCCCATGGAAAGTGGATGATTTAAGAGATCGCCCGAATCATAGAGAGGAAATGTTTTTCCATTTTGAAAATTTGTTAAAAGCCAAAAAAGCGTCCTACACTATTTTAAAGGGAAATCTTGAGCAGCGAATCCAGCAGGCCAAAAAAGTTTTAAGTATATTGATAGGATAAAATGATAGCAGAAGAAGACTACAAACAGTTACAAGCCAGCGGGCGATCCACAGAACTCATTCAGAGACAATATGAGTTTTTGACAGGAGGGCAAAGTCTAATCTCTGAAATTCGCCCAGCACAGCCCGGAGACGGGATTCTCTGCCTTGATGAAAAACAAGTCCAACAGAATCTAGATGATTTTGATAATCGAGCAGACCGAAAACGATGGATGAAGTTTGTCCCTGCTTCTGGAGCCGCCAGTAGAATGTTTGCCCCTTTGTACGCGTTTTTGGAAGCTGCTAAACAAACCGATCTGAACACTTCAGAAGTTGAGGAAACCTCAGAAGCTATGCTGTTGAATCAGTTGAAGAAAGAGTTGAAAAAGCTTCCTTTTTTTGGGTCAATTTATGCAAAACTAAACGAGGACGAAAAAGCACAGCTTGAAACCCAAGAAGTTTATTTTATAAATTTTATCCAAAAAATTGTTTCTCAGTTTGAAAACTACCCAAAAGGATTGATCCCCTTTTTTAATGATGAAAAGGGTCAGGAATGGACTCCTTTTGAAGCGCAATTGATTGAAGCGATTGAGCTTGGAAAACAAAAAAGCACAGTGCCTTTACATTTAACTATTGATAAAAATCATCGAGAACTGTTCGACAAAACACTCCAGTCGTTTCAAGAAAAATTTGGCCTTCAAGGACAGAATCCTCTTCTGGTAGAGTACTCCCATCAGCATCGCTTGACAGATACACCTTTTATCGATGAGAAGAAGCAGTGGGTTCGAGATGACAAGGGAGCGATTGCTTTTCGAAAAGGGGGACACGGCGCATTGCTTGAAAATTTAAATCATTTGGATGCAGACTGTATTTGGATTAAAAATATTGACAACATCCTACTCGGACAATCAAATGCTGCCGGAGAAAAATGGATGAAAATCTTGGCCGGAAAACTGCTCACCATTCAAGAGGCCCTTTTTGAACATCTTGATACCCTAGAACAACAAAAATCCAACACTGATCTTCGACCAATTATAGACTTTATACAAACTCATTTTGACCCCGATTTCAATCTAAAGTCGGAAAGTAAAATGTCTCATGAGGTCCTTTTTGACTACCTGCATCGCCCCTTACGTGTGTGTGGAATGATTCCCAACAAAGGAGCTGTAGGTGGAGGTCCTTTCTGGAAAAAAAAGCTCCGTGGTCAAAGTCTACAAATTATCGAAGGCGTGGAATTGGACTCTACCCTGAAAGAGCATTCAGAAGCTATTGTGGGAAGTACCCACTTCAATCCTGTCATGATGGTATGCGGAATCACGGACCACCGCGGAGAAAAATTCTCTCTGTATGACTTTAGAGACGAAAAGCGCTTTATGGTGAGTAAAAAAACAACGAAAGACCAACCCATTACTATTTTAGAATGGCCTGGATTGTGGAATGGAGGAATGGCAGAATGGAATTCGATATTTATTGAACTTCCACCGGAAACTTTTAATCCTGTAAAATCAGTCATGGATTTACTTCGATAAGGTTTTTTAGTTAACTTTACACTCAATCTCAAAGGGGTGCCGTTTTTACGGCTGAGATCATACCCATTGAACCTGGGCAGGTAATGCTGCCAAGGGAATAGTTTACAAATAGTTTTAATAGCGAATAATTACCCCTTTTATTCGAATAAATGTATTCGAATGAAATCTATACGATTAAGCTTTTTTTTATTTTTAAATGCGTCCGTGCTTTTAGCACAAGAACCAAACGCTCAAACCGTTAAAGATTCTCTTTCAACGATTAGTTTGGAAGAGGTTTTATTAACAGGAATCCGTGCAAAGGAGGACATTCCAGTTACGTTTACAAACCTAAGCCGACAAGACTTAGCGCCCAGAAACTTAGGACAGGACATCCCCATATTACTAAACTATTTACCTGGAGTAGTCACAACAAGTGATGCGGGAGCAGGAATTGGATATACGGGGATTCGAGTACGAGGGACTGATGCCACACGGGTAAATGTTACAATTAATGGAATCCCCTATAACGACTCCGAATCTCAAGGAACGTTTTGGGTGAATTTACCAGATTTTGCCTCCTCTGTGGAAGCCATTCAGTTGCAACGGGGAGTTGGAACCTCGACCAATGGTTCTGCTGCTTTTGGAGCCAGTTTAAATTTAGAAACCGATGCCGTACAGGAGCAAGCCTATGCAATGTTGGCATCTAGCTTGGGGAGTTTTAATACGATTAAAAACACCTTGAGATTTTCTTCAGGAATACTAAACGAAGGGTTTACACTTTCTGGACGTTTGTCCCAAATCAACTCGGAGGGATATGTAGATCGCGCTGCATCAAATTTAGATGCCTACTATTTTCAAGGGACTTTTAAAGATGAAACTACGCTAATCAAGGCACTTGTTTTTGGAGGACAAGAAATCACCTATCAGTCGTGGTATGGATTGGATCCCGATACATTAAAAAATAATCGAAGGTACAATCCCGCAGGAGAAGTCTATGACACCCAAGGCAATCGCATTGCTTTTTATGAGAACCAGGTAGATAATTATGCGCAAGAGCACTATCAATTTCATTGGAACGAGCGCTTGAATTCAAAATGGAATATTGCATTAGGATTAAATTACACCCACGGCAGTGGTTTTTATGAGGAGTACAACGACCTATGGTATGATCAAAATATAAGTTTTTCTGGCGCAACCTCCTTTGATTATTTACAATTAAAACCCTTTACTATTGGCAATACAACTATTTCAGATAGTGAGAACATAAGCCAAAAATGGCTGGACAATGATTATTATGTGATCACTTTAGGATTGAATTACAATACAGAAG
>DBBQ01000025.1:8015-11696 GCA_002292265.1 Flavobacteriaceae bacterium UBA980 | reverse complement strand
CTTCCCAACCATCGATTTTATGAAAATCAAGGAATTAAAAAAGAAGGTAGTTTTTTTGCAAAGGCGACACAAACTTTTTCTGAAGGATTTACTGGATTTATCGATTTACAACTTCGTTCCATAGGATATCAAGTATCGGGTCAGATTGCAGGACCTGCTTCTTTTTCAGTAGACGATAATTTTGTATTCTTTAACCCAAAAGCAGGGCTTACGTATGAAGTAGCTTCGGGACAAAAACTATATTTTTCTTATGCTAAAGCCCAGCGGGAACCCAACCGTACGGACTATGAAAACGGAAACCCTAAACCAGAAAAACTAGATGACTTTGAATTGGGATGGCGAATAAATACACCAAAACTCCAGGCCCAAACCAATGTGTATTGGATGGAGTATAAGGACCAATTGGTTTTGACAGGAGCAATTGACGCCGTGGGGTCACCCATCCGTCAAAATGTAGGGAAAAGCAGACGCATAGGAATTGAATTAGAATTCAAAATAAATTTAAATTCCAACTGGTTGTGGCAGCCCAATATTGCTTTAAGCAGCAATCAAAACTTAGATTTTTATTTTAAACGCGATGGAGTTTTAGAAAATTTGGGAAAAACGCAACTGGCCTATTCTCCAAATCTTGTAGGTGGAAATGCTATTATGTATGTCCCTTCTACTAGATTTCAGATAGGACTCCTATCCAAGTATGTTGGAAAACAATATATGGGGAATATCGATTCTGAAAATTCTACACTCTCGGCTTATTTTGTCAATGATCTGAGTGCAGTATATACGTGGCAACCCAATAAATGGATTCAAGAAATTCAGTGGTCACTTCTGGTGAACAATATTTTCAATGCGCAATACGAATCCAACGGCTATTTCTACACCTTTGATGACACTTGGTCCGCACCAGGGCAGGTAACCACCGTTGAAGGTGCAGGCTACTACCCTCAGGCAGGGATTAACTTCCTGACAGGTGTAATGCTGAGGTTTTAAAACCGATAACCGACGATCAATCGCGCGACAAAGCGACCAAAGTCACCTTCAGGATCGTTGTTGAGCAATTGTTGTCCTATAAGCGTGACTTTCAGTTGGGTGTTGTATTCCAAACCCAGTTCCAAGGCATAGCCATACGAAAATGGATCCAATTGATTGTCAAAAAACTGTTTTCTACTGGCTTCTGTGCCTTGATGGACAATCAGGCTAGGGAAGGTCCAAAAATACAAGCTGCTGTTGGTGAGCGCATCGTCCGCTAAAGTACTTTGGTAAATCCACCCTAAACGTCCGTAGTTGTCAAAAAAAGAAGTGCTTTGAAAACTGGGTAAAGGTTGCCCCTGGATCCATTTTTTTCCCACACTTAGTCCAATTTTAGTATGTTGAAGTTCTTTTTGGGAAAGTGGAAAACTAAAGAAAAGAGTTCCATTTATTGCGCCCCCTGTGGGGTTCATTAAAAAATCAAACGTATTCAAGGCATCTACACGATTTCCCCGCCAAAGGGTTTGCGTTCCGTATAAGGTAAAGGCGTAATGATTTCCGTTTTTAGCATCGTAACGCAATTTTAAAGCTTCTAGGGTAAGGTCCAAATGTTGTAAACTACTCACCCCTACAATTCCCGTTCTAACCAACTGTACCCGAAAACTACTTTCCTCCCGTTTGCCTTGGGTGTAATCTATTTCAAGTAGTTGCCCATAACTCAAAGTACTAAAAAGCAAAAGCCCGATGAGGTAGTGCTTCTTTTTAAACGAAAAAATCAGTTTTAAAACCATGATAGAAAAATCAAAGTTAATTTGTAATTCTCAAGGTACCATTTAAATTTTGAACTTGATAGAATAGCAACCCTTGGGGCGGATCCAACTCTTCACTGGGATTCAAAAGCTGGCCTGTGGCAAGACTGTATTGAAAATTTTCACAGCTACATTCCGCCAAAACCCCTGTAATGGACAGTGAGGAACAGGTTTTGGGGATGTGATTGGGACAGGTAGCTTCCCATGCCAGAAAGCTGGAGCCGTTCAGATTAAATACGATGACACCATTGATTCCTAGATCGGGAAGTAAAAGACTGTTTTGCGCAAAATTTAATCCATTAAATAGGGGGAGTGATAGGTTGATTTCACGTTGAAACCGAAGGTCTACTAAATAGGGATTCCTTTGTAGGGGTTCCTTTCCACAGCTTAGTAAGGTTAGGAAAACACCTAGATTTACTACCCAGAACATTCGAAATTTTTTAGCTCCTAGTCTCAAATTTGTATCTTTGTTTACAAATCCACCTTTGGGAGGATTTTTTGTTTATATAAAACGTATAAATCATGAGTAAAGTATCTTATTATACTGAAGAAGGCTTAAAAAAGTTACGTGCCGAGTTAAACCAACTCAAAGATGTAGAGCGCCCCAAAGCCTCTCAAGCGATTGCTGAAGCTCGAGATAAGGGAGATTTAAGTGAAAATGCAGAATACGATGCGGCTAAAGAAGCCCAAGGAATGCTGGAAATGCAAATTGCAAAGCTCGAAAATACGTTAGCCAATGCACGGATTATTAACGAGTCGGAATTGGACACCTCCAAAGTACTGGTCCTCTCCACGGTTGAAGTTAAAAACAAAGCCAATGGAGCCCAGATGAAATACACCCTTGTGGCTCAAAGTGAAGCCGATTTAAAAACAGGTAAAATCTCTGTAGATTCGCCAATTGGCAAGGGACTTTTAGGGAAACAAGTAGGAGAATCAGCAGTAATTTCAGTTCCCAATGGGAGTATTGAATTAGAAATTATTTCTATAGTTCGAAACTGATGAAAACCCTGTTTAGCAAAATTATTGCAGGCAAAATTCCAAGTTACAAAGTGGCGGAAGATCCGTATTGCTTTGCCTTCCTAGATATCCATCCCAATACACGAGGTCATGTGTTGTGTGTTCCTAAAAAACAAGTGGACAAATTATTCGACTTGTCAGAAAAAGACTACAACCGATTGATGACTTTTTCCCGAAAAGTAGCCCTGGCCTTACGACAAGCAATTCCATGTAAACGCGTGGGAATGTCTGTTGTAGGTTTGGAAGTGCCTCATGCCCACGTACATCTGATTCCATTGGAATCTATGGAGGACATCCGTTTTCAAAACAAAGTTGAATTGAGTCCCGAAGCCATGCAAGAGACCGCAAAGGCTATAGCGGCTTCATTCGAAGTTTAAGAGGCATTTAAAGGGGCTTTGTTTAATATAACCTGGAAACTAGTTCCTTTTCCAATAACCGTTTTGATAATGCTTATTTTACCCTGATGAAAGTCCTCTACAATTCTTTTTGCAAGTGACAAGCCAAGTCCCCAGCCTCTACTTTTTGTGGTAAACCCGGGTTTAAAAATTTTTGAAGCAATTTCTTTTTTCATCCCAGATCCAGTATCCGAAACCAAAATCTCTATTTGTTTCGAACGTTCAGTCAGTTGAACAGAAAGGGTACCCTTGCCCTTCATAGCATCGATACCATTTTTGATCAAATTTTCTAGTGTCCAACTGATCAGCTGGGGATTGAAGGGAACTACAATTTCTTTTTTGGGCAGGTCCACTTCAAAATGAATATGCTCGGAGCTTCTCTTTTGAAGGTAACTCACGGTTTGTCGGATAGAAGTAGTAAGATCCAAAAGGCTAAGTTCTGGGACAGAACCTACTTTCGAAAAACGATCCGTAATCAAATTCAAACGTTCAAT
>DBBQ01000025.1:0-7964 GCA_002292265.1 Flavobacteriaceae bacterium UBA980 | reverse complement strand
AGCGTAACCCAACCGATCATTGAGGTCAGGGGCGTTCCTATTTGATGTGCCGTCTCTTTTGCCATAGCAGCCCAAAGCCTGTTTTGTTCCGCAATACGAGCCGTTTTAAAAACAAAGTAGAGCACCGCTCCAAAAAGGAGAATGATCAATAAAAGTGCTAGGGGATAGTATTGTAGCTTTTTTAACATGGCAGAATCACCGTAATACAGTTTTTGGTTTACGAGGAGGGTTCCCTTTTCATCTCTATACTGAATGAGTATGGGGTCATTTTCCTTTTTTATTTGAGCCAACTTGGCATAAAGCACAACAGAATCTTGTTTCTCGCTTTCCCAATCCACATTTCGGATCTCGATGATCTTATCCAATGCATCTACTTGAATCATAGGGTTGTTTCCCGATCGTTGTAATACCTCAAAAGTGAGATTGCTTAAGCTGGGATTTTTGATGTACTCTTCCTGAGCCATGGCCCAAAGCTCCATCTTGGTTCGTTCTTGGAAACTGAGACTTTTAAAGAGAATGTTGGTATTCCACAAAATCAACACCACAATCGCAAAGGCAAAGAGGAGCCAGCTGTTTTTAAGAGCATTTTTTAAGGTGCTAAGTAGCTTCATAACAAGAAGTTCCAAGCGAAGATACTCCAATTTAATAAATTAGATAAAAAGCTAAGGGGAGCCCTAAAAACTTTTGTTATTTTTGTTCTAAGCACAGAGCATTATGGAACTATCAGGGAAAATAAAATGGATTGATGAGACAAAGACCTATGGAAGCAATGGCTTTCGAAAGAGAGAGGTCGTAGTTACTACAGAAGAACAATATCCGCAGCATATTCTTGTGGAATTTATTCAAGATAAATGCGACTTACTAAATTCCTACCAAGTAGGTCAAAATGTAAAAATAGGAATCAATCTTCGGGGTAGAGAGTGGGTCAATCCACAGGGTGAAACCAAATATTTTAATTCTGTACAAGGCTGGAGAATAGAAGTCTTAGAAGGAGCTGCTCCCTCGGAAATGCCTCCCATGCCACCCCCATCAGCCTTTGAACCCGCAGAAGGGGACGCAAAGGAGGTAGATGACGATTTACCGTTCTAATCCCACTTCGGAATGACGAAAACAGTCTACGAGATGGTCATTGACCATGCCTGTAGCTTGCATATGCGCATAGATTATAGTAGGTCCGACAAACTTGAATCCCCGTTTTTTTAAGTCGTTACTTATTTTTTCAGCTAAAGGAGTGAATGCAGGGATTTCATCCAGTTTTTTGTACTGATTAATTAGAGGCTTTCCCGAAACAAAGCTCCAGATATAATTTGAAAAACTCCCTTCCTCTTTTTGAATTGCAAGAAACGCTCTTGCATTCTGGATAGTAGCCGCTATTTTCAGTCGATTTCGAATGATGTTTGGATTCGATAGGAGTTCTTCCTCTTTCAAACTGTCGTATGCAGCAATTTTATCATAGTCAAAGGCATCAAAAGACTTTCCGAAATGTTCTCGTTTTCTCAAAACGGTAATCCAACTTAAGCCAGCTTGAAAAGTTTCTAAGATTAAAAATTCAAATAAAAGCCGATCGTCAAAAATAGGAACCCCCCACTCCTGGTCGTGATAGTTTTCATAAAGCGGGTCACCAATACACCACCCACATCGTTTCTTTTCCATAAAGTCAAGGTATAAAAAAAGCACCTTATCAAGGTGCTTTTTAACAGTTTGTATGAATTTCCTTATACCAAAGCGACACGCTCAAAAGCAGTTACTTCAGTGCTAGCTTCAGTTTTCACATAGTCAGCAACAGAAACCTTTCCATCCTTGATAAAGGCTTGATTGACTAAAGTGTTGTCTTTAAAAAAGCGCTTTAATTTTCCTTTGGCAATATTGTCCAACATAGCTTCAGGCTTGCCTTCTTGGCGCAATTGGTCTTTGGCAATTTCGATTTCCTTTTCAATTACGGAAGCGTCCACACCTTCTTCGTTCAATGCAATGGGATTCATCGCAGCCGCTTGCATGGCAACATTTTTGGAAACCTCAGCAGCATTATCTACCACATCAGCTAGTCCTACCAGGGTTGCAATCTTATTTCCAGCGTGGATGTAGGAACCTACATACGCTGCCTGTAGGGTTTTAAACCCACCGATTTCAATTTTCTCCCCAATGACCCCCGTTTGTTCGGTAAGTTTTTCTGCTACCGTCATCCCGTTGTAGTCTGCTGCCAAGAAACTTTCTAGAGTTTCATGCCCTAGAGCCAAATCGATTAGATCTGTAGCAAGCGCGAGATAACTTTCGTTTTTAGCAACAAAATCAGTCTCACAATTCAAGGAAACAATCACCCCTGCAGTGTTGTCTTCATTTACTTTGGCAAGTACTGCCCCTTCAGAAGATTCACGATCTGCTCGGTTGGCAGCTACTTTTTGACCTTTTTTACGCAGATTTTCTACGGCTTTATCAAAGTCACCCTCGGCTTCGACAAGTGCTTTTTTACAATCCATCATCCCCGCTCCAGTGGCTTGGCGGAGTTTATTTACTTCAGATGCAGTAATTTTCACAGTTCTTTTATTTTAATTGGTTATGCGTCTTTTTCTTTTGTGTCTTCTGCTGTTGGTGCTTCCTCTTCCTTTTGTTCAGGAGCAGCTGCTTCTACTGGAGCAGGTGCTTCTTTTTCAGTTTTTTCTTTAGGGGTTTCTTCAGCAGTTACTTTTTCGTCTTCTTTTGCTGCGGTTTCCATCTTACTGGCATCGTCATCAGCAGTTCCTTCTTTTTCGTTTTTACGTTCTTGAAGTCCTTCAGCAACAGCACCAGTAACCAAGTCTAAAATCTTATCTATGGATTTTGAAGCATCGTCATTAGAAGGGATTACATACTCCACATCTCTAGGGTCAGAATTGGTATCGACCATAGCAAAAATCGGAATCTTTAGTTTTTGTGCTTCTTTTACGGCAATGTGTTCACGCGTGGTATCCACAATAAAAATGGCACCGGGCAAGCGAGTCATGTCCGAGATAGATCCCAAATTTTTCTCGAGTTTTGCACGAAGACGATCTACTTGAAGGCGTTCTTTTTTAGAAAGGGTTTCAAATGTCCCGTCTTTTTTCATACGGTCAATCGCAGTCATTTTCTTTACCGCTTTACGAATGGTGACAAAGTTGGTCAACATTCCTCCAGGCCAACGTTCTGTAATGTAAGGCATGTGTACTGCCTTGGCTTTTTCAGCAACGATGTCTTTCGCTTGTTTTTTGGTAGCGACAAATAGAATTTTACGGCCAGTGGCAGCAATTTTCTTTAGAGCTGCATTGCTCTCTTCGATTTTTGCAGCCGTCTTGTAGAGGTTGATAATGTGGATCCCATTGCGCTCCATATAGATATAAGGCGCCATGTTGGGGTTCCATTTACGTGTTAAGTGTCCAAAGTGGACGCCTGCTTTAAGCAGGTCATTTACTTCTGGTTTTGCCATTGTGTTTTAGTTTACGTTCCTTTTGATTAGCAACACGCCTTAAACGTGTTTAGATGCTAAACTAATATCCGCCTTGGCGGTTTAAGCAACAGGTTAGTATTGATAAATGAATGAACTTTGTTTTGCCGAAACAAAACGGTACCAATTAACGTTTTGAGAATTGGAATTTTTTTCTTGCTTTTTTCTGACCGAATTTCTTACGCTCTACCATTCGAGGGTCTCGTGTCAATAAACCTTCAGGTTTTAATTCT
The DNA here is from genome assembly GCA_002292265.1 of Flavobacteriaceae bacterium UBA980. Lineage (GTDB taxonomy): Bacteria > Bacteroidota > Bacteroidia > Flavobacteriales > Flavobacteriaceae > MS024-2A. The sequence continues at coordinate 4,274 of DBBQ01000025.1, read as the reverse complement.
GTACGAAACTCTTCGTTGATCTTACAAAGCGCTCTGGAAATTGCCAAACGAACCGCTTCCGCTTGTCCGTTAGTTCCGCCTCCTTTGACCGTTACATTTAAATCGTAGTTCCCCTCCGTATTGGTCAATATAAAGGGTTGTTGGATTTTGTATTGTAAAGTTGGTGTTGGGAAGTAGTCTGTGTATTTTTTCTTGTTGACCGTGATTGCTCCTTTTCCTTCGCTTACAAAAATTCGAGCGACAGAGGTTTTACGACGGCCAATAGTGTGAACAGTATCCATTATAAGTAATCGTTAATGTTAATGGTTTTTGGATTTTGTGCTTCTTGGCTATGCTCGGCACCTCCATAAACACGTAGGTTTCTGAATAAATCAGCCCCTAATTTATTTTTTGGTAACATCCCACGCACGGCATTTTCTACCAAACGGGTGTCTTTTTTATTATGAAGCTGTGTAGCATTCAAAATACGTTGTCCTCCAGGATAGCCTGTGTGACGGATGTATTCCTTTTGCTCCCATTTTTTTCCACTTAAGGTTACAGTAGAAGCGTTGACTACAATAACGTTGTCACCACAGTCCACATGGGGGGTATAATTGGTTTTGTATTTTCCGCGTAAAAAGTTTGCAATAACAGTAGCGACTCGTCCTAAGGGAAGGTCTTTTACATCCACAACAACCCATTCTTTATGAGCCGTCTTAGCGTTTGCGGAAATCGTTTTATAACTCAGTGTATTCACAATATTTTATTTTAACCGTTCGAAAATTGCTCCAACGGGCTGCAAATGTACAATTATAAATTATTTAGGGAAAATTTTTTGTTGAAATTTCTCGCCAATACGTTCTGGTACGTTTCAGGAATTAATGTGCTTCTAGCCAGTGACTTCCCATCCCAATATCGACGACTAAAGGTACTTCGAGTTGAAAAGCGTTTTCCATTTCGGTTTTGACCATTGTTTTTAGTGTGTCAACTTCTGATTTGGGTACGTCAAAGACCAATTCATCGTGTACTTGAAGCAACATTTTGGAATTCCATTTTTCTTGTCGTAGTCTCTTTTGAATGGCAATCATGGCCAATTTAATAATATCGGCAGCACTCCCTTGAATCGGAGCATTTACAGCATTGCGCTCGGCAGCACCTCGGACAATGGCATTTTGAGAATTGATGTCTTTTAGGTAACGTCTTCTCCCGAGAACGGTAGCCACATAACCATGATCCCGGGCAAAGTCAATTTGATCTTGAATATACGCCCGTAGTTTGGGGTAGGTAGCGTAATAGGTTTCGATCAGTTCCTTGGATTCTGCCCGATTCAAGTTGGTCTGCTGACTCAAACCAAAAGCCGAAACACCATAAATGATCCCAAAGTTTACAGTTTTTGCATTACTTCTTTGTTCTCGTGTAACCTCTTCTAGAGGCACTCCAAAAACCTTAGCAGCGGTTGCGGCGTGAATGTCTTCGTTATTTTGGAAGGCACTAACCATTCCTTCATCTTTACTCAGCGCTGCGATAATTCGCAACTCAATTTGAGAATAATCAGCTGCCATCAGGACGTGATTTTCGTCTCGCGGGATAAAGGCTTTGCGCACCTGTTGCCCGCGCTCAGTTCGGATGGGAATATTTTGCAAGTTGGGATTATTACTACTTAAACGTCCCGTAGCGGCAACCGCCTGATTGTAAATGGTATGCACCCGCCCTGTTTTGGGATTGATTTCTTTGGGGAGCGCATCCACGTAGGTGTTTTGAAGTTTTTGAAGTGATCTCCAGTCCAAAATATCAGAAACAATGGGGTGGTCTTTTGCCAAATAAGAAAGCACGTCTTCAGCGGTAGAGTATTGTCCCGTTTTGGTTTTTTTGGGCTTGTCCACCAATTTGAGTTTTTCAAATAAAATGGGACCCAACTGTTTTGGGGAGGCAAGATTAAAAGTTTCCCCAGCCGCTTCAAAGATGGCTTTTTCTAATTTTTGAATGTCACTAGAAAGCCCTTTGGAAAGTTCGCCTAGGAAGTCCGTATCCAGATTGATCCCTTCACATTCCATATCCGTAAGGACTTCTACCAATGGCAATTCTACCTTCTTGTATAAAGACAAGGTGTCTGCTGCTGCCATTTCTTTTTCAAAATGTTGTTTGAGTTGGAGGGTGATGTCTGCATCTTCCACAGCATACTCGGTTTGTTGTTCTAAAGGAACGTCCCGCATACTACCTTGATTTTTGCCTTTTTTTCCTATGAGATCGGTGATGGGTTGAGGGCTGTAGTTTAGGTAGGTTTCTGCCAAAATATCCATGTTGTGTCGCATGTCGGGGTTGACGAGGTAATGGGCTACCATGGTATCAAAAAGAGGCGCTTGAACAACGATTCCATAATTGCGTAAGACTTTAAGGTCGTATTTTAAGTTATGGCCAATTTTTTCAATTTCTGGATGTTCAAAAAAGACATTAAAAGGCGCCAATAGTTTTTCTACTTCATTGCGATCTTCGGGTAGGGCCAGGTAATACCCTTGTTCAGCAGTCCAAGAAAAAGCAATCCCCACCAGTTCGGCTTCTAAGGCATTGAGAGAGGTGGTTTCTGTATCAAAACACACCTGGGTTTGCTGAAGGAGTTTATGCAACAGTAGCTCCCGAGCTTTTTCAGTAGCCACCAGTTGGTAGAAGTGTTCTTGGGCGGTCAAATTTTTTCTTTGTGACGAATCACTTTCACTGGAATTTCCACTTCCAGGAGCAGCAAATAAATCAAATTGTTGTCCCTCCTGTTGACGGACACTCTCTTTGGTCTTCTCTCCTTCCTCAGAAGGAGTTTCTTCTTGTATAGAAAAAATCTTTTTGAAATTTTCCGCCATTCTTCGAAACTCCAGTTCTTCAAAAAGTACACTGACTTTGGATTGGTCGGGTTCGCTTAGAGCATAATCTTCAGCTTCAAAGGTTACAGGAACGTCCAAAAGGATGGTAGCTAATTCTTTCGACAATACCCCTTGCTCTTTGTGGGCTTGTATTTTTTCACCCAACTTTCCTTTTATTTCATGAGCGTTTTCCAATAAGGCCTCCATGCTCCCATAGGTCTTAAGGAATTTTTTAGCGGTTTTATCACCTACCCCAGGAAGTCCGGGAATATTGTCCACGGCATCGCCCATCATACCTAGATAATCGATGACTTGCTCGGGCCGTTCTATTTCAAACTTTTTCTGCACCTCGGGAATTCCCCAAATTTCAATACCGTTCCCCATCCGTGCAGGGCGGTACATAAAAATATTTTCAGAAACCAGTTGGGCAAAGTCTTTGTCCGGGGTAACCATAAATACTTGATAGCCTTCTTTTTCTGCCTGCTTGGCAAGGGTACCGATGATGTCATCGGCTTCATAGCCTTCTTTGACTACCACGGGGATGTGCATGGCTTCTAAGATTTTTTGAATATAAGGTACCGCTAGTGAGATGGGCTCCGGAGTTTCGTCTCGATTGGCTTTGTAATCGGTAAAAAGCTCGGTACGCATTTGAGATCCTCCTTTGTCAAAACATACCGCAAGATGATCAGGGCGTTCTCTTTTGATCACATCCAAAAGCGAATTGGTAAACCCCATGATCGCGGAGGTGTCCATCCCTTTGGAGTTGATCCGTGGGTTTTTGATAAAGGCGTAGTAACCTCTAAATATTAAAGCGTAAGCATCAAGTAAAAAAAGACGTTTTTGAGCACTCATGGATTCCTTTGGGTTAAATTTAAAAAACTAAACGGCTTTGTAGCTTATCCCTTCATTTTATTTAATAACAACCTGAGTTTTTTTTGGATTGCTTCCGCATCTAGTCCTAGTTCCTTAAGTAGGTCAGCGCTTTTTCCGTGAGGGACAAATACATCTTCCACACCTTCTAAAAACAGAGGTGTTCGATACCCATGTTCAGCGGCAAACTCAAGCACAGCCGTTCCCACCCCTCCTTTTTTTACTCCTTCCTCAAAAAGAATAATCGCTTTGTATTTTTTAAATACTTGATGTAACATCTCCTCATCAAGTGGTTTTACAAACCCTAAATCAAAGTGGGCAAAAGCCTCAGCGGGGTCTAAATTTTCCAGCGCTAGTGCTATTGTTTTGGCGAATGTCCCTAATGACAAAACAGCAATTTCACTTCCTTCTTTTAATTGTTCTCCTTTTCCCAAAGTGGTTTTTTTAAACTCAAAAGCGCAAGTTTCAATTTCGCTGTAGCCTCTGGGATACCGGATGGCAAGGGGAGTATCTATGCCTAGCTGTGCGGTGTACAGCAAGTTTTGAAGAGTTTCTGCATCTCTGGGAGCAGCA
>DBBQ01000020.1 GCA_002292265.1 Flavobacteriaceae bacterium UBA980 | reverse complement strand
TCACATGTAGAACTCCTTACAAAATCCATACGATGACAGTGAGAAACTGGCTTACAAAGCTTCTAAAACGCTCTAACAAGGTAGAACAGGCATTCTTTGTATCAGAGAGAGACAAGGGAGATTACAACAACCAACACGCTCATATACTTATTGGCACTAACACAGACATGTCCTACCAGGAAGTTAAATATGGAATGGGCAATGTATCAGTAGGAGACTATCAACCAGTCTATGATAACGAAGAAGTTTGTAAATATGTCTCTAAGTATATAGGTAAAGATGTGGACTATGACATTGTATTTAAAAGCTAAAAGTTCTCAAGCACTCCTATTCCATGAACAGGGGCATGGGTTTTATGAAACGGTTTTTCTATTGAAACATNNTGGGATTTGATATGTAATCCATTATCTATATCTTAGAGGCATTATTAATCATAAATCAATTAAAATGAAAAAAATATTACTGTTATTATTATTTGTCTTTTCTCTATCATTTACATATGCACAGGAGAAAGGATATTGGGTATGCTTTAATGTCGAAGTAGATGCTGATGGTGCTGGAGATTTTGTTCAATCACTGGATAATTTCATGAACTCTGATGCTGCAAAGCAATTACCTTTTGTAATTACACTTAATGAAATTTTGTTTGCAAATGAAGATAATTCCATAACCCATCAACTTTGTTTTCTAGCTCAAAACGCTGACGCAATGGCAAATTGGGGCTCTGGACCACCGCCAACTCCTGAAGGAATTATTTTGCAAATGAACTTTCAAAAATATGTCGATGTAAAACAATCTATTCTTGGTTCTCCACTAATTTTTGACGCAAAGGGCTTGGGTCTTGATTATTTTAATATTTGGCAATTTGGAGTTAAAGACGCAGCTACCTACGCCAATGCTTTTGTGAAATTTCAAAAGGATTCAAGTAAAATGATGAAAAATGCAACCTTTGGGTTACATGAAGCTATTGCAGGTTCAAGTAAGGGGGTAACTCATTATTTTGCAGCAAGAGCTTCAAATCTCGCTGAATTTTTAAAAATTCGTGAAAATATATCTACCTCAAAAGCAGCTGCAGATTTTTTCTCAAAGACAACTCCTATATCAGAAATAATTGGCGTTTTTGGTGGCAGAATAATCAAAAGATATAACGTGAATTAAGATCTAATTTTTTTCTCAGTAAGCTACAATAACCCTCCCAAGTGGAGGGTTTTTCTTTACACCAATGCCTCCAATCCAAATCCCTTCTAATCTATTGATATCATTGTCTTAAGCTAGGACTCCTGAACTTTATTTACTTTCTAAAGAGGAACTAGGTTTCTACATCGAGAGTTTTTAGACGGTACCCACCCCAATGACCTTGGGACGGTGCAATACGTCACAATCTATGAAAAAATCATTCGGTCAATAATGGAAAGTAAAAACTAAATTCGCTTCCCCTCAGAATCGGTGATATTAATTAATCTACTTACTTTAGGAAGAGATTACTAAAAACAAACCCATGCGAAGTATTTCCTTTTTTTGTTTATGGCTAAGCTGTATGCTTTTTTTAGCGGCCTGTACTACGGTTCCACCAAAAGATCAAAACACACCTAATATTCTCTTTATTTTCGCTGATGACCAACGGGCAGATGCGCTGGGTAGTGCCCAAAATCCATACATTAAAACACCTCATATTGACGCTTTAGCCACGAATGGCATCCGCTTTGAAAATGCCTATGTGATGGGAGGTCACCATGGGGCCATCTGTGCACCTAGCAGGGCGATGCTTCTGAGTGGAAAAAGTCTCTTTCACGTGTATGATCGTTTGGAGGGTATCGAAACACTACCCCATTTTTTGAGTACAAAAGGATATCAAACCTTTGCCACAGGAAAGTGGCATAACGGAGCGGCTAGTTTTGAAGCAAACTTTCAAGAGGGGAGGCAGATCCTGTTGGGAGGAATGAGCGATCATTTTAAAGTTCCCGTTAGGGATTTAGATGAAAATCACAAATTGAACAACCCCCAAAACAAAGGCTTTTCTACCGATATTTTCACGGAAGAAGCACTCCAGTTTCTAGATCGGTATCAAACCTCAAAAAAAGAAAACCCTTTCTTTTGCTATATCGCCTATACCGCTCCTCACGATCCCCGATCCCCTGCTCCAAACTATTCCAAAGCGTATGCAGACGAGGAAATTCCTATTCCAGAAAATTTTAAACCGCTACATCCCTTTCGGTTTGACAATTTTAATGTCCGCGATGAAACTCTGGCACCTTGGCCTCGAACTCCAGAAGTCATTCAGTCATCATTAGCGGAATACTATGCTTTGATTCAACATATTGATGACCGTGTGGGAGATTTAATCAAGCGTTTAAAGAAACATGATTTATATGACAATACTCTAATTATTTACGCTGCTGATAACGGTCTGGCACTTGGCAGTCATGGCTTGCTAGGCAAACAAAACCTCTATGAACACAGCACCAAGGTCCCGCTAATAATAAGTGGTCCAGGAATACCAAAAGCGCACACTTCAAAAGCTTTGGTCTATTTGTTTGACCTCTTCCCTACCCTGGTGGACTATCTCAAATTTGAAACTCCTGAAGGTATGGATGGAAAATCTTTGGTAAAGGTGATCAACCAAAAAGAAAAACAGGTCCGTTCCAGTTTATATACCGCCTATAGAAATACCGTAAGAGCCGTTCGTAATGAGGACTGGAAACTGATTCGCTATCCCCAAATAGATGTCACGCAACTCTATCACTTAGAAGAAGATCCGCAAGAACTAAATGATCTTTCTCAAGAGCCAGCCTACCAAACCAAAGTAGAGGAAATGATGACACTGCTTAAGCTTCATAAAGAAGCTACTGACGATACGATCAATTTAAACCCAGCTCAAATTCAATCCAAAACCTACGATTATAAAACACTGGTCCAAAAACTGGATCCATGGCAACCCCCCTACATAATCGAAAAGTATTTTCCCAAAGGGACACAACGAAAATAAATTCTTATTCAAAACTATTTTTGGTTGGTTCATGACTTCAAAAAACATGAAAACCGATTCGCACTGGAGGGTTTTTCTTTTACACCTTTTCTCTATATATTAGTAGTCTTATTAATCATAAATCAATTAAAATGAAAATAAAAATTATCAGTCCTTTTATCGTTTTACTTACTTTAATTTTTTCGTCTTGCACACCAACTTCAGATTCTACTCCTATTACGGATTTAGCCAAAAGCTGGGTTCTATCTTCATATGAAGGTAAAGATGCCGCTCATAAGATGGTAACTGAAAACATGAGTGAGGATGGGCATAACGTAGGCTCACGATATATCGGATTTGGATTTAATTTCAATGCTGATGCTATGGAAAAAGAAGGAATGGTAGTCACAAATATAATCGCAGGGGGGCCTGCTTCGACTGTGCTAGAGGTTGGTGATCAATTTCTTTCGGTAAATGGCGTATTAGTAACTCCAGAATCAATTGACGATGGGAGTCTGTCTTTTAGAGGAAAACCAGGTGTGCCAGTTACGGCATCTATCATGAGAAACGGTAAAGAAATTTCAGTCACTGTGGAACGAGGGATTGTAGAACCAACCTATTCAAAAGAGCAAATCTTAAAAAACATCTCTAGTGCTGATGCAGATAGTTGGGGAGAAAATTCACTTGAAGTTGAAATACGTGAGGTAGTCACAGATGTAGCTCAAAAGATAGTTTATGTAAAAACCTGGGAGAAGTTTTTAGACGATGTTTCCGGTCTTGAAGCAGAAGCAATAACACTAATACGATTTGAATTTAATGAAGAAGGTAAAGTACGTACAGTGGGCAATATGACAGAGAATGAATTAATCTTGAGGCAAACAGGCTGGTCAATTACCAGATAAGTTAAAAAGCCCTCCCAAGTGGAGGGTTTTTCATTTACACAAAAAAAGCAATGTAAGCGTCCGATTAACCTATCTCATTTTAGATTTTATTTACTTAATGATTCATAACTCGACACATCCATTTCGCTAATTTTTAAATCGTCTAGTCCTTTTTGATCAAATGGATTTTCAATGTAGTCTTGTACGTTGTACAGAGCTATTAAAATAAAACTTACCACAATACTTATAGACAAGGAGATTATGGATTCTAAACCAAATCCAAAAGTAGATTTTTCTACAATCAATTGGGTATTGAAAAGGAATGGAGACAGATAGATGAAGATTAAACAGTAATTTCTTAAGGAAATTGGAGTTGCGTGTAATTTAACTCCTCTTAATTTTTCAGCACTTTGAAAAAGTTCATTTTTTACACGAATTAAACTGTCCTTTTCTCTTTCATTATAAATGTCTTTATAAGAGTCTATAATTAGAAATATTTCTTTTCTTTTCTTTCTGATATTTTTATAAGAGTTTTCTTCTGACGAATTTTTTAAATAACTCACAAAGAGTTTTTGAAGCTCTAGTAAGGAAGAAAACAATTCTTCATAGTCTCTTTTTTTTGTATCGTTTACTGAATAGAAAATATTCGATAAATCAATTATTTTATTTCTAAATATAGAGAACTCATTAATGGAATCTTGTCTTCTTTGGTAGGCACTTGTAATAGAAAAAACCAAAGGGAATACAATGGCTACACTCATAATTGTGAAGTCCAATTGAAATCGGATTTGATAATAATCATACAAGAAATAAATAATGATTGTTTCTATCAAAATGATTACCATCCTGTAATTAAATACGGATGTTAGGGAATATAAATTCATAAATTAGAGTTGTACAAAGTGAAACAGATATCCTAAAAGAAACCCAAGAATGATTAATATGAAAGATTTTAACTTGAAGATTATTTTAAACTTTTCCCACTTGTCTGGGATATTGTTTTTGTTTTCATCTATCGCAAATCCACCCTTGGTAGAGTAGTTTGCATACCAATAAATAAACATCATTAAGAGTGTGAATGCTAAAGCAGCGTAAAAAAGAATATTCATTAGGTCTAGTTAAAGTGTGAAATTAATATAAAATAAGCAGTATAAAAAATTTCATCCTTTAGTCAACCTTTTTCTGGCATCTTTAGTCCTGCTCTAGATAGATTTGGGAGCGTCAACTAGAAGTAAAAATATTTAATCAAATACAACACATATTTAAACCAAGTCAATCCCTATCTCTGCTGTAAAATTCTGCTTGGAATTTAAACATAAGCTGCATCTCTTTTGTGTTCGTGGGATTATTGGAATCTTAATTTATATTATTATCAGGCAGGAAGGTGATATTTGTTTTTATGTTTTCTCATTTATTCTCTTCCACTACTTCAATTTTAAAAAAAGATTTTACTCTTATTTTTTAAGTAATTTTTTGTTGAACTGCATATAAATTGCCAACTCATAAGGGAATACATATCTTTGCGTGGTGAAATTATATTTTTGATATCCGGAACAAATGAATAAAAATTATTTAATTCCACTTTTTTTACTTTTTACTATAATATTAAAAGGTCAAGTGGGTATCGGGACTACCTCACCTGCAGCCTCAGCAGTACTGGATATATAGTCGAGTTCAAATGACAAAGGGATTTTAATTCCCCGAATGACACAAGCACAACGAAATGCAATTAGTAGTCCAGCAACAGGACTGATGATTTTCCAAACGGACGGAAATAGTGGTTTTTATTTTTATGACGGTAGTTCTTGGGATGGTTTTGGAGACGGAATACCGAATAGTGAAGACACCTTCCCTGATGACCCGAATGAGTGGCTCGATACAGATGGAGATGGTATCGGTGATAATGCAGACTTAGATGATGACAATGATGGGATCAGCGACCTACATGAGGGCTTGTGTTTTACCGACCCCAAAGATCCTTTTGATGTCCCAGGGGATTATGATGCCGATGGACTTCCAAATTGTATTGACCTAGATGATGATGCTGATGGATATTCCGATGAAGATGAACTTCTATGTGGATCAAATCCTTTAGATGAAACAGCTACGCCTGTTGACACTGATGGAGATTTTCTTGCCAATTGTATCGATCCAGATGATGATAATGATTCCTATTTAGATGCGGATGATGTATTCCCACTAAATGAACTCGAGTGGGTGGATACCGATGGAGACGAAATTGGTAATAATGAAGACACCGATGATGATAATGATTGCTATAGTGACACCTTAGAAGTGAGTCAAGGCAGCGATCCTCTAGATCCCTCCAGTATTCCTGAAGATGCTGACTTAGATTGCATCCCCGACGAGTTAGATCCTGACGATAATAACGATGGATATCCTGACGGCCAAGTATTAATCTCAGAATTTGTGTCTCCAAATGGTGATGGCATAAATGATACCTGGCTGGTAAAAGAAATTAATCGTTATCCCAACAATGAAGTGCGGATCTTCACTAGAAGTGGTTTTGAAGTCTTTTATTCGCAAGGGTACAAAAATGATTGGTCCGGAACACGAAATGGTTCTCCATTGCCAGAAGGAAGTTATTATTACCGAATTGACTTAGAAGGAAAAGGCTCCATAGAATTTGAAGGGTGGCTCTATTTATCTAGATAATTTAGGAAAGATAAAACCAAGCTAAAGATAAAGGGAGTATAAGAAGTATTGATTTTTAAAAATTAAATTCTTGAAGCTTGAGCTTGTGTACCCCTCCAAAAAATCGATTCACTACTCTAGGTGCAGGATGATAGGGATTTCCTAATTTGGTTTTGCCAATACAATAAAGAGGTAATTGGGCAGTAGTAATCCGATTTAAAATAATTTTGGCTTGTTCTTCAAGATACTTTCGATCATTTATATGATTACCCCAACAGCACAATACCATGGTAATGGAAGGGCTGGGATCATTTAGAAGTTGACTCAAGACTTTTATATTTTGCAATAACAAGGGCTTATTTTTTCGTTTGGGCAAATTTTTAGGTTGTGGTGTTCTCGCAGGACACAAGTTCATGAGCCACCAACCGTCACATCCGTTGTCTTGGGCTATTCTTTCAATAACTCTCGAAGTAGGGTCTAAAGTAGTTTCGTTTGCAGTACTCGGATTGAGTCCAATCGCCAATAGTTCTACATTTCCTTTTTTTCCCAACAAAAACCTTTTCTTAGGATCTTGTAGCGGCAGGCAGTAAATTTTACTTGAAATCATACGAGTTTCTGCTAATATTTAACTTATTTTAATTTAATTAAAATTTTGAACAGTAAATTTACTTTTCTATAAGCATTACTATACTTCTATGGAATTGTTAGCCTATGTTTTGGCCCTATTGGGATTGTTTATTTTAATAAAAGGTTTTCGACCCACCTTGCTGTGGATCTCTAAAACAACAGACAAAGAATTAGTCAAAGGAGTGGGTTTTATTGCATTACTAATGACTGTACTCTTTTATATTTTTGTAATGATACAATTTTTAAGAACCTATTAACCGAATAAAATCAACTGAAATGACGAACCATTTACTTTACCTTTTTATTATTTTACTTTCACTCTCTTGTGAGAATCCCCAGCCAAAAGAAAAATCCTATCAACTTATTTGGAGTGATGAGTTTGAACAAGAGGATAGGGCTGTGGATGCGACGAAATGGTTTTTGGAAACCAATGCCCCCAATAATGGAAGTTGGTATAATGAAGAGCTTCAGCACTACACAGATCGGATCGATAATGCTTATGTCAGTGAGGGAAGCTTAAAAATTTTTGCAAAAAAAGAAGACTATACCCACTCAGGGACTACCCAGGCCTATACTTCGGCGCGCCTGAACTCAAAGGTTTCTTTTACCTATGGAAAGGTTGAAGTTCGAGCCAAATTACCCCAAGCTCAAGGGACTTGGCCTGCCATATGGACCTTGGGAAGCAATTTGGAAACCGTGGGTTGGCCGGCCTGCGGGGAAATTGACATCATGGAACAACTTTTTGAGGACTTTGAAATGATTCAATGTGCCGTTCATACCCCCGATACACATGGACCCGATACGGTCGTGAAACAGGTTCCTGTAAGTGATGTTACCGAAAATTTCCACGTGTATGGCATGGAATGGACCCCAGAACACTTAAAATTCTTTGTTGACGACAAGCATTACTTTACTTATGAACCCCAGGTGAAAACACCTGAAAACTGGCCCTATTTTAACGATCAATACGTGTTACTGAACATTGCGATGGGTGGTGCGCTCGGGGGGGCTATTGATCCTAACTTTACTCAGGATCAAATGGAAGTGGACTATGTCCGGGTCTATCAGAAAAAATAAAAGTCTCTAAGGCGTTTGAAATGAGGAGGCGGGCAAGGCTTCCGCATTAAACAAGGTGGCTTCAAAATAATTTTTCCAGCCATATCGTACGCGTTTTGGATTATTGACTTTTCGAGAAGAAACACGAACCTTATCATCCAGTATTTTTGCTGTAGCAGGATAAAAAACAGAATCGCTACCCGCTATTTTAAATCCCTGAAGTGACTTTTTTGCCCTAAGCCCCGACCCAACATAATCAAAATCGAGATCGATATAGGAAGGAAATAACTTTTGACTTTTGTAAAGGGGTCCACTAGCTAAAACTTCTGACTTCCCATAATCGTTTGCCAGGGCCAACCGCGCGAGACGTTTTCCTACATCTTGCTTGTTTGCGGGATGTATATCGTCTTCCTCCCCGATATCTAAAGTCACCGCCATACCTGTTTTTTCCAAGGCTAAGGTTTTTCGCTGTGCCTCACGCAGGGCATGTGACTCGGCTTCAGGAGTGTATCTATAGGGAGCTATTTGCACAAAATAAAAAGGTAGTTTTTGCCCCCACTTTTCTCGCCAATCTGTGATCATACCCGTAAACAAACTTTGATATTCTTTATAATTACCTACGTTACTCTCCCCTTGATACCACAAAAAGCCTTTTACTTGGTAAGGGAGCACGGGCTGTATCATGGCGTTGAACAGCACACTGTACGTGTTGGGATTTTGAACCAAAATCCCTTTTTTAAGTTGTTTTTTCAGAGTCTCTTTTTGTGTTGACAATTCGGCAAAAGTAAAATTGTGTTTTTGGAAGGAAGTATTGAGGAAGTAGGCGATATGTTTAAATCGCCAAGACTCGGAATCCAGTTCGATACGCTCTTGATCACCTGCTAAATAGGCCGCCCCCCTAAATCCACTTTCCCCACCCGTATCGATAACTCGAATCGCAAGGACATTCCCTTCTTTCTTTAAAAGACCGGCAGGAATTTCATAAGAACGTCCAGTACAACATGAAAACCCTTGGCCAATCTGTTTACCATTGAGGTAGGTATAATCAAAATCATCTATTCCACCTTCTACAACAAAATGAGAAAAAGCGGATGGGTTTTTAAGATCAAACGTTTTACGCAACCAAAACGCACCATCTTCTGCAAAGCTCCCTTTAGTAAAAACAGATTCCAAAGCCGTCTTTGGCTTTTCTGAAATTTGGGTGTTAAAAACAGACCAGTCGCTGTCGTCATATTCGGGAGCAGCAAATTCAAGATCTCCAAGGTCCAGTGATTCCCAAGCTTCAATACTTTCGGGTACTGCATAACTTTTTGCTTTTAGAACAGTTTCATTTGATCGGCGAATTTGGCTGTTTGACTCGACAGCGTTCTGCCGAATGGCTTCCAGTCCTCCTTGACCTAAAATTTCATTAGCTTCTTCTGCACTGGCCTCCATACCTGCTAACTTTTCTATACTTGTCCAGGCTTCCACTCGAGTTCCACCCCACGAACTATTTAAAATCCCTACGGGTACTTCTAATTTTTGATGAAGCTCGCGAGCAAAAAAGTATCCTACCGCACTGAAATCGGGAGCATTCTCTGGCGTAGCGACTTTCCATGACGCAGTATTGATATTGGTCCCATTCAAATTTCTAGGTACAGAAAACATCCTGATTTTTGGGAAATTCACCTCTGCAATTTCTTCTTCTTGATTTAAAATTCGTGCCCGCATTGGCCATTCCATATTGGACTGACCCGAGGTCAACCAAACTTCACCAATTAAGACATCATCAAAAACTACTTGATCTGATTCGTACAAAATTGTAATCGTGTAAGGTCCCCCATAGGTAGGGGTTTGAAGATTTAATTTCCAGTTACCTGTTGCATCTACAGTAGTGGTTGACTTTTTATCCCATGAAGCTTCTACCGTGACAGTCTCCCCTGGCTGCCCTTTCCCCCAGATAGGGGCGAGACTTTGTTGCTGCAAGACCATATGGTCAGAAAAAACAGGGGCCAGCTCAAGTGCTTGTTTTTGATTTGTGCAGGATAAAAAGAAAAAGATTATAGAGAAAAAAAATAGAGAATACCGCTTGCTTCGATTCATAATTGGTACTTGATAAATTGTTTAACAAGACCAAGTATAGTTAATTTTTATAAAACGAGTGAATACAGTTGTCTCAGGGCTTGAAAAACTCTTCTTCCGTGATTTCATAGTAGTTGCTTTCCTGCCTAGGATCAAAGAAAAAATTAAATATGTGTTTGTCTCCATAGTTTATTGGAGTCCTTTCAAGATCTTCAAAATAAAACTCTTTGGATTTAAACTGAACATACAAGCGGGTAATCGGAAGCTTATCAAAAGTAAATTTTTCTAAATTCCGGATATACACATGCCGCAGGTACTTCTTTTCCTGATCACGGATCACTACAATAATGTCGTGGTCCACTTCATTAATAAGTGTTAAAGAGGCATCCGAAACGGTGTTGAAAACGTCATTTGGAAATCGATGTTTAAAGGTTGTATCCCCTGTTTTTCCTCTTTGTGAAAAGGCAAAAGACACAGAAAGCAACAGTAAAATAGTGAGGGAATATTTCATGATAAGAAAAGTTTTAGCTTGTGAAGTTACACCACAAAAAACGTACCAAATAAAAGCATTTAGCTACTTATTCAAAGTCAATTCTAGAAAGTTGGCTAAATCTGTTTTGAATTTCTTCATAGAAGGTTCGTGGATGTACATCATATGGCCTGACTCATAGTAGGTCATGATGATATTGTCTTGAATTTCGGGAGCCAAATTCATATGAGTAAGGGTGTGTTCTACTCCGTAAAAAACAGTAGCCAAATCGTAATAGCCATTCATAATCAAAACTTTTAGGTTCGGATCTTTACTTAGGGCACTTGCCATATCAATAGAAGTATTGATCGCAATTTGTGTACCCCATCCTATATTCCCGCGATGACTCCAGTCCCATTTAAAACTGTCGTCGGCAACACCTGCACTGGTTTTGTAGTTAAGCTCTTTAGAAACACCTAGATCACGATGCAAATAATCTAAAAATCCGATGGTGTAAGCAGGTGAAATAGCGTCGCTCTGGGGATCTGTAATCGCATATTGATTTTTGGGATTTTCGTTTATACCCGTATAACGCGAGTCTAACCTTCCAACTGTTTTTCCTTCCCCGCGCATAAGTTCATTAAAATACTCCCCAGCCTTCACTTTGAGGTTAGCTCGCGACCAGTAGGCTGTAGAGATACCCGCATACTGAACCATTTTTTCAGCGAGTTCCTGTTTTTCTTTATCTGAAATTCGAGTTCCTTTAAACAAGGCTGGGGAATAATCATTCTCTGTAAAATCTCGTACCTCATCCAAAAAAGTCTCTAAAGGTTTTGCTTGCATGGCGGGGCTCAACTTCTTGTGGTAGTGAGCTGTTGCAGCATAGGTAGGAAAATGAACTACATAAGGCAAATCGTCATTGGGAGGAAAGGTCAAGGTACGTAAATCAAAAACCGCAGAAACCATAACCACTCCATTTAAGGCATACCCCCGATCCAAAAGATAATTCATCACACCTGCATTTCGGAATGTACCATAACTTTCTCCTAAAAGATATTTCGGTGCTTGTAAGCGATCGTACTGCTTTAAAAATTGCATGATGAACAAGCTTGTTGCCCGTATGTCTTGATCCACTCCCCAAAAGTCTTTGCCTTCACTATCTCCGATTAGCTCACTCAAACCGGTTCCGATAGGGTCCATCATTACCACATCGGCCATATCCAAAATGGAATAAGGATTGTCCTCTAGGGTGTAGGGTGCTGCTTTATTGTAGTTGGGATCATCGACCACTATGCGCTTGGGTCCCATAATCCCCATATGCAACCAATAGGAAGAAGAACCAGGACCTCCATTGAATGAGAAAATAATTGGGCGGTTTTTTTCGGCTCCCTCTTTAAAATAAGCAGTAAATCCGTGTAATGCGATGGGCTTATTTTTCTCATCACGCAATTCCATGGTTCCCGCTAGGGTATTAAATTTTAAATTTTGATTGCCCATTTTAAGGGTCTGAATACTTTTAAATACTCGTGCCTTGGGGAGGGTATCATTACTTTTTTGTGCGGTAAGTCCCGCTGAAATTAAGAACACTAGGGCTAAAGAATAGCTATAAAATGATTTCATCTTCAATTGTATTTAAATATAAAGATAGGAATCCCTATCAAAACCGTTCCTATCAAAGACGGGATTTCGCTGCAAAGGCTTTATTAGAAAATACCATCAGCAGCATTGCAGCAAACACAAAGAGTAAAAATGCACGGTTCAAAGAAAACAAATGGGCAACATAGCCAACAAAAGGTGGGGCAAGTAAGACCCCCACAGTAGAATAGGTTCCTACAATAGAAATTGCTACCCCAGCAGTATATTTTTTGGACTGCCCCGCCAATAAAAAGGACATGGGAAAGATAGAAGCTACGCCAAAACCAGTAATAAAAAATCCTAATAAAGCTGGATAGAAGTATGGGAATACAATCAAAACGCTAACTCCTAGGATGATCACAGAAGCACTGACGACAAAAAGTTTTTCCATTCCCAGTAATGCTATTAGACGGTCCGTAAAAAAACGAGCCACCGTCATAGAACACATAAAAACTAGGTAGCTTAATGTAAACAATTCTGCATTGACAACTTCCTTAAAGTAAACACTACTCCAATCGTAAATACCTCCTTCACAAACAGCCGCACAAAACACCATTAGACCAACATAAAAAATAAATGAATCGGGTTTTCCAAAACGCAACTTATTCACCGTAATCTCACGATCGTTTTTTAACATAAAAAGATAGGATATGAGAGTAATGATAGCCGCCAAAATCCCAACAAAAGCCAAATGCTTTCCAATTCCCAAATTGAAACGAATCATCAAAGTGGCAAATAAGATTCCCATCAGGCCACCCAAACTCCACAAGCCGTGAAAAGATCCGTTTATGGGTTTGTCAAATTTACGCTGTACCTGAATTGCTTGGGTGTTCATAGAAATATTGATCATTCGCAAGCCAAAGGCAAAGAGGGCTACAAAAACAATAAGGACTTCCATTTCTTGTGTCCATCCGATACCAACCAAGGAAAGCGTAAACAATAAAAAACCAACTAACAAGGGGTGACGACTGTCGAAACGACTCACCAACCAGCCAGAAATAGGTAAACCAATCAACGAACAAACGGGTAAAATGAATAAAAAATTTCCCAGTTGTGCTTCGTTCATTTCAAAAGCAGCTTTTAATGTAGGAATTCGTGAAGCCCAAGAAGAAAAACAAAACCCAGAAGTGAAAAACAAAACACTTAAAGCAGACCGATTTTGTTCTTTGGTTAACATCGTTTTTTTTGAAGCCCAAAGATGATTGCAAAATTCGACTTGTGAAAATTCTTGGTCAACTTTATCAAAAAAAAGTTACATTTAAAAGCAGAAATCAACAATTAAAAAAATGAAACCAAAAAAACAGGAGTCAAGACGTAATTTTATTAAAACTGGAGTAGCAGCTTCTTCGATCATGATAGTGCCTCGAAATGTTCTTGGTGGCCCTGGATTTATTTCCCCAAGTGACCAGCTCAACATTGCAGCCATTGGTTCGGGAGGAAAAGGAGCCAGTGACATCAGCAATGCTTCGGTTCAAGGGCGTGAACGTGTTGTTGCACTTTGTGATGTGGATTTTTCTGGAAGCGCAGCCAATACGGTCAAAAAATTCCCTAAGGCAAAACGTTATGCCGATTACCGCATTATGCTGGACAAAGAAAAAGACATTGACGCGGTCACCATTTCTACACCTGACCATGTCCACGGACCCGCTGCCTCTTTTGCTATGCAAAGGGGAAAACACGTGTATGTACAAAAACCTATGACACACAACATCAAGGAAGCGCGAATGCTTACCGAAATGGCTCGAAAAGAAAAAGTAGTTACCCAAATGGGAAACCAAGGAGGGTCTAATCCGTTGTTGAACATGGTTCAAAATTGGATTGATACCGACCAAGTGGGTGCTATTTCAGATGTTAAAATTTGGACCAACCGTCCCGTATGGCCTCAAGGGGTAATGATGCCACAACCCGATCCAAGCTCAAAACCCGATGCACTAAATTGGGATTTGTGGTTAGGTCCAGCAAAAGAAAAACCCTACACGCCAAACATGCATCCCTTTAGCTGGAGAGGATGGTGGGACTATGGTACGGGAGCCCTAGGAGATGTAGGATGTCACCTGATTGATATCCCTTTTAGAACCCTAGGATTAAAATACCCTACCTCTGCCGAGTGTAGTGTAGGAAGTGTATTTTCCAAAATGTGGACTCCTGATTATATCCCAGAAGGATGTCCACCCTCCTCATTGATCACGATCAACTTTGAGGCTACCGAAAAAAGTAAAAAACCCATTCAGATGACTTGGAGTGATGGTGGAATACGACCTCCACACCCCGAAATTATTCCGGCAAATAGTGATATCGGAGGTAAAGACAGTTTAAATGGAGTTCTTATCATAGGAGAAAAAGGAATCATTTCGACCAATATCAACGATAGTTCACCACTCATGCCAAAACTCTACCGCTATGATGGAACGACTGAATTTGGTCCCGAAGTTGAGAAAATGACCGAACCTGAATACGGACACCAACGCAAATGGGTAGATGCTTGTAAAGCAGGTTTTAATAGTAAAGAACACCGTGGATTAACTTCTTCTTTTGATTATGCTGGACCCATGACGGAAACCGTCTTAATGGGGAATTTAGCCATCCGAAGTTATATGTTGCGTAAAGAAAATGCAAGTGGTGGTATGGACTTCTTCGCTCGTAAAAAGCTACTTTGGGATGGGGAAAATATGAAAATCACCAATCTTGAAGCGGCAAATCAATATGTGACCCGTGACTACAGAGAAGGTTTTATGATGTAGTCAAAATTGAGTTTTTGTAGTTAAAAAGATTTCCCGCTAATTGCAAGCGGGTTTTTTTTTGAATACAGCAAAATTAAATTATGTACCAAAAAAAGCGTGAACGGTTTAAATTAGATTACTTTTGCAGGCATAATACTATTTATGACAACTTTCAAGTCCCTAGGGCTAAACCCTGCGCTACTCAGTGCAGTTGAAAAACTAGGATTCGAAGCTCCTACAGAGGTTCAAGAAAAAGTAATCCCCATTCTTTTACAACAAAATACCGACCTGGTTGCTTTGGCGCAGACCGGTACGGGAAAAACTGCTGCCTTTGGATTTCCAATGCTCCAAAAGATCGATTCCTCCCAACGGACTACACAAGGGCTTATCCTCTCTCCTACCCGCGAATTGTGTCTTCAAATCACAAACGAAATGGGGAATTATGGAGGACACCTAAAGAACATCAATATCGTTGCCATATACGGGGGTGCCAACATTTCCGAACAAGCAAAAAAAATAAAACGAGGTGCGCAAATCGTCGTAGCTACTCCAGGACGTTTGAAAGATATGATCCGAAGAAAATTAGTGGACATCAGTGCCATTGAATACTGTGTTTTGGATGAAGCCGATGAAATGCTCAATATGGGCTTTTACGAGGATATAAAATCTATACTTACCCACACTCCCAAAGAGAAAAACTCTTGGTTGTTTTCTGCAACCATGCCACAGGAGGTCAACACCATTGCCAAAAAATTCATGCACGACCCCATAGAAATTACTGTGGGTACCAAAAACTCAGGAGCAAAAAATGTAAATCATCAGTACTTTATTGTAGGTGCCCGAGAACGATATAATACATTGAGGGCTGTCATCGGTATGAATCCCGATATATTTGGTTGTGTATTTTGTCGAACAAAAATCGAAACCCAAAAAGTTGCTGAAAAACTCATCCATGACGGTTATAAAGCTGCAGCTATACACGGGGATCTGAGTCAAAATCAACGCGATGCGGTAATGCAATCTTTTCGCAAGAAAAAAATTCAGCTCCTAATCGCTACCGATGTTGCGGCTCGAGGTATTGATGTGGAGGACATCACCCATGTGATCAACTACCAACTTCCAGACGAAATCGAAACCTACACCCACCGAAGTGGAAGAACGGGTCGCGCTGGAAAATTGGGAACTTCCATCCTTTTTGTAACCAAATCGGACCGTAGAAAGATCAAGTTGGTAGAAAACAAACTTCAAACAAAACTAACTGAATTGGAAATTCCTTCCCCCAAAGAAGTCTTTCAGTTTAAAATTGAACATTGGGTAGAACAACTAAAGACCACGCCGATTAAAAGTGATTTGAATCCCTACCTTGGCGGAGTACTTAAAAATTTAGAGGCCTTTTCTAAGGAAGAGCTGGTTGAATTGTTTCTTTCCAAAGAATTTCAATCGTTTGATTTCAACGCCAAACCTCTCGAATTTAAAAAAGAGGGGGCGTCTGAGCGGCATTCAGAACGGACAATTAATGCAGCCAAAGACAAAGATCGTTTCTTTATCAATGTAGGAGCCCGTGACCAATACGAATGGCAAACCTTAAAAGATTTCTTGCGTTCCTTTTTAAAATTGGATCAAGATGATGTCTTTCAAGTAGAAGTAATGAAAAATTTTTCGTTTTTCTCTACTCATAATAAACATCGTGATTTGGTCTTAAAATCATTTGATGGCCTCGTCTTAGACGAGAGAAAAGTAAACGTAGAACTTACCAAAAAAGGCAAAACGTATTCTCCCAAAAAGCACTTTAAGAAAGGTAAGAAAAAGAAAAGATCGCATTTTTAAATTAGAGTTTACGCATCCAAATATTTCTAAAACTCACTAAATCCCCGTGGTCCTGAAGCATCAAAGAACGATGTCTGGACTTTTCAGAGGGATAGGATCCAAACAAGTCATCTCTTCCGTTTTTGGGGAGTCCTATATACTCCGTAGTCCCTAAAATTTCTACATTATTTTGAACCAAAACTCCGTTTAAAAAAATCGTAAAAGTTCCTGATTTTATCTTTTCGCCTGCCGCATTAAACTCGGGCTCGTTGAAAATAATATCATAGGTTTGCCATTTTCCTGGGGGAAGTGTTGCATTGACTAGAGGAATATGTTGCTTGTAAATAGAAGAAGCTTGCCCGTTGGAATAGGTTCTGTTTTGATAACTGTCCAACACTTGAACTTCATAGCGTCTTTGAAAAAAAATACCACTATTGCCTCTTCCCTGCCCTTTTCCTTTTACAATACTAGGGGCAAGCCATTCGAGATGCAATTGGATAGAGCCGTGTTCTTGGAGTGTTTCTACACCTCCTGTACCGGGTTTAACTGTCATCGATCCGTCTTTGCTTAAAGTCCATTGCACTGGCTTTTCTGAACCTTCTTGCTGCCATTTAGAGAAATCGGTTCCATCAAACAGAACAATTGCATCACTGGGAGGAGCGCTTAGAGCCCCAGGTTGGACAAGCTCAGGTTCGGGTTCCCAAACCTCTGTATCTTCAGGTTTCATCTGCTCTTGTCCAAAAAGAATTTGAACGGTAAAAAATAGTAAAACTAACTGTTTCATAATTTAATATTTAGGTAATTGATACCCGTTGAAATAAGGGTTCGTAAAGTATTGATCGTTAATTTTTGCATCTGAAAATTGACCTTTAGCGCCATCCCATAACAACTTCTGTCCAGAACGGTAGGAGACATTTCCCATTTGAGCAACTGTTGCCACATGGGCACCCTGCTGAATGGAACAATTTACGCTTTGGGGAGCATTTTCTCTAATGGCTTTTACAAAATTAAGTGCGTGTTGTTCCAAACCGTTATCCGAGGGTTTTACAAGCGGTTTTGCTACTTTATTTTTACTTCTACTTTCTTCGATCACTTCCCAGCCCCCTCGATTTAGAACCAAAGTTGCATGATTGCCCACAAAGGCAATTCCGTGATCTCGGCCATAAGAACCGTTATCGATTCCCATCGCAGAATCCCAAACCAGATTAAAGTTGTCAAATTCATAAAGGGTTGTTAGCGTATCTGGAGTTTCTTCGGCAAGGGTGGGATAAGCAAATTTCCCACCTAATCCTACTATGGATTTTGGAAGTGAGGCCTGCATTCCCAGAAGTGCGTAATCCAATAGATGTACTCCCCAGTCGGTCATGAGTCCCCCAGCATAATCCCAAAACCAGCGAAAATGAAAATGATAGCGACTCGCATTGAACGATTTCATTGGTGCTGGACCCAACCAACTTTTGTAATCTACACCTGGAGGAGGTGCGCTGTCAGCTACCTGATCGGCAGGACGCATCCATCCCTGGTAACACCATACTTTTACGGTCCGAATAGGTCCTAAAACTCCCGTGGCGATAAAATTTGTGGCGTCTTTGAAGTGTTGTTGACTGCGTTGCCATTGACCCACTTGAACGACATTCCCATACCGCTCTTGCGCAGAAACCATAGCATTACACTCTCCAATAGAATTTCCAATAGGCTTTTCACAATACACGTGTTTGCCTGCCTCCGACGCATGGATCATCATCAATGCGTGCCAATGATCCGGGGTTCCAATCACGACCGCATCAATATTTTTTTGGTCCAATAAAGCCCTGTAATCTGAAAACGATTTTACTTTCAATCCTAGGGTTTCTATCTCCTTCTTTCGTTTGTCTAAAACGTTTTGATCGACATCACAAATTGCGACTAGTTCTACGCCAGGTATTTTTATAAGTGCTTTGGTATCCGCCCAGCCCATACCGTTGACTCCGATAGCACCTATTCGAATACGATCGTTGGATCCTAAGATAGGATGGGATTGAGAACCTAGGGAAAATGAGGGAAGTAGTAATCCTGCTCCTGTAGTTAATGAGGCCTGCTTGATAAAATCTTTGCGTTTCATAAAGTCGGTGTCGTTTAAATTCTTTATTAAATTAGGAAAATTGCACCAGCTTTTAAACTTTTTTTTAACGGACTCCTTAGATATACTCTTCAAAATCTTAATTTTTTGTAATTTAAAAAAATTTTTGGATCAAATGGAGTCGATAATTGCATATTTTGAAACGATCCCTTCAGCACACCGGAGTATTATTTTAGTAGGTGGATTGAGCTTTTTTTGGATTTTAGAAGGTAACTTTTCTTTGTTTCACTTTAAATACAAAAAATGGAAGCACGCACTTCCAAATTTATTTTTCACCTCAACTACGGTGGTCATCAATTTTATTTTGGCCTTTCTTTTACTGAACACTTCCGATTGGGTAGTGTCCAACTCGTTTGGATTTTTACACTGGATCCCTGAACTCCCGCTATGGGTTGAAGTACTGCTGGGGGTTCTCCTTTTAGATCTTATCGGTGCCTATGCTCCACATTGGGTAGAACACAAGGTCAAACCGCTTTGGATGATTCATTTGGTGCATCACAGCGACCATCACGTAGATACCACAACAGCAAATCGGCATCATCCGCTGGAAAGTTTTGTTCGATTTGGATTTACACTAGTGGGTGTATTCCTCGTAGGTGCCAATGTGGGCATCATCATGTTGTACCAATCGCTCTCATTAATTGCTACCCAATTTAACCACGCCAACATCAAACTTCCCAAAAAAGTAGATTTATACCTAAGCTATCTTTTGGTTTCACCAGATATGCACAAAACGCATCACCACTATCGATTACCTTATACAGATGCAAACTTTGGAAATATTTTTTCTATTTGGGATCGGCTGTTTGGAACCTACCTCCCCTTTGATCGAAAAAAGCTTGTTTACGGAGTGGATGTATTTTTTGATGAAGAAGCCAATAGTAAAATAGGGCATCTTTTAAAACAACCGTTGCAACCCTACTCCAAACCTACATTAGCACCAAAGACGGAGCACTAGCCTAAAAGGGGTACCATATCCGTTAGAGGATGTGTACTTTGTGTCCCCGTTTCCATATCCTTGAGTACAAAAATTTTCTCGGCCAATTCCTCCGGACCAATAAGAATTACCTTTTGGATTTGTTTGGTGTTTGCATAACCCAGTTGTTTTTTCAATTTTGCCTCTGTGGGATATAACTCACAAGAGATGTTTTGGTTTCTCAGTTTGTGGAGAAAAGCATAGGCAGATTGAACCGCTGCTCCACCAAAATTGGCAAACAAAACTTGCGGGCGTTTTAAAAGTGTTTTGGGAAAAAGGTCAAGAGCTTCCATGACTAAATAGATACGTTCAAAACCAAAAGAAATTCCAATTCCACTCATGTCTTTTAATCCAAAAACCCCCGTAAGATCGTCATAACGACCGCCACCCCCAATGGAACCCATTTTAACCTGAACTGGAGGGGCAACTTCTACAATCATACCGGTGTAGTAATGTAAACCCCTCGCTAAGGTTAAATCAAATTTCAATTCGGTGGCTTGTAAGGGGTTGTCATGGAGTTGGGAACTGATAAATTCTATTTCTTCTACACCTTCTAATCCTTCGGGTTGATTAGAAAACAGAGATTTCAACTCAGTGAGTTGATGCTCGGTATCTCCCTCCAGAGCCAGTAATTGGTCCAGTACGCTGAGGGAGTCAACTTCAAATCCCCTTTCGGACAATTCTTTAAAAACCCCTTCTTTTCCAATTTTATCTATTTTATCTAATGCCACCGTAAAATCTACCAAACGGGATTCGGGACCGAGTAGCCCTGCTATGCCCGCTAAAATTTTTCTGTGGTTTATTTTCAAAACAACTCCGGGGAGGTTCAAGTCTGCAAACGCACGGTCATACAAGGACAACACTTCTACTTCCTGCCATAGCGAACGGTCCCCTACGATGTCGGCATCACATTGATAAAATTCCTGAAATCTACCGTGCTGGGGACGATCTGCACGCCATACGGGTTGAATTTGATACCTGCGAAATGGAAAAGTAAGTTCGTTTCGATGCTGCGCTACAAAACGGGCAAAGGGAACAGTAAGGTCATATCGCAAAGCTTTTTCTGAGACAGAGTGTATAAACTTTTGATTTTCTCCCCGAGCCAAAGCTTCGGTATCGGCTTTTTTTATCTTTTCTCCTGAGTTTAAAATTTTAAACACTAGACGTTCTCCTTCTTCGCCATAAACCCCAGTCAGGGTTTCCAAACGTTCAAAGGTTGGGGTCTCAATGGGACTGAATCCAAAACATTCAAATGCGTTTTGAAGAATATTTTTGATGTAGGTTCTCTTAGCTAGTTCTTCTGAAGAAAAATCTCGAGTCCCTTTAGATGTAGCGGGTTTTATTGCCATGTCTGCTATTGAGGTACAAATATCTTCTATTTTACCGAATTGGAAAAATAACTTTGCAATCGGTTGAATCGATCTCCTTTAGAAAGTTCAGCTCCCTTTTTTAAATATTCATAGATAAATTCGTTTCGGGAAGGAGTGTAGGGCTTGGAAGCATGAAATAATGCCACCTGATCAGAATCCAATTGGCTTAGCGCTTTTTCAAATCCGGCTCCAGAGGTCAAGTCAGTATAGTTTGAGTCAATTTTTAACACCAAAACTTCTGCTTTATTTTTTCCCGTCTTAAATAGAAAAGCTTGATCGGGAGTGGTAAACTCCAAATAGGAACACTCTGAAAGTATTTTTTCCCAAACTAGATCGCTGAATGAGGCTAAAAAGTCTTCAATCCTATCGGGTTCTTTTTCCTTAATACGATCCCATTCTTTTTTATTGATTGCTTGGGAGGCCAAAAAAATCGCAAACTCTTCATGCATTTCGTGAAGCTGTGCTTCGGAAAGTTTGTGATATCGCATAGAAAAAAGAAATAAAAAAAACCCACTTGAAAGTGGGTTTAGAAATTAAGCTTTCGTATCGGCAATGATTTCAAAGGGAAATTCAAAACTGACCTCTCGATGCAATCGAATGGTCGCTTCGTATTTACCGAGCCGCTTTATGGTTTTTCCTGGGAGGGTAATGAACTTTTTATCGATTTCGGAAGTTTTGGCGCTTATGGCACTAGCCAAATCTGCGTTGGTAACCGATCCGAACAACTTATCTCCAGAACCTACCTTTGAGGCAATTTTGATTTCGATTGCTTTGATTTCTTCTCCTCTTTTTTGAGCTGCATCAATGATTGACTTTTCTTTAAAGGCGCGTTGCTTTAAGTTTTCAGCTAAAACTTTCTTTGCAGAAAGGGTTGCAATTACTGCCTTGCCCTGAGGGATTAAAAAGTTTCTACCGTAACCGTTTTTAACACTCACGATGTCGTCTTTAAATCCAAGATTTTGAACGTCTTCTTTTAATATTAATTCCATAATGAGAGTTTTATTATTTCAACATATCCGCTACATAGGGCATCAAAGCCAAATGGCGCGCTCTTTTAACCGCTACAGAAACCTTGCGCTGGTATTTTAACGAAGTACCTGTAAGTCTTCTAGGTAAAATTTTACCCTGCTCATTTACAAACTTTAAAAGGAAGTCAGGATCTTTATAGTCCACATACTTGATTCCAGATCGTTTAAAACGGCAATACTTCTTTTGTGAAGTAGTATCAATATTTAAAGGAGTTAAATAACGAATTTCTCCTTCTTTTTTTCCTGAGTTTTGTTCTTCTATCTTTGACATTGCTTAAGATTTAGCTTTATTTCTTTTTTTTCTTTTTTCAGCCCATGCTTGTGCATGCTTGTCTAACTTGACCGTCAGATAGCGCATGACACGTTCATCGCGGCGAAATTCAATTTCTAAAGCCGATATAGCTTCGTTGGGTGCTGCAAATTCAAAAAGATGATAGAAGCCACTCTTCTTATTTTCAATCGGATAGGCTAGCTTTTTAAGACCCCAATTTTCCTGGTTCGTAAGAGAACCTTTTTGGGCCTTAATAAAGTCTATGTACTTTTGAACTGCTTCCTCTATCTGTGTTTCAGACAGAACGGGATTTAAAATGAAAACAGTTTCGTAATGGTTCATATTCTTATTTTTGGATGGCAAAAGTACACTTCTATTAGGATAAAGACAAATTATTTCAATAAATTAAAAAGTATTCCCAAATATTCTTGTTGAATCTCTTTAAAGTGTTCCCAATTTTAAAACAAACACCATGATACAAATTAAACTAGTTAAATAATTATTGAGTATATTATTGTGAAATTCAAATATTATATTACTTTTACATCACCTGAACATAAGTAGGTTAAGTTCATGGTAAGATTTGGGGCAAAAAGGAGGAATTTATTCCTCCTTTTTATTTTTAGAAAGGATCCACATCAAAATTGATACGCGTGCTTCGAAATGCCGCGATAGCTTGGAAGCTAACATACGTCCGATTCAAAAGTTTTTTTACCGCTTTAGCATTCATCTCGTGATCGATCTTGACAAGTAATTGTTTATGATAATAATTCCTTACTCGAGCCACCGCTGGAAAAGCTGGGCCTAATACGGAACCTTTGTAGCTCTGTTGTACCACATTTGAAAACCATTGAGAAGCTGTATTCACCGTCTCAAACTGACGGCTTTTAAAAGTGATTCGGATCATTCTGTAATAAGGAGGATAGCGATAGCTTTGGCGTTCTTTTTTTTGAACCTCAAAAAGCCCTTGGTAATCGTGTGTTAAAACTTGTTTTAGCGTAGGATGATCCGGCTGAAAAGTTTGAATCAAAACCTTTCCTTTTTGATCTGAACGACCTGCTCTACCGGCAACTTGACACAACATTTGATAACTGCGTTCGTGTGCTCTAAAGTCTGGAAAATTGAGTACGTGATCTGCATTGATCACTCCGACGAGCATTACATTTTTAAAGTCCAGACCTTTAACGACCATTTGAGTTCCTACCAAAATTTGAATATGCTCTTGGTCGAAAGCTTCAATAATTTTATCGAAATCCCATTTCCCACGAGTACTGTCCCAGTCCATTCTTCCCACCGTGACTTCAGGAAAAAGTTGGTGAACTTGTTCTTCAATTTGCTGGGTACCTACTCCCTTGGTTGTCAATGTGGCCATCCCACAAGCGTGACACTGGGCGGGCATTGGAATGTGATATCCACAATAGTGACACCGCAATTGATTTTGGGTTTGGTGGTAGGTTAAAGAAACGTCACACTGGGTACACTGCGGGGAATGACCACAGCTTAAACACTCCAGGATGGGGGCATATCCCCTTCTGTTCTGAAATAAAATTACTTGTTTACCAAGTTCTAAAGTTTCCTTTATAGCGTTGATTAAAGTAGCTGTAAACATTCCTGTAAGGGTCTTTTTACGATGGGCTTCCTTGAGGTCCACGAGCTCAATATGAGGCAAGGCGACTCCACCGTAGCGCTCTTTCAGTTCTACCCAGCCATACTTTCCATTTCGTACATTTTCCGAAGTCTCTATGGAGGGGGTAGCTGAACCTAAAATCACTTTAGCATTCATTTGTTGGGAAAGGTATATTGCACTATCACGCGCATGATAACGGGGAGCGGGATCGAATTGTTTATATGAGTTTTCGTGTTCTTCATCTATAATCACCAGACCCAAATCGAGGAAGGGTAATAATACGGCTGATCGAGCCCCAACAATAATTTGTCCCTCAGGATTCCCATCTAAAACTTGATTCCAAACCTCGGTGCGTTCGTGTATTGAAAATCGGGAGTGGTACACCAAAACTTGATCGCCAAAACGCGCAGCCAAACGGCTTACGATTTGAGAGGTCAAGGAGATTTCAGGGAGTAGGTAGAGTATTTGTTTCCCTGCTTTTAGTTGTGCTTCAATCAAGCGGATATAAACTTCTGTTTTACCTGAAGCAGTAACGCCTTCAAAAAGTACAACAGATTGATTCTCAAGATTTTTTTCTAATTCCAAAAAAGCCTGTTGTTGAGCTGGAGATAGTTCTTTCTTCGTGTGTCGCTCTTGTACTTTTCGAATCAGTACACGATACTTTTCTTGGTAACTCTCGTTGAGTATTTCTTTGTCAATTAAACTTTTAATATGAGAACTACTGGCTTGGGCTTGCTCCTTTAATTGAGACACTTCGTGCCATAGATCCAAGGCTTTTCCTGCACTCAAAAGAGCCATTAGAACTCGCTTTTGTTTGGGCGCCCTTTCCAAGTCATCAAAGAGTTCTTGAAGTTTTTTTTCTTGTTGGTATTTTTTTTCTAACTGTACAACGCGAACTTTTTTTGGTTTAAATTTTTCTTCAAGCCTTTGGTGGATCAACGCTACTTTTTTTTCAATCATATCCACAATAACAGGCATGACATGCTTCCGATCGGTAATCTTACTGATTTCCTCTAAAGTGAGGTTTTGCTTTTGCAAGGCTTCATAAATCAGAAACTGAGAATCGGAAAGGGAATCCAATTGCTCTTGAGTGGCTTCACATTTTACGATACTACTTTGACTCTCTATTAATAAGGCAGCTGGCAAACTAGCACGAAGTACTTCCCCCTGGCTACACATATAATACTCCGAGATCCATTCCCAAAACTTCAATTGATCTGGAGTTATCACAGGAGCATCATCCAAAATCATTACAATGGATTTGGGTTCATAGGTTTGTGGAGCTACCTGATGCACACGTTTTACTACCGCTGTGTAAATTTTTTGTTTTCCAAAAGGAACAGCTACACGAAATCCAGGACGTAAAGTAGCAGCTTCATCTTTTGCTAGGCTGTAAGTATAGGTCTTAGGTAGAGCCAAAGGAAGGATCACATCAATAAAATTCAGTGACGCTTCATTCTTCATGGGGAGTCACCTTTGGTTCCCTTTTAAATCGTGTCAAAGTTGCATTCAATTCAAATCCAAGAAGTAGAATATTGGAGTTGATCCAGATATAAAGTAAAAAGATTAGGAGCGCCCCTATGGATCCGTACAACTGATTGTAAGTGGAAAAATTATCGATATAAATTCCAAAGCCATAGGTCGTCAAAAAGAACAATAAAGTAGTCATCAGTGCTCCAGGAGTAAAAAATTGACTTTTTCTTCCCTCTGCCGTTCCAAAAAAATATAAAATACTAACAGTAATGTATATAAACAATCCGAAAAATGCGATTTGCCCAATCCGAGTCCATCGGATCTCAGAGGGAATCAGCGAATTTAGGTTGTTTAAAATATAGAATTCAAAGTAAAAAAAGATGATGACTGCTAGCAGTGAGAGAAGAGCTAAAAGCACACTTATAGCGACAGAAAGCAGATACTGTCTAAAAAAGTTTCGGGAAAAGGTCACATGATAGGACCCTTCAAAGCTTCCAAAAATAGCTGAGACTCCATTGGCAGATAAAATAATGGAAAGCACAAAAACAGAGGACAATAAACCTCCTCTGGGTTTGTTTCGAATGTCTTCAAATACATCTGCAAAAAAAGTCTGGGTTTCGGAAGGTAAAAACAACTCGATATAATTCAGAAACGTTTGATCAAAGTTTTCAATTTTTATGAATGGAATTAGATCGATAAAGGGGATTAGATTTAAAACAAACAGTAAAAATGGAAACAAGGCCATAAAAAAACTATACGAGATACTCCCAGCCCTTGAGGTTAATGCGCCTTTGACAATTCCAATACTATACATTTCCAACAAATCATAGAGAGAAAATCCATAAAAACCAAGAGGTTTTATGGCTTTAAGGAAAAATACAACGGACTTAACAACAGGAAGTTCTAAAATTTTTGACATGACGAGATTCCGTATAACCCTACAAAGATAAAAGGCTAAATCATATGATGGGTTAAATCCCAAAAAAATCCAAAGCCTTTGTAACTTCGCATTATGGAAATTCAATTGCTCTGTATCGGAAAACCGGATCGATCATTTTGGACTGAAGCGTTGGAACAATACGAAAAACGCTTGCAGCACTATGTCAAGTTTTCTTTGATTTACCTAGCAGATGTCAAATCTTCAAAGAAGACTAATCCTTTAAAAATAAAGACAGAAGAAGCCAAACAGCTTCTTCAAAAGATAAAACCAGGAGATACGGTCATTCTTTTAGATGAAAAAGGAAAAGCATTCAATTCTGTTTCTTTTTCAAAAGAAATCGAAAACCATATGATATCTGGAAAAAAGAGAGTTCTTTTTATCATAGGAGGTGCCTATGGTTTTTCAGAAGAACTTTACCAAAAGTTTCCTCAACGTATGGCACTTTCCCAAATGACTTTTTCTCACCAGATGGTGCGTCTCTTTTTTTGTGAGCAGCTCTATCGTGCATTTACCATTTTGAATAACCACCCTTATCACAACGCCTAATGAAATATCAATTACTATTTAAAACGACACAGCAGCTTGACAATTTGAATGTTCCATTAGGATACTAAACGTAGCAGAAGCCAAACCATTTTAAAAACAAAACACAGTAACAGATGAAACTAATTTTTGCCACACATAATAAAAACAAGGTAGAGGAACTCAATCTACTGGTACCCAAATCCATTTCACTCTTGAGCCTAGAGGACATCCATTGCTTCAAAAAAATTGAAGAAACTGGAAGCAAACTGGAAGAAAATGCAAAAATTAAGGCGGACTTTGTTTATCACAAATACGGTTTGAATTGTTTTTCAGATGACTCGGGATTGGAGGTAGAAGCTTTGGACGGTGCACCAGGGGTATACTCGGCACGGTATGCAGGAGCTGAGAAAAATAACGAGGCCAATATTGAGAAAATCTGGAGGGAACTTCGTGGAATTCCAAATCCCAAAGCCTGCTTTAGGTCTGTATTTCACCTAAATCTTCACGGAAAATCCCACTCCTTTGAAGGGCGGGTAGACGGCACAGTACTCTTTGAAAAAAGGGGAAGTAAAGGATTTGGTTACGACCCTATTTTTATTCCAGAAGGATATGAAAAAACCTTTGCCGAATTGGGCGATACGATCAAAAATAAAATAAGTCACAGAGCAAAGGCTACCGTAAAACTCTTGCAACTTTTAAAGCAACATTTATAATTTTATTAAATAAAAGGACAGCGAGTACATTTTAGTGATTTTTACATAAATTTATGGCATGAGGAAGATTTGGGTTGCTGTACTTATTTTATATGCCTGTAAAGGGTTTTCACAACAAGACTTCAATGCGGTTGTGGAAAATGAAACCACAGGACTTCCCATGTCTAGTGTCCACGTGTTAAATCTTACTCAAGTAATTGGTTCCATTACGGATCAAAAAGGGGTTTTTCAAATTCAAGCACAAGCCAATGACACTCTTTACTTTTCCTATTTGGGTTTTAAACCTTTAAAAATTGCAGTCACAAACGACATGTTGAAATTTGGTAATTTTAAATTTGTCATGACCGAGCTGGCATTTGCCCTAGAAGAAATTGAGGTGCGTCCGTATCAACTCACGGGCTATTTGGATATCGATGTCAAAAATGCTCCTATCAATACGGCAAGGCGATATAGTATTTCGGGACTTCCCAATCTTGGCTACGAATCGGGAGGGAATCGATCCTCCAACGGTCTTTCTAAAGCGCTTGGTAATCTCTTTAATCCCGTGGACTTTTTAAACAATATGTTTGGGAAAAATGCTAAGCAAATGAGAAAACTCAAGCTGATGCGTGAGGATGATGAAATCAAAAATTTGTTGGTTTCTAAATTTGACAGACAGGTCCTTATTCAGCTTTTGGGAATTAAACGAGTTGATATTGACGACATTCTAAGAAATTGTAATTATTCGGACACCTTTATGGAGGAAGCCAATGATCTGCAAATATTAGAAGCCATGTCCAAATGTTATGAAGAATACCGCGTTTTACAATTGTAAATGGATACACTCGTTTCCTATTTTCAAACACGTACTGCCTCTAGAAAACATCGTGAAGAAGCGCTAAAAGTTGTTAAGAACTCACCCGAAAGGGAAGCTGCATTACTCCAGCTTGCTTTTAATCCGAAAGCCGAAAGACAACATATTTATGCTGCCTGGATCTGGGAACTTTTTATTCTTGAAGATTTAAGTCGTTTACATCCTCATTTGAATCAGTGTATCGTCCGTCTTATTGCGATTACAAACTCCAGTATGCGACGTTCTTTAAGCAAGAGTTTTTGGCATTTTTTAAAAGAAAAATCAAATCGAGAGGTGCTGAACAAAAAGGAAAAACAATTGCTTGTCGATTCCTTTTTAGATTGGGTAATGACCGAAGACAAGACAGCTCCTTTGGCTTTTAGCATCAAAATTCTTACGCTTTTTCAAAACGAAATTCCAGAGGTACAAAAGCAGCTGGAAGATCTTCTGATTCATTCCAAACGAACCTTCCCAAAAGGACTCTATCCTGTATTGCGGGATGTTTTTAAGAATTGAATTCTTATAAAGCTGAATTTACTCGTATCTTTACAGCACAAATACGTCAAACATGCTGCTTACCGCATTAAATGCCATCTCACCAATCGATGGCCGTTACCGGTCTAAAACAAAATCACTGTCTGCCTATTTCTCCGAAGAAGCCTTGATTAAATATCGCGTACAGGTAGAAATAGAGTATTTTATCGCTCTCTGTGAACTCCCTCTTCCCCAACTCACAGATTTTAATCCGTCACTGTTTGAAGAACTACGCAGTATTTACAAGCATTTTTCCAACGAAGATGCCCTTCAGGTGAAGGAGATTGAAAACACTACCAATCACGATGTGAAAGCCGTGGAATATTTTATAAAAAATGAATTTGACAAGCTCGAATTGCAGTCTTTTAAGGAATTTATCCATTTTGGATTAACCTCTCAAGACATCAATAACACGGCTATTCCACTTTCAATTAAACACGCTGTTTCTAAAGTCTATCTTCCCGCGCTTGAGGATGTTATAAACCAGTTGAACTTCCTAGCGGAAGAATACAAAGACATTCCTCTTTTAGCACGCACTCACGGCCAGCCTGCTTCCCCTACCCGATTGGGAAAAGAATTTGAAGTTTTTATAAAACGGATCCAGAACCAAAAAGAGATCTTACAACAAGCTTCCTACGGTGCAAAATTTTCTGGAGCAACTGGAAATTTTAATGCCCATCATATGGCTTTTCCCGATATCGACTGGAAAGGATTTGGACAGGGATTTGTAGAAGGAAAAATGGGATTGAATTACTCTTTTCCCACCACTCAAATTGAACATTATGATTCTTTTGCAGCACTTTGTGATACCTTAAAAAGAATCAATACCATATTTATTGATTTAAATCGGGATTTGTGGCAATACATTTCTATGGATTACTTCAAACAAAAAATAAAAGAAGGAGAGGTGGGATCTTCTGCGATGCCGCACAAGGTCAATCCTATTGATTTTGAAAATTCAGAAGGAAACTTGGGTATTGCCAATGCACTTTTTGAGTTTTTAGCCGCCAAACTTCCCATTTCACGACTTCAACGGGACCTTACTGACAGCACCGTGCTCAGAAATATCGGAGTTCCTTTTGGTCATACCCTAATCGGACTTCAATCGACACGTAAAGGACTTGGAAAATTGGTTGTCAATACCACAAAAATAGAAGATGATCTAAACGCCAACTGGGCAGTCATTGCAGAAGCCATTCAAACCGTGTTGAGAAGAGAAGGCTATCCGAACCCCTACGAAGCGCTAAAAGAACTTACGCGAACAAATACAGCCATCAACCGAGAAGTCATTCAACAATTTATTGAACAATTGGATGTAGAAGATCATATAAAATCTCAACTAAAAACCATTACTCCGTTCAATTACACTGGGATTTAAATTTCTTTTTCAAAAATACTTCCCAATGATGCAGTTGAAGATTTCAGTTGCTCTTCAAGTTGATCTGGATCCACTTTTTTTATCAGACCTGTCAGAATTGCAGGATTGATCTCTGATCCTAAAATGCGCAAGACACCAAACCCCTTATCGGTGGCACTTAAAAAAACAATCCCTTCCTCTATTTTATCAGTGGCTCCTTCAAACAAGAGTTTTCCTTGACCTTTGTCAAAAGCTTTAAAATCCATAAGGTGCTGATATTTGCTGTGGGCAAGGATGGTATTCAATTGATTCAATTCACTCTTAAATTTTGTCTCTTCCCCAGATCTAAATCGGTAAAACAATAAATTCAATTTCCCTACTGAGGCTAGGGCCTCTTGTTCCGTAGCTGTCAAATCCTTTGTAAAGAGTTTATCGAGCTTGAAAGGAAGGTTGACAATCAAGAAAGTAGGGTCGTCCATCTTTTCGACAAAGTAGGATTGAAGTGTAGGACCCTGTGTGCAGTTGACAAAAAGTACAACTGCCAACAGGGATACATAAAAAATAGATTTCTTTTTCATATTAGAGTGACTTTTTCTTTTGGGCTTTCTTCAGTTGTTTTCCCCCTGGCAAATCCATTTGATCGGTCAATTTTGAAATTTTATTGAGATCAATATCACCCTCTAAAAGCATTAAAACCGCCTCGATAGAACTTCCATTAAATTCAATTTTATTGATTGAGGTTTTGATGTTTTCCTTGACATACATCAACAATTGCTCTACGTGGTCTTCTCGTTTTCCATCTTTAACATAAAAGGTAACATTCGCCTCAGGATCTTTTACGCTCATCAATTGCTCCATCCCGTTTTTGGAAACCTGTAGATTAACCCATTCTAACATATCACCACTAATTTCTTGATTGGATGAAATCAATACTTTAAAATTATTGATACTCGTGACCATATCGAGGTACTCTTGAGCTTCTGGATCATCTAGATTAATACTCATTTGTCCGAGCATCTTAAACATTTTAGGACTAATCGATACGAGGGTGACCTCGTCATTTTCAGCGTAACGTTCAAAAATAGATTGTCCATAAACTCCAAAGGTGATTAAAAGGGCGGATACTAATAAACTGTACTTTTTCATAATTTTTATTTAATTAATTTTTGTGTTGTGGTGTTCCAATACTCCAGATAGGCAATCTGCTCAGTGCCTTTGTTGAGGTGGTTTGAAACCCATTTTATGTTGGTTTGAAACTGCTCAAAGGCAAGGTCTAAATCTTCGGGATTGGAGTTTGTTATCGTATTTTGATTTTCCATACGTGTCAAAAATACCGTTAGTACAATGGCAACCATTGCAGCAACTGCCATCCACGGTTGGAAAGCAATTGATTTCGTGGTTCTTTGTTCAGGAAAAGATTCTTTTGGCGCTTCGGAATAATACCCAAAAAATGCACGATAAGACATCCATTTTAAGGGGATCTGATCTGTGGCGGAAAAGTACTGTCTCAATTGGATTTCCTCTTGGATACTCGTCTCACCTGCATCATATTTTTGGAGCAATTTGGTAATAGCTTTAGATTCCATGTGATTGTATTTCTATGAATTGTTTTTTAATCTTTTTTCTTATTCGCGATAAGTAAACTCGGACCGTTCCTTCTGGAATTTCCATCAAAGAGGCAATTTGATCAAACTCATATTGTTCTATTTCTCGAAGCTGAAGAATCATGCGTTCGCGCTCCGGAAGTTGATCTATAAGTTTGACTACCCACTCCATTTCATTAGAAACTTCGATTTGTTTCTGTAGCGAAGGACTCGGCTGACTTTGAAACTGCTCATTGAGTGAAAGAACTTGCGCTTGCTTTGATTTGATTCGATCCAAGCAGTAGTTTTTTGCCATTGTTATGGTATAGGCTTCCAAGTTGTTAAATGACTTGCGATTGCTCTCCTCCATATTCCACAATTTTAAGATCACTTCTTGAGTAGCATCTTCTGCCTCCTCTTTGGAAATTAAGATTCTTTTGGCTACTCGAAAAACTCGATCTCGTATCCCTTGAATTTGATCTAAAAATTGTTTGTCCGCAGTCAACTGCATTTATTTAAATTCTTGTTTTAGTAAGACGAATGTACTGTCTATTTGTTACAGAAGTAATTTATTTCTCCAATATTAGGAGTATTTATTTAACTTTGAGGGATATCATTTTACCAAACTCGCTATGAAAACTAATAAAAATTTCAATTTGTTCGTGCTCTCTGTTGCAACTATATCTCTTCTTATTTTTCTGGGATGTTCATCAGACGAGATTGAGGGAACTACAGACACAGCTATCACTTCAAACTCAGATACAGACGATGTCGCGATAAGTCTTGAGGGCGAACTTCAAATCAGCGATTTTGTTTGGCAAGGGTTGAATCAATATTATTACTGGCAAGAAGAAGTTGATGCTCTTTCAGACACAAAATTCAATGACCAAAAGGCCTACGCACAATACATTAGCGAAAATCCAGATCCGGATGCATTCTTCGAAACGTTAAAACATCCCAACGATCGCTTCAGCTGGATTCAAGATGATTACGTAGAACTAGAAAACACCTTGCAAGGGATCTATGCGACCAATGGTGTCGAATTTGGATTAATGTATGCGTGTCAAGATTGTAACGAACTCTTGGGCTTTGTAAAATACATACTCAAAGATTCCGATGCAGATGGCAAAGACATCCAACGGGGAGATTTTTTTACAGGCGTCAACGGTACGGTTCTTACGGTCAGCAACTATCGCTCGCTACTTTTTGGAGATAACCTCTCCTACTCCTTAAACATGGCTTCTGTACAAAATGGCGCTTTGGTAGAAAATGGGACCGTCGTTGAACTTACCAAGGAAGAAAATTTTGAAACGGACCCCATACAAGTAAGTAAAACACTTCCTCTTTCTGGAGGAGAAAAAGTAGGCTACCTGATGTACAATCAATTTGTAGCAGACAAGAGTCCCAACTTAAATTCTGTACTCGCTGACTTCAAAAGCGAAGGAATTACGGACTTGGTTGTAGATCTGAGATATAATGGTGGGGGTTCTGTGAGAAATTGTGTAGAACTCGCCAGCATGATCACGGGGCAATTTGAAGGTGAAATTTTTGCACAAGAACAGTGGAATTCCAAACTTCTTACCTACATCACAGATCGGTTTGGTGAAGAATCTTTATTTAACCGTTTTGTAGGAGAATTGAGTGGTGGCGAACCGATCAACTCCCTAAATCTAAATCGCGTTTACGTGATTACCACCTCAGAATCAGCTTCGGCAAGTGAATTATTAATCAATGGCCTTGCTTCTTACATTGAACTGATTCAGGTAGGTGAACCGACCGTGGGGAAAAATGTAGGTTCCATCACCGTTTATGACTACATTGATAACGATGGAACAAAAAATCCAGACCACACCTACGCAATGCAACCTATTGTTCTAAAAATTGCAAACAGTGAGGGATACGCAGATTATGCTGATGGACTAATACCTAGTACTGAAATGGATGAAGATGTCAACAACTTAGGTGCCCTAGGAGTACCAGAAGAGCCTATGCTTGCAACCGTACTGAATCTGATTTCAGGAACAGCAAAATATTCTATCCCCGAAGCCACTCGATCCAGAGCCTTACTTATCCAAGATCCTCTTATGCTCAAAAGACAACAGATGGTGGTGGATAAAAAACTAGGATATCAAGGAAAAAGATAGTTTAACCCCACCACAACGTTTCTTCCCCGAGTAGCATAGCCTTCGATCTCTACATAATTTTCATTAAAGAGATTTGTAGTATGGAAAAAAAGCTTGAGCGGGGTTTTTTTGATTTGATAAAAAACGCTGGCATTTACCAATTGATAAGCTTCTAGCACGGTGGTGTTGTCCAATCCAAAACGTTTGCCGACAAATTGTCCTCCAAAATTGACACTCCAAACTTTTGAAAACGAATAAGAGAGTCGGGTTTGAGCAGAAAAGTTAGGTAAATAGCGTAAGTCCCCATCTCGAGTCTCCGTAAAAGTCATTTGATGGTCAAGCATTAATTTGGAACCTATACTTCCTAACAAGACTGCTTCAACTCCGTAATAGCGCGCTTGGTCAGTTGCATTTTCATAACGGTAGGTGGCTAAATCATAAATGAGAGAAGGTGATTCGATTCTATTGAAATAGGTGCCCGAGAGTTCCCATTTTTTTAGCTTGTAAACCAACCCTATTTCAAAAGAGGTGTTTTCCTCAGGTTGTAGATCTAAGTTACCCGAAAAGGCATCAAACAGTTGATACAAACTCGGGGCAATAAACGCCGTACTATAGGCCGCTTGGAATTTTAAGCTATTCTGATTTTTATCAAAAATTTGTATTGAAGGATTTAGGCTGTAAGTAAAATGACTCCCGTAATTGCTGTGGGAATTCCATCTCCCTCCAAAATTGATTCGAATTTGATCTGTAAACTCAGTCACTACATTTGCAAAAAAATCACTTTGTGTAGTTTGCTGTCCCTGCTGGTAGTCTGCATAGTTCTTTTGAATCAGTGTCCCGACAACGGTATAAATGCGATTGTTAAAAACGTATTTGTTAAACAGTTCCACTTGGGTATTTTCAGAGGCGGTCTGAAAAGGAAAATCGCTTTGGAAATCACGGCTGATTTTTTGATAACCCAACCGCAAAGACAAGCCTCCATTTGTATAATTGTAATTTGGATTTAAATACATACGATCCATTTGTGTCGATAGTTTGTAATCCGCATCTTCTAAAGGAAAGCTGTTGTCATAGTCGGAATTAATAGTGGAATGGTCATACCCGGCTTTGACTTCAAATTTTGTTTTTCCTTTGTACTCAAAAGAAGTTCCTAAATTCAAATGGTCAAACGGATCTGTTTCTGTTCCCACAACGGCACTCATACCCGTGGCACTGTGATGTGATACATAGGCGTCGGTACGAAATTTTTCTCCACCCTGACTCAAACGCAAACTGTTTTTAAATAGGTTCAGGTCTCTTTTAGTCTCTTGACTGTTTTGAGACCCCGTACTGCTTTGAAGACTCGCTCGAAAACCCGGAGCATTTGTTTTTGTCTTGATATTTACTACTCCCGTCGCAGCAGAGCTACCGTAAAGGGTACTGGAAGCTCCCTTTAAAATTTCTATGGACTCTATTTGACTTAGGTCTAAAAAATTTAAATTAAAATCATTGTCTATTCTGGAAGGATCTGAAACCCGTACTCCATCAATTAAAATTAGGACTTGTCTATTTCTCCCTCCCCGAATAGAAACGGTTTTATTTTGACCTGCATAGGTTTGACTTCCTAAAATTTCAATCCCCGCATATTGCTTAAGTACAGCGCTAAGTCCCAAGCCTTGAAAATTTTGAAGGGTTTCTGAATTAATTTTAATCACGGGCTTTCCCGATTGCGATCGCTTGGTAGGAAAACGTGTGTCAATCACAACCACCTCCTCCAATTGCTTTGTATCAATGCCTCCTTGAAGACTGTCTTGAATACGAGTACCTTGCTGGGCAAAAAGCAACTGCACAACTAGTGGCATACACCACAGCACTTTCAAAATTAATTTCATTTAAAATAAAATGTGCTTTCGGCTTTATCCCCGAAGCCAAAAACGATTTACATTAAAAGGCAGGTCTCCTGACTTGCATCTCTATTCTACCTTCCCATCAGTTTTTTGACAGTGGCGTAAGTTCGAATAAAGTGTCTATTCAGACGAAGCTTACAGTTGCGGGTACAGTTTTGGATTTACACCAAATTCCCTTTTCATCTTTGTTTAAAAAAAACCTTTAAACAAAAGTACGGGTTTAATTAAAGCTGAATGACGTTTGTTTCAATTTTTTAAACGAAAATTGAAGTACACTAGTATAGAACAAGTCTCCCGCTAAAGAGTTGATAAAAAATGGAATAGCAAGCATAAAACAACTTGTTAAACCAGCCCAAGTGAGTGGATAATAAAAATACCAAACCCCTAAATTACTAAGGATAAAAAAGGAAGTTGAAGCTCCTATTACCGTCATAAAGGATAAGGATTTTACTTTAAATCCAATAAATGAAATAAAAGCAAAAGCAGTGTAAATAACAGGAATCAAAGCGTGGATTCCCAAGTACAGATCTGACAAAAACATACAAACGAGGGGGAGAAACAAGGCCCATCGTTTATTAGTAAAATGGAAGCCCGTAAACAAGGCAATACTGGTGATCGGTGCAAAGTTGGGAGGGTGTGGTAATAGTCTGGTCAACAGGGCCAAAACTACCAAACCAAAAACAACCTTTATTTCATTTCCTTTCAATCCCATGGTCGATGTTTTTTGTAAAACTATACAATTTATACTACTTGGTCAAATACATTTTACGTCTGGCATACAAATCGTAAAAAGCATCTTCTTTCAAACTGTCAATAAAAAGGATACTTTCCCCTGTACTTTTCATCTCGGGTCCGAGTTGCTTATTGACATTCGGAAATTTATTAAAGGAAAATACAGGTTGTTTGATGGCATATCCTTCTAACTGTGGATTGTACTCAAAATCAGTAACTTTATTTTCTCCCAACATGACTTTAGTCGCGTAGTTGACATAAGGTTCTTTGTAGGCTTTTGCAATAAATGGAACTGTTCTTGAAGCTCTCGGATTGGCCTCGATCACATAAACCTTGTCGTGTTTTACTGCATATTGGATATTTATGAGTCCCACAGTATTTAGTGCAAGTGCAATTTTGTGGGTGTGGTCTTTGATTTGTTGCACCACATATTCCCCAAGATTAAAGACGGGTAAAGTTGCATTGGAGTCTCCCGAGTGAATTCCGCACGGCTCTATATGCTCCATGATCCCAATAATCTGGACGTTTTCTCCATCGCAAATCGCATCGGCTTCACACTCAATAGCACCATCTAGATAATGGTCAAGTAATAATTTGTTGTTGGGGATTTTTTGGAGTAAGTCCACCACGTGGGCTTCTAAATCTTGTTTGTTGATCACAATTTTCATCCCCTGACCTCCCAGCACATAAGAGGGTCGAACCAAAATGGGAAAATCCAATTGATCTGCCAATTCCAAAGCCTGATCTGCAGTTTGAGCCACTCCAAACTCAGGGTAGGGAATGTTGTTTTCTTTGAGAAGTGTTGAAAAACTTCCTCGATCTTCCGCAAGGTCCAAAGATTGAAAGCTGGTACCGATGATCTTAACCCCATAACGGGCGAGTTTTTCTGCAAGTTTAAGTGCGGTTTGACCTCCCAGTTGTACAATGACTCCTTCTGGTTTTTCGTGCTGAATAATATCGTATATATGTTCCCAAAATACGGGTTCAAAATACAATTTGTCTGCCGTATCAAAATCTGTGGATACCGTTTCTGGATTACAATTGATCATAATGGTTTCGTACCCACATTCACTCGCAGCCAAAACTCCGTGTACACAGCAGTAGTCGAACTCGATACCTTGACCGATACGATTCGGTCCCGACCCCAATACGACAATTTTTTTACGGTCAGTAACCTTACTTTCATTTTCACTAAACGGCACACCCTCCTTTGTCTTGAGTTTGGCTTCAAAAGTAGAGTAGTAATAAGGGGTTTTTGCTTCAAATTCTGCCGCACAGGTATCTACGAGTTTGTAGACACGTTGGATGCCCATCTCCACTCTTTTGGCGTGAACTTCACTTTCCAAGCACTTGAGCATGTGTGCTACTTGCCGGTCTGCAAACCCTTTTTGTTTGGCTTCTAAAAGCAAGGCAGTATCGATTGAGTCTATATCGAAATTCGAAATTTCCAGTTCCAAGTGGTACAGCTCTTCGTACTGCTTTAAAAACCACATATCGATTTTAGTAATTTCGTGAATTCGTGTTAATGGGATTCCAATTTGAATGGCATCATAAAGTACAAAAACACGATCCCAACTAGCTATTTTCAATTTACTGATAATGGTGTCATAATCTGTATATCCCTTACCGTCCGCACCTAAACCGTTTCGTTTTACTTCCAAAGATTGGGTGGCTTTGTGCAATGCCTCTTGAAAAGATCTTCCAATTCCCATAACCTCTCCTACAGATTTCATTTGCAATCCTAGAGTCCGATCTGAACCTTCAAATTTGTCAAAATTCCAACGTGGGATTTTTACAATTACATAGTCTAAAGTAGGCTCAAAAAGTGCAGAAGTGGACTTGGTAATTTGATTTTCTAGCTCGTCTAGTGTATATCCAATGGCTAATTTTGCAGCAATTTTTGCAATGGGATAGCCTGTTGCTTTACTTGCTAATGCCGAAGATCTAGAAACTCGGGGATTGATCTCTATTGCAATAATATCTTCTTTTTCATCTGGACTAACCGCAAATTGTACATTACAGCCCCCGGCAAAATCACCAATACTTCGCATCATGTGAATGGCCATATCGCGCATTCGTTGAAAAGTTGTATCGGATAAGGTCATTGCAGGTGCTACGGTAATGGAGTCTCCTGTATGGATTCCCATAGGATCCATATTTT
Organism: Flavobacteriaceae bacterium UBA980; assembly: GCA_002292265.1. Classification (GTDB taxonomy): domain Bacteria; phylum Bacteroidota; class Bacteroidia; order Flavobacteriales; family Flavobacteriaceae; genus MS024-2A. Next base: position 4,443 of record DBBQ01000020.1, on the reverse strand, counting down.
CTATGGTACAAATGATAACGACATTATCATTGTTATCGCGAAGCAACTCCAACTCATACTCTTTCCAACCAATCAGCGCCTTATCAATCATCACTTCATGGATAGGAGAAACTTCCAATCCGCGAGTCAGCAGTTCATCAAAATCTTCGGCCTTGTGTACAAAGGAAGCCCCTGCTCCACCCAAGGTGTACGAAGCGCGAATAACTAATGGAAAACCAAACTCTTGTGCTATTTCTTGTCCTTTCAAGAAGGAATTCGCAGTGGCTTGAGGGGCCATATCAACTCCAATTTTTAGCATCAAATTTCGAAATTGCTCCCGATCCTCGGTAATTTGTATGGCATCTATATCTACACCAATAATATCTACCCCAAAGTCTTCCCAGATCCCTTTTTCGTCCGCTTCGATACACAAATTGAGTGCTGTTTGTCCCCCCATGGTGGGAAGTACTGCATCAATTTTATGCTTTTTAAGAATCTCGATAATGGATTTGGTATTCAGAGGCTTCAGATAAACATGATCCGCCATTGAAGGATCGGTCATGATCGTCGCAGGATTGGAATTGATTAAAATGGTCTCGATACCATCTTCGCGAAGAGATCGTAAAGCTTGAGATCCTGAATAATCAAACTCACACGCTTGACCAATAATAATGGGACCTGAACCGATTACTAAAATACTTTTGATGGAGTCTACTTTTGGCATAGCTTAAATATAGATTTTAAATATAAAAAAAAGGTGTTACTCTCGAAAAAGTAACACCTTTATTATGGGATGATTTTATCATTATTTTTTGTGACGCGGTTCAGAGGATACAGATATTTTTTTTCTGCCTTTGGCTCGACGTGCAGCAAGAACCTTACGTCCGTTTGCTGATGCCATTCGTTCTCTGAAACCGTGCTTGTTTCTTCTCTTTCTTCTCGAAGGTTGAAATGTTCTTTTCATAATAATAATGACCGGCGGTATGCCTCGTTAAAAGTTGGGCAAATATACAACAACTTTTTTGTCTTCCAAATTGGTTTATCAACATTTCGCCTTCGTTTTTTTTTACCTTTGAAAAAAAATAAATAATGTTTCCTAAAATCATAAAATTAATTCTTGCGTTACTGACATTTGCGTATGGTATTTATCAATTTGTCGATGACTATATCGGAAATGGAATTATGCTGCTACTGCTCTCGGGTATGTTTGTGTTGCTGTACTTTAAAAATGAAATCATTTTCCTAGCCTTTTTAAGACTTAGAAAACAAGACTTTGAGGGAACACAAAGATGGTTGATGCGTATTTCCAATGTAGAGCGCAACTTAGTAAGCAAACAACAAGGGTATTACCATTACCTTTTAGGTATTATTCATTCTCAAACAAACCTCACTCAGGCAGAAAAGAGTTTTAAGGCAGCTCTTAAACTTGGATTGTCCATGAACCACGACTTGGCCATGGCGAAGATGAGTTTAGCGGGAATTTACCTTCAAAAAAGACGGAAACGGGAAGCTCAAATACTGTTGACAGAGGCAAAAAAATTAGACAAACACGGAATGTTGACGGGACAGATGAAAATGATTCAACAACAGATGAAGCGGATCTAGTAGTAGCCTTCCTCAGGAATTGAAATTTCGTAATATTTCCTCGAATTGTTATTTAAATGATTTTGAATCAACCAAGGATTGTGGATTTTTAGCAATTTGTAGTTGATACCGCGTTCTCTCGCAAATTCTGCAATATTAGTAATGGGTACATCCCAACCTATTTTTTTAACGGGAATGGGTTTGTACAAGTCAGATTCTTCAAATACAAAACCGTACCGCTGAGGATGCGACATTATTTCTTTGACCGCTAGAATTCGAAAAACATAGCGACTGGTTTCTTTATTTAAAAGTAAATCGTAGTAGTTTTCTACCAATTGTTTGCCTAGCAATTTGTGAGTACCATAAATCCCTCTATTATAGGAAGCCGCAGCTAAGGTCCAACTGCCAAAACGTTTTTTTGCTTTAAGCAGATACTTACATGCAACACGGGTAGCTTTCTCGATATGATACCGCTCGTCCACATTACTATTTAGTTCCAGTCCATATTCTTTTGCTGTTCCAGGCATCAGCTGCCAAAACCCTTTGGCTCCTTTTGGAGAACGCACATTTTCCAATCCACTCTCTATAACCGCTAGGTATTTAAAATCCTCTGGAACACCTTCTTCTTCAAGGATGGCTTCAAGGGTAGGAAACCATTTGTGGGCTCGTTTTAGCAAAAGCATCATATTGGATTGCCAATAGGTATTGACCAATAGCTCCTTGTCCAATCGTTCTCTGATATCTGGTGCGCTCAAAGGAGCAGGTTCTCCAGAAAAATCAAGGGTCTCAGGAAGCTTGAGGGCATATACTTTAGAAGAATCTTCTTCTTTATTGTTAAAGGCGTTGTTACGTTCTGGATGGACCGCAGTAAATCCAAAGAAAACCAACAAGATTCCAATTAAAATTCCAGAAGTCAGTTTATATTTCATTGTACGAGGCTTTTAGTTGTCATAGCTTTCAAATTTAGTCATTTTTTAAAAGAAGCTTAGGCAACTCCTCATTAAACCATTTGGCTTGTGTAATTATGGCAGCATGTCCCCCTTTAATTTTTATAAAAGGATTTGATAAATTTTTTATTGGAAAAACTGTATCTGATGCTCCATGGATATGAAGAATTTCTTTTGGACTTTCTATTTGCTCCCATTGGACTAAAGCATCAATTGCCCAATTGAGATATTCTGGATTTCTTTCTGAGAGATACCGCTGATACATCACCAATCGCTTTTTGATTCCTTTTCCAAAAGCAAACAATGCCAAATGATCTATGTTATTGATCCACTGGGTCGGTAAGAGTTTGTGGGCATTTGTTTTTTGTGCCATTTTCATGGGAAAAGAAAGTTCTTCTCTGTTTTTTATACTCGAGACAATGACCGTATTGCGAACGGGAATGTGTTTTGCCATTTCCTGAACCAAAACCCCTCCAAAGGAAACCCCTAGCAGTACGGGATGTTCGTGTTCAATTCGCTCACACATACGCTGGGCATAAGCACTCAACGTTTCTTGCTTCTTGGGTGGAATCCAACTCAACAAATGAATTTGAAACGGCTTGGGAAAATCGAGATATTCAAAAATTTTTGGACTCGCTGCCATACCGGGCATACAATAAACAGGGATAGGCTCCATTTAATCTTTTAATTTCATTTGTTGCATGGTATATTTTTGTATTTTTGTATTCCCTTCACAAAAACAAATTTAAAAACATTAGCAATATAGTAATCAATTCTATCCCTTATGAATGATTTAACTTTGATAAACAACGAATTCCTACGCCAATTTGAAATTGAAGTAAACAACAGTCTAGCCCGAATCGAGTATTCTGAACAAGAAAGAAAAATTTTCCTCACCAAAATACACATCCCTGAAGAAATTAAAGATGACACATTTGAAGACGCATTCATCGTCAAAGTACTTGAGTTCATTTCAGAGAAAAACCTTCGAGTTGTTCCCACTTCACCAAAAATAGCTCGATTTGTTCGTTCTAATAGACGATACAAGCAGTTACTTCCTGTAGGAATTAAGCTTTAGTTTAAAAAAGCGAAACGGACATAACCTTCCTCATCTATTTCTTTTAAAGTTATGAGATGTAAGGTATTGACTAATGAAGGATTCCAAGGGGTTCGTACTTTAACATAGTTTTCGGTAAATCCAGTAATGTAACCCTCTTTATTTTCTCCCTCAAATAAAACCGTATGGGTTTTACCCAGTTGTGATTCGTAAAAAGCACGGCGTTTTTTTACGGACAAAGCACGTAGCATTTTACTTCGTTTACTTCGTGTAGCGCTATCAACTTCCCCCTCCATAACCGCAGCCTCTGTATTGGGTCGTTCTGAATAGGTAAAGACGTGCAGGTAAGAAACTTCACTGGAATTTAAAAAGTGATAGGTGTCTAAAAAATCTTCTTCCGTTTCTCCAGGATAACCCACAATCACATCGGCTCCAATGCATGCGTCTGGAAGCTTCTCTTTAATGTGGGTAATCCGATTTGTGTACAAAGAGGACAAATAGCGTCGTTTCATGCTTTTCAAGATCTTGTCACTTCCACTTTGCAGAGGAATGTGAAAATGGGGGACAAAACGCCTACTTTGCGCCACAAATGAAATGATCGCATCGTTTACTAAGTTAGGTTCAATAGAGGATATTCGGATTCTATTGATGGATTCTAGGGTGTCCAGAGCAGTAATCAATTCCAAAAAAGTATGCTCGTGTTTTTTATTGCCAAATTCACCTTTTCCATAGTCTCCGATGTTAACCCCAGTGAGTACAATTTCTTGCAATCCCGAGTCGGCAATTTTCTGTGCATTCGTTAGGACATTCTCCAAAGTATCACTTCTAGAAATTCCACGCGCTTGAGGAATAGTACAATAGGTACATTTATAATCA
>DBBQ01000064.1 GCA_002292265.1 Flavobacteriaceae bacterium UBA980 | reverse complement strand
TACCTCTATACTCCCTGGTGTTGTGCTGTCTGGAACTGTTATTACTATTTCTTCTTCATCAGTACAACCTGCTGCATTTGTAATAATAATGGTTACCGTAGATGTTGAAGTAATATTTGTTGTTGTTAAAATATGATTTATACCGTCTTGTTCTTGAAAACCATTGATTAAGAACTCATAATTACTGTATCCTAAAGGACCTGATGTAAATGTTATGCTTTCACCTGAACATATGACATCATTAGGTGCGTTGCTAGAAAGAGAAGCAAAAGGAGTCGTGCCAAAAAAATCAACTCCTATTACGATATCATCTGTATATGTACATCCACCAATCGTAGCGGTTACAGTTACTATATCTCCATCGTCTATTTGACCTGCTGTATCTGTGGCAGTTCTTGATAATACTCTATTTGCAGAGGGACCAACTGTATTACCGTCCCAGGTGAAAGTATAATTGGTAGCACCAGCAGCCGCAGTAATGTTTATAGTATCACCTGCACAAAACAAATTATTAGTAACTCCTGTTTCCAGATTAGGATCAAAGTCAGCTCCCACATTAACAGTTAATATATTTGAAGATATATTGCCGCACGAAATGTCTTCATCAAACACACCATCGAGATCGGTATCTATCCAGGTAAAAGCTATTCTTCTAAAACTTGTGGTTGTTGTATAAACTGTAGCGCCATCATCATAGTCAGCAGATGTCTCACCATCAATGTCACCCCAATTAGAACCATCAGTTGATGATTGCCATTGATATCCTATTACATCTGAACCTGTTGCAACTGTAGATGTATCTGCTGGAGCAGCCCCATCTCCGTTCAGAACTGAAATTGAATCACTATAGCAAATATTTGAATTCCCAACAACAGAAAATCTGATATCTCCAGGATCAGTCAATGTGAGTACCTCAAAAGTTTCAGTTACATCAATATAGCAACCAGAGGCATTAGACACTCTAGCAATTACTGTATCTCCATCAGTTAATCTCGTTGTTGTAAACACATTTGCAACAACTTCTCCTGGTAAAGCAAGATTACCCGTATTATTTATATAGAATGTGTAAGAAGTTCCACCTGTTGCAGTTACAACTACAGACTCTCCAACACAAATAATATTTCCAGGAACATCAGTAGATAAGGTTGGATTAAGTCCAACTTCATCAACCACTAGAACAATTGTTTCTGAGTTAACACAACCAAAATTATCAATTACCTCAACTGTAATATTATCTCCATTTTCCAAAATATCAGGTGAAGCACCTAAATTTCTAGTTCCACCAGTTTCAATTATATATTGTTCTGACGAACTACTTTGTTGGGACACCCCGTTCACAAAAAATGTGTATGTAGCTGCTCCTGTATTTGCCGAAACAGTAATTGTTTCCCCTTGGCAAAATGTATTTAATGGGTCTGTTGTTGTTAATCCTATTGTAAATTCTGGTCTCACATTTATTACAACAACATCTGTACCATCTACTTCACATTCTTTGGTCCCTGGAGAAACTAATACATTTCTTCTGTAATAAGTTGTTGCAGAAAGAGCAGGAGGATCATAATTTTCATTTACTGCACCATCTATATCACTCCAAGTAGTTCCGTCTGGTGAATTTTGCCATTGATACTCTGGAGATCCATCTGAAACAGTTGCTGTTGCTGTTCCTGCAATAATTCCATCTCCACCAATCAAACCCGGGTCTTCACCATCACAGATATCACTATCAAGTGGATCATTAAGTGCAATTGTTCCATCATCTGTTACTTCAAGTTTTTGAAATGTGATTTCTTGTTCATCTGAACATCCACTTGCATTAGTTACAATTATTTTTACTGTATCTCCATCATTAAGTGCAGTTGTAAAAGAAGATAATGTTGCTCCAGATTGTGGCGTACCATTAATTAGCCACTGATATGATGGTCCTCCTGTTGCTGTGAATGTTATTAACTCCCCATCGCAAAAATACCCCTCAGGTGCAGTGGAGGTCATGGTGGTAATTGGAGGATTATTTACAGAAACCGTAATTGATTCAGAACTAGCATCAGTAATACAACCATTCGAGTCAATCATTTGAATTGTAATAACATCACCATCAGCTATCGCATTTGCACCAATTGTTGAAGAGGTGAATGTATTATTCCCGTAAGCAGTTTGTTTTACATCGCCGTTGACAAGAAATGTATAGGTGGCAGTTGCAGAGTTTGGTGAAATTTCAAATGCAATTGATTCTCCCTGACAAAGCGTACTTGTTGCTATACCTGAAACATAACTTTCTAATGAGGGTATAGCTGGAGTGTAAACATCGATATCTAAAAGATTAAATACATCATTAGAAGGATCAGTATCTCCTGGAACAGTTAAGCTAACTGTTAGTGAATAAATACCTGGAACAGAGAAATCAATTGCAGCTGGTGCTCCCACAAAATCATCAGGATATCTTATTGTTAATGCACCAGAACCTGGTACAGCGGCTACCGCAGGATCAATTTGTGGTGAAAATAGAGGAGTAGGGTTAGGTCCATTTACAAAAACATTTATCAATCTATTATCAATAACCTCAGGTGCTGCTGTTTTATTAGTAAAAGTTATATCAAAAGAAACAGAATCGTCAGGACACAGAGGCTCTCCGCCTACAATTAGCACGTTTGATACCTCTATATCCTGTGAAAAAAGATAAAGCGGAAGAAAAAATAAAAAAAGAAGTGCTTTCTTCAATCCAAATCGAATTTATTAGTAAACGCTAAAACTGCACCTATATTGCATAATTCTTACACAAAATTAGTTATAATTTTATTTAGTTCTAAGGGAAATTAACAGGTTGTCAACATGGTTGTGAACATAATTGCTTACTGTTTAGTTCGTTCTTAAAGAAAATTCATCTTTTTCATCCACTCGTCATTATAAATTTTGCCAATGTATCTACTTCCAGAATCATGCAATAACACAACTACAATATCATCTTTTTTAAAGTGATTTTTTAACTGCAAAACGCCCTTAATTGCTGCTCCGCACGAGTTTCCTGCAAAAACCCCCTCTGACTTGGCGAGTTTTCTGGTAAAAACCGCAGCATCTTTATCCGTTACCTTTTCAAAGTGATCAATCACAGAAAAATCAACATTTGCTGGAAGGATATCCTCCCCTATTCCTTCTGTTGAATAGGGATAAATTTCATTGGGATCAAAGACCCCTTTTTCGTGGTATTTTTTAAAAACAGAACCATAGGTATCAATACCCCAAATTTTGATATTTGGATTTTTCTCTTTAAGGAATTTTCCTACACCAGAAATGGTACCTCCTGTCCCAACCCCTACTACAAAATGAGTGATTTTCCCCTCTGTTTGTTCCCAAATCTCAGGTCCGGTTGTTTCATAATGCGCTTGCGTGTTGGAAGGATTGTCATACTGATTTACGTACCAACTATTTGGTGTTTCCTTTGCAATCCGTTTGGAGGTGCTGTAGTATGAACGCGGGTCGTCAGGAGCCACATCAGTGGGACAAACCACCACTTCCGCACCTACGGCGCGTAAAACATCAAACTTTTCTTTAGACTGCTTGTCCGTAGAAACACAAATGAGCTTGTACCCTTTTACAATGGCTGCCAAAGCCAAACCCATCCCAGTATTTCCTGAGGTTCCTTCTACTATAGTTCCGCCGGACTTTAAACGTCCGTCTTTTTCGGCATCTTCAATCATTTTAACAGCCATACGGTCTTTGACCGAATTTCCTGGATTAAAACTTTCAACTTTTGCTAAAACCAAAGCATCAACTTCTTCGGTAATCTTGTTCAACTTAACCAAAGGGGTATTCCCTATGGTTTCAAGAATCGAGTGTGCGTAGTTCATAAAATATATTTCGATGCAAAGATATTTATTCTAATTAGAATCCCTAGCGGAATCGCAAGACTTCAGAAGGACTGATTCGTAAAATTATGGTGGAAGGAATCCACAACAAAAGCGCAGAAACGAAAACAAAAAAGAGATTTAATAAAACGACTTCAACAAGACCAAGTGCTACTGGCGCTTGATCCACAAAATAAGTGGTTGGATCTAAACGTATCCATCCCCACCACTGCTGGGAATAATAAAAGCAAAGTCCAATCCCGTTTCCAAAAAGAAGTCCTCGGGTCATAATGGCGATGCCATTGTACAAAAATATCTTTTGAATCAGTGTGTTTTTAGCACCAAGTGCTTTCAGAAGTCCTACCATTCTTGAGCGTTCTAAAATAAGTACCAATAAAGCGGTCGCCATATTGATGACCCCCACTAGTATCATTACAATTAAAATAATCAACACATTAAAATCAAACAAGGCAATCCATTGAAAAATACTTGAAAAACGATCAAAAATAGGAATACTGTTCAGCTCCGAAGGAAGGGAATTGTAAATGCTATCTGCCGTTTTTTGAATTTGTGAAAAATCTTTGACAAACACCTCATAAGCCCCTATTTGATTGGATTTCCATCGATTCAATCCTTGTACTTGACGCAGATCACCGTAGATCAGACTTTGATCAATATCTGGAAATCCTGAAAAATAAATTCCTGAAACAGTAAAACGTCTCCTGTTGGGAAGTCCCTCTTGTACTTGATTTTTAAAAAAGGCATCTGTACGGTCACCCACCTTGAGATTTAACTGTCTTGCTACAGTTTTTGAGATTAAAATTTCTGTACTTGGCTTTTGCGAAACCTCAGGAAAACGCCCCCGAATCAAAAAACTTTCCAGACGAGACCAATCAAAGTCTGAGGAAACCCCTTTAAACAAAATTCCTTCAAAATCTGCATCAGTCTTTAACATCCCGGCTTTTATCGCAATGGGATAAAAGTGGCTTAGATTCCCTTCTTCCGTCAGCTGATCCCGTAACGCTTCCCGATCTTCAAAGGGGATTATTGAAACTTGAGATTCATTGTTTTCAAACAAAGTCACCAGTATATGACCATTAAAAGCACTTGTTTTTTTTTGAATCTCCTGTTGCAAACCTTGACTGGAAGCCAGTGCAACTAAGATCGCAGCCATCCCCAAAGCTACAGCTAAAGTTGCAATGTTAATTATTCGTGCAGAAACCTTATTTTTATGCTGTTTCAAACCCTGCATTTTACGGGCAAAAAATAACGCTACATTCAATGAAAAAAGATTTTAATCGTTTTGCTTTCAAAAGTACATTTTTATTTTCGCTTCTCATTTGGAGCTATTCGCATCTCAGCGCACAAACTACTATCCTACCAGGTGCGTTTCAGCAGGAGTACCTTCTCCAACTGAAAGGCAAAAAAGTTGGGGTTGTTGCACATCAAGCCAGTTTGCTTCCTTCTGCAGCGTCTTCTTTACATTTGGTAGATTATTTGCTGGAAAAAAACATTAATCTGCAAGGTGTCTTTGCCCCTGAACACGGCTTTCGAGGAACCGCAGATGCGGGAGAAAAAGTAGAAAATCAAACCGATTCTAAAACAGGGCTCCCTATTATTTCCCTCTACGGAAAAAACAGAAAACCCACAAAAGAACAACTTACAGGGCTTGATATTATGGTTTTTGATTTGCAAGATGTAGGGGTACGTTTTTATACCTACCTCTCAACCTTGCACAATGTTATGGAGGCCTGTGCTGAAAACAACATCCCACTGATTGTTCTAGACCGTCCCAATCCGAATATTCATTACGTAGATGGACCCGTATTGGAAGAAGAACACACTAGTTTTGTAGGGATGCATCCCGTGCCAATTGTTTACGGGATGACCATTGGTGAGTATGCACAAATGATCAATGGGGAAGGCTGGCTAAAAGATGGCATTCGTTGCGAGCTGACAGTAATGCCCATAAAAAATTATTCTCGGGCATCCAGCTATGAACTTCCTGTCAGGCCCTCACCCAACCTACCAAACGCACAAGCCATTGCCCTCTACCCTAGTTTGTGTTTGCTAGAACCTACGGTAATTAGTGTGGGAAGGGGAACCGATCATCAATTTCAAATTTACGGACACCCCAAGCTTCCAAAAAGTGATTTTTCCTTTACTCCCCTACCCAATTTTGGGTCTAAAACTCCAAAGCATAAAGGGCTGCTTTGTTTTGGAGAAGATCTCACAAAAGTGACTCCTCCTAAACAAGTGGAATTAAAATGGCTTATCCATGCCTTTCAAAATTTCCCTGACACCGAAGCGTTTTTCCTAAAAGGGTTTGAACGTATTGCGGGGAATTCAAGTTTGAGAAAACAACTGAGCTCTGGAATGGAAGAAAATGACATACGAAACAGTTGGAAACCTCAACTTCAGGAATTCAAAAAAATCAGAGCGCGCTACCTGATCTATCGCTAGGGGATGTTCAAATATTTGTGGGTTTGTAAAGAAACTTTCCACTTGGGGTTTTGCAAGACATAATCTACCATGAGGGACATTACGCTGTCGCGTATACTCCACTCGGGTTGTAAATACAACACACAACTTTCATTTACTTTTTTGGCTTGTTCTTCAGCAAAACGAAAATCGTCTTTGTTGTAAACAATCACCTTAAGTTCGTCCGCACGTTGGTAGGCAGCAGCAAGAGGCATCTTGTTTTTTTTAGGGGACAAACAAAACCAATCCCAATGTCCGGTAATGGGATAAGCGCCTGAAGTTTCAATATGAATTTTCATATTTTTTGCCTGAAGTGCGGCAGTCAAGGGCTCCATGTTCCACATCAAGGGTTCGCCTCCAGTGATTACGATGGTATCCGAATACTTTATAGCTCCTGATACGATCTCCTCAATGCGAGTCGGGGGATGTTTATCCGCATCCCAACTCTCTTTGACATCACACCAATGACAGCCCACATCACATCCACCAATACGAATAAAGTAGGCGGCACTGCCCTTGTGATAGCCTTCCCCTTGGAGCGTGTAAAACGCTTCCATTAAGGGCAAAGCATTTCCTGTTGTTACTTGATCTTTTAGGATAACGCTCATAAAACGGCAAAGATACCACTTTCTATTTGCCTTATCTCAAAAATATGTACCTTTACCTATGGCAAAAATTGCACCTTTCCATCTCGCTATTCCCGTAAGTGATCTGCCCACCGCAAAACGTTTTTATGAAGAAGTTATGGGCTGTACACCAGGAAGGTTTTCTGAAGAATGGGCAGACTACTCCTTCTTTGGACACCAACTCGTTTTACACGAAGATAAAAGTCATAAAGGGTATAAGCACTTTAATGAAGTAGATGGAAAAGCAGTACCCATACCCCACTTTGGGGTGGTTTTGGAATGGGAAGTATTCCAAAATTTTAGCCAACAGTTGATCGACCAAAACATTGAATTTCAAATTGCCCCTTACCTTCGTTTTGAAGGCCTCCCGGGAGAACAACAAACGATGTTCTTTTATGACCCTTCCGGAAATGCACTCGAGTTCAAGAGTTTTAAAAATATCAATCAATTGTTTGCTACCTGACGTATGACTTCATTTTATTCCTTTTTCAACCAACTTTTTGGTGCCGTGTTTGCTCCAAAAGTGCAAAAAGCCATTGAAAAAATTATTTTACTCCTGGCTGCACTTGGATTTCTGATTCACTTAGGGCTGATTTTTTTAAAATCTCAGGGAACCATGATTTTTTCACCACTGTATCCCGAGTTACTCAATGATCCTATCTCTGCCATATACACGCCTTTTTCATTGATCCTGATTTATGAGATTTACTTGCTGCTGTTTTATTTACCCCGTTCTTTTACCTCTTGTGTTTCAAAACAATTTGAGATTATATCACTTATTGTGATCCGGAAAATCTTTAAGGATATCCCACAAATGAACTTGAGCGGCGCCTGGTATTATGATACGCACAACTTAGAATTAGCCGTCGATTTACTAGGGTTTCTAATCTTATTCCTACTGATCTTTTTATTTAATCTAAGCAAGCAGCGCTTGCCAAAGCGCCCAGTTGAAGACCCTATTTTATTGCGCTTTATTTCGTCAAAGAAAATCGTGAGTGTAATGCTTTTTGCGGTATTGAGTATTATGTCGATCGGTACTTTTGGGGAATGGGTTTTAGATGTACTCAACCAACAAATCGTTCCTAAAATTGATGGGCTCTTCTTCAATCAGTTTTTTACTTTGTTGATATTGGCAGATGTAGTAATCTTATTGATCTCTTTCCGTTATACAGAAGAATACAGTAAGCTGATTCGAAATACGGGCTTTATTATCGCCACCATATTGATCCGACTTTCCTTCTCCGCCGATGGCTTTTTGACCATGATACTGATCTTAACTGGGGTCAGTTTTGCATTGCTTATTCTAAAAATTTACAACGCCATGGAACATCCTAAGATGGGTTCCACTGCCTAGCTAGTAGTGTATTCTTTAAAAGCATCGCAATGGTCATGGGTCCTACTCCCCCAGGAACGGGAGTTATAAAACTGGACTTTTTAGCGACTTCGTCAAAAGCGACATCTCCTTTAATCACATATCCTTTAGGGTGACTTTCATCTGGAACGCGGGTAATCCCCACATCGATAATCGCGGCCCCTTCTTTGACCATATCTGCGGTAAGGTATTCTGGAATCCCCAGTGCCATGACAATGATATCGGCTTGGCGGGTGAGTTCTGCTAAATTTTCTGTACGGCTGTGGGCTACGGTTACTGTCGCATTTCCAGCAGGTCCTTTTTGACTCATCAAAATACTGATGGGACGCCCCACGATATGACTGCGTCCTACTACAACACAGTGCTTTCCACTAGTCGGTACTTTATAGCGTTCAAGGAGTTGCATAATCCCAAAGGGGGTGGCAGGAATAAAGGCATCTAATTCTAAGGCCATTCGGCCAAAGTTTGCAGGATGAAATCCATCGACATCTTTTTTAGGATCGATGGCAAGTAGTATTTTTTCCTCGTCGATGTGCTTGGGCAAGGGCAACTGGACAATGTACCCATCTAGAGTATCGTCTTGATTTAAATCATCAATCTGCTGTAAAAGGTCAGTTTCTGAAATGTCTGCTTCCAGACGAATCAATGTAGAATCAAAACCCACATACTCACAGGAACGCACCTTACTGCCTACATAGGTTAAACTGGCGCCATCATTTCCCACTAAGACTGCGGCAAGATGCGGTACACGCTCTACGCGTGCTTTCATCTCACTAACAGTGACTTTAATTTCTTCTTTGATTTCGTTTGAGGTTTGCTTTCCGTCTAGGCGTATCATATAGTGTGTTTTTAGCGCATATTCTGCATCATTTGCATAATTTGGCGGCCTTTGCCACCTTGCATCATCTTCATCATCTTACTCATTTGTTCAAATTGTTTGATGAGTTGATTCACTTCTTGAATTGAAGTTCCTGAGCCGTCTGCAATACGTGTTTTTCTGCTGTGATTCATCAGCTGGGGCTGTGCGCGTTCTTTGGGAGTCATTGACCCAATAATCACTTCGATCCCTTTAAAGGCATTTTCATCAATATCCATGTCTTTGGTCATTTTTCCCATCCCTGGGACCATTCCCATCAGGTCTTTCATATTCCCCATCTTTTTGACTTGCTGTATCTGAGATAGAAAATCGTCATAACCAAACTGATTTTTAGCAATTTTTTTATTGATGCGCCGCGCTTGTTCTTCGTCAAACTGTTCTTGGGCACGTTCCACTAAAGAAACTACATCTCCCATCCCCAAGATTCGGTCAGCCATCCGATCGGGATAAAATACATCTAGTGCTTCCATCTTCTCCCCTGTCCCGATGAACTTGATGGGTTTGTTTACAACGGATTTAATAGACAAAGCTGCTCCACCTCGTGTATCTCCATCAAGTTTGGTCAAAATCACACCGTCAAAATCCAACAAATCGTTAAAAGCTTTGGCCGTATTGACCGCATCCTGACCCGTCATAGAGTCCACTACAAAGAGTGTTTCGGATGGGGATACCTCACTGTGTATGGCTTTGATTTCATCCATCAAGACTTCGTCTATGGCCAGGCGTCCAGCAGTATCTATGATGACCACATCGTGTTGGTCTTGTTTCGCTTTTTTAAGGGCGGCCGTTGCTATTTTCACAGGATCTTTTTCCTCCCGATCTTCATAGATGGCCGCACCCACTTGTTCAGCCACTATACCCAATTGGTCTATGGCTGCTGGACGATATACATCACAGGCGACGAGTAGCGGTTTCTTTTTGTGCTTTTTTTGTAAATGAAGCGCCAATTTTCCTGAGAAAGTAGTTTTTCCCGAACCTTGAAGTCCAGACATTAAAATTACGGAAGGCTTTGCTTCCAAATTCAGTCCTACCGCCTCAGAACCCATCAGTGCAGTCAATTCATCTTTAACGATTTTTACCATCAATTGTCCAGGCTGCAAGCTGGTGAGAACTTCTTGACCCAACGCTTTTTCTTTGACGGTAACCGTAAACTCTTTAGCAATTTTAAAGTTGACGTCGGCATCCAAAAGGGCTCTCCGTACTTCCTTTAAGGTCTCGGCCACATTGATTTCTGTGATCTTACCGTGTCCTTTAAGTACTTGAAAGGCTTTATCTAATTTACTACTGAGGTTATCAAACATATTATTGAACTATTATTAGGAATAAAGCAAAAATAAGGAATGCATCTAAATTACAAGCCATCCGATTTCGAGGAATGGAACATAAATCCCATTACTACCACATGAGGAAAAGTAATGGCTGCCAAAAAAGAAAAGAAGACTGGAAGATATTGGTCTTTGGGAAATAAATTGAAAAAATAAAACCCTACAAGTCCAGCTAAGGCTAAAATCCAGTAAAGGAAAGC
>DBBQ01000013.1:6821-52361 GCA_002292265.1 Flavobacteriaceae bacterium UBA980 | reverse complement strand
GCAAGCCCGTTAAAATGCTTTACTATAATTTAGTTAGCGGCCCGTAGCTCAGCTGGATAGAGCATCTGCCTTCTAAGCAGACGGTCATAGGTTCGAATCCTATCGCGATCACTACTTAAAACTGCAAGCTTTAACGTATAAGGTACTTGTGGTTTTTTTATTTCTAGTCAACTTTTTTTCTCTTTTGGAAGAGTTTTTCCCATCTTCAGCCTTCGCGGACTTCAAGGTCTTTTTGTAATGACTCTGTTTGTTCTATTTTATCACTTTTTATTCGATAGTTCGGACTTTATTGAACTAGTTTATGGGAATTGTATCGGGTTCTACTAAAGTTAAATAGTTAATAATAATTTCCTGTTATTTTTGAATTATTAAATAGTCTAAATTCCTATATTCGATAAAAATTGTTCTATGAAAATTGGTGTCCCTAAAGAGATCAAACCTCAAGAAGCTCGCGTAGGTGTTACCCCTGCGGGTGCTTTAACACTCATACGCGCGGGTCACGAAGTCCATGTTCAAAAAAGTGCAGGGCTATTGAGTGGCTTTTCAGACGATGCCTATTTGGAGGTGGGCTGTACAATGGAACCCGATATCGAATCGGTTTATAAATTTGCGGAAATGATCATTAAGGTCAAAGAGCCTATTGAATCAGAATACCCCTTAATCCAACCTGATCAATTGCTGTTTACCTATTTCCATTTTGCATCTAGTAGAAAGCTCACAGACGCAATGGTAGCGTCTAATGCGGTCTGTTTGGCTTACGAAACAGTGGAAGATCATGGAAGACTTCCTCTTTTAATTCCCATGTCCGAGGTGGCCGGTAGAATGGCAACTCAAGAAGGTGCTAAGTACCTCGAAAAACCCTTTGGAGGGTTTGGAATTCTTTTAGGAGGTGTAACAGGGGTAAAACCTGCTAATGTAATGGTCATTGGTGGTGGAGTAGCAGGAACTGAAGCTGCTCTGATGGCAGCAGGCCTGGGGGCTAACGTAACTATTTTTGATACTAACCTGGAGCGCCTACGTTATCTAGAAAGTACCATGCCAGCAAACGTAACGCCTGTTTTTTCAAATTCTTACACGTTAGAAAAAGAGATTCAAAGATCCCACCTAATCATCGGGACGGTACTAATTCCAGGATCAAAAGCACCAAAATTAGTACGTAAAGAAATGCTGTCTAAAATGATGCCCGGTACCGTACTGGTTGATGTAGCTATTGATCAAGGAGGGTGTTTTGAAACAAGTGAACCCACCACACATGATAATCCTATTGTAATCAAAGAAGGAATAATTCACTATGCGGTAACCAATATGCCCGGAGCCGTTCCCAATACCTCTACGACAGCGCTGACCAACGCCACATTAAATTATGCTTTACAACTGGCAAATAAAGGTTGGAAACAAGCCTGCCTTGAAAACCCTGTCTTGGCAAAAGGGTTAAACATCATTAATGGGAAAGTGGTGTACAAAGAAGTTGCAGAGGCATTTGATTTGGAGTATATTGAGCTCGAAACTATAGTTTAAATTCATGAAATTCTCCCCTTTTGGAATTAATTTATACACTTTTTTAAAACTACCCTCAGCGTGGTGGTGTGGCGTTCGCCTAGTCACAATAACTCCTATGGTTTGTGAAGTCAAGGTGCGCTTGAAGTGGTTCAATCAAAACCCCTTTAAATCGATGTTTTGGGCAGTACAAGGAATGGCTGCCGAACTTGCTACCGCTATCTTGATTATGCAAAGGGCTAAATCCTCTCAAAGCAAGATTTCCATGCTAGTCATCAACAACAAAGCTAATTTTACAAAAAAGGCAAAAGGGAAGTTATTGTTTTCCTGTCGGCCAGGAGATCGTATTGAGAAAACATTTGCGGCTTTAATAAAAACAAAAGAACCCCAAACTCTGTGGTTACAAGCCAAAGGAACAGATGAACAGGGCGATGTTGTCTCTACGTTTGATTTTGAATGGACCCTATTATTAAAATAATTTTTTATGAAATTAGCACTAATTAATTAGGTCAATCCAATGTATGGAATGATTTATTTTTTATGCAAATTTCATCTGACTTTTAACAACAATAAAAAATTAAACAGATGAAACCCACATTTATAAATGACCTTAGTCTTCCCGCTGTTGCAGCGCCTATGTTTTTAATTTCAGGCCCTCAGTTGGTTATAGAATGTTGTAAAAACGGTATTGTAGGAACGTTTCCTGCATTGAATCAAAGAACCACAGAAGGTTTTGAGGAATGGGTTATTGAAATCAAAGAGGCTTTGGCAGCATTCGAAAAAGAAACGGGTAAAAAAGCAGCACCTTTTGGAGTAAATCTCATTGTTCACCCAACCAATCCCCGGGTGATGCCCGATTTAGAAATTTGTGTAAAACACCAAGTGCCATTAATTATTACCTCTTTAGGTGCTGTATCGGATTTAGTAGATGCGGTACACAGTTACGGTGGTTTAGTTTTTCACGACATCATCAAAAGACGTCACGCCGAAAAAGCATCAGAGGCAGGTGTTGATGGATTGATTTTAGTTGCCGCAGGCGCTGGGGGGCATGGAGGCACCTTGAATCCGATGGCTTTAGTAAACGAAATTAAAACCTTTTTCCATAAAACCATTTTACTCTCAGGCTGTATCAGTACGGGGAATGATATCGCTTCCTCGCTTCAAATGGGAGCCGATCTGGCCTATATGGGGACCCGTTTTATCAATGTCACAGAAAGCATGGCGGATAAGGCCTACCAAGAAATGATACTTTCTAGTAAAGCCGAGGATATCGTCTATACTGCTGCAGTTTCTGGAGTACATGCTAGCTTTTTAAGACCTAGTTTGGAGTCTATGGGAATTACAGAAGCCCTTTGGAAACAGAGCAAAAAAGTAGATTTTGGAAGTGAATTGGATGCGGCTCAGGCAGAAGCTAAGGCTTGGAAAACCATTTGGTCTGCAGGGCAGGGGGTAACTTCCATCAGTGATATTAAATCCGTAGCAGAACTTACCGAACAACTTAAAAAAGAATTTCAAACGGCTTTAGAGACGCAGCAACAGCACTATAAAAAGTATTTTTAGTTTAGACGACCTTTACCTTGAATTTTGTGATTTGAGCAAAATCCTTATTGTTTTTGATTTGCTCAACTTCTAAATCGTAATCATTTTGTAAACCCAACCAAAATTGAGCTGAATTACCAAAATACTTGCTCAGTCGTAATGCGGTATCCGCAGTTACTTTTCGCTTTCCTTTAATTATTTGTGAGACACGAGTTTGTGGAATATTTAAATCTTTCGACAAACGATAAGCAGAGATTCCTAAGGGTTTGAGAAACTCCTCTAATAAAACCTCTCCCGGGTGAATGTTGTTAAGCCTTTTCATATTCAATGATAATCAACGATTTCAACTTGAGTGGCATTACCACGATTCCACTCAAAAATAATCCTCCACTGCTTGTTAATTCGAATGCTATAATAACCTTTAAGGTTTCCCAATAACTTTTCTAATTGATTTGATGGAGGTATCCTCAAATCTTTTAGATCAACAGCATTGTGTAAAATTCTTAATTTCCTACGTCCAATTTTCTGAACATCCCAGGGGATCTTTTTTACGAAGAACCCTTTCCATAGCTGTTCAGTTTGTTTGGAGCCGAATGTAAGAATTATAATAACGAAATACGTTACTAACGTCAAAGATAAGCAAATTTTTTTTTAGAAATAAAAATTACTTTAGTTTGAAGCGGTCAAACAAGTCATCAAAAGTTCCGAATTGAGTTTGGAGCATAAAAAAGTTTTAAGATTAGCGCGTCAACCGATATATCAAAAGTGCACTGCGTTGAATTAAGGCATTCATGGTCTTTAGATTAACGGTTTCTTGCGGCGTATGCGCACCCGATCCCATGGTTCCCAGTCCGTCTATTCCGTCTGTATAGTCCGCTACAAAAGAAATATCTGCGGCACCGCGTTTTAGAGGATCATAAGGCGCTACGCCCCCTTGTCCCATGTCTTTACTCACCTGATCTAATTTCGCAAGTACAGCAAGGTTTCCTCCCGTAGGGCCCATCGCAGGATAGCTGTCTGTAAAACGTATACTGGCAGAAGTCTGAGGAAGATTTTTTGCCACAATTTCCCGCATTTTAGCACGGGTAGTTTCCTTTTGCTCTTCGGAGATAAAGCGAAGTCCTCCGTTGACTACTGCTTTTTGGGCTACGACATTGGTTTTTCCAAAGACGGTTCCGCTACTGGTTTGTTTGTCGTAGTCCACAAAGGTTCCGCCAAGTAATGTTCCGGGATTGAAGGTGAGGTACTCTTCTCCACGTACTTCTTCGTAAAAGGCATTGAGTATTCGGCTCATTTCAAAAATGGCTCCTGCACCCACACGCTCATTAAAGATTCCCGAGGAGTGTGCTCGTTTCCCTTGGGTTTCTACACGCCACCCTGAAGCTCCGCGCCGGGCGATCGTAGCATGGTCAAAACCTGAGGCATTTTCATAGCCTAAGGCAATATCTGCCTCTTTCCCCGCTTCAATTAAATCTTTCCTGGAAATTGACAGGGGTTTACCTGTACTTTCCTCATCTCCAGTAAAGGCTACGGTGATGGAAGTATTTTTCAGTAGATTTAAATCGTATAAGGCTTTTAGAGCATAAAGCACGACTACATTGCCCCCTTTCATATCGTTGGCTCCTGGGCCATAGGCGATGCTATCTCTACGTTCAAACCTTTGGAAGGGGCTGTTCTCTTCAAAAACGGTATCCAAATGCCCAATCAAAAGGAGCTTCTTTCCTTTTTTACCTGTAATAGAAACAAACAGATGTCCCGCTCGATTCATCTCTTCAGGCATGTCAATCCAACGCGTCTCAAAGCCAATTGAATCAAAAGCGTCACTAAAGACAGAACCGACTTCACGAACTCCCTCTAGATTTAAGGACCCACTATTGATATTGACCACTTTTTCTAAAAAGGTAATACTCTCCTCGTCATAACTTTGGACTTTGTCGATGATTTTGCGTTCGATTTTACTCAGTTTTTGACTTTGTAACGGGATGCTTAGCGAGCCAATAAGGAGCAGCGATAAAACAGTTTTATTCATTTTAAAAGTTTTTTGTAAGAGACTTAACAATTTTATTTTCGGCTAAAAATTCTTGGGCAATGACCTTCATAGTAGTGTAAAGAGGAATCGCAATGATCATTCCCACAGGTCCTAACAAGGTCCCCGAAGCAAGAATGACAATGAAAATTTCTAACGGATGGGATTTGACACTATTTGAAAAGATAAAAGGCTGACTAAAGAAATTATCGACCAACTGTCCAACAAAAAATCCGATCATGACGTAGATTGTTTTAGGAAGGATAACCGTACTAAAATCTGCACCGATAAAACTACTCATGGTCAGTAGCAGCATTAGTACCGCTCCGATGATAGGGCCCAGATAGGGTATTAAATTTAAGAGCGCACATAAAAAAGCAATGATAAAGGCATTTTCTACTGCAAACACACTCAAGACCACACTGTTGATCACTAAAAGGATACTTATTTGTAAAAGTAAACCTAAGAAATAGCGGGAGAGTAGTCCTTTGGTTTTGTCTATGGATTTTTCAACTCGATCGTTTACATTATCATTGACTAATACCAAAATTATTCGTTCCTGTAAGTGACTGTCCTTTAAGAAGAAAAACAGTATAAATACCACAGAAAAAAGACCGATAGTAAAACCTCCGAGTAATTCTAAAGTTTCATTCAAGAGTTGGGGAAGTAAACCAAAATTGACATTTTGGAACAGATTATCCACAGAAAATTGTTGTTGCCAAAAGCTGTTGTCCAATTGAAAATAAGCACTAATTTCTTCCACTAAAGTTTGAATATTCGCTTTTAATAGATCTACGTCTAACAAAGAAAGATTTTCACCTTGTTGAACCAAAAGGGGAACAAAGAGTGAAAAAAGACTGATTAGAATTCCCAACAACAAAACAATACTGATGCTGGTAGCCATAACGGCACGCATTTTAAGGCGTTTCATCAAAAAATGATTGATGGGTCGTCCAATGAGACTAACGACGCCTGCAATTAGCATATAAATTAAGAGGGTTTTGATTTGGTACAGTAACCAAACCAATACACACAAACCTAAGAGTTGTAGTACCGCCCAAAAGATTCCTTTCGTGATTTCTTTCGCATTCATAGGCTAAAGATAGAAAACATCTTGGATTAATAAAGGACTCGATCTCCTTTGAATATTGAAATATTAAAAGAGGAGTACAAATTAATTACAGGGTCTAAACGCTAAGGTTTATGTTGCTTTAAATAAAGACTGTGACATCCCAAAAGCCCAGCTGTTTCTGTTCGAAAACGTTGTGTACCTAAACTAACAGGGGTCAGTCCAGCTTTTGTTGCAGCTTGAATTTCCCCACTACTAAAATCTCCTTCCGGACCAATCCAAAGACTGATTTCATTTGAATCAAGTGCGTATTCGGACACCGTTTTTTTGGGAGTAGGGGCACAATGGGCAATAAGTGCCGGACACTGAAGCGCTTCCAATTGTTCTTGAAATGAGGTTAACGGAAGAATTTCAGGAAGAAAAAATTGTTGGGACTGTTTTAGTGCTGCTACTGCAATTTTTTTAAACCGTTCGACCTTAACGACTTTTCGTTCAGAATGATGACATAGGAGTGGAGTAATGGTGGAAATACCCAGCTCTGTCAATTTTTCTACCATCCATTCCATTCGATCATTGCTTTTGGTTGGCGCAATGACCAGGTGGATACGTTTTTTTGGTGGAATGTGTTGTTTTGCCTCAATTTTTTCTGCACAGACCTTTTGAGGGGAAACGAGGCTAAGTTTTCCAGTCCATTGAAGTCCTTTTCCATCTGTAAGGGTGATTTCGGTTCCGACTTCTTTTCGCAACACTTTTGTTAGGTGTTTACTCTCGGCTCGGTCAAAGGTAAACTCTTGAGTTGCTGCTGTAATTTGCGTATCGTAGAATAAAAGCATAGTTACATTTTTAAACGGGCTTGAGCGCTGTTCGACAAATTACCCGATTGTTTATCTTGTAATTTGTGATACGCAGCAATACCGATCATAGCGGCATTATCAGTAGTATAGGATAGGGGAGGATGGAAAACCTCCCAGTCCTTCTTTTTCGCTTTGAGGTACAACTGTTTTCTAAGTTCAGAGTTGGCGGCAACACCCCCACCGATTACAATTTGTTTGAGATTGTAATTTAGAGCTGCTTTTTCAATCTTGATTAAAATGATTTGAACTAAGGTGTATTGTAAACTTGCGCACAAATTGTTGAGATGTACTTTTATAAAGTCGGGTTCTTTTTGCTCTTGTTTGTGAATGAAATTGGTAAACGCAGTTTTAACTCCACTGTAACTCAAGTCATATCCGTTTACATTCGGGATTGGAAATTCAAAGCGATGAGGATTTCCTTTCTGCGCAAGGCGATCTATTTCTGGCCCTGCAGGATAGGAAAGTCCCATGCGCTTTCCACATTTGTCAAAAGCCTCTCCGATCGCATCGTCCAAAGTAGTTCCTAAGAGTTCCATATCAAAATGTTCTTTTACCCAAAGCAATTGCGTATGTCCTCCCGATACGGTTACCCCGAGAAAAGGAAATTGAGGTGATTTTTGATTTTTTTCTTCGATAAAGTGAACAAGTAAATGGGCTTGCATATGATGAATGGGGATCAAAGGTAGGTCTAAAGAGAGGGCCAAAGACTTCGCAAATGCACTCCCTACTAAAAGCGAACCCAACAGACCAGGACCCTGCGTATAGGCTATGGCGGTTAGCTCTTTTTTATCGATATTTGCTTCTGTTAATGCCTGTGTCACAACAGGGATTATTTTAGATTGATGTGCACGCGATGCGAGTTCAGGAACAATACCCCCATACGCCTTGTGAATCAAATCTTGATTGGCAATGCAATTGGAAAGTACCTTTCGGTCCTGGAGTACTGCAGCAGCAGTATCATCGCATGAGGATTCTATAGCGAGTATAAGATTAGTATTGTGCAACATTGCGCTTTTAAAAACGTTACAAAAATAAACGATTCAATATCAAAAAGAAGTATAAAATAGCATTGATCCTTACAGGAGGTTTTTTACTTCTAGGAATCTTCCTTTTTGGTTTACTTTCTACTTCTTATGTGCAAACCCGAATTGTACAACAACTTACCAAAAATTTTACCCAAACCACACAGCAACAAATTTTATTTGAGGACCTGAGATTGCGCTGGAATGGTAAATTAGAATTCTATAATTTTCACTTAGAAGACCATCACAATGACACCCTTCTATTTGTCAAATCGTTGAGAACATCCTTACTTGATTTTAAGGGTCTTGAGCAAAATAATTTTGACTTAAGCAAGCTGGAAGCGGAAGGGTTTTTTATAAAACTCAAAAAATACCGAGGAGAAGAAACCCATTCTCTAAAAATCCTTTTAGAAAAGTTTAAAAAAGACAGTAGCAAAAAAAGAAATACCCGCTTTAAAATCGATGATTTAGATTTGGAGCGCGTCTCTTTTGTTTATGAGGATGAGAATCAAACAAAAGCACAATCTCTGCGATTCGATTCCTTAGATCTAGATGCAAACGATTTTCTTTTTGAAGAAAACCAGTTGAAATTTCAACTTAAAAATCTAGAAGGGGTGATGCAAACTCCACAGTTAAAACCCTTGCGTACCACAGCTTTGATTCACTATGAACCGGGAAGGCTTCAGCTGACTGAATGGCAATTGGTTTCAAAGGAAAGTAAACTAGTGGGAAGCCTAAAGTTGCTTGGTGCGGAAGGAAGTTTAAGAAATTTTAAATCTACAGGGATGCTTCAAATGAATGTGGTGTCCAGTCACCTTGATTTTGCTACTTTATTCCCAGAAGATTCCAACTTAAAAAATATTCCAGCTTTGGAGGCTTCATTCAAAGCAAAGGGGAAACTTCAAGAGCTCGAGCTTTCTCCTTTAGTGCTGTCCCATCCTCACTTAAACTTTGATGGGAGTTTGTTGGTAAACAAAGTTTTTGACCCCAGCATTTCCGATTTGAAACTGACAATGAAGGCACTTCAAATAGATATGGAGCTATTGAATTCTTTGTCCTTTATTCCAACACCCCTTAAAGAAGAATTGTCTCGGGTGTCCGATTTGAATTTGTCGGGAGTGACTTCCATCAATTTGGATTCCATACAGTTTGATTTGGAGGCAAACAACCCTTGGGGGAAGTTTAAAATCAATGGGGGATTGGGAAAAGGCATTTTGGATCAAAGTGAATCGGGCAAGGGTTTTGCGGTCAATGCTACAATTAAGGATTTATCCCTTTCCCCTTGGATCGCCCAAAATTTAGAGCTTGTTTTTGGAGGAAACGTAAAGGCTCAAGGAGATTTTTCGGATAAGCAGAATCCCCAATTCTCGTGGCAGATTGACAAAGCCTCCCTAGTCTCCAAAAACCTCACTCTAACGGGTATTGCATCGGAAGGAAAATTAGAGCAACAACAACTTAGAAATACATTGAGTATCAATTCTGTTCCAGTTAAACTTAAGAGTGATCTGTTGTACAATACCCAAACAAGCCCTCCTCAAACTACTTTATTGGTAAACATCAGTCAATGGGATTTAAATGCAGTAGGCTTACAATTAGATACTGGGAAACGAAATTTCAAAGGGGTTATTCTCTCTAATTTTAAAGGGAATCGTTTGGATGAATTGGAAGGAGAAATTAAAATCTCCTCTGCTGCTATTGAAAATGAACTGCAAACTGTGGATTTAAACCCCATTACCATTCGTCAGACCTTACAAGAAAATCAAAACCTGTTACAAATAGAAAATAACGATTGTATTGCTGGGGAAGCTAGAGGTCTGTTTGAAACCTCTAAGTTCAGCGCTTTATTGCAGCATACATTTCATCAAGTCTATCCATTTCTCCCCGATAAAGAAGTAGTTCAAGGTCAATCGGTTACTTTTAAATTAAAAATTTATGAAAAACTTTTAGATGCACTGTATCCGAGCTTTTCCATTTCTGAAAACATTGCACTTAACGGTAAAATTGATTCTGCAGAAGGACGTAGTCAATTTGTATTAGATGCGCCACTATTGCGTTACAAGGATATTCAGTTTCAAAAACTCCATTTTCAAGTTGACACAAAAAACTCGATTTACAATACCTTTTTGAGTGTCGCACAAGTTTCACATCAATACTACAAGGGAAAGGACTTTAATTTGATAAGTACAAAACTGAGGGATACCCTTTTTTTCCGTTCTGAATTTGAGGGTACTTCACGAGCCAAAAGTTCTTTTGAAGTTAATTTTTACCACACCAGAGAATCGAACGGTACTTCCCATTTTGGGGTTAAAAAATCTGTAGTTCCCTTGGGAAGCGACACCTGGACGATTAATCCTGAAAACAGCAACAAACAAAAATTGAGTTATTTCCCTGATAATAAACAAACCCGATTGAGTGCGCTCAAAGCGACTTCTGAAGACCAATCGATTGCTTTATCAGGAATGTATTTAAATTCAGAGGCCTTTAACTTAAATCTTGACGTTGAAGATCTTATTCTCCAAAACATCCTACCTTCTGTCCCCACCTTTACTCTGGCGGGAAAAGGAAATTTAGAATTTACTATAGTTCGCTCTAAGGAAGAAAATAATTTAGGAATCAGTGCGAAAATCGACTCGCTAAACATCAACGGAGAAGATTTGGGCGATTTGGATCTATCCGCAAATGGAAATACGGAACTCAACGCGTATTTTGCGGATCTAGATTTGAGGCAATCGGGTCAACAAAAGATCGGACTCAAGGGGCTTTGGAGAGGGTTAGAGGATCCAAGTTTGAATTTCAATTTAAATTTTAATGACTTGGATCTCGCATTTCTTTCTCCTTTAGGGAAAAAAGCCGTAAACAAAATACGTGGTAAAGTAGGTGGGGAGGTAACGCTTTGGGGGCCATTAAAGGATTTAAAACACGAAGGGACATTAGATTGGACTCGTGGTGGTTTTGGTGTACCGTTTCTCAATTTGGACTATGAAATTGAACCGACACAAGTACGTTTGAGCAACCAAACTTTTAACTTTAAAACAGTGGTACTCAACGATACCGATCAAGGTACCTCGGGGGTACTTAACGGAAATTTTTCTCATACGAATTTTTCAAATTGGGTCACTGATCTAGAAATTAGTTCTGAGCGAATGCTGTTGCTCAATACGGAACAAAAACCAGAATCGTTGTTTTTTGGAGAAGGATTTCTCCAGGGTACAGTTCAGCTTCAAGGTCCTACAAAAGGATTGCAAATTTCTTTGCAAGGGGCCACAGAACAGGGAACTTCTATCAAAATTCCTTGGTCAGAAAATTATGGCCTGTCCGATACTTCTTTTGTGCGTTTTGTCAATAAATACGCCAAAGACGGGAACCGAAAAGAAACCGTACAACAGCAGATTAAAGAGGTCAAGGGATTGGAGTTGGATTTTGAATTGGACGTGAACAACAAGGCCACTGTGGAAATCGTAATCGATCAAGAAACGGGGAGTTTCCTGAGTGGTAGAGGAGCGGGAAATTTGTTTATGGAAGTCAATACCCTTGGAAAGTTTAATATGTGGGGTGATTTTATTACCTACGACGGGATTTACAATTTTAAAAATCTGGGCGTAATCGATAAAAAGTTTGATGTAAAACCAGGAGGAACTATTGTCTGGGAAGGGAATCCACTAGAAGCTCAAATGGATTTGGAAGCGGTCTATGACGTTCCTGGAGGAGCCAATCCTGCGCTCTTGCTGGACAATCCCAATTTTAATAAAAAGATTCCTACGGAAGTACTGATACGACTACAAGGGAATCTTTTAAAACCGGACGACCCCGTTTTTGAAATTGGATTTCCAAACACCAGTGGAACTGTGGCTTCTGAAATAAATTACCGACTGGCAGATCCACAACGAAGTCAACTACAAGCAATTTCTTTGCTGTCTCAGGGGATTTTTATAAACGAAGTGAGTGTCTCCATGCAAGGGATAACCAATAATTTATACCAAAAAGCTTCTGATATTGTCAGTAACTTGATAAGTGAGGAAAATGATAAACTAAAAGTGGGGATCGATTATTTGCAAGGGGATAAAAGTGCGCTCTTGGACATCGCAACAGAGGATCGTTTAGGTTTTACGCTCTCTACCCAAATTAGTGATAAAATTTTATTAAATGGCAAAATTGGAGTTCCAGTGGGCGGCGTAGAACAAACCCTAATTGTAGGAAATGTTCAAATTGATTTTATCTTGAATGAAGAGGGTTCTTTACGCGCCAAAGTGTTTAACAAGGAAAATGAATTTAGATATATTGGAGACGAATTAGGCTACACCCAGGGAGTGGGACTCTCTTATGATGTAGATTTCAACACCTTTAAAGAGTTAATTCAAAAAATAACTTCCCAAAAAACACTCAATTCAGAACTTTTAAACGCAGCGCAACAAAGCGAAGAAAACAACCTGATTAAGTTCGTTAAGAAAACAGATTTATGACACTATTAAGGAATTTTGTAAAATTTCAATGCTTGTTGGTATACTGTGGATTTAATATTTAAATTTGCAGCGAAATCAGATTAATGAGTACACCAATTAAGCGTATCGGAGTCCTAACTTCTGGAGGAGATGCTCCCGGGATGAATGCTGCAGTTCGAGCTGTAGTCCGAACCGCTGCTTTTTATGAGTTGGATTGTATTGCCATTTACAGAGGCTATCAAGGTCTTATAGACGACCATACTAAGATCATGAATCCGAGAAGTGTCAACAACATCATCAACAAAGGCGGAACGGTGCTTAAATCTGCCCGTTGTCTTGAGTTTCGAACTCTAGAAGGCAGAAAAAAAGCGTTTGGTGTCATTCAAAAGCACAATATAGACGCTCTAGTAGTCATTGGTGGGGATGGTTCCTTTACAGGTGCTATGATTTTCCAAAAAGAATTCGGGATTCCAGTAATTGGAATTCCAGGTACCATTGACAATGATATTTTTGGAACCACACATACCATAGGTTACGACACAGCATTAAATACAGTAATAGATGCGATAGACAAAATTCGCGATACGGCCATTTCCCATAATCGACTCTTTTTCGTTGAGGTAATGGGAAGAGACGCTGGTCACATTGCTCTAAACACAGGAGTAGGAGCAGGAGCCGAAGAAATTCTCATCCCAGAAGAAAATATGGGGCTGGATAGATTATTGGAATCTTTGAATCGAAGTGAAAAATCAGGAAAGTCTTCGAGTATTGTTGTTGTTGCTGAAGGGGATAAAACCGGAAAAAATGTTTTCGAAATTGCAGAATATGTAGAAAAAAATATGCCGCACTATGAAGTTCGAGTGTCGGTTTTAGGACATATGCAACGCGGAGGAAGCCCGAGCTGTTTTGATCGAGTACTCGCCTCCCGAATGGGTGTGGAAGCCGTAGAATCTCTCAGAGCAGGAAAATCTAACGTAATGGTGGGGCTCAAAGAAGATCAAATGATTCTGACCCCCTTAAGCAAAGCGATCAAAGGAAAATCAGAAATCAATGAAAACTTAATCAGAGTATCGGATATACTTTCTCTATAAATTAATTAATAATAATAATTAGTAAATATGGCAATTAGAATAGGAATTAACGGATTTGGAAGAATAGGAAGACTTGTTTTTCGATCAGCAATGAAACAAAATGATGTTACCATCGTAGGAATCAACGATTTGTTAGATGTAAATCATTTGGCATATCTTTTAAAGTATGATTCCGTTCATGGAAAATACGACGGGACCGTAGAGGTAGAAGAAAACAATTTAGTTGTGGACGGACAAACAATTCGAATTACTGCAGAACGCGATCCAGCTGCTATCGGTTGGGGAACTCTAGATACAGATGTTGTTGCCGAATGTACCGGAATTTTTACCACTTTAGAAAAAGCACAACTTCACATCGATGGAGGAGCAAAAAAAGTGGTCATTTCAGCTCCTTCGGCTGATGCTCCTATGTTTGTAATGGGGGTAAATCACAATGAAGCGACTTCAGATCAAACTATTGTTTCCAACGCATCCTGTACCACAAATTGTTTGGCACCCATTGCAAAAGTACTCAATGATAATTTTGGGATTCAAGAAGGTCTGATGACTACAGTTCACGCAACTACAGCAACTCAATTTACCGTAGATGGTCCCTCTAAAAAAGATTTTAGAGGTGGAAGAAGTTCGTTAGTCAACATCATGCCTGCCTCCACAGGAGCTGCCAAAGCAGTAACCAAAGTAATTCCCACATTAGTTGGAAAATTAACTGGAATGGCTTTTCGGGTTCCTACGGCCAACGTCTCTGTGGTTGATTTGACTGTAAAGCTCGAAAAAGACACTTCTTATGAAGAGATCAAAAAAGTAATGCGTACGCATTCCGAATCGGATTTAAAAAATATATTGGGCTATACCGAAGAACCTGTGGTTTCTCAAGATTTTATTGGTGATGTACGCACTTCTATATTTGATGCAGGTGCAGGGATGGAATTAAATTCTAAATTCTTTAAAATTATCTCTTGGTACGACAATGAGTGTGGTTATTCCAACAAACTCATTGACCTTGCCAAACACATCAACCAACTCTAATCTTTTTTAAATGATTTTAGTTGTAGATAGTGGATCGACTAAAACAGATTGGATTGCCGTTGATGCCAAGGGTAAAATCTTGTTTTCTACACAAACATTAGGACTCAATCCGCAAGTGCTTTCCAGTGCTATTCTCAAAGAACGGATCATCAACAATTTTGATCTGTACCAAAATCGAGAGCAGGTCACACACCTTTATTTTTACGGTGCGGGCTGTGGTGTAGAATCCCCTCAATTGCGTATCAATAAAGTTTTTGACGAGATTTTTACAAATGCTGAAAAAACAATTAAAGAAGACACCTATGCGGCTGTATATGCAGCTTCTAAACCCGAAGAAAAAGCTGTAGTTTGCATACTTGGAACGGGTTCCAATTGCACCTATTTTGATGGAAAGGATATTGAGCAACGGGTAACCTCTTTGGGTTATATTTTGATGGATGAAGCCAGTGGAAATTTTTATGGGAAGCAACTCATCCGAAGCTATTATTTCAATACGATGCCCAAGTCTTTGGCAAACGAATTTGAGAAAGAATACGACCTATCGCCCGATTCGATTAAAGAGAATATTTACCGACAGGAAAATCCCAATACCTACCTCGCTACCTTTTCCAAATTTTTGATCAAACACAAAGGCAACAAACTGTTTCAAAAGATCATTAAAAACGGATTGGAGCGATTTATCAATCATCAGATTTTACAATTTGACAACGCGAAGCAAGTTCCCATTCACTTTATAGGATCAATTTCTTTTTTCTTAAAAGCAGAAATAAAGCAAGCATTAGAAGAAAAAGGACTTACAATGGGACGTATTGTGCAGCGCCCTATAGAGGAACTGGTAAAATATCACATACGTCTTTTGAGGTAAGACATAATCAGATTATTTCACGGCAATCATTGAGATTTCAATACGAACGGACTTGGGTAGGGTTTTTACGGCTACTGTTTCTCTAGCGGGAGCCGTTTCGTTATCAAAATAGGCGCCGTATACTTGATTGATCTCTCCAAAATTGTTCATATCATCTAGAAAAATGGAACTTTTTACCACGTGGTCAAAGTTCATACCTGCAGCTTCTAAAATTGCTTGAAGGTGTTCCATGACCAATTGCGCTTCTTCTTTGATGGTCCCGCTAAAGAATTCCATGGTGGCCGGGAGTAAGGGTATTTGTCCAGAAATATAAAGTGTATTACCTACTTTAACAGCTTGGTTGTAGGGACCTATGGGTGCTGGGGCATTGAGGGTGGTTATGATTTCTTTTTTCACTTTAAAAGATTTATTTAAAAATACTAATAAAAAGTGATTTAATAGGAACGGTTGGGTTCACTTTGTTTTTCGTATTTAATATCACTCAATAAGCCCGATTTGATTCCAATAAAAAAGTTCCAAGAGGCTCTGTCGCTAAACGGTACCCAGCTAAAGTTAAGCCTCCAACTGTTTAAATCCCGATCAAAACGCAGTTGGGTATAGGTAAATCCCTGACCCTTAAAATCATACCCCGAGGAGACGCCCACTTTCCATTTGGGTGTCAAATCCACATTTCCTGAAAACATAAGCGAGTTATTGCTAAAGTCCCGTTGTCCCCTGCTGTTGTTGTAGGTAAGGGAATAGGCGACCTTTAAATCCCAGGGAATTTTGGAGCGGTAACTCGGGTACTTAGGAGGTGGAGTATCATTTTCCGCATTCAGCCTTCGGTCAGAAAAATCTTCAGCCACACCAAAAAGGTCGTCCTCTCGACCTCCGCTTGAGGTCGCTTCCCTTTGGTTGAGTTCATTTTCATTGTCATTATCTCCTTCAAATTGTGTGCTAGAAAACGAATAATTTAAATTTACATTCGCACTGGTAAGTCGCAAGAGTCCTCCGCCATTTGCAATGTGATAGGTGTTTACCCTCACCTTGTTTTCGTTCAGGGTGTAGGGGTCCATAGTGGCTCCCATATTAATACTCATTTTATCTTTTAACAAAGACAAACCGGTGCTTAATCGAACGGGGCTCCACCGCAGGGAATCAGCAGCAAAATTGTGTGCGGTTGAAATATTTAAGTTGTTGAGTAAAACGATCTTTTTAGGCTCTGTAGCGGTTGAGTCTTCGTCACGAACTTTGGCTTCAAAATTATTACCTATAGCGATACTCATGTTGTTGGATAAACTCCTTCCAGGGATCCCAAAAAGACTGTTTTTGTAACGTGTGTATTCCGCTGTATTTCCCTCTGCATCCACTATGTAGGTATCGTAGTATTGCTCAAAACTCGGTCGGTTAGAATATCCAATACTCGGACGGAGCGTATGGCGTATGGACTGAATTTTTTTGTCTTCTCCAAAATTGACAGTTCCATAAATAGTTGTCCCCAGAGAGGCATTGAGACTGTATTGTCGAAAGGTTCCAATTTTAGAAATAGTATCTAATACTGCCGGAGTATTGGTTTGGGGATCAAAATCCTGGAAACGCACTGTGTTTTGAGTCCACACTTCTTCATAGTTGGCGCTGGTGGACATGCTTAAATATTTAAACAATTTAAAATTGGTGCTAATGGGAATTGTGTGCTTCATTCCCGACTTGGCATTGTCAAACATAGTAGGGCCAAAGAGGGCCTCTTCTGTGGTGATAATCCGATTTTCTGCCCGTCCTGCATATTGAAAGTTGATGTTCTGGAAAAACCCCTTTTTTGCTCCGACTTTAGGTGCAAAAGGAAAAATTCGTTCCATGGTGGCTTGAAAAGTGGGTAAGGTCAAGTTTACCGATTTCGATTGGGAGTTTTGCGACATGGCTGTAGTTAGGGAAATATTCACCCTTGGATATTCGGGAAAAGACTTGGAGTAAGAGATAGAGGAACTCAAATTGTTATTCAAAAAGTTTGGAGAATTCAGTTGATTGATGGATTGACGGTAATAATCACTACTTCCAAAGTTTACTGAGGCAGAAAAGGTAGAGTTTGGACTGGATTTGGGGTCTTTGGAATGGGACCAACGCAAATTGAATACAGTAGATTTAGAATAATCGGGTAAACCACGCGATTCATTGATTAGATTCTCGTAGCGAAAACTAAAATTTCCTCTGAATTTATAACGGACATTGTACTGTGAATCCCCTCGAAAGCCATAACTCCCATTGGTATAATAATCTGCGATTAAAGACAAATCAAAATAATCGGACAATGCAAAATAGTAACCCCCATTTTGAACGTAATACCCCCTCAAATTACTTTCACCAATCGAGGGTATAATAAACCCAGATTCTTTGGTTTGAGAAGAGGGAAAATAGGCAAAGGGAAGCCCTACAGGAGTTGGCACATCCGCAATAAACATATTCGTAAACCCTGTAATAATCTTTCCTCCAGGGATTATCTTCCCCTTTCTTACTTTGAAGTAATAGTCTATTCCTTCTTCGTCATCCCCCACCAGTTTCCCAGCTGTACTCACTCGAGCATCTTTGATATAATAGGTAGAGTCGTTTTGTTTTTTGGTCAATGAAGTAAAGATGTCCATCCCATTCTGTCCCGATTTGGAATTCCAAATCAACGCTTTTTGGGTATCGAAATTAAATCGAATGGAATCGGGGTTTACTTCATTATTAGCTTGCTTAAAGAAGGGATATTGAACCAGTACAGAGTCTTTTTCGATGCGGCCGGCATTCACTTCATTTGTTTTGTAGTCCAATACGATGATTCCAGCACGCAACTCAATATCCTGATAATACAATTCGGCTTCATCGTACAAAATAAGTTTATTTTCTTTTCGGTTGATCCGAACACAGTCTTTCGCAGTATATTTTACCTTGGCTAAAAGTAAAGGCTTTTTAGGAGGGGTATTGAGGCTGTCCAGTAAGACTTTTTGGTCAGGAGTTTCCTCACGCTCCTGTCCAAAGGAAAATGCGGTTCCAAGGAAAAAGAGAAAAGAAGCTATATAATAAAACTTTGTTTGCAAAGTGATAAACCTTAAATTTGTTGTGGTCGGTTTAAACAATCAAAATTAATGATAATTTTAAGGATGCGTCAAGATTTCCCATCTTATTCTTTTTCTCTTTTTATGTTAAAAATACGAACGTTTCTTACCGTTTTGTTTTTTTTCATCATTTTGTGGAACCCTACTCAAACTCTAGCTCAAGAAAAACCTTTTGTAGTGGTCTTAGATGCTGGGCATGGGGGAAAAGATCCAGGAAGACCAGGAACCGGCTTTTCAGAGAAAAACATTGCGCTCAGTATCGCTTTAAAGACAGGAAGAATACTTGAAAAAATTCCTGGAATGAATGTGATTTACACTCGTAAAACAGACGTTTTTGTGGAGTTAATTCAACGTGCAAATATAGCTAATAAAGCAGATGCCGATCTTTTTGTTTCCATTCACTGTGATGCTTTTACATCACCAAAAGCCTTCGGTGCGGGTACTTTTGTTTTGGGATTGCACGCAAACAAACGCAATTTTCAAGTCGCTCAAAAAGAAAATTCCGTAATTTTTTTAGAGGAAGACTACGAGAAAAACTACGACGGATTCAATCCGAACGATCCAGAGTCAGTAATTAGCTTGCTATTGATGCAACAAACTTATTTAGACCAGAGCATTGCACTAGCCAATACGATTCAAAAGAGTTTTGTTCGCAATCTGAATCGCAAAGACCGAACAGTAAAACAAGCAGGTTTTGTAGTCCTAAAATACACTTATATGCCCAGCGTATTAGTAGAAACTGGGTTTTTGACCAATCCAAAGGAAGGTGCTTATTTGAATTCAAAAAAAGGTCAAAACGGCATGGCTAGTGCCATTTCCAAAGCCATTGTCAACTTTAGGAACAGTCGTGATGCCAGCTTTCAATCGGAAGCGGTGGTTCTTGAAAAGAAAGAGCAAGAAGTAGAGCCAGAACGACCCGCTAAAGAGTTAAAATTTAAAATTCAAATTGCGGCAAGCAAAAAGAAAGTAGATTTAAAGTCTTATAATTTTAAAGGCTTAAAAGAATTAGCTGTTGTCAAGTCTGGCAAGCTCTACCGCTATTACTTTAGTGAAAGTCTGACTTTCGACCAAGCCCAAGAGCGTTTGAAAGAAGCCAAACAAAAGGGTTATGTCAAAGCCTTTATCGTCGCTTTTGATGGGGATAAAAAAATTACCATAAGCGAGGCACTCAATCGTTTTAAATGAGGCTGTTCTAGAAATTATTTTTAAATTTGTTAAGTACCAAAAACTAAAATTTGAACCTCTCTCGCGAATTAAAAACAGCATTTTTTATCATTGGATGTATCCTGGTCTTTATTTTTGGATTCAGTTATCTAAAAGGCTCTTCTTTACTCAGTAAAGAAAAAGTAGTTCATGCCTTGTACGATGATGTAGAAGGTTTGGTAGTAGGTGCCAATGTGACCATTAGCGGAATGAATGTCGGAAAGGTACGGACCATAGATTTTGATGAAAATTATGACAAAATCAAAGTTACTTTTACTCTTAGAGATGACTTGGTATTTTCCAATCAAAGTGTTGCCCAGCTCTACGAGGCCGGTTTGATCGGAGGAAAAGCCATTGCGATTCTTCCCCAATATGATTCCCCGGTTGAGTCAGTAGCTGATCATGATGTACTTCCATCGGAAATTAAACCTGGTTTAACAGAGTTGGTCAATCAGCAAATTGCTCCTCTACAAGACAAAATTGAAGGACTGCTTACCTCCGCAGACTCACTCTTTGCAGGGGTCAGCAATGTGATGAATTACGAAACGCAAAACAACATCAAAGCCACCTTGGAAGGACTGGCTGCTTCGGTAAACAACATCAATGCACTTTCTTCTAGTGTCAATAGCATCCTCGAAGCCAATGAAAAAGGATTTGCGAGTACCCTCAATAACTTGGATAACGCTACGCAAAATCTGACGCAACTGACTGACTCTCTCAATCAAATGCCTTTAGTGAGTACAGTTAAAAATTTTGAAGCAACATCTGCCCAACTCAAGAAAATAATTGAAGGATTGGAGTCTGGTGAAGGTTCTGCAGGACAATTGCTTAACGACAAGGTTCTCTACGATAATCTAGTGACCTCATCTGAATCACTGGATGCACTCTTAACAGACTTGAAAGAACATCCAAAACGCTATGTTCATTTTTCGATTTTTGGACGAAAAGAAAAATCTAACCAAAAAGAATAAACCCCATGGCCTACCTGCCAAATCTCATTTTTTTCTTTCTTTTAACTGCGGCAATTGGTCTCTTTGCGCGTAATTTTAAACGGATTTCTAGAAATATAAAACTCGGAAAAGAGGTAGACCGAAGTGACCGTCCTAAGCTTCGATTGAAAACAATGTTACGGGTTGCTTTTGGGCAGTCCAAAATGGTTTCCCGTCCCGTTGCTGGAGTACTACATTTATTGGTTTATGTGGGGTTTATTCTAATCAATATCGAATTGTTAGAAATTATAGTAGATGGGCTTACTGGAGCCCATCGAATATTTGCTCCTCTTTTAGGAAGTAGTCTATATAATTTTTTGATTGCTTCCTTTGAAGTATTGGCACTGTTGGTTTTGGTTGCGGTAATCTTGTTTTGGACACGTCGCAATGTGATGAAAATACAACGCTTTTGGAAGCCAGAAATGAAAGGATGGCCAAAGAAAGATGCGGTCCTTATTCTTTACTTTGAAGTAGTGCTTATGGTGTTGTTTTTGTCAATGAATGCAACAGATTCCCTATTGCAACAGGCAAATATTGAATCGTATACAAAAGCGGGTAGCTTTCCTATTTCACAGTATTTACTTCCTCTCTTTGCTGATTTTTCTGTGGAAACACTGCTGCTTTTAGAGCGTAGTTTTTGGTGGGCTCATATTGTTGGAATTTTGATCTTTTTGAATTACCTCTACTATTCGAAGCACTTACATATACTCTTAGCTTTTCCTAATACCTATTATGCAAATTTGGAGGAAAAGGGAAAGTTTGAGGTTAACCGACATATAAAAAAGGAAGTACAACTCATGCTGAACCCTGAAGCAGTTTCAGAGGATAGCGGGGAAACTCCTCCCGAAAAATTTGGTACTACCGATGTTTTTGACTTGAATTGGGTACAACTAATGAATGCCTACAGTTGCACCGAATGTGGAAGGTGCAGCAGTGTATGTCCTGCGAATGTAACTGGGAAAAAGTTATCTCCCCGCGCCATCATGATGAAAACTCGTGATCGCTTGGAGGAAGTAGGAAAAAATTTAAATGCGAATAAAGGGCACTTTATTGCCGATGAAAAGCAGCTGCTCCACGACTACATCAGTCCTGAAGAACTTTGGGCCTGCACCTCTTGCAATGCTTGTGTGGAGGCCTGCCCCATAGCGATTGACCCCTTGTCCATCATCATGGATATGAGGCAATACCTGACATTAGAAGAGTCCGCAGCACCTGCAGCACTCAACACAATGATGTCGAATATCGAAAACAATGGTGCGCCCTGGCCATTTAGTAATCAAGATCGTTTGCAATGGGCAAATGATGTTTAATTTAAATCAATCAAAATGCAACGAGAAGAAGCAGAAAGTTATTTACACAAAAAAGTAGAAGATGGGGAATTGATTAGCCCTGTTCTACCTGGGGTAATTAAAAATTATCTAATCGATATTGATGGAACCATCTGCGATGATATTCCCAATGAGGAACCTGAACGTATGGCTACTGCAAAGTTGTATCCCGATGCCTTAGAAACACTAAATAAGTGGTATGACGAAGGGCATTTAATTTGTTTTTTTACCTCTCGTGTAGAAGCACATAGAAAAGTAACTGAAAGCTGGCTTAGGGACAATGGATTTAAATACCACAGTTTACTGATGGGCAAACCGCGCGGAGGAAACTACCATTGGATTGATAATCATTTGGTTAAGGCAACACGGTACAACGGTAAGTTTACCGATTTGATCGAAAAAGAGGTAACCATAGAAGTGTTTGACGACGGTCAATCTCAAAAATAACCGATGAAACTAAACATCCCTACATTAGCGGAGCTTGCTGCAGAAGGAAAAAAGGCAACTATAGTCTTTTGGGTAGGTTGTGCTGGGAGTTTTGACGACCGGGCAAAAAAAATCACCAAGGCCTTTGCCAAAATTTTACTTGAAACCCAAACCGATTTTGCTGTTTTGGGAACTGAAGAAACCTGTACAGGCGATCCCGCAAAACGCGCTGGGAACGAGTTTTTATTTCAAATGCAAGCCCTTCAAAACATCAGTACCTTAAATCAATATGGGGTGACGCAAATTGTGACTACTTGTCCTCATTGTTTCAATACTCTTAAAAACGAATATCCCGAATTAGGAGGCCACTACAAAGTAATACATCACACGCAGTTTTTAAAAGACCTAATGAAAACGGGTGCATTGCAAGTAGAAGGAGGGACCTTTAAAGGAAAACGGATTACCTACCACGATCCTTGCTATTTAGGACGTGCAAATAACATTTACGAAGCGCCACGCGATTTAATAAAAAAACTAGACGCAGAACTGGTTGAAATGAAATCGTGTAAGTCCAAAGGTTTGTGCTGCGGAGCGGGAGGAGCCCAAATGTTTAAAGATGCTGAAAAAGGGGATAAAGAAGTCAATATTGAACGAACAGAAGAAGCGCTAGAAATCCAGCCTGATATTATAGCAGCCGCTTGTCCTTTTTGCAATACCATGATGACCGATGGAGTAAAAAATAAGCAACAAGAAGGTAAAATTCAGATTATGGATATTGCAGAATTGATTGCGAACGCTAACGATTTATAGTCATGACGGTTCCCTTTGAAACGCTCCCAGATGAAGCACGGGTCTGGATCTATCCTGCACATCGTCCTTTTTCAGAAAATGAGAAAACTGCCTTAGAAGATGCTTTAACCCAGTTTTTGACC
Organism: Flavobacteriaceae bacterium UBA980; assembly: GCA_002292265.1. Taxonomy (GTDB): domain Bacteria; phylum Bacteroidota; class Bacteroidia; order Flavobacteriales; family Flavobacteriaceae; genus MS024-2A. The sequence continues at coordinate 28,984 of DBBQ01000013.1, read as the reverse complement.
CAATGGACAGCACACAATCAAACGTTAGAAGCAGCTTTTGATCTACCTTACAATCGTTTTATTGTTCTAGGAGTCAATCAGGAATCAGTCCAAGCGAGCGGGTGCTCTATTGATGCCTCCGTCCGATTTATCCAAGAAATAGAAAAACAATTTGATTTAGTATTATTGGACAAGATGAATGTTACCTTCCGCCAAGGTGCTTTTCTAGCTCACAAACCCTTAAATGAATTTGTGAAAATGGCAAAAGCTCATTCCGTTTCAAAAGGAACTATTGTATTCAACAATCTTGTCGATACTGTAGGAGATTACAGACGATTTTGGGAGATTCCTGCTGGAGAAAGTTGGCATAGTCGTTTTATTAAATAAATACAATTGTACAATTAAAGCGGATTTCAACTCGATGAATTTTTTAAAGCATTTTTTACTTTTTTTCCCTGTACTCCTTTACGCTCAGTCCCCCGATCCACTGTTGGATCTAGAAAATCCCCAAGGACAACAGCAATGGGTGGACAGTCTTTACAACCAGATGACGCTCAAGGAAAAAGTAGGTCAGTTGTTTATGCCCATGGTGTTTACAGAAAAAGACAGCACACATTACAACAACACTTTAAATTTAGTTACGGAGCACAAACTCGGTGGATTGGTCTTTTCCTTGGGAGGACCTATTGAACAATCACACTGGCTTAATCGTTTTCAAGCCGCTTCAAAAACCCCCTTATTGATTGCTATGGATGCGGAGTGGGGGGTAGCGATGCGTTTGGATTCTGTACAAGCTTTTCCTTGGCCCATGACTTTGGGGGCGGTTAAAGACACCACGCTGCTCAGAGCGATTGGAAAACGGATGGGAATACAGGAAAAACGCTTGGGAATCCATTTCAGCTTTAGTCCAGTACTAGACATCAATACCAACCCCAAAAATCCCATTATAGGAAATCGCTCCTACGGTGCTTCTTCCGAACGGGTAGTTCGACAAGCCAGAGCTGTAATGCAAGGCCACCACGATGCAGGTATTTTGACTTCTGGGAAACATTTTCCAGGACATGGAGATACTGCTCAAGATTCTCACAAAACACTTCCCACAGTAACTTTTTCTGCAGAGCGGATCCAGCAGGTTGAACTGGAACCCTATAGACAGTTGATTCGTGAAGGTCTTTCCTCAGTCATGGTTGCCCATCTCAACGTGCCCAGTATTACGGAGGAAGGATTGCCTACCTCTCTTTCCAAAGATGTGATTCAAGATATTTTAAAGAAACAATTAGACTTTAAAGGACTGGTTGTTACCGATGCCTTGAATATGAAAGGTGTATCTGAATATTCAAAAGTTCGAAATATTGATTTAACGGCTTTTCTTGCAGGTCATGATCTTTTGTTGATCTCGAACGATATCCCTAAAGGAATCCAAGCCATTGCAGCTGCTTATCAAAAGGGAATTGTGACTGAGGAACGCCTATCTCATTCGGTAAAAAAAATACTGAAAGCCAAATATAAAGTTGGGTTGCACGAGTACCAGCCTGTTAAAACTGACAATTTATTTGAAGACTTAAATACGGTGGAAGATGAACAATTGTACACTGAAGCCATGGGAAAGACTTTGACTCTATTAAAAAATGAGAATGAAATGCTGCCTCTTAAAAGTGAAAAAACGATTGGTCACCTTGCTTTAGGAGAGGAGTCCAGTACTGTTTTTTTAAATCAATTAAAAAAGTACGGTGCCATCAAAAGTTTTAAAGACATATCAGTTTCTAATGCTCTAGAGAAAACCGCTAATGTGGATACGCTTATCGTCAGTTTTCATCGTTCCAATGAGAATCCTTGGAAAGCCTCTGACTTTTCAGAAGAACAGCTTCAGATCCTAAGAAAACTGGCACAGTACAAAACCTTGATTTTGGCTGTTTTTGTAAAACCCTATGCACTTGCTCCTTTAGAAAGAATAGAAGGTATCAATGCATTGTTGATGAGTTACCAGAACAGTTCTCAATCACAGCAGCTCAGTGCAGACGCCTTATTTGGTGCCCAAGCTCTTCGTGGGAGACTGCCTGTAAACGTTTCGGAATCCTTTCAGGAGGGTGCCGGAATTGACTTGAGCGTTCCCCATCGTTCGGGATTTGCTTCCCCCGCTTCTCAAGGGTTTGACCCAAAACTGTTGGAACGCGTCGACGAACTGGCCCAAACCGCTATTGATTCTATGATGACTCCTGGAATGAGAATACTGGTGGCTCGGAAGAATAAAATTATTTACGATAAAAATTTTGGATATCATACATATAAAAAAACACAAGCTGTTGGTTCCAATGCGATATATGATTTGGCTTCACTGACCAAAATCTTAGGTACATTACCCTTGGTCATGCAAGCGGTTGCAGAAGGAGAACTTACTTTCGAGACTACTGTAGAGGAGTTAGTACCGGAGTGGAGTGATTCTAACAAGGCTAAATTACGGTTAAAAGAAATGCTTTCTCACCAAGCCTATCTTTTTCCTTGGATTCCTTTTTACAAAGAGACATTAAACAGTAAGGGGTTTCCGAAAAAAAAGATGTACCAAACCAAAGCTTCTGAAAAATTTGCGCTTCCAGTAACTCAGAATTTGTTTTTGAAATCTGATTTCGAAAAGGAAATGTATCAGCAAATCAAAGAAAGTATGTTGCTGGACTCAGGTGAATCCAAATATTCAGATTTGCCTTATTACATCCTTAAAAAATATTTTGAACGGAGAAGTGGAATGGATTACGACCAATTGGTAGAAGAGAAAGTATTCCGTCCGTTAGGGTTAGAACGCATTACTTACCGACCTTTAGAGCGTTTTTCAAAAGACGAAATTGTTCCTTCAGAGATCGATAGCTATTTCAGACACACTGAATTGCACGGAACAGTTCACGATATGGGTGCAGCGATGCAAAGTGGCGTAGGAGGACACGCAGGTTTGTTTGGTGACGCGTATGCAGTTGCCACAATCATGCAACTGTATCTTCAACGAGGAAAATACAATGGAATCCAGTTGCTTCAAAAAGAAGTGATTGATGCATTTAATCAATGTTATTTTTGCGAACAGGGTGGGCGTAGAGGCGTGGGCTTTGACAAGCCGCAACTCGAAGGAAAACACCAATCTACCTGTGGATGTGTTTCCAAAAGTAGTTTTGGTCACTCCGGTTATACAGGAACTTACACTTGGGCAGATCCTGAAGAAGAAATAATTATCGTTATTTTAGCCAATAGAACGTATCCTAACAATGATTTTTCGTTCAGTAAAAGTAATATTCGCACACGTATTCAAGAACGTATTTACGAAGCTTTAATCCATTAAAATTACTCAAATTTGAATATAGCTATTGTTTGTTATCCCACCTTTGGAGGAAGCGGAGTTGTTGCTACAGAACTAGGTCGAGCTCTTGCAAAAAAGGGTCATCAAATCCATTTTATTAGTTACAATTTGCCGGTTCGCCTTGAGGCTTTAAACGACCCGAATATTCATTACCACGAGGTGAATGTTCCCGATTATCCTTTGTTTAAGTACCAGCCATATGAATTGGCACTCTCCAGTAGGTTGGTGGATGTAGTCAAAATCCACAAAGTAGACGTTTTGCATGTCCACTATGCCATACCCCATGCCTATGCCGCCTATATGGCAAAGAAAATGTTACTAGACAATGGGATTCATATCCCAATTGTTACAACACTTCACGGGACAGACATCACCTTGGTGGGGAGTCATCCCTTTTATCGTCCCGCAGTGACTTTCAGTATCAATCACTCGGATCGGGTAACTGCAGTTTCGGAAAGTTTAAAAGAGGATACGTTGCGGTTATTTGATATAAATAAGAAAATTGAGGTCATTCCAAATTTTATTGATATCGATAGAATTAAAGCCAAAGGCAAACCTTGTGAGCGTTCTCTATTGGCCAATAAAGAAGAAAAGATCGTAACCCACATCAGTAATTTTAGACCCTTGAAGCGCATTTTGGATGTCATTGCTGTTTTTGAAGGGATACTTCCAAAAGTGAAATCAAAGTTGATGATGGTTGGTGAGGGACCTGAAAAGAGTAAGGCAATGGAATATGTCAAAAATAAGAGTCTTCAAGAGCATGTTCTTTTTTTGGGCAATAGCAATGAAATCGATAAGATTTTGTGCTTTTCAGATCTTTTTATCTTACCATCTGAAAAAGAGAGCTTTGGTCTTTCTGCTTTGGAAGCTATGGCCCACGGGGTTCCAGTTATTTCTTCAAATGCGGGGGGGATTCCAGAAGTAAATCAGCATGGAGTTACAGGATATTTATCTAATATAGGAGATACTGCAGACATGACGCAAAATGCGTTACGCTTGTTAGAAAATGAAAAACAGCACAACTTATTTAAAATTCAAGCGCAAGAGCAAGCCCAACGTTTCAATATCAATACCATAGTTAGCCATTACGAAAGCAGCTATGTTGATGCCATTGCTTCAATTCAATATTGAAGCACTTATTTGGGGTTATAGATGCGTTGTGCCTCTTTGTAAACGGTCTCCTTATCCAAGGTCATTTTTTTGGTTTTAAATTGTGCGTACAATTCCATTTGGTCACTGTAGTGGGGAGAGTCTGGGTGGTCTGAACTTCCATAAGAAATGACCGATTCAATTTCTGGCCCCTCAGGTGTAAAGCGAACCAACTCGATATAAGATTCTCCACTGACCACTTTCACTTTCCCCTCTTTATGGGGTCTTGCAGCCATTGCTGTAATAACATCGGGAAGCCCAAAGATGGGAAGTTCTTTTGTTCCTCGAACTAACTTTTGATACTCTCCCAATGTGACCTCTGTGGTGTTAAAATGTTTCAGGAGGTATTTTTTCGTATTGCGCAAGGCTTGGACGATAAAGGTTGCTGGAATTATTTTCGGTTCAGAAACTTTTCTATAAAAAGGACGTAGTTCATTGTAAAATACAGCGAAAGTACCCGCCCCAAGAGAAGTTGCAGCGGCTTTTCTGTCCCAAGTTTGTAAACGCTCGATTAAAACGGCAATATCCGGATAGAGGCTGGAATCCAATCGGTCTAAATAGTTGATATTCATCCAGCTAAACGTATAAGGGCTGGGATATTGGTGATCGTATTTTATCGTTTTAAAGTCATTGTAGTCCAACCGATCATACTGATTGATCAACTCTTTTAATCGGGTGGACCGATTGTTATCATAGGTTTCAAAACCCATAGCTTCATCAAAGTTTTCTTGAATGGGGTTGTCCTTCTGCCCTGAGGATCGGAAGGGAGTGTGATTGGCATTGTATACATAGCCCGAGCTAGGCTGAATTATTTGGGGAAGTTCTTCAATATCATAGGTCGTTGTCCACAAGGTTTTTCGCGTGTTTCCTGGGACTACGTTTTCCCAATCATAGCCTTTAGCTCGTTTTGGAAGCAGTCCGTTGGAAATATAAAATATAGTGTCGTTGCGATCTGCATAACCGATGTTGTATCCCGGTAAGGCTTTCATTTTGAGAATCTTGTAAAATTCACTAAAGTTTTTGGCTTTATTCATGCGCCACCATTGTTCTAAAGCACGAATTTCAAAAAGGGCTGGAGTACGTACGGCATAAAAACCACTTTTGTTTTTGAGTGTAGGTCCGTAGATACTTTGATAGTATTTTTTTTGAATTTTAATGGGGATTCCCAAAAGGTTGATTTGCAGTTGTGCCTTTCGCTTTTCAAGTGTTAGATAGGTGTCATCCACTCGGTAGCTCAATTTGTTTTTGGGATGCATTTCCAAAGCAAAAATATCGGTTTTATCGGGCTGATTCACAGTGTGGGCCCAAGCTAGATACTCATTGGCACCAATTAAAATATTGGGGCTTCCTGCAAATAAAGCACCTAAAATATTGGTTCCCTCTTCGCTACACAAATGCGCTTCATACCATGAAACGGGCCCATCCAGAGGTTGGTGGGTATTGATCGCTAAATACGTGTTTTTGTCCTTGGTTTTAGCACTATTAAAAGCAAAGGTATTGGATCCCTTGGGAGCTTCTTCTTTTGGAAATGTAAAGTCAAGTTGATTGTTTACAATTTTACTAACCCATTGATCCCCTTTGGAAGAAATAAAGAGTTGGAGTTGCGCATAGCGCATCATTTCTTTTTCAGTAATTGGAAACAGTTCATTCACCAAAATTTCCTCAGGATGTGTTTCTGCGTAGCGATTTAAACCCTGGGCATAAGCTCTAATTATTTTTTTGTATTCTGGACTGATCTCGGATTCATAGCGCTCTTCAAAAAGGGCATCGGAACCGATGAATTGGGCGACAAAATCTGCACCAAGGCCAGCATTGCCCAAGTAGTTACTCAACAAATTGTTTCCAGCCAAATATGCGATTTGAATGGTCTTAAAATCATCTTCAGCGTGTGCCCACGCCAAGCCGTAGGCTACTTGCGCATCTGTTTTTGCAAATATGTGTGGTACGCCATACGCATCGCGTACAATCTCTACTTCTGTTGGAATTATTTGTGTAGTCCCACTCCAACTTATAGAGAGGACCACAAGAAGACAAACTAATTTTCGCATCAATTTTTTTGTTTGAAGATATTATTTTTGAGTTAAAAACAACTTTACACTTTGAGAAAATTCTATATCTTGGAAAAAAACTTGTAAACGATGAAAATATTTTTCTTATTTCTATTCAGTCTTTTCATTTCATTTCCATTAGTTGCTCAGGAATCTTTATTTAATGGTAAAGACTTGGAGGGATGGAATATTCATGGAACTGAACTTTGGTATGTTGAGAACGGTCTTCTGGTATGCGAAAGCGGACCTGACAAAGCCTATGGCTATTTGTCCACAACAAAGTACTACGACAATTTTGACCTGACCCTTGAATTTAAGCAAGAAGCAAATGGAAACAGTGGCGTTTTTATACGCTCTACAGTGGAGGGCACTAAAGTGAGTGGTTGGCAAGTTGAAGTCGCTCCACCGGGATATGATACAGGAGGAGTGTATGAATCCTACGGTCGGGGATGGCTGATTAAGCCTGAAAAAGAAAAAGATAAAGCGCTCAAGATGGGGGAGTGGAACACGATGCGAATTCGTGTTGTTGGAGATCAAATTGAGAGCTGGCTCAACGGGACTCCGATGATCACTTTAAAAGATGAAAAAATAGGTCAAGGAAAAGGGTCTATCGCTTTACAAATACACGATGGAGGAGGAATTAAGGTCCGTTGGAAAAATTTAGTAGTTACCCAGTTGTAAGTTCTATTCTGTCAATTGCTTTAGCTAACGTAAAATCTTTTTCCGATATACCGTTTACGTCGTGAGTATTCAATTGGATTAGGAGGTTGTTGTAGTTGTTGGTCAACACCGGATGGTGGTGTTGCTCCTCTGAAAGTGTAGCAACACGATTTAAAAAAGCGATCGCTTTTGTAAAACTGGAAAATTGAATTTGACGCTCCAAAAATCCGTTTTGATAGCTCCAGTTTGGGATTTGAGGTAATTGACTTTGGATTTCTGATTCTTTAAATGCTGTCATATTTATTCTTCTTCGCAAGCTCCTTCTTCAAAAGTTAAAACTCCATTGATCGTAGCGACACAATCGTTGGAATAAGTCGTTCCATCGCATCCACATACCGGAACATAAATTAAATAACAGGCTGCTGTTTCATCGATTAATGATTCGTCTATACATTGTGTTTCTTCTTCTATTTCAGTGTTTTGAATACAGGCAACTAAAAGAAATACAATAAGTAACGGGATAAAGTAGGAGGTTTTTATAGGGGTAAATTTAGGTTAACTAGTGCTAAGTTTTTTCATTGCATCTATAAAAGTATCCAATTCTTCTTTGGTAGTAAATACATTTGGAGAAATTCGACATCCCTTTACATTGGCATAGTCTATGGCGACGGTAAAGACTTTAAATTCTTTAAAAAGGCGTTTGGCAAGGGTGGCGGACTTCATGTTTTGGAGTCCTACATTTCCGATACCACAGCTGCGCTGCGGGTCAAATGAAGTATTGATCACAATATTTGGAGTGTCTTTTAGCGCCTGTTGCCAATAGGTTTTTAGATAGCGCAAACGGGTTTCTTTGCGCTCCACCCCGATCCAGTTGAGATACGAAATGGCATCGACTATGGTCATGTCAGTAGCCACAGGATGGGTGCCTGTATGGCTGAGCCTTCGAATTTTAGTAGGATCTTGCTCGTGATCTGCAAGTAGCGGCCAAAGAGTGGAAATATGTTCTGATTTGACGTATAAAAGCCCTGCGCCCAGAGGCGTAGCAAGCCACTTATGAAGACTGGACCCATAATAATCGCAGTCCAAATCTGCTATTTTAAAATCAAAATGTCCAATACAATGCGCGCCATCTACTAGCACTTGAGCCCCATAGCGGTGTGCCATTTGACAAATCTTTTTGACTGGTAAAATATGTCCTGTAATATTGATCATATGACTGATCAGGATCAGTTTGGTTTGGGGTGTAATTTGCTTTTCGTACAGCGCTACGATTTCTTCATCGTTTTTTGGGTGGTTTGGAACGGAGACTTTTCGAAGACCTACGCCGTGTCGTTTTTCCACTTGTTCAAACATGACTTGCATAGCACCGTAATCTTGCACTGCGTAAATAGCTTCATCTCCTTTCTTCCAGGGAAAACCGCTTATAACCAGATCTAAAGATTCAGTGGTGTTTCGAGTTACGACCAGATTTTCAGCAGTACAGCCTACAAAGTCTGCCAAGGCTGCTGTGACTGTGTCTTTGTCCTTAAAACGGTGTTCTCTCATATAATAAGAACCTTCCAGGTTGACTCGTTTTAGGTGTTCTATTTGTTTAGCGAGAGTCGGTTTTGGGATAATATTGTAATACCCACTCTCCAAGTTGATGAAATCAGGGTGAAGTTCATACTGAGTTCGGATCACTTGCCAAATTTCATCCTCAGAAAACGTTGAGGTGTCTGGAAGATCTGAGGAAAGGTTTTCTGCGGAATTGAAGAAGTTTTCGCTAAAAGGAAGCAGGCTTATCGCTCCTAGGTTTTTTATAAATGCTCTTTTTTTCATGTATTGCTTCTTATTGTTTTTCAAAAGATCATGCTTCGACTTGGCTCTGCATAACAATGAACATTCAAGGTCGATTCCTATTTTGCGCATACAAAGCGTAGAGGAAAATTCACTAGGTTAAGATAATGAAAATTATTTTTACAGTTTTAGTGTTGTTCTTTGTAAGCTCCATAATGGCACAGTCTATCGCTAGCATTGCTTATTATAAAGTTCCAAGAGAAGAAGCGGCTCAATTTATTCGCTCGCATCAAAAGTTTACTGACCTTTCATCTTCTGATGATCGCTTATTACGTGGAGGAGGAGTTTTTGCTCATGTTCATGCTGAAAACTACACCTATGTTTCTTACGATTTTTATGATAGCGTTTCAGATCTTGAAAAAGACGGCTCAATTGCCGCGGCAGCACTTAAGAAAAATGTTGATGCACTAAAACTTACCAAAAAAGAGAAAGAAGCATTGACGAAGGAATACCGAAAGTACAATAGAACGATTTATTATAATCACTACGACCAAATACGAATGGCAAATCCTGAGATGAGTTGGAATTTTCAAACAGCTGATTGGACCAAGAAAAAAATTACAACACTCTCTAAATTTAAAATTAAAGAAGGGATGCAAGATCAGTTTTTTGATGCTTGGAAAAAAGGTGAATTTAAAAACAAACAAGAAAGTGGCTTTGTAGAAGCCATTACAGGATCTTGGCATTTGTACGGTGAAGGTGATCATATTCATGTTTATACCTTTTTCGACAGCTGGGATAATTTTGCTTCTTTCGAAAAAGCAAGCAGCTATGATGTCGCCAAGGATATGGGTGAAAACGAGAAAAAATTTTGGTCAACTGTATAAACACATGAAGATGAAATATTGATGTTCATAGGAGGAATAAACCAAACAACAGGAAAGTTTTACTTCGCGAAGTAAAAATAGAGTTAAACCAGACATATTTTTTATGGTCTACCTAAAGCCCCTTTTGATCGAGGGTTTTTTTTGTAGCGATGGATTTGGATTTTCTCAATTGGTGTAAAAGAAAAACCTCTATTTGGTAGGGTTATTATCACTTAATAAGAAATAGCAAAGTACTAAAACTATTTTTTGTCAATTGATTCGATTAAGTTTTTTATGTTCCTAAAACCCCTTATGGCGACCATGATTGTCACAAAAACATACCAACCATAACTGAGAATAAAAAAAAGGGTCCAAAAGGGGTATTTCATTTTGATTTAAATTTGGTGATTAACGAACCGATGAACATTCCTAAGGCGCTCAGAAGGAAACTGAGAACCCCAAACCGGTAAGGGCCAATGTTTTTGACCAGGGTTGAGGAAAATGATAAGTCCTGAAGAAATAAATAGGATACCGGAATTAGTGCCCCTATGATAATCGATATTCCTGCTCCAAAAGCGCTTGCATTTTTAAAATAACAACAGGCAATTAACAACACACTCATACTAGACAGATAGATGGTGCCCGTAACTTGCATGTATACCCATAAATCATCACTTAAGGGATACCACAAACCATAAAGCAAAAGAAATACACCGATGCAACAAATGATCATTCGATTATAAAACAAGCCCTTTTTAGAAGACCATTTATTTTTGTGAATGGGCGCTAAAAGATCGTTATAAATAACAGATGACCAGGCAATTAAGTATGAAGAATTTGTAGACATATCGGCGGCCAGCATTGAGGCTATAACGATACCAATCAAACCTACTGGGATGAGTTGGGCAATCATATTTGGCATAGCTAAAATTTCTTTTCCATTTCCATAGCTTTGAGGTCCAAAAAAGTACAGCGCACTAATACCTAGGAAAACAGGGATAACAAAGCGCATTAGCATATAGGGTGAGGTTGCTCTATAAATTTTTTTTGCAGTAGAGCTATCCTTGGCAGAAAGCACTCTTGAAATCATGGTTTGCCAGGTTAACACAGAAGCAAAAGCCACTAAAATATCTAATATCAATCGATCCAAGGTATAGACTACATTGAGTTTAAGGTTCAAGCTGTCTGGACCAAGATATGCTGTACTTTGGTCTAAAATAGATTTCCAACCGAACTGGTAGATAAGCACTGTGGTAATGGATACCAATCCTAAACACATCAAAATAAATTGAATATAATCCGTGACTAAAACGGAAACCATTCCACCTATAACAGTGTAGCATCCAACAAAAAGTAAGATGACTGTCATCAGAAGTTCTAAATAACCTTCTCCAATACCCATGGTTATGCTTAAAAAATTACCTGCTTGACGGAGAAATAAACCCATGTTGAGCAGTCCACCAACGAGGATAACCAGCCCACTTGCCCATCTAATTTTTTTTCCAAATTTTCTTTCAAAAAGCTCGGGTATGGTTATCACTGCCATATTTCTCAACGGTTCGATACAAAATCCTGTTAGCCCCACTATCAGCATTGACCCACCCAGTGCAATCCCAGGGATGATTCCCTTTAAACCATATTTAAAGCCTAACTCAGCATTAGCCATACATGTGGCTATTCCAAACTCTGTGGCGGCTAAACTGGCAATACCAAGATAAACATCAACCCCTCTGTTAGCCACCAAAAAATGTTCTACATTGGAAACGTATTTTCGTAACCAAATACCAATAAAAAAGATGATACAGAAATAAATGAGTACGATTGGACCATCAATAAAAAAATCAAAATTTGTCAAATCAGTTGGGATTTTATGATATCAACCAATTTTGAGGTGATAATTTGAGAAATCTTTTCCCCATTTTCCTTTGAGGCTAGGCTTGGATTACCCACCACTCCGTTGGCTGAAACTTCTTTAATGGTTTGGAAATAAGAAAATTGAGGGCTGTTTATCATGTCTCCAACCAAGGGGTCAAACCGCTGATTAGAAGGGGGCTTTATGTGTTGTTCTCGGACCAATTCTGGAGCAATGTGAAGCATTAAGCTGGTTTCAAACTCACCAGCATGACCTGTACCGCCAGGACCAGAGTGATTCATTTTTTTCAATTCATTACTCGCTATTTTCCACCACGTAATTAAACTGAATTGACACTTCGGATATTTGTTTCCGAGTGTTTCTAAAATGACTTGCCCAATGCCTTGATTACCACCGTGGCTATTAAGAAATAGAAAATTAGTAAATCCATGAACACACATTGAATCGACCATTTCTTCAACAAGAATTTTAAAAGTGGTGTGTTTGAAGGTGAGCGAGCCGCTAAAATCCATGTGGTGTTCTGAGCATCCGATGGGAATCGTAGGAAGGAGAACAACCTCGTTTTCTAATATTCGATTTAGTTTTTGAAGAAAATGCTCCCCTATGTTTCTGTCGGTAGATAAGGGGAGGTGTGGACCGTGTTGTTCTGTTGCGCATAATAAAATAACAACAGGTAGTGCTTTGTTAATTTTTTCCGTTTCTCCGGTGGTGAGTTGATCCCAAACCATAATTTAATTTTTTGTTGCCCACATTTCAATCTCAACCAAAAGTCCTTCAATCAAACCCGTTTCTACGGCAGTTCTCACTGGTTTAGGTTCTGTGAAATAGTGGATATAAACCGAATTGAATCGTTCCCAATCTTGAATGTCTTTCAGATATACGTTTACCTTAAAAACATCCCCGAATGAAGCACCCGCAGCAAGCAGTTGTTTTTGACAATTGCGTAGGGTTAATTCTGTTTGTTCCTCCACGTTATCCCCAATAATTTGACCGCTTTTTTCAATGGCTGCTTGGCCCGAAATAACAACTAGTTGAGTGCTGTTTACATTAAGTACAGGAGAATAGGGTCCAGCAGTAAGATGTTGATTTGCCCCAATAGGAACTAACTTTGCCGGGGTTTGGACAAGGTTTCCTTTTTTAACATTCAAGGGGAGATAACCTGTAAATCCAGAAATTTTCCATTTATCGTTGATTTTAACACAGCGGTAAATAGTTTGCCAACTGAAGGTTATTTTTTCTCCGTTTGTTTTTTCTGCAAAACCTGAAAATTTTTTGTGTAAAATAGCCTTGTCTTCACAAATTTCGATCTCATCCAAATAGGTGACTTTTAGAAGGATCTCGTAGGGCTTTTCTGTCCAACTGTCATTAGAAAAGTCTTTGGCCTGCTTGAGCCATTCTTTTTGATAGCTGGTCAAATTTGGAAAACTAATTTTCCACAAATCTGGATTACTTTCATTATGGGCATGAATTCCCATAAAATGTTCTGCTACAAAATCATTTTTAACAAGATCCCAGTCCTGATTGACAAAAGCCAACGAGTCTCTTTCAACTAACATATCCCACAATTGGGCTTTGTCCATTTCTTTGTCTTGATCAAACGGATTCATAGTGTTTTTGGTATTAATTTAAAACTTCGGCTTGGTTAATTAAATGCTTATTGATAGCCTCCAGATCAGGTTCAACACCTAGGCCTATCCCTTCAGGAAGAAAGGCATAAGGAGGTTCTATGCGAATGGATTGTTTTAATAAATCGTGAGATCGAATCAAGGTACCAAAAATATCACTGGGCCACTCACAAGATTGAGCTGCTGCACAGGAATGTAAATACATCGCTTCCATAATTCCTAAATCAATCTCGGAACCGTGCCAACAAGGCAATTCAGCAGCAGTAGCAATATGATCTAACTTTTGAAAATTTGCTAAACCACAGTTGAAATTAAACCCGTCAATAGCTTGATGCTGAAGGGCTCTAATGGCTTCATGAACCCGCTGTCCGTGATCAACATAAGGGAGTGAAACGTGAAGTACAACAGGAATGGGGGAGTAGTTCCTGATTTGTGCGTATTCTTCAATTTTCCACCGAGGAATTGGATCTTCAATGCAGAGTGTATTCCCTATTTCTTTGAGTGCATTTATTCGGGTTTTTACCTCGGCGGACGAAATCCAACGTTCGTTTGGATCAAAAATTATTTTCATATTTGGAGCGGCTCTTTTTATTGCAGTTGCCCAACCCGCAACATCATCTTCTAAATCTGTTTTAAATTTTATGCAGTCATACCCCTGGGCAGCAAAATTGGATGCAATTTTCCCCACTTCGGCTGTAGTCCTATGACTGGACCAGCTCCCTACTTTAATTTTTTCTCGAACAGCACCTCCCAACAAATCAACCACACGAACCTGTTTTAAACGGGCAAAGCAATCCCAAATAGCGCATTCAAAACCATCATAAAGTCGTGTGTAGGGAATGGGAAGTTGTTGTCGGATGATATTTTCAATTGACATCCCGACAAACTTTTGGGCCACTTGCTTCACTGCCTCCATAGTATTGCCTCGATAACATTCTCCCCAACCAATGACTCCATTGGTGAGTTCAATGGAAATTAAAATTTTTGAAAGTTCGTCAAATTGAATGGACCAACCCATTTCTGTTCCCTGTGACAATTTATGCAGAGGCTTTTTTATTTCACTACTTTCAATAGTTCCCTTTTTGGCTGGTACTACTACCTCATAAAGTCTAATTTTAGATATTTCCATTTGCTTTTAGTTAGGGTAAAAAACTATTGCTGTAAAGGAGATTGGTAAACCCACTATCTACTTTTATTATTTGACCAGTTATCGATTTACTATATTCTGAGAGTAGGTAAACAACTGCATTTCCACAATCTATGGAGGTGATGACTTCTGGGATACTTTGGTAATCTTCAATTTGATCTTTCACCCATTTATCTGGTTCCTCAGACCATTCTCTAACAGCTTTTACATTATATGCTGAGTCTACATATCCAGGGGCAATTCCATTACATCTGATTCCATATTGACCCAATTCTATTGAAAGTCCTCGGGTAAGATTATTGAGGGCCCCTTTAGCCGAAGCATAGAGCGAATATTTATTTGTAGAATTAAACGCATGTACCGAAGAAACCGTAATAATATTGCCTTTGATTTTATGCGCTAAACAATCAAGAGTAAATGCTTTGGAAATCAACCATACACCTTTAAAATTTGTGTTAAAAAGAGTTTCAAACTCTCCCATAGTTGTCTCATGTGCTGGTTTTCTATGTCCTATCCCGGCATTATTTATCACTCCATGGAGGGGTCCCAGCTTTCTTTTAATTTCATTAAACAACCGCTCTACTTCTTCGCTTTTAGAAATATCGGCTACGATTCCTATAGCATTTTTATATTTTTTTGCTGCTTCTTCTACTTTTTCTTTTGAGAGATCATTAATCACGAGTGTGCCTCCTGCAAGATCAATGGCTTTGCAAATTCCTGATCCCACTCCAAAACCGGCACTGCCCGTAACAAGAAAATTTTTATTTGTAAGGTCTATTTTCATAATATTTACATGATCCCGTATTTGTTGAAGGCTTCAACGGAGCTCATTCCTGCTTCAATCGATTTTCGTACTAAATTTTCACCCTTTACTTTTTCAACGGCTAATTCAACTACTTTTTTATCAATTTCTTGAGGGATAATGCAAACCCCATCAATATCGCCAAAAACAACATCTCCTGGAGCAATAGCAACGTTGTCTATTTTTATGGGAACCCTAAAGTCAATTACTTTTCCTCTAGGAGCTTGATCTTGTGCATAGGTGCCATAGGAAAAGGTAGGAAAATTTAATTTCAATATCCCCAGTGTATCTCTAGAGTAGCCATTCAATACAGCTCCAGAGGCACCACATTGAAGAGCCCGAGTACTCATAAGCTCACCCCAAAGGGCGTAGGTGGGGGTTCCACCTGTACACAAATAAATTTCATTTTCTTTGAGCTGATCCAAAGCT
The DNA here is from genome assembly GCA_002292265.1 of Flavobacteriaceae bacterium UBA980. Taxonomy (GTDB): domain Bacteria; phylum Bacteroidota; class Bacteroidia; order Flavobacteriales; family Flavobacteriaceae; genus MS024-2A. The sequence continues at coordinate 13,290 of DBBQ01000013.1, read as the reverse complement.
TCGAGCATCAGTCCGAATGGTTTTTTGAGCGTTGCATTGGAAGAAGTTGAAGTATTATCAAGCGTATCGGTTTCGAGTACTGGCATCGCCCTTCCAACCACAATCATGTCGTCCCTGAGTGGTTTGATCTTTGGAGTTAAAAATTGATTTTGAAATCCAAGTTGATCCATAATATCTCCCACTACTGCGGTGTTTAAGTTTCCTTTTATCTGGTTTAAAAATTCTTTCTCGTTCATTTTTTCAAATTAATAAGTAGCTCTTCCTCCTGAAATATCAAAAATAGATCCTGTGTTAAAACTAGCCTCTTCCGATACTATCCACAGAGCTAGTGCAGCCACTTCATCAACTGTACCTGGTCTTTTCATAGGTATTTTATTGATCATGTAGGATAACATTTCAGGATCGGTTTCGCTATTCATCTCACTAGAAATTAGCCCGGGAGCTACTCCATTTACGGTAATATTCGTTTCTGCCAATTCCTTTCCAAGGCCTTTCACCATACCAATTAAAGCTGCTTTAGAAGCGGTATATCCCACCATGCCGGGGTTTCCTTCTTTTCCTGCTATGGAGGCAATGTGGAGTATACGGCCATAGTTTAATTTTTTCATAATGGGGATTACTGCTTTGGAAACGATAAAAGCACCCGTAAGATTCACATTAATCACTTGAATAAAATCTTCCAAATCGTAATTTTCAATTGGGCAACTGGAGGGTCCAACTATCCCAACTGTGTTGATTAAAATATCAATTTTTTTATGTTTGTTGAAAATTTTTTGAATGCACAGATTACTCTTTTTTTCATCAGAAATATCAAGAGTATATGCCTCTACTGAATCACCAGTATCCAAAATTTGTTGCTTAACTTTTTCGATTTCGTCGATTAAAATATCTGCAATAATGAGTTTTGCCCCTTCACTCGATAAACGAGTTGCTATGGCTTTTCCTATTCCTCTACCGGCGCCAAAAATGACGGCTATTTGATTTGTAAATCTCAACTCTTTTGTTGTTTAGGGTTTGGTTTTGGTCTATTAATTCGATACCTGAAACTAAACGCAATATATTAAAATTATATCGCTAACTCGTTATTGTTTTTTTTACTCGCAAGTTTGGGGAAATTAAATATATATGATTTAAAAATATGTTCTTTGGCAAGCTCCTTCTAACGGAACTTCAGGGGAGAATTTTAACGTTAAATCAATAGTTTAGAAAAGAATTAATGAATGCGTTTTGAAGTAAAAAACCCTCCACTTAGGGCTTCTTATATAAAATTATTGGCGAGGCTGATAATTATAGTAATCCTCTACTGGGGATCATTAGATGATCGTAACCTGTTCCTTTAAACATAATTTATGGTGCGGCACTCATAAAATCTGTAGTATTTCCCTCTAAAGAAGCTGGATCTTTTGGAATTAGCATTAAGTGAGCTCCTGATTCTATCCATTAACCTTCAGCTGCGTCTTCTTTATTAAGAACTAAATGCTTGGTATTATCTTCTCCCATGTCTCCGTGAAGCATCCATGTCCAACCGTCATGATCCTTTTCAGGTTTTTTTAACTTTGATAAAAAAATAAAAAAAAATCTCATATATCTCTTTGCTATGTTTTCTAGTTTGATTTATGCAAATGATGACAACCCTATTAAACATAATATAAATGTATTTGCTGAAAGCAGAAATGATTATATTTTAAAAGGAACTGACAAAATTGGAAATATTAACGGAACCGATCCTGAGTTAATTTTTGAGGTAGGATCTGAAATAAAATTTCAAGTCAATGCACCTGGGCATCCATTTTACTTAAAAGTAGAAGCTGGTATTGGAAAGAAAAATCAGATCCCAGAAATTGAGAATAATGGAGCCGCGAAAGGATTAATAATATGGACACCTTCAAAAAAAGGAACTTATTATTACCAGTGTGGAAAACATAAAAATATGGTTGGGGTAATAAAAATTATTTAGTTTGGCACAAAAATCTTTTTAATTAAAGAAATTTTATCTTATTTGGCTATTCGGACACCCTGCCAACCATTATAGTAGAACCTATAATTATTACTTTCATCTAATTCTCAAAATTTAAGACAATTATTGACTGTAGGTAGATTACATGTCAAATCTCAACCCCCTGTTCCAATAGAAAAACCATTTTCTAAAACCCACACCCTTGCTCTTGGATTAGGAGTACCTGAAAACTTTTAGCTTTTAAATGGTGATGTCAGGCATTATTTCATTTGCATCAACTTTATCAAAAGTATCTCCAAGAAATTTCCTAAGATATTTGAATGTTTCACTGATATTCTTATGATTTAGGAACTTTGCAACTGTATCAATGTTTTTTGTTTTTTTCCAGATTAATGCACCGCAGGTTCTTCTCGCATCGTGAGTTTTTGTTTTACTTGTTCTTTCTAAGCCAGAGGATTTAACCCATTCAGTAAGCTTATTATTCATGTCGCTATAGGTCAACGCCAAAAAAACTTTATCGTTTAAGCCTTTTCTTTCAGGCATAAATTCCACAGCCGAGTTTGATATAGGAATCACTTGACTATGTTTGTTTTTTCGTGTAAGTATGTCAGCTGTTATTCGACCATCTTTAAGGACTTAATATTATTAAATATTGTTAAAGTATTATATTAATTGAGGTTTTGAAGGTTAATGAAGTTAAATATAGTTGTTGTCACTTTCCAATACAAAATTGACTAAATATAGTCCCCAAAATATCTTGGTCGTTATCTATATTTCCTGTAATCGAGCCGATGAAGTGAATGGCCTCCTTTAGTTCGATACTCAGTAAGTCCCCCGGCAGTGCTTGGTCTAGACCCTCTAGAATGGTCTCGATAGCCCTCAAGGCCTCCGACAAGGCGTGGAAATGTCTGCTGTTGTGAATGATCAGATTGGATTCGCTTTTCATATTTTGAATCAGGGTGACCAAGTGGTTTTTTAACAGAGCTAGGCTCGTACTGTTTTTTGTTGAAATTCCGAGAGCGATCACCTCAGATTCAAAGTTGAGGTTGGATTTAATTTCAGACGCCAAGTCCTCACTGTGCGTGTTGTCGTATAAGTCGATCTTGTTTTCTACAAGTAAAATGGAAAGTCCCTCGTGGTGCAGCTCTTGGATTTCATTTACAATGACAGGAGCAGTGGTATCCCTTTGATAGAGATAAATTAAAACACGAGCTTTTTTTACCTTTTCTCGCGCTTTTTTTACACCGATGGCCTCTACCACATCGTTCGTCTCTCGCAATCCAGCTGTATCGATAAAGCGAAAGAGAATCCCTCCCAGCACCAAGGTATCTTCGATACTGTCTCGCGTAGTCCCTGGGATGTTCGATACGATGGCTTTTTCTTCTTCGAAAAGCGCATTGAGGAGAGAAGATTTACCTACGTTGGGTTTTCCGGCAATCGCCACAGGAACTCCTTTTTTAATTACATTTCCATAGGCAAAAGAGTTTTTCAAATCGCTGACGTCTTTGTGTAATTTATTTAGTAGGGATCGGAGTTCTTCTAGATTAGCAAATTCTACTTCCTCTTCACTGAAGTCTAATTCAAGCTCAATCAATGCCTTAAATTGAATGAGTTCTTGTCGTAAGGCTTCCATTTTTTTAGAAAACCCACCCCGCATTTGTTGCAGTGCAAGTTGATGGGCAGCTTCACTTTCTGCTGCTATAAGATCGGCGACCGCTTCGGCTTGGCTCAAATCCATTTTTTGGTTCAGGTAAGCTCTCAATGTAAATTCCCCAGCTTGTGCGGGTTTGACCCCTTTGATGAGAAAACAAGAAATGATTTTTTGCTGTATGTAGGAAGATCCATGGCATGAAATTTCTACGACATTCTCTCCTGTATAGGAATTTGGAGCTTTAAACTTGGTGAGCAGAACTTCATCGATGATTTCCCCTTCTGATACAAAATCTCCTAAGACCGTAGTGTTGGCCTGAATTTTATCCCAAGATTCTTTGGATTTGGGTTTAAAAAACGGCGCAGTAAAGTGAAAAGCCTCCTCTCCGGAGAGTCGAATCACACCAATCGCCCCGCTTCCTTCTGGAGTAGCAAGAGCGATGACGGTACCTTCCGTTAGCATAGCTTATATTTTTTTGGTAAATGTTGCTCTGCGTTTGTGGAGTCGGTGTTCATAATTTTTCCACAACTTTTGGATTGCTGTATTTTCTTCTAATTCAGGATTGGTTTCTACAGTAGTGATCTTTTGTTTGTTAAACAACTTTTGCATCTCGTTAAATATGATAGCAGTAATTCCCTTGTTTTGGTAATCGGGATGGACGCCGATCAAATAAAAAGAGGCCCGTTGGTTATAACGCATTGCCTTAAAAAGGTAAAAGGCGTTAAACAAGGTAAATTTTCCATTGATTTTTTTCAGTACTTCGGTAAAAGAGGGCATGGTTATGGAAAAGCAAATCAATTTACCGTGTTGGTCAACAATACATTTTATAAAATCAGGATTGACAAACTTTAAAAAACGTTTTTTATAGTTTTCGATTTGATATTCTTGAATGGGCACATAGGTTTGCAATTCATTATACGTTTTGTCTAGCAGGTCAAACATTTCATCTATATAAGGAAGAATTTCATTTCGATTTTTGAAATTTAATAAGGTGAGTTGATATCGTTCCATGACTAATTTTGAAAAGCGCTTTACTTTTTCCGGAGACGATTCGAAATCTGTAATTTTTATTTCATATTCCACCCACCTCGCTGCAGTCTGAAAACCGAGTTGTTCTAAATGCTTGGCGTAATAGGGAGCATTGTAAAGAGTAATCATGGTATTTCGCTCTTCAAAGCCCTCCACAAGAAGGCCGGCTTTGTCTAGATTAGAAAAGCCTACAGGACCTTCTATGTTTTTCAATTGGTGTTCTTTTCCAAAAGCGACAACCTGTTCCAAAAGAAGTCGGGTCACTTCAATATCATCCACTACATCAAACCAACCAAATCGAACTTTACTTTTTTTAACCTCATTGATCTCGATCCAGTTAATTATCGCGGCGATGCGACCTACGATTTGTGCTCCTTTGTAGGCAAGAAAAAAACGGGCTGTAGCATTTTGGTATACTGGATTTTGTTCTGGGGTTATTGTTTCAATTTCGTCTTTGGTTAAAGGCGGAACCCAATAGGGGCTGTCTTTGTATAACTGAAAAGGAAATTTTACGAAAGCAAGGTAATCTTCGCGGGTTTTAGCCTCTTTAATATGGATATCTTTACTCATTTCTTCAGTTGCGTTTTGCTTTACGGTTTCTTTTTCGCTCAGTTTTTGAATTTTTATTCAACGTTTTTCTTAGTTTTCTTTCTCCTTTTTTATTTGATTTTGCTTCAATTTCTTCGGCTGAGATAAAATCTTTATGAAAATCCAAGCGGTAAGATACGCCAACATTTGCAAAAATGCTACTGGGTGTACTTTTTGACGAGGCGCCTAGGGTAGCTTCCAATTGGATGTCCTCTGAGAAGAGATAAGCCGCTCCAAGACGGTAAAGGGAATCTTGGAATAAATCACTTTGACTGCCCTGATGCTCTACATATACAGACCATAAGGGGTCTAATGTGTGCGTCAGAGTCAGTATGTAGCTCATTTCGGGATAATCGGACAAATACCGATCGTAATTAAAATTCGTTACAAAGACCCAAGTTCCTAAAAAATGCGATTGAGTTGCCAGGGTTCCTCGAAGATTAACAGGAGGTTCCTCATCGGGAGGAGCTCCTAGGTTTTGGAAAAGAAGTGGGCGGTAAATACTTCCAAATACATTATTGTAAGGAAACGGATTGTCTTTTCGACTGTAATTACCTCCTAAAGTCAATGAAACTGCTGGAATTAAATCTCTTAATTTGAAACCATTGTTGGCCTTCCAACTGTAAACATTAACATCGCGCTCTTTCTTGAAGGGATCGTAAAGAAGGTATTTCAATCCAATAAAATTTTGTATAAAACCCTGTTTGGGGTTTCGTAGAGGTTGAGCAGCGAGTTTAGAATTCAAACTCCCTCTTAGATATTTACTCTCCACGGTCAGTTCTAAAGTTTCCAACCAAAAACCCCATCGCAGGGAAAGGAACCCGATTCCTCCATCAAAAGTAGAGTTGTTGTATCCACTGTGAGAATAATGACGAAAGGCCAAGCCAAATTCAGCTTGGATAACGTTTTTCCCCACAGCAAAGGCTCCAATAGAGGCTCCAGGGCGATTGGAATTGATCTGATCGGTGTATTGCGCTTGCACTACTACAGAACCGAGAATTAAAAAAAGGGCAAATCGGTTAAAAAACATACGGTAAATATAAGGCAAGAATCTATGAAATTTTGTGATCCTCGGTGCTTAATGCAGGATAAAATTTCGCAGATTCAAAACGAAATAGTTACATTTGATTGGTAAACAAACTCCTTTGGCGTGCTTTTAAAATTCTTGTTGTTTTTTTTGGGTGGAATCTATCTTTTGCGATTGCTTTCTCCTTTTTTATTTAAACTGATGTTTTCGAGTTTAG
>DBBQ01000013.1:938-6741 GCA_002292265.1 Flavobacteriaceae bacterium UBA980 | reverse complement strand
TACCATGCAGGGGTAGTCCTTGGTTTTGCACTCGTAGCGCTTCTGTTTTATTACCCTTTATTATCCGGAAAGACCTTATTGCAATCTGACATTCGACAATATCAGGGGATGTCCCGACAGTTGCAAGAACATCGAGAAGCTACTGGCGAAGAAACGTATTGGATCGACAATGCCTTTGGGGGGATGCCCACCTATCAATTGGGTGCAAAGTTTCCAGCAGATGTGCTGCAGCCTATTTATTCGTTTTTTCGAATTTTACCTCGACCCGCTCACATCCTATTTCTTTATCTACTAGGGGTCTATTTGGTTTTACTTATTTTAAGAAAACCCAGGCCTGTAGCGCTTTTTGGTTCCCTTGCTTTTGGCTTTTCCACTTACTTACTCATCATTTTACAAGTCGGACACAATACCAAAGCGTTGGCAGTGAGTTTTTTTCCTTTTGTCTTTGGGGGTGTACTTCTTTTACTACAAAAGCGGTGGTTCTGCGGTGTATTGATGAGCTCATTAGCCTTGGGGATGCAGATTCGAGCCAACCATTATCAAATGACCTATTATCTCTTAATGCTGCTGGGACTTTTGGTTTTGGTTTATGGGTATCATTCTTTAAAAAATAAGCAAACAAAAAGCTTTCTTCAATCCCTAGGTGCATTAATTGCTTCTGGTATTTTGGCACTTGGGTTTAATGCCACACCACTTTTGACAACTGCAGAGTATACTGATTTTAGTACGCGAGGTAAAAGTGAGTTGAAACAGAATGCAGACGGCAGTCCAAAAGAACAATCTACGGGTTTAGACTTTGACTACATCACTGAATACAGTTATGGGATTTTTGAAAGTTTGAATCTTATTGCCCCTCGAGTTCAAGGGGGTGGGTCCAGTGAAGATCTGGGTACAAACCACGGTGTATATGATTTCTTGATTGACAATGGCGCTTCTCCAAATCAAGCTCGGGAATTTTCAAAAAATGTCCCGACCTACTGGGGGGAACAACCCATTTTAGAGGCGCCCGCTTATATTGGAATTACAGTGTTCTTTTTTGCATTGTTTGGATTTTTCTCTAGCCGTGGACCACTTCGAACGACCTTGGCGCTGGGAGCTCTTTTTTCCCTTTTGCTCTCTTGGGGTAAAAACTTGAGTTTCTTAACTGCATTTTTTGTTTCGTATTTTCCACTTTACAATAAGTTTCGAGCGGTTTCTTCCATTCAGGTCGTCTTGGAGTTTTGTCTTCCGATGTTAGCCGCAATGGGACTTTTTCATGTTTTTTACAGCACACAAAAATTGGAGCTCAAGCGGTTTTTGAAAATCGCGGCGATTCCCATAGTACTGTTTGCGCTGGTACTACTGACCCAGGGGATGTTGTCTTTTTCAGGAGCTAATGACGCCTATTTTAAAGAAATCTACGGGACAGCTTTAGTTTCTCAGATTCGCGAAGCCCGGATTTCCATTTTTCAGTCTGATCTATTCAGAGGTATTTTATTTTGTGTGCTGTTGACTAGTTTAATTTATCTCTATCAAACCAAAAAAATTAAAAGAGGGTTGGCCTTAAGCTTGGTCATTGGACTATTGATCATTGACTTAATTGGAATATCCAATCGTTATATTGATCGAGAGGCTTTTGTTTCCAAACGATTTACAAATGCTCCCTTTCGAATGACAGCCGCAGATCAGGCCCTACTCCAAGACCAGAGCAGGTTTAGGGTGTACGAACCCCAATTGGGTTTAACAGGAGCCCGAACGGCCTATTTTCACAATGCTTTGGGGGGCTATCACGGTGCTAAGCCAAGACGCTTTGAAGAACTTTTTGAAGCGTATAGCGCGCAGCAAAACACAGGAATCCTTGATTTTTTAAATGTCAAATACATCCTGTATCCAGAGGAGGAAAGCGGGGAACTGAAACCCCTGCTCAATCCCAACGCTTTGGGTCCCGCCTGGATGGTTTCAGAGATTGAGACCAAAGCAACTCCAGATGCGCTTCTAGAAGCATTAAAAGAAACAGATTTTAAAACCACTGCCTTGGTTTTAGATCACGACTTACCAGCTGATTTTTCCAAACAATATACTCTAGATTCACTAGCGCAAATAACCCTTTCCAAGGCAAAACCAGATCAGTTGACTTATCGTGTACAAACGACAACCCCAGCATTTGCTGTTTTTTCGGAAATGCATTACCCCAAAGGATGGAAGGCAACCCTAGACGGAAAACCAGTGCTAATTATCAATGTAAATTATGTATTACGGGGAGTACAGGTTCCTGCCAACGCTTCCGTAATTGAATTCCGATTTGAGCCTGAGGTGATCAAACAAGGGACACGACTTCGGTGGCTTAGTTTGGGGCTGTTCGCAATCAGTATCTTGGTTTTGGGATATTTTCAATATTTTAAAACGAAGAGCTGAAAGCTATGGGAATCATCGCCAAACAATCCCTGTACAATATGATCAGTATTGGTGTAGCCTTCCTGATCGGGGCTCTCAATATGCTCTTTTTGTATCCGACCTATCCCGGCAAAGAATTTCAAGGCTTGGTGGTCGCCCTTTTGGCCAATTCGAATCTAATTCAACCCTTTATCTCCTTTGGAGTTCAGCATACCTTAATCAAGTTTTTTAGCAGCTCTAAGGATAAAGAAGAACAAGACCGATTACTTTGGTTTGTTTTGCTCTTTCCTTTACTCATTTTAATAATACTAATCCCCCTGTACTTTTATTTTAACTTTGAGATTCTCAATTTCTTATCCAATGATAATGAAGGGGTGGCACGCTTTCCCTTTTTAATCATTGCAATTGCTGTTTCTACTGCTTATTTTGAAGTCTTCTACAGTTGGTTGCGGGTTAATTTAAAATCGGTTTTTGGTAATTTTTTAAAGGAAGTATATCCCAGATTTTTAACTTTTACATTGCTGATCTGTTTTGCGTTCCAATGGATTGATTTGAACACGTTTATCAACTATCTGATTGGTGGGTATTATCTGCGTTTACTGATTATCATGGGATATAGTTTTTCAGTTTACATCCCTAAGTTTCAATGGAAACTCCCTTCATCTTGGCGTGAGATGTTACGTTACAGCGGACTGATTTTCCTCTCTGGAGCTGCGGCGAGTTTTATCTTGGATATTGATAAGTCCATGATTTTTTCTTTGACAACCGATGCCAATGTAGCCTTTTATGCCGTAGCACTCTATATCGCTGCAGTAGTGGAAGCCCCCGGGAGAGCCATGTTTCAAATCACGAGTCCCTTAGTAGCTCAAGCCTTAAACGCGAACGATGTTGAACGTTTGGAACGTCTTTTAAAAAAGAGCAGTATCAACCTGATGATTGTTTCTGGATTCCTGTTTTTACTGATCAACCTCAACTTAAAAGATTTTTATCAAATTATCAATCAAGAGGGTTATGCTTCTGCAATAGGAGTAGTTATTTTGGTCTCTTTGGGGAAATTATTTAGTGTTTCTATGGGTTGCCTTAACAACATCATTAGTAATTCAAAGTACTATTCCTATGTTTTTTGGTTTTCTATATCTTCTGCGATAATGGCAGTTATTTTAAATTACATTTTCATTCAATCCCACGGCATTATAGGTGCAGCTTTTGCAACGGTACTCGTCATACTTTTTATCAATTTGTGTAAAATTCTTTTGATTCAATTTTTATTTAAAATTCATCCCTATTCTACTAAAACCCTTGGGGTCGTATTGAGTATGGGGTTGATTTATGCCGTGATTGATCAAATACCGACTGTAGTAAACCCCTGGCTGTCCATCCCATTGCGTAGTGTATTGATTTTAGGACTTTTCAGTATTCCCTTATTTACTTTTCGCTGGTCTTCGGATATTGAGTCGCTCATTCAGGATTTTCGCAAGCGACTATTTTAATTTTTCTACCAGATATTTTCCTGTATGCGATTTTGGAAGTTTTGCGATGGCTTCAGGAGTTCCTTGTCCTACTAAATAGCCACCTGCATCTCCCGCTTCGGGACCTAGGTCTATAAGATGATCCGCACATTTGATCAATTCGAGATTGTGCTCTACCACAACAATAGTGTGTCCTCGGTCAATCAACGCATTGAACGAAGTGAGCAATTTTTGGATATCGTGAAAATGAAGTCCCGTGGTAGGTTCGTCGAAAATGAAAAGTACTTTCTCCTTAGAAGAACCTTGACTGATAAACGAAGCCAATTTAATTCGCTGTGCTTCACCCCCCGATAGAGTGGCAGAAGATTGGCCAAGGGTTACATATCCCAATCCCACGTCTTGGAGTGGTTGTAATTTTTGAATAATTCGCTTTTGATCATGAGAAACAAAAAAATCGATAGCGTCATCCACGGTCATACAGAGGAGGTCATCAATATTTTGGTCGTGAAATTTCACTTCTAAAACTTCTTTTTTAAAGCGTTTGCCGTTGCAGTGCTCACATTCTAAAATGACATCTGCCATAAACTGCATCTCGATGGTAACGGTTCCTTCACCTTTGCAATGGTCACAGCGCCCTCCATCCACATTAAAAGAAAAATGTTTGGGCTGATAGTTTCGGTTTTTAGATATTGGTAAAGAAGCGTACAAGGAACGAATCTCATCATAAGCCTTGATGTAGGTCACAGGATTGGATCGGGAAGATCTTCCAATGGGATTTTGATCTACAAACTCGACACTGCGAAGGGTGTCTAAGCTTCCTTTCAACTCAGTGTAGGATCCAGGCTTTTCACTGTAAATATCAAAATGACGGAGTAGGGCAGGGTAAAGGATTTTTTTGACCAAGCTGGACTTACCACTTCCAGACACTCCGCTTACAACGGTAAGTACACCCAATGGGATTTCGAGATCAATATTTTTGAGATTTTGTTCTCTTGCACCTTTAATTTCAATTTTCTTTTTCGAAGTTCTCCTCTTCTTTGGGACTTCAATTTTTTTGGTTCCATTGAGATAGGCTGCGGTCAGCCCATCGCTTTTTAATACTTGTTTTAAGGGTCCTTGGGCAATTATCTCACCTCCCAAAGTACCTGCTTCAGGACCAATATCAATGACTTGATCAGCCGCATTCATAATTTCCTCATCGTGTTCTACAACAATGACGGTATTACCCAAATCTCTTAGATTTTTTAAAACTTCAATCAGGCGTTCGTTGTCCCGTGGATGCAATCCGATAGAAGGTTCATCGAGAATGTACATGGAGCCCACCAAACTGCTTCCTAGGGAAGTGGCCAACTGTATGCGTTGCGATTCACCTCCAGACAAGGTGTTGGACCGCCGGTTTAGCGTCAGGTATCCCAAACCAACTTCCTGGACGAATTTCAATCGACTGTTGATTTCAATTAACAAGCGTTCAGCGATTTCCAGATCGTGTGCCTTTAATTCTAAATACTGGAAAAAGCGTGCTAAATTATCTAAGGAGATCTGAAGCAAGTCTCCGATGCTTTTTCCTCCAATTTTTACGTAGTTGGCCTCATCTTTAAGACGTGTTCCTACGCATTGGGCGCACGAAGTTTTTCCTCGATAGCGAGAAAGGAGTACGCGGTTCTGAATTTTGTAATTCTTTTTTTCGATTCGTTTAAAAAAGTCGTGAATTCCAGTAAAGTGGGAATTGCCTTTCCAAAGAAGCTCCTTTTGTACTTTGGTAAGTTCGAAATACGGTTTGTGAATAGGAAAGTCAAAGAGATAGGCGCTGTTGATGAGTTTATCGTAAAACTTTACCATAGTGGAGCCGCGCCAAGGCACGATGGCTTGATCATAGATCGACTTGCTCGTATCGGGAATGACCAATTCGGGATCAATACCCATCACATCACCAAAGCCTTCACAAACCGGACAGGCCCCCA
>DBBQ01000013.1:0-845 GCA_002292265.1 Flavobacteriaceae bacterium UBA980 | reverse complement strand
GCGGTTGTAAAAGTCTTCTTCATGGCGAACCACCATACGGTCAATGACCAAGTCAAAACCCTTTTTTGGAGCAATTTCCAAGGTGTCTAAAGTTTGCGTTTCCCCGTTGACGAATATTCGGGCAAATCCCTGCTGAATAAAGATTTTTATTTTTTCGTCTAAAGTGCGATGGGATTCTGCCTCAACTGGCGCAAGCAGCAACAACCGAGCTCCAGTCTCTAAGCTTTTGATTTGATCGAGAATGTCTCGGACACTGTCTTTTTTAACTTCTTTTCCTGAAATCGGAGAATGAGTTTTACCGATACGTGCAAAGAGTAGTTTTAGATAATCGTAAATTTCGGTCTTGGTGCCCACGGTAGAGCGTGGATTGGAGGTGCTCACCTTTTGTTCTACTGCAATCGCTGGGGAAAGCCCTTTGATGAAATCCACCTTGGGTTTGTTCAAACGACCCATAAACTGTCTTGCATAAGAAGAAAGACTCTCTACATAACGGCGTTGGCCTTCCGCGTAGAGGGTATCAAAAGCTAAAGAAGATTTTCCCGATCCGGACAAGCCCGTAATCACACTCATTTGATTTCGAGGGATGGCAAGATCTACGTGCTTTAAATTGTGTAAATGGGCTCCTTTGATAATGATATGTGTCTTCGGATTGTAATCCAAAATGTTTTTCATAGCTTTTTTTAAGGCGCATAAATTACGATTTTTAAATGAGAATCTACCCGAAAGGACTTGCTGATAATATCAACAATTGAAGCAAGGAAAAGACAGAAGAAAGGTTAAAAAAAGGAACGGATAGTATAAAGTTTTAAAAATTTGTATATTTGTGCAAAATAGTTCGCCTATCG
>DBBQ01000004.1 GCA_002292265.1 Flavobacteriaceae bacterium UBA980 | reverse complement strand
TTATGGGATTATCGAACTTGGAAATCCAAAATCAAATAACAACCGCTTTCTCCATTTGGAGCATCAAGCCAAAAGATTTTGGTGTAACCTCTCGTAAAGTAAATTACTGGAAGTCCAAAGGGCTCCTTCCCTTCGTCTTAGACGAAAAACACTTAGTAATGAATATCTACCAAGGTCTATGGTTTCACATTATCCATCAGCTCACCAATNNGGGAGTCTCAAGTGATGAGCTGTTCAAGCTCGGAAAAAAGATATGGCATGATAAACAGGCCTATGATGAACTACTAAAAAGTGAACTCAACAACCCGCATTCCAAATTATCCGAACACGAACGAGAAATGGTCAAAGGGATACATAACGACCCTGTTTTGATGCAAACCATGCGTCAAGAAATAACTGATTTCACACTTACTCTTACTGAGCTCTTTGTAAACAATAAAAAGCAAATTGATTTCAATTACTACCCTGAAACCAACGACTGGGCACTAACTGGAGAAATCAAGGACCTGGATCCAAAGCGAGTTAATGAAGTCAGGATTGCAATTCCGCTCACGGATATGTTCAATAAGCTCATCGCTACAGAACTAAATGTCACTGGGAATTGCTCAGACCTTTTCGAGGACACATATCAAGATTTGCTTGAAATAGTCCAACGGAAGAGGCCAAAGTATGTCGAGTTCATCATTAACGAAAAGAAAGGCAAATTTTCCTGTGTATATGAATCTTCAAAAACCATGGAAGACATCATACGCTATCTAAGGAACAACGACCTCCCTCAAGACGCTAGCATTGCTATAAATAAGCGTAATGCTTCTCATTATGTATTTCACATTATAACACCTCATTCATGATCGTTCAACCCACCCAGCCTCCAATGCGACTTTCTGGGCTAATCCACAACAGGGATGGACCATCAAATAGGAAGTGCACATTTGATACCTAAGCGCAGCTTAGAATCACATTTACAAATAGAATTAACTAACGACAACTACCAAGAATTGGCCATGGCAGCCTATGAGCTTGCTATGCTATTAATCGAAACAAATTAAAATTTAGAATCATGAATTCATATAGCATGAAGGATTTTCAAAATGCCATCGTTTGGTCTTACTCACGCGTCAGTTCAAAAGAGCAGTTTGAAAGAAACTCAAGTATAGAAACCCAAGTAAGGGCAATCCAAGATTTTGCCAGTGAACACCATTTATTAATCACCAAGGAGTTTGATGCTGCTTATGAAAGCTCCAAAAATCTAAAGAGTCAAAAGACTTTAATCAACCTAATAGAGACACTCAAGAAAACTCCCGTTTCAAAAAGGCCTAAGCTTATTCTCCTATGGTCCCCTAGCAGGTTTGGACGTTCTGGCACAGAGCACATTAGCCTACTCTTCTCATTACGTACCAAATTTGACGTACGAATCTATGCTGTGAGTAACGGGCAACACACCTTTGATGAAAGAAGTGAAAACGAATTCTCAAAAGAGCTCTTAGCAGCACAAAAGGAAAATTTTAATCGTCAAGATGTGATCATTCCTGGTATGAAGAATTTTGTTCGCAAGGGATTTCATCTCGGGACTGCTCCAAGAGGATATGATAAATATGGGCCTAGGGTTACCGATCCAAGAAGGGTTCAAGGGATACAGGAGATAAAAATCAACGAGGAAGGCAGATGGCTTAAGAAAGCGTTTAAAATGAAAATCTATGAGGACGCCACCGACAAAGAGATCATTGATTTTATGGCAAGTAAAGGTTTTAATATCCCTAAGCAGACCCTTTGCAACATGTGGCGGAATCCTTTTTATGCTGGGATCAGTAAAAATAAATTATTGGGAGATCAAGAAATCGAAGGGAATTGGGAGCGTCTGGTTTCCATTGCGGACTGGAAACTACTCCAAAAGAAACTCACTGGATCCTTTATGGCCGGTATCTCGAAGCTACCAGGTAAACTTGACACTCCGTTAATTCCAAAGTTCTTGTATTGCACGAAATGCGAAAAGAATATGACTTCCTACCAACACAAGAAAACGGGCAATTATTACTACAAGTGTAATAAGTGCAACCATACCGTAAATGCAAACTCAACGAAGAGATCCAAGCGTATGGGAATGCATGAGAAGTTTGGGGAACTACTCGATGATTTTAAGTTAAGTCCTAAACTCATTCCCATACTTAAAGATCAGGTGAGGCTCGTTTTAGAAGACTCGCTAAAGGGCTTTGAAGGTAAACGCAAGGACCTCCTTTCCCAGATATCCCAAAAAGAAAATGAATTAGAAAATCTGGAAAGACGGTTTGCTGTGGGGCACATCAACGAAAAGATGTGGAAGAAATACACGCGCATTACACAAGAGGAAATCAAAGAAATTGAGCTAAAACTCGAAAACCTCCCTTCAAAAAAATCGAACCTTGCAATTTTGGATGAAAAAATTCTTTCACTGCTCGAAAACCCCCGTCAATTCTGGGAATCTATAAATACTAAGCAAAAGCGAAGGTTGCAAGATGTACTATTTCCCGATGGATTA
>DBBQ01000009.1:1614-3009 GCA_002292265.1 Flavobacteriaceae bacterium UBA980 | reverse complement strand
CCCGAGGGTATAGAGGCAGACAAATCCATGTTCCATCAAGTGCTTGAAAGCACCCAGAAGTACGATGTAAAAATTCGTGTGGATGCAAACGGAGGCTGGGATGTTGGAGCGGCAAAACAGATGATGCAATGGCTGGCCGACAGAAAGGTAGACTATATTGAACAGCCCCTAAAAGAAGGAGAAGAAGATCGATTAAAAGAACTTTATGAAAACCGACCACTCCCTATTTACGTAGATGAGTCTTGTCGATTTTCAGAAAACATCCCCGGTTTTGCCGCTCATGTGGATGGGGTTAATATGAAATTAATGAAGTGTGGTGGAATTACAGAAGCGTTACGGATTATTTCCACGGCACGCGCTCATGGTTTAAAAACCATGATTGGGTGTATGAGTGAATCTTCTGTAGCAATTGCTGCTGCAGCTGCTTTAACGGGTGGGATTGATCATATCGATTTGGACTCTCATTACAACCTGGCTCCCGATCCTTCTCAAGGGGCACCTATGGTGGACGGGGTGACCCTCCCTCTTGAAATTCCCGGACACGGGGCAGAACTAAAAAAAGAATTTTATGTTAGATCCTAAGTTAAAAGTTGCCGTCTACATGGAAGACCATATCGATAGTGATTATGGTAAAATGGGTATGGGCGTGGTGCGCTATTTAAAAAACCCTATTGTAGGAGTGGTTGATAAAACGTTTGCAGGCAAATCCATGCACGATTTTATGAACCTTGAAAGAGAAGTTCTTATTTTAAAAAACCTCGAAGCCGCTATTGAGCAGGGTGCTGAAGTTTTAATTTTGGGCATCGCCCCTTCTGGCGGGAGAATCCCAGAGTCGTGGAATTCAATTATTGTAGAAGCGCTCGAAGCAGGCTTGAGCATTGTAAACGGCCTTCACGACTTGTTAGCACCTAGATGGGCAACTCAAATAAAAAATCCAGAAACTCAATGGATTTGGGATGTTCGAGTTCCTCAATTTATCCCTGCTATTGCTACAGGTAAAGCAGCCTTATTGACAAATAAACGCGTCCTTTTTATCGGTACCGATATGGCGGTAGGAAAGATGACTTCAGGCTTAGAACTGTACGATGATCTTTTGAAACGAGAAGCAAATGTAGGTTTTATTGCTACGGGTCAAATAGGAATTACTCTTATGGGGAAAGGGATTCCTTTGGATGCCTATAAATTAGATCATGCTTGTGGTGCGGTAGAGCAAATTGTAATGGAAGCAGCTGAAAATGAAATCGTAATTGTAGAAGGTCAGGGATCTTTATTACATCCGGGAAGTTCTGCAACCCTTCCTCTGATGCGCGGAAGTTGTCCTACCCACTTGGTCTTATGTATTCGTGCAGACAAGAAAACCTTGCGAAGCCCAGAGCATATTGCTGTTCCAGACCT
>DBBQ01000009.1:0-1492 GCA_002292265.1 Flavobacteriaceae bacterium UBA980 | reverse complement strand
CCAGTTCGCTTTGGAGTAACAGGTATTTCAGAACTTCTTTTAAAAGATTAATACATTTTTTCGCGGCTCACTTGCTGGGGTAATGGCAATCCTTTTTCAAGGCGTTCAAAACAGTCCAACACTTGGTACGTGCTCTCTTTGGGATAGGTCAAACTAGCAATATGAGGAGTGATTTTTACTTTGGGGTGTGCCCACAGCGGACTTGATTTAGGAAGCGGTTCTTCTTCAAAAACATCTAAAAATGCACCCGATAGGAGTCCCGTATTTAAGGCTTTTACGATATCTTTTTCAACTTGAACAGCTCCCCTGGAAACATTGATGAGGTAGGTAGGTTCTTTGAACTTTTCAAAGAGTTGATAATTCAACAAGCCATGTGTTTTTGGGGTGTAGGGAACGGTACACACCAGGACATTGATTTGGCTGATAAAGTCCTCAAACTGATCCCCAGAGTAGGAGGGAAAAGCGGTTTCTTTAGGCGAATTAGAATATCCTATTACGGGAAAACCCAAATGATGAATTTTATTGGCAGCATCCCTACCCAAATGCCCGATGCCCAAAACACCTACTTTAACCGGGCGCTCTATAAATTCAAATTGCGCCCAGTGTTTGTTTTGTTGTGCGGCTTGAAACTCATACCAAGAGCGGTGGTGATTTAAAAGCGCCATAAGGATGTAATTGCTCATGGAGAAGGCCATTTGTGGATCCACAACTCGGCAAACCGGAATGTGCTTTGGAATGGTTTCGTCGGAGAGTACATGATCCACCCCTGCACCCATAGAAAAGATTAATTTTAAATTTTTAAAGCGAGTCAGCGCTCCTTTGGGTTGCTTCCAAACCATGACGCAAACCACATCCTCGGGATGTTCTGTTTCCAAACCAATCAACAGCGGAATATGGGGAGCAATTCGTTCAAAATTCTCCTTCCATTTTTGTGTGGGTACTGGGGGAGCGATGATTGCAAAACGCATGAGTAAAAGTTTAATAGATCCGAATTAAAGATAGACTAAATTTGTATTTTTGTGCAAAATACTTTCTTATGAATGTTTTAAATGCTTTTCAAAGAATGCTATTGTTTTTTTTCATGATCTCTTTACTATCCTGCTCCAAAGACGCAGATGAGGAAACCTTGTCCACCTTAAACACAAAAGAGCAAATCGCAGAGCAAATTTTAATTAAGACCAATGCAATACGAAGAGCAAATGGATTGACAGATTTGACTCAAAATGATGAAATGGATCAACTGGCGGGGTTGCACAGTGAGAATATGATAACATTCAATTTTTTTGATCACGTAGACCATGAAAACAAATCCCCCTCAGACCGAGCAGACGATCTAAACTTTGGATGGTCTCGTATTGCAGAAAATATTGGACAGGTACCTTGGTTTGAAAATGTCAACGGCTGCGGAGATACGCGTTCTGCGGAGGTCATTTCGGATTGTGTCGTGGAAGGATGGAGGAACTCACCGGGACATTATGCGAATATGATTGGC
>DBBQ01000065.1:18876-69623 GCA_002292265.1 Flavobacteriaceae bacterium UBA980 | reverse complement strand
ATAAATTCATTCTCTTAAGTTTATGCAATAGCATAGATTAAGGTAGTCCATGCCCTCGCTGGTTATTTAATACTTGGAATTGGAATGAATTTTACTTGAATACTCAAAGATACTCAATAAAAAAACAGCTAAATTTAAAGAGTGAAAATCAGTAGTGTCAGAAATAGAAAAGGCAACTTTGCAGGCAACTGAAAAAAAGAAGTCCCGAAAACACTAGGTTTTCAGGACTATACAGCGGAGAAAGAGGGATTCGAACCCCCGGAGGTGTGACCCTCAACAGTTTTCAAGACTGCCGCATTCGACCACTCTGCCATTTCTCCTATAGCGGTTGCAAATATACACTCCTTTTTTTGATTTGAAAATATTTAATCTCCCTCTTTTAAAAGAGAAGTAAAATTGAGTTTTGTATCTTTAATAGTCTCTATGGATACAGTTTTTGAACCCGTATTTCTTGTGGTCATTGGATTTTTGGCGGGTGTGATCAATACCCTAGCTGGAGGAGGTTCCTTGTTTACGCTACCCGCATTGATTTTTTTGGGCTTACCTCCTCAAGTTGCCAACGGTACCAATCGCATCGCGATTGTAGTCCAATCCTTAAGTGGCAAGCTGGGGTATCGGAGTAAAGGAATTTCAAGTTTTCCCTTTACTGTTTATTTAGGCATTAGTGCCTGTTTTGGCGCCTATTTAGGAGCGCAAATTGCAATGGATCTCGACGGGTCCATCTTTAATAAAATCCTTGCCATAATCATGATTATTGTAGGGATGTTACTTCTTTTGCGTCGAAAAAATATTGACCTCGATTTGCCAGAACGTCTTACAGGGAAGTATTTGGTGTGGAGCCTACTGGGCTTTTTTATAATCGGAATTTACGGAGGATTCATCAATGCCGGAATAGGAATTGTAATCATGTTATTTTTAAATCGATTCAATCAAATGAACCTGGTAAAAACCAACGCGACCAAAGTGGCAGTAGTCTTTATTTATTCTCTCGTAGCCCTGCTTATTTTTGCCTTAAATGATGCAGTCGATTGGAAAATGGGCGCTTTTATGGCAGTGGGAACCTCTTTGGGAGCTTGGTGGGCAAGCAGGTGGTCGGTGAAAAAAGGAGACCGAGTCATTCGTTATGCCATGCTTATTACTCTTTTTATTATGGCGGTAAAACTTTGGTTTTTTGAGTAGCTCAATAGTTTTGGTACCCTGCTATGGTTATCCCATAACCCGTAATCCCAATTCGAGGTTGTTGTTTTGAATTGGTGATGACTTTTAATTTTTGAATTCCGATGTCATGCAAAATTTGCGCCCCAATACCAAAGTCTTTACGATCCATTTTCATGGGTGGAACTCGATCCAATTCTCCTTCTTCTTGCATTTTTTTAAGGGTCTCAATACGAGCCAGTAGGTTTTCCGGACTTTGCTCTTGATTGATAAACAGCAACGCCCCTTTTTTGTTGTTGTTGATGAGGTTGAAAATATCATCAAGGCTTTGGTTTACAGATCCGGTTAACATTCCCAAGATGTCGTTCGACATTTTTGACGATTGTATACGCGTTAGCACGATTTCATCCTTTTTCCAGTAACCTTTGGTTAACGCCAAGTGAACATTTCCGTTGGTAGTTTGTTCGTAGGCACGCATTCGGAAGTTTCCGAAGCGGGTATTGATTTCGTGATCTACTTTCTTTACGATCAAACTGTCGTGTTGCATTCGATATGAAACCAAATCTTCAATAGAAACGATTTTTAGATTAAACTTTTTGGCTACTTCCAGAAGTTGAGGTAACCGAGCCATAGTCCCATCTTCATTCATTATTTCTACAATCACTCCAGCAGGATTAAATCCAGCCAGACGCGCAAAATCAATTGCAGCTTCCGTGTGTCCTGTTCTGCGCAGTACACCACCACTTTTTGCAATTAATGGAAAAATGTGTCCCGGACGGGATAGTTCATGAGGCTTGGTGTTCGCATCCACGAGTGCTTTTACTGTAAGTGCTCGGTCTGAAGCCGAAATTCCAGTGGTCACCCCGTTTCCTTTGAGATCCACCGAGACTGTAAATGCCGTTTCCATGGGATCGGTATTGTTGGAGACCATTTTTCCTAACTGTAATTCCTGACAACGTTCCTCGGTCAGGGGAGTACAGATCAATCCTCTTCCGTGGGTTGCCATAAAGTTGATCATTTCGGGAGTAATCGTTTCTGCAGCAGCGACAAAGTCTCCTTCGTTTTCCCGATCCGCATCGTCTACTACGATGATGACTTCCCCTTTTTTAATGGCTTCTATAGCTTCGGATATGCTGTGTAATTCGATAGAACTTTGTGTCATGATTTTTTAGGAAAAGGAATTTTTTTAATCAAATTTAATATGGGTGCATAAACATCGTAGAGGCTTATAAAACCTTTATCTGCCGAGGCTCTTTTGGTTAAAATATAGGAGAAAGGAGCTAGGATAAGTGTGGACAGCCAACTTGCAATTATAGGCGAGATGCTGTTATCTTCAGCAGCATTTTTACCAAAAAGGCCAATGTAATGATAGGTCAAAAAGATTATTACTGAGAGCACGAGTGGAAGTCCTAGACCTCCCTTTCTAATGATGGCTCCTAGGGAGGCACCGATTAAAAATAACAACAACGAGACAAAAAGTAAGGTGTATTTTTCATGAAAGGTTATTTTATGAACATTGATTAGTTTTTGATAGGCAAAAAACGGACCTCTCTTAATACTTAAATCGCGTAACGCGTTTTGAATTTTGGACATACTTTCGTCATACACTCGACTTTTTTTCCAATCCATATCGGTAATGATAAAATCAAGTAAATGTTTGGGTAGAGCACTACTTTCAATAAGTTTCTTTTCGTCTCTGACGAGGGAAGACACCACACTTTTCTTTGAAAAATTACGATTGAATACTTCCAGTTCCTCTGAGAAATTAGTTTGTAAGGTGTCAATACTAACCAGCAATTGATCAATTTTTTGCATGCGGTAGGAAGTGGTTATTTTTTCTTCTTCTAAATCCACATTATTGAATTGAGACAAGTCAATGTTCATTTCGTATTCTTCAAAAGACACTTTAGCATGAGGAATACGTGCTCTATCTTTGACCTTTTTGGGGATGACCTCCTCATACCGATTGCCATTGTAAAGGACTAATTTGAGGTTGGGATCGGTAGGCTCATTTTTCATTTCACCACGTTCCGCTTTGATGACAATGTTGTTTTGTTTGTTGGGAGTATATTCATGGATAATGACATCTTCTAAAAAACGGTCATTGTCACCGTATTTGTTTTTGACCTTGATATTGTATTGTCCAATTTCGTTAAAAATCCCCTCCCGGATGGCCAGGGTAGGTTCCAGTTTAGCAAGATTCCTTCTCAGATTGTATGATTTTAATTCACCATAGGGAATGACGTGATTTGAAAAATAGAAAGTTCCAATGCCCAAAGCAACATGAAAAATAACCAATCCCAAAAGAGCACGCTGTAAGGAAATCCCTGTGGACTTCATCGCTGCAAATTCATAATTTTCAGAAAGGCTACCAAAGGTCATCAAGGAAGCCAAGAGGACAGATAAGGGTAGGACTAAAGGAATTAATTTGGGAGAATAATAGAGCAAAAATTTCCCAATGATTAAAAGATCCAAACCTTTACCCGCTAGTTCATCAATAAATAACCAAAACGTTTGGATCACAAAAATGAACATACAAATGGTAAAGACACTGATCAATCGGGTCAGATAGCTTTTCAATATGTATCGATCTATGATCTTCACTCTGCTAGTTGTTTATATAATAGTCAGGATACTTACTGTCATCAAAAGTAAAAAAGTCCGAGTTTAAGGGGATATTTGTTCTTAAATTTTCTAACGTCAATGTGGTGCGTGTTTCTGAGTTCCCAATTTCAATTAAGCGGTAAATGACCTTTGTTCGCATGTCAATGCCCAGCAACAAATACTTTACCTCTCTGTTTTCTTCATTGGGGATCAACTTGATAAATTGAATGAGGCGTCCCTTCACATTTTGTTTGATGTCCCACTGATAGGCATACCCCGTTTTATAAAACACCAAAAGTTCAGAGGGATTGATTCCAAAACCCGAGTCATCATCCGGACTACTGATTGTAATTTCTTCGTTTTCAGGAATGATGGTGTAGGTTTTTTCGCCATCAAACAATTGTTCGTTTCCTAAAAAGCTAATTTTGTATTGATCTCCTTTAATCGCTGCAGATCCTGTGGTCTCCTGCCGGATGTTTTCTTGACGGTTTTCCAATACATAGCTAAAATCAAAGCTCAAATTTTCAAAAGAGGCGATGGTTTCTGATACGTCATCCAATAGTTTTTTTGCCACTTCTGGGCTTTGCCCCTGAAGGGGGAAGGAGACTAAAAAAACGAAACAGATCCAAACAATTTTTTTCATAGTTTTTTTATTGTTTTTAGAAGGGATTAGAGTTTTTCATCTTCCAGAAGACGATCTAAGCTGCCCAAATCTGAGATCAACACCTGGCGTGCCTTACTTCCTTCAAAAGGGCCAACGACCCCAGCAGCTTCCATTTGATCAATGATTCTTCCCGCCCTGTTGTATCCCAATTTTAATTTGCGTTGCAATAAAGATGCCGAACCTTGCTGGGCGGTTACAATAACCTCTGCAGCTTCTCTAAAAAGGGCGTCGCGCTCGCTGGCATCGATATCAAGACTTGAACTGCTTTCTTCGCCCACGTACTCTGGGAGTAAATGTGCGTCTGCATATCCTTTTTGCCCTCCTACGTAGGAAGCTATTCGTTCTACCTCGGGAGTGTCTACAAAGGCACATTGGATCCGAGTCAATTCATTTCCTTGGGTATAGAGCATATCACCTCTCCCGATTAATTGGTCGGCGCCCCCACTGTCTAAAATGGTTCGGGAATCAATCTTGGAGGTCACCCGAAAAGCCACCCGAGCAGGGAAATTGGCTTTGATGATCCCTGTAATTACATTTACTGAAGGGCGTTGGGTAGCAATGATTAAGTGTATGCCAATCGCCCTGGCCAATTGTGCCAATCTCGCGATGGGGGTTTCTACTTCTTTCCCCGCGGTCATAATCAGGTCTGCAAACTCATCAACAACTAGGATGATGTAGGGTAAGTAACTGTGTCCTTCGGTGGGGTTGAGCTTTCGTTCCTTAAACTTTTTATTGTATTCCTTTAAATTGCGACACATCGCATTTTTGAGTAATTCGTAGCGGTTGTCCATTTCAATACATAAGGAGTTTAAGGTGTTGATCACTTTTGTATTGTCCGTAATAATCGCTTCTTCTGCATCGGGGAGTTTTGCCAAGTAGTGCCGTTCTATTTTACTGTAGATATTTAATTCAACTTTTTTGGGATCTACTAAAACAAATTTTACTTCTGCGGGATGTTTTTTGTAAAGTAAGGAAGAGAGAACCGCATTGAGCCCCACGGATTTCCCTTGTCCTGTGGCTCCTGCCATGAGCAAGTGCGGCATTTTGGCTAGATCTACTACAAAGGTTTCGTTGCTTATTGTTTTCCCTAGGGCAACAGGGAGTTCCATCTCCGCATTTTGGAATTTTGTGGAAGCGATCACCGACCGCATCGAAACAATACTGGGCTTTTGGTTGGGAACCTCAATTCCAATGGTTCCTTTACCTGGAATAGGGGCGATGATGCGAATACCAAGAGCGGCGAGTGACAAGGCAATATCGTCTTCTAAATTTTTAATTTTTGAAATTCGAATTCCTGCATCGGGGACAATTTCGTAAAGCGTTACAGTAGGTCCAATGGTCGCTTTGATATTTGAAATTCCAATATTGTAATTGTTTAGGGTTTCGACAATTTTATTTTTATTGGCTTCAAGTTCTTCTTGATTGATCGTTATACCTGACTCCCCATAGTCTTTTAACAGCTCAATGTTTGGCATTTTAAACTTGCTCAGTTCTAGGGTAGGATCAAAAAAACCTTGTTTTTCAACCAAACTTTTTGCCAACACATCATCTACGGTTTCTTCCTCAACGGTTTCCACCTCCATTATAATTTCGTCCTTTTTTAAAGAAGGTTCCTCGCTGGAAATTTCCTCTTTTGGAAGGGAAGTTGTTGGAGGCTCCATTGCCTCTTCACTTTGCACCTCCGTCTGAAGATCCAAAGCTACAGCAGGCTCAGGGACTTCCTCCTCGGCAGGATTAATATCCTTTTTTTGTGCCAGGATTCGCTCCCACCACAACCTCATTTTTTCAGGAGTCCATTCCAACTCAACCACTAAAAAGCACAAAAAGAAAAAAATCAAAGCACCCAAAATACCAATACGGCCCATATAGGAGGTGAGAAAGAGATTGATCTCATATCCCACAATACCTGAGTACAGGGGTTGGCTGGGAAAGAAGTAGCCCAAGGCAATGCTGAGCCAAAGGATATGAGCGATTCCCCATGCCCAGTTGGAAGCAAAACGGTTGTTCCCACGGTTAAAAAACAATTGAAATCCGCTAAGCCCTAACAAATAGGGAAAAAGAAGGGATGCAAGGCCTACACCTTGATAGATGAAAAAGTGACTGATCAGCGCTCCAGCTTTATTGAGCAAATTTTTAGCCAGCACAGATTTGTCTGTAAATGCGTCCAGCGTACTGTAATCCGCTTTCCAGTTGTAGAGATAAGAAACAAGAGCTAGAGACAGGAGTAGCGAAAGCAACATCAAAGCACCCCCAAAGAGCACTTGGCGCTGGCGGATTACTTTTGGATCGGTAGGTGCGGGTTTTCCCTTTTTTGCCATTCCATTAACTTCTCAAACAAAAATACGAATTCAATTGCAAAACTAGGGTATTTAAACCCTTTTGATGCCAAAGCATTTTCTCGTTTCTGATCGGCAGCGCAAATGCCTAGAAACAAAAACACCCGATATCAAATCGGGTGTTTTAATTCAAATGGTTTTTGAATTTAATCTAAATCAAAACGATCTGCATTCATAATTTTATTCCAAGCCTTGATAAAATCTGAAATAAATTTGTCATTGTTATCGTCTTGCGCATAGACTTCAGCAATTGCTCGAAGTACAGAGTTGGAACTAAAAACAAGGTCTATTCGTGTCGCTGTTCTTACTTCTTCATTTGTACTGCGATCTTTTGCTACATAACTATTGTATCCTGTAGAGCTCCATTCTACGTCCATAGAGAGTAAGGTTTTAAACCAGGAATTGTTCAATTGTCCATCGGTCCAAACTCCTTCTCCAGTATACGAAACTCCCATAGCACGCATTCCTCCTACAAGGACGGTCATTTCTGCAGGGGTAAGCCCTAATAACTGTGCTTTGTCAAGCAAGATTTCTTCTGGACTAACAGCAAATTCTTTTTCGGAGTAGTTTCTGAATCCACACGCTTTTGGTTTTAAGAGGTCAAATGAATCTACATCGGTGCTCTCTTGTGTTGCGTCCCCGCGTCCCGTTGAAACAGCCACTTTTTGACCACTTGCTTTTTCAATACCTACGGCACCAGCTACGACGATCACGTCCGCTACACTTGTGCTGTGTTCTGCGGCAATTTGTTCATAAACTGCTAAAACCTTTGCAAGTTCTTCGGGTTTGTTGACTTCCCAATCTTTTTGTGGAGCAAGACGAATACGCCCTCCATTAGCCCCACCTCGGTTGTCTGAGCTTCGGAAGCTACTGGAGCTTGCCCAAGCGGTGTTTACCATTTCTTGAACACTGAGACCACTTTTAGAAAGCGCCTCACGTAAATTTTGCTCTTCGGAAGAAGTTAAAATTTTTCCAGCGGGAGTTGGATCTTGCCAGATGTATTCTACATCCTTATAGTCTCCAGTTACATAGTTGGTCTTTGGACCCATATCTCGGTGTAAAAGCTTAAACCAAGCTCGGGCAAACGTTTCTCCAAACTCTTCCGGATTTGCCAAAAAGCCTATACAAATGTCTTTGTAGTGTGGATCTACTTTTAGGGACATATCCGCTGTGGTCATCATGGGAAGAACTTTTTCACCACTACCGTCCACTTGAGGAACCAGATCTTCTTCCGCACAGTCAATGGGATGCCATTGCCAAGCTCCAGCAGGACTTTTTTTACATTCCCATTCATATTTGAAGAGAAGTTCTAAATAGCCCATATCCCATTGGATCGGATTGGTTGTCCAAGGTCCTTCTATACCGCTTGTGATCGTATCTACTCCCACTCCAGAGGCATGTGTGCTTTTCCATCCTAACCCCATTTGTTCCATTGGAGCTCCTTCAGGTTCTACACCTACCAAAGCAGCATCTCCTGCGCCGTGTGCTTTACCAAAGGTATGCCCTCCAGCGGTCAGCGCAACAGTTTCTTCGTCGTTCATCGCCATTCGTTTGAAGGTCTCTCTAACATCTTGAGCAGATAAGGCGGGATCTGGGTTTCCATTGGGCCCTTCGGGATTGACATAAATCAAGCCCATTTGTACCGCAGCAAGAGGATTTTCAAGGGATTGACGTGTATCTCCATAACGCTTGTCACCGAGCCACTCATCTTCTGCTCCCCAATAAATGTCTTTTTCCGGTTGCCAAATATCTTCTCTTCCCATCACGGTTCCGTGATTGGGACCTCCCATATCTTCGATGGCTACATTTCCTACGAGAACGAGTAAATCTGCCCAAGAAAGTTTATTTCCATATTTTTCTTTAATAGGCCAAAGTAAACGTCGTGCTTTGTCCAAATTTCCATTGTCAGGCCAAGAATTAAGCGGAGCAAAACGTTGTGCTCCTGTAGCAGCTCCACCACGACCGTCACCGGTGCGGTAGGTACCTGCAGCGTGCCATGTCATTCGAATGAAGAAAGGACCGTAATGACCGTAGTCGGCAGGCCACCAATCTTTGGAATCTTTTAACATGACTTTGATGTCTTCTTTTAAAGCTTCAAGGTCTAATTTTTTTACTTCTTCCTTGTAGTTCAACTCGGGTTGTGGGTTGCTACGATCGCTGTGTTGGCGAAGGATATCTATGTTTAGCTGGTTGGGCCACCAATCCTTGTTTTGAGTACCTAAGTTTGGTGTAGTCGTAGATCCGTGGAAAGGACATTTACTTTCATTCATAATTAATTTAATTTTGAACTAAAATAAGAATCCTAAATCAAGTTTTGCAATTTTTAATTTAGATTTTTTTATGAACTAATAAGTTTTTCTTATCGAAAACGATTGTTTAATTTTTACACGTTTTTACGTGTTCAAAAAACTATTTTTTCATCGCAATTTTTATGCGTAAGGCGGCGTACAACAAAGTCATAAATGGACTGAGCCAATTGAAAATAGCATACATAAAATATTCGCCCACACCTACGCCCAAAACCCCAGATTGGTAGGCTCCGCAGGTGTTCCAAGGAATCAGAACGGACGTTACCGTACCCGAATCTTCTAGCGTACGGCTTAAATTCTCTGGAGCAAGGCCTCTTTCGTCATAGGCTTTAGCAAACATTTTTCCAGGAATCACGATAGATAAATATTGATCAGACGCGGTAAGGTTGATCGCCAAACAAGAGGCAACGGTACTGGCAAAAAGTTGAAAGCTAGTTTGCGCCCACTGGAGCAACGCATTACTGATCCGACTTAGGGCGCCGATGGCATCCATGATCCCTCCAAAAACCATCGCACAGATGATCAACCAGATGGTTCCCAACATCCCTTCCATACCTCCAGAAGTAAATAAATCATTGAGCAATACATTAGAAGTGGTAATTTCTGTAGATACCGAGATGGCATCCATAATTCCTCGATAGGCAGCGGCAGGGTTAAGGGAGTCTGAACCCGAAACCTCCATTAATATACTAGGTTGAAATAGTAAAGCAAACAATCCTCCCAATAGGGTACCCACTAAAAGTGCAACTAGGGGAGGCGTTTTTTTAACGATTAAAGCAATGACCGTGGCGGGTACAAGAAAAAGCCAAAGATTGATGGTGAATTTTTCCTTGATTGCGCGCATTAAGGTTTCCGTATCTGCTCCACCAGCAGTATCTTGGGTGAGACTGAGAATTAAAAATACAAGTAGAGTGATGACAATACTGGGAACAGTCGTATAGGTCATATAACGAATGTGTGTAAAGAGTTCTCCTCCTGCCATAGCCGGAGCCAGGTTGGTCGTGTCGGACAAAGGGGAAAGCTTATCTCCAAAATAGGCCCCCGAAATCACAGCGCCTGCAACCATACCTGCGGGAATTTGAAGAACCGTTCCTATGCCAATAAGAGCAATTCCCACAGTAGCCGAAGTCGTCCAGCTGCTGCCAGTTGCCAATGAAATAATAGCACAAATAATAATGCAGGCCGGTAAAAAAACACTGGGATGAAGGATTTGTAAGCCGTAATAAATCATTGCAGGAATTATGCCGCTGATCAGCCATGTTCCAGCCAGTGCCCCCACAAAAAGTAAAATCAATAATGCGCCTGTAACCGACTGTAAATTTTCAGCCACTTTCTGAATCATACGGTTGTAGGAGATCTTTTTTAAAAAACCGATCACCGCAGCAAAAGCCCCTCCGATCAATAAAATAAATTGGTTGGAACCACTTAGGGCATCATCTCCATAAACCCAAACATTGTAGGAGAGTAAAGCGACCAAAACAAGAATGGGTAAAAGTGCTGTGCCTAAGGAAAGTTCTTTATTATTCAATGAGAATGTATTTCTTGGATTACAAGTTTAATCAATTTAATTGAAACACAATCGCTCAGTTTCTTTTTCTACAAAGCACCATAAAACCACTTCCGATATCTAAAGGAAGTGTATAAAAGTCTTTTTGACATTTTAATTTTTCCAGCAGTAGAATAACTTTATCCTGATGACCCCTGAGCCAGTCCGGCTGTTGGTTTAAATCGTCTACGACATAAAATCCTCCAGGTTTCACCATGTCTAGTACTGTTTCCAACTCTGTAAATTTCCCTGTCCAAAGTATCGGCAAAAATGAGATCAAATCGGGCTTTTTTGTTTTCATTCACCCAGAGATGTGCATCTTGATGCACCAATTGAAGATGTGAATCATCACCAAAAAAAGAAGCGGCGAGTTCCAAATACTGAGCTTCTTTTTCAACTGAAACAACGACTCCTTTTGCTCCAAGTCCATCTAAAATCCAAGAAAGGGCGAGCCCCGTTCCCGTACCCAATTCAAGAACCCAAGCCTCTTTTTTTGAAGCGGTTAAAAAACGCAATAAGATTCCTAGATCTTCTTGGGAATACATTTCAAAATGGATTTCCTGAGATTTTTCAATAATGCTTTTGTACTTTTCAGGAGACGTTTTTGAGGGATTGTTCATAGGTAGATTTAAAATTTTAGGGCAAGTCCAAGCCCATTTCGATTTCCAATAGGGGTTATTTTATATACCGTTCGATGTTCAAGTCCTTTGTTATAGCTTAAGACTGTTTTCTTTTTTTGGTTGTGAGCAGAAAGTGTTAAGATGAGACCCATGAGAGTAGTGCCAATACTGGCGGCATAAAGTCCTCCCGAAGCGGGATTTTCAGCATCTCGAGTTACAATTGCAATTCCTGTTCCTACGGCTATGGCACTAGAGGCAAAGGCGATGGTATTGTACGTTCGGGAACGTTTCCAATAGGTAAAGGCCAATTCATTATCGGAGAGTAATGAATTTACTTCAGCCGTGATCAAAACGGCGGTCGTCTTCATAATATTGATAGCCAGTAAGTCCTAAAAAGACGGTCATCTCTTGGGAGTAAACTTGGGAGGTATAAAAGAAAGACACCAAAAAAGCGAGTGGGAAAATAAATAGATTTTTCATTGGGTGGGGCGATTTGGTATGCATATTAAATGTGTAAAAAATAAATTAAAAACGGAGAAAGGATTGAAGTAGATTAGAAACATTTGTATTTTTGAACCAACTAATTGAATTGAATTATGAGTGTCTTTGATGTTGCCGTGATCGGCTCTGGACCCGGGGGGTATGTTGCTGCAATTCGCTGTGCCCAACTGGGAATGAAAACCGCCTTAATAGAAAAATACAATACCTTGGGAGGAACCTGCCTCAACGTGGGTTGTATTCCTTCCAAGTCCTTATTGGATTCATCCCACCACTATGAAGATGCTACCAAGCATTTCGGAGAGCACGGAATTGAGGTGCAAGGGGAAATCAAAGTCAATTTTAAACAAATGATCGACCGAAAGGCTGCGGTAGTAGACCAAACCACTAAAGGGATAGATTATTTGATGGATAAAAATAAAATCGAAGTCTTTCATGGGCTGGGAAGCTTTATTGATGAGACTCATATTCAAATTGAAGGGGAGAAAAAACAAACCCTAGAAGCCAAAAACATCATCATCGCAACAGGTTCCAAGCCAGGAACGCTGCCCTTTATCGAGCTCGATAAAGAACGTGTGATTACTTCTACCGAAGCACTCAAACTCAAAGAAATTCCAAAACATCTTGTCGTTATTGGAGGAGGCGTTATCGGTTTGGAACTTGGACAAGTCTACCGACGTTTAGGCACAGAGGTTTCCGTAATCGAATACGCAGATCGAATTACTCCAGTTATGGATGCCGCGTTATCCAGAGAATTGATGAAGGTCATGAAAAAACAAGGAGTGAAATTTTATCTCTCTCATGGTGTTAATAAAGTGAGCCGAAAAGGGAAAGAAGTAACGGTAACTGCTACCGATAAAAAAGGGGCAAATGTTGATTTTAAAGGAGATTACTGTTTGGTATCTGTAGGAAGAAGACCACATACAGAAGGATTAAATGCTCAGGCGGCAGGAGTTCAACTCAACGAGCGCGGTCAAGTGGAAGTGAACGAGCATCTTCAAACTACGGCACCTAACATTTACGCTATCGGTGACGTCGTTCGCGGAGCTATGTTGGCACATAAAGCGGAAGAAGAAGGGGTGCTCGTTGCGGAATGGATTGCGGGTCAAAAGCCACATATCGATTACAATCTGATCCCCAATGTTATCTACACCTGGCCAGAAGTTGCCGCAGTAGGTAAAACTGAAGAACAACTCAAAGAAGCTGGGATTTCTTACAAAACAGGACAATTTCCCATGCGCGCCCTGGGGCGTGCTAGGGCGAGTATGGATACCGATGGATTTGTTAAAATCTTAGCAGATGCGGCTACGGATGAGGTCCTAGGCGTTCACATGATCGGTGCCCGAGCAGCAGATTTGATTGCCGAAGCTGTTACGGCTATGGAATTCCGCGCCTCGGCAGAAGACATCGCGCGAATGAGTCACTCGCATCCTACTTATGCAGAGGCGATAAAAGAAGCTGCCCTTGCAGCAACAGAAAACCGTCCGCTGCACATCTAGGGTCTAAATTTTTCAATGAGTTTAATCAGTTCATAACGAAGTGAGGAGGCATCGGCTGGGGGATTTTCAATTTCGGTGATCTTTACATCCAAATCGTAAAGAAACCCCTCCTCATAGTCAAAACCGTCAATGGTAGTATAAAAGAATTCCCACCTATCAGTTCCGATTTGATCTCCCTCTTGAACGAGTAAACATTGCATTTCAATTAATCCTTGACAAGTTTCGGTATAACTATTTACCCGTAGTACTTTGCCTTGAGGAATATATTCTTCCTCTTCACTGATTTCGGATGGATTGCAATTAAAAACAAGAAGAAAAATAGAAATGTATAAAGAAGTTTTAATCATGGGTGATGATTTTTTCTTCTCCAAACAAAAACGATGCCAATACACGCCCCCAGAAAAAAGAGTAAGGTCAATATGCTTTCCCACAGTAGTAACTCTTTTGCATAAAATTTATAAACACCATAGCCAGTGATGCTTCCATAAAGAATAAAATAATGCACTATGTAGAGTTCCAAGGTATGTGCTCCAATAAAACGCCAAAGTTTGGCTTTTATCTGTGCTTGGAAAAACATAAAAAGAGCGAGAAGAACCAAGACGTCGCCCAAGCGGATAAAGAGAAAATTATTCCAGGCTATTTTTTGAAACAATGAGATTTGAAAACTACTTCCTAAGAACTGAAAAAAAGAAGAGGAATGAAAAATGAGTGCCAGTCCTACGGCCATAAAAGCAATTCCCCATTTTTGATAATTGGAGTACCGGTTTTTAAAAAAGTAGGCAATTGCGCACCCCCAAAAAACATACCCCAGCCAGGGAAATAGATAAAATACACCCCCATATCCTTTCACCAAATAGCCCGAAATTCCAGGAGGTAAAAAATCTAAATTCCAACTTCTGTATAATGGTTCAAGCATAAAAATTCCAATCCCGAAAAGGAGGAAGATCCAAACTAATCGTTCTTTTAGAAAATACAATGAACTATAAATCAGAATGATAATAAAAAGGGAGAGTCCAATGATATGCAATACATCAGGTTGAAAAAAAGAAGGATTTATATTGCCATAAAGTAGTGAAGGAAGATTCAACCGCAAGAGATACCCCCAAATCAAAAGTTCTGCTCCTCTTTTTAGTCCTTTTTTGATTCTTGGGTTTTGTGTTCCTTGTAGAGGATTTTTTAATAGCAATAAACAAAATACCCAACCCGTTAGGGTAAAGAAAGCAGGTGCGGTAAATCCCCTGCAATACAACCAAAACCGATAACCCCAATGAGTGGTGTCTAGTTGGTTCACATTGAGTAAACCGCTCATCCAATGTCCTTGCAGCATCATCAAAATGGCAAAGGCACGTAAGGCATCTAAAAATACAATACGACTTTGAGTAGGCATTTTGAAATTTACAAAATCCCTAAGTTCAGCCCCTATTTTTTTGTTACATTTAAATATTAAAAACTATAATAAATGAAACGCAGAGCTTTTATTCAAAAATCAGCCGCTACGGCTTCCGTCTTTAGTATCGTTCCCAGCCATGTTCTGGGTTTTTCTGGAGTGGCCCCCAACGACAAAATTCAACTTGGTTTTATCGGAGTGGGAAAACAAGGTAGAGGTCTGATGACCAACTTTGTGAACTATGATGCCGCTGCTGTTACTGCGGTAAGCGACGTAGATGTAGATAAGATGTCCTTGTTTTCAGAAGCCTTTTCAAAAGCGTTGGCAAAGAAGAAAAAACCGTCACAAAAGTTGAGTGAAATGGCTTCGTATCGGGAATTGCTCAGCAGAAAAGAAATTGATGCCGTAGTCATTGCCTCTCCAGATCACTGGCACGCCCAAATGGCCGTTGATGCTGCCAAAGCGGGAAAAGATATTTATTGTGAAAAACCACTCTCAGCATCGGTAGCAGAAGGCCGAGCCATGGTCGATGCTGCCCGGAAGTACCAAAGGGTATTTCAGACGGGAAGTATGCAACGTTCTTGGGATCGGTTTCGACATGGCGTAGAGCTGATTCGCAACGGGTACATCGGAGAGATTAAAGAAATAAAAGTCGCTATTGGAGCTCCTTATAAATCTTGTGATTTACCAACCCAAGCGGCACCTGCAAACATCGATTGGAATGCGTGGATCGGTCCCGCCCCCTACCGAGGGTACCATGAGGATTTGGCATGTCCTATTGGAGACAAACGTTGGGGTATGTGGCGAGACTACTATCCATTCGGAGGAGGTATGGTTACCGACTGGGGTGCTCATATGTTTGATATTGTACAGTGGGCTTTGGATCAAGACCATACAGGCCCTGTCCAGTTTACACCTACTAGTTCACCCTCAGAAAGTGGTTTGGTTTACACCTACGAAAATGGCATTAAGGTAACCCATACGAAGTGGGGCGAAAACAACAACGAGATTCAATTTATCGGTACTGAAGGACGCTTGGAAATCAGTCGGGGATATTTAAAAACCTATCCCGATGCAAGTCTAGCTGACAAACCCATTGAGACTCCCAATGCCAAACGGGTATATCACAGTAAAAATCACCACGAAGATTGGTTGCAAGCCATTCGAGATCGCACTCGTCCTATTTGTGATGTGGAAATCGGACACCGTACGGCTTCAGTTTGTAATGTGGCCAACATTGCATACGCCTTGCAGCGACCTCTGGAATGGAATCCCGTTCGTGAACAATTTGTGGACGATCCTGGAGCCAATTTAATGCTGGACCGCCCCTATAGAGCTCCCTATAACTACCGAGATTTTTAAGATAAAAAAGGTTTTATTTTTTCTCTAATTTGCTCTAAACCAAGATTTCCGATACTCCCCAGGTGGGTATGTTTTACTTCTCGGTTGGGTTGGTATTCTCCCTTTTCAATAGCATTACCTAAGTCCCGATAGGCATCTCGGAACGGTTTTCCTGCCAGCACCTCTTGATTGAGCGTATCCACACTAAAAAGGTAGTCGTATTTTTTTTGAGTAGTGCTGTCTTTCGCTACCTGTATCGTAGGTAAACTGAATAGGAGAATTTCAAGACACCCTTTGATTTCTTGGATCGCATCGATAATCGGCCCTTTTGCCAGTTGTAATTCCCGATGATAGCCACTGGGTAGGTTGCTGGTCAACAAGGCCAACTGATTGGGTAAGGCTTGTACACTATTGCATTTACCTCGTACCAATTCAAAGAGGTCGGGATTCTTTTTATGAGGCATAATACTAGAGCCGGTAGTCAAATTGTCTGGAAAAGAAATAAAATTAAAGTCTTGTCCCATATAAAGACAAACGTCCATGCTGAATTTTGCCAATGTACTTCCTATCGCAGATAAAGCCATAGCAGCACTTTTTTCCAGTTTCCCACGGCTCATTTGTGCCGCTACAGAATTTATTTTGAGTTGGGAAAAATTAAGTGCCTTTGTAGTAAAATCCCGATCAATGGGAAAGGCACTTCCGTACCCTGCTGCGCTACCCAAAGGATTTTGATCCGCTATTTTATAGGCACTTTGCCAAAAGTAGAGGTCATCGATCAAACTTTCCGCATAAGCGGAAAACCACAAACCAAAGGAAGAAGGCATGGCCACTTGCAAATGGGTATAGCCAGGCATCAATTCGTTTTGGTGTTTTTCAGCTAAGGAAAGAAGTAAATCAAAGAGTGCGGTGACTTGGGTTTTGATTGCTCCTAATTCATATTTTATATAGAGGTGCATCGCCACCAATACTTGATCGTTTCTGGAACGGGCGGTATGGATCTTTTTCCCTAGATCACCAAGACGTTCTGTAAGGACGTGCTCGATTTTAGAATGCATGTCTTCAAATTCCTTTTCAATAGTAAAAGTGCCCGCTTCTGCCTGTTGTTGAATCTCGGTTAAAACAGCTACGAGTTGCTCGGCTTCCTCGGAGCGAATCAATCCAATTTTGGCTAACATTTTAGCATGTGCACTGGAGGCCTGACAATCGTATTGAGCCAGAACTAAATCGTATTCCCGGTCCTTACCCACCGTAAAATGATCTACTTTTTCATGGGCTGCTGCCCCTTTTTGCCAGAGTTTCATAATTAAAGGATTTGTTTTACTAATTCGATATAAAGGGCAATGCCTTCTTCAATTTCGCTTACATAAATATACTCATCTGCGGAATGAGAGCGGGTAGAGTCTCCAGGTCCCAACTTTAAGGAAGGACAGCTCAATGCCGCCTGATCTGAAAGAGTAGGGGAGCCATAGACGTTTCTTCTTAATTTTTTTCCCGCCTGAACAAGGGGATGATTTTCATCAATTGATGAGCTTTGCAGACGTAGCGATCTAGGGGTTACTTCACAGGGGAGCGCGGCTTGAATACGTTCTTTAATTTCAGTATTGGTATAACATTCATTTACCCGAACATCCAATACCAATTGGACTTCAGAGGGCACCACATTGTGTTGACTTCCCGCTTCAACTTGAGTGAGCGTCACCTTCACAGGACCCAGTACAGGAGAGACTTTTTCAAAGGATAGGTTTTCAATTTTTTTAATGATTTCTGGGAGCTTCATCAACGGGTTGTCCGTATTGGGGTGTGCAGCATGGCTTGGGGTCCCTTTGATTACAACATCAAAAACGACCAAGCCTTTTTCGGCTATGGCTAAGTGCATCAAGGTAGGCTCTCCAACAATTGCCAAATCAATCTTGGGAAGGTCAGGGAGTAAGTTGCGCAAGCTTTTTTCTCCAGCAATTTCTTCTTCGGCGGAAGCCACAAAAAGGAGGTTGTATGCAGGGTCTGTATGATCGTAATAATGGGTAAACAAAGCCAAGAGGGAAACCAAAGCGCCCCCCGCATCGTTGCTTCCCAAACCGTAAAGCTTCCCGTCGACGAGGTCCGCTGCAAAAGGATCTCGCGTATAGGCCAGATTGGGTAGAACGGTATCGTGATGTGAATTTAGGAGTAGTGTAGGTTTTTTTGAGTCAAAAGCTTTGTTTACCGCCCATAAATTGTTGTCCTTTCTTTGAAAGGGAATCTTGTATTCTTCAAACCAGTGTTCCAACCGTTGGGCAGTTCCGGATTCCTTTTTGGAAAAGGATTCAATTTGAATTAAATCTTGTAATAAGGTAATGGCGTTTTGGGTCAGCATTATTTTTGAATTTTAGTAAATGGGTTATTCTCTGAAAAGATTTTTGGACCTCCAATTCGGATTTCCTGCACGCCTTGTTCCAACGCTTCAAAACAGTTGTGTAGCTTTGGTAGCATCCCTTCAGCGATGATGCCTTTGCTTTTCAGTTCGCCGTAGGTTTTAGAGTCAATGATAGGGATAACAGAGTTTTCATCTTGAAGAGTTTCTAAAACTCCATTTTTCTCAAAACAGTAAGTTAAAACTACTTCAAAATGTTCGGAAAGGGCGACGGCAATCGCTGCTGCGATGGTATCGGCATTGGTGTTGAGAAGTTGTCCTTGTCCGTCGTGGGAAACCGCACAGCAAACGGGGCAGTTGTTTTGAAGGAGTAAGTTTTTAAAAAAATCGGTATTGATTTGGGTAAGGTCTCCTACAAAGCCATAGTCCAGCTCTTGAACCGCTCTTTTTTTGGCAGTGTAGGCATTTCCATCCGCACCGGTAATCCCCACAGCGTTACAGGACAGGGATTGGAGTTGTGCCACAATGGATTTATTTAGTTTCCCAGCATAGACCATGGTAATCAATTCCAAATTGGCAGCGTCGGTAATCCTTCTTCCGTCTACGAGGCTTACTTCAACACCCATTTTTTTTGCCAAAGCAGTGGCTTCTTTTCCACCCCCGTGAACCAAAATCTTAGGTCCTTTAAGTGCAGCAAAATCTTTTAGAAAATCTGCTACTAGTTCAGGATTTTCAATGATGTTTCCCCCAATTTTTACCAGTTGTACCTTATCCATGTTCCAGTATTTTTTTCAGTACTACTTGCGCGGCAAACGTTCGGTTGTTCGCTTGTTCAATTACCAAGGAATTTGGGGAATCGAGCACTGCGTCTTCAGCAACGATATTTCTTCGGATCGGGAGGCAGTGCATAAACTTTGCCTTGTTTGTAAGCTTCATCTTTTCAGCTGTCACCATCCATTCATCGTCCGTTTTTAAAATTTTACCATAGTCCGAATAGGAGCACCAATTTTTAGCATAAACAAAATCAGCCCCTTGGAATGCTTTTTCTTGATTGTACACCAAAGGCGTATTTCCTGTAATTTCTGGATTGAGTTCATAACCTTCGGGTTGGGCAATGACAAAATCAGCCTCAATTTTTTGAATCATACGAGCAAAAGAGTTTCCTACTGCATGGGGTAGCGCTTTGGGGTGGGGAGCCCAAGTCAAAACAATTTTAGGTCGCTTGTTTTGTTGGCGTTCTTTTAGGGTAATGGCGTCCGCCAAAGCTTGCAAAGGATGGGCGGTGGCACTTTCCATATTGATAACAGGAATGGTGGCGTATTTTATAAAACTGCTCAAGACAAGTTCTTGCTCGTCTTTTTCTTTGTCGGTTAAACTGGCAAAAGCCCGAATGGCGACCACATCGCAGTATTGAGAAATTACTGCTGCGGCTTCTCTAATGTGCTCGGATCGCAAACCACTCATTTGGGTACCGTCTTCATATTCCAGTGCCCAAGCTTCATTGGAAAAATTCATGATCATGGTTTTGATCCCAAGTTGTTGCGCTGCTTTTTGAGTACTCAATCGTGTTCGTAAACTGGGATTAAAAAATAGCATTCCCAAGGTTTTCTGTTTTCCTAGTGCTTCCCATTTATAGGGTTCTTTTTTTAGCGCGATCCCTTCGTTTATGGCCCGATCCAAATCAGGAAGATCATCTAAGGTTAAAAATTGTTTCATGGAAGTTTTATCAAATTATATAGTAGTTAAAGCCTTTTCTAGGGCTGTAAAAAACGAATCAATATGGTGTTCCTGAACGGTGAGCGGAGGTAAAATTCGGATGAGGTTTTTATTGCTACTTCCCCCAGTAAAGATGTGGTGATCGTATATTAATTTTTTTCTGAGTTCGCCTACTTCAAAATCAAATTTGAGACCCAGCATCAATCCTCTACCTTTAATTTTTTTTATTTCAGGAATTTTTTCAGCTCCAGCTCTAAAATGCGATTCTAAGGACAGTGTCTTTTCCTGAAGACGTTCTTTTTTTAATACATCCAAAACCGCAAGAGAGGCTTGACAAGCCAGATGATTTCCTCCAAAAGTAGTTCCCAAAAGCCCATAGGAAGCTTTGATCTCTGGGTGAACTAAAATCCCACCGATGGGAAATCCATTTCCCATTCCTTTTGCCATGGTCACTACGTGCGGGTTGATGTTGTACTTTTGATAGGCAAAAAAGGTGCCTGTTCTCCCAAAACCTGCTTGTACTTCATCTGCGATAAGGCAGGTCTTGTATTTTTTACAGAGTTGTTCCATGACATAGACAAATTCTTCAGAGGGCTCATCCAGTCCACCGACCCCTTGGATGGCTTCAAAAATAACCGCACAAGCATCGCCCTTTGAGAGTTCTTTTTCCAAAGCTGTTACATCGTTAAAGGGTAAAAAAGTAACGGCTTGTTGTTGATTTAAAGGTGCATTTATTTTTAAATTATCGGTTACCGCCACTGCAGCAGACGTTCTTCCATGAAATGCATTTTTAAAGGCAATAATTCGTTTTTTATGGGTGTGAAAAGAGGCGAGTTTTAGTGCATTTTCAATCGCCTCGGCACCACTGTTACACAAAAATAATTGGTAGTTGTGTAAACACGAGTGTTCCCCGATGGCATCCGCTAGCTGTTGTTGCAACGGATTTTGAATTGCATTAGAATAAAACGCAATCTGCTCCAGTTGTGATTTGATTTGTTTGACGTAATGCGGGTGGCTATGCCCTATGGAAATCACAGCATGACCGCCGTATAAATCCAAATATTCGTTGTCTTGAGCATCGTAAACATACACATCTTTAGCTCGGGTGGGCTGGACTTGATAAAGTGGGTAAACATCAAATAAATTCATTGGCTATGGATTCGTTAGTGTTGTGCAATTTCCTTGATTTTATTGAAAGAAGCATTTAATCCTCTGATAAGAGAAGAACTTAATCCCTGATGCTCCATTTCATTTAGACCCGTAATGGTACAACTCCTAGGGGTAGTGACCCGATCAATTTCTTCTTCGGGATGGGTACCCGATTCTATCAGTAAACTGGCTGCACCCATGGCAGTCTGCATTGACATTTTTAGAGCGACATCTGCATCAAAGCCCAATTGAACTCCCCCTTGGGTGGTGGCACGGATTAGGCGCATCCAAAAGGCAATACCACTGGCACAGAGCACCGTAGCGGCCTGCATCAGTTTTTCATCAATGATTAGGCAGGTTCCCAAACCATTAAAAATAGCTTCCGCAACAGTTAGTGTTTTTTTTCCTTGAGCATTACTACACAAGCAGGTCATAGATTTACGAACTGAAATCGCAGTATTGGGCATGGAACGGACAATTGATATTTTTTCTCCTACGAATGCTTCGATCCGGCTGATCGGATAGCCTGTAACAGTGGAAATTAAAATGTGTCGCGCTCCTAACAAAGGTTTTAACTCTGTGAGAACACTGTCCAACTGACTGGGCTGCACGGCAAGAATTAAGATATCAGCGTTCTTTACCGCTTCCTTGTTGTCAGACGTTACAAATACATTTTTGTATTGGGTCCACGATTTTATGGAGTCTAAATTTCTTTTTGTAAGGGATAAGGTCGTGTAGGTATTATTGATTACTAATCCTTTAGCAATACTCAATCCTAAATTTCCGGTTCCGATAAGGGCTATTTTCATTGTTTTTGTTTTAAAAAGTTGAGGCTTTGAGTTGGAGTCCAAGGGTTTCTTCCCAACCCATAATGAGATTTGTGTTTTGTAGCGCTTGACCCGAAGCTCCTTTAATTAAGTTATCTAGTATACTAGTTATTAATAACAAGTTTTCATGCTTGTGTAAATGAAGAAAACAGTTGTTGCTGTTGATCACCGATTTTAAACTGATTTCCTCTTTAGAAACATGGGTAAACGGATGGGTTTTGTAGAAGTCGTGAAAAAGTGATTGGGCTTCTGCCAAACTCCCTTCGTATTCGGTATAGACCGTGGCAAAAATCCCTCTTGTAAAATCTCCTCTATGGGGTAAAAAATGAATTTTCGGGCTACTGTGGAGTTGTTCCAAACTTTGATGAATCTCTCCAAGGTGTTGGTGGGTAAAAGGTTTGTACCAAGAAAAATTATTGTTTCTCCAGCTAAAGTGACTTGTGGAACTTAGCCCTACGCCTGCACCTGTACTTCCTGTAGTAGCGTGGACATGCACATCCGATTTTAGATTGTTATTTTTCGCCAAGGGCAACATGGCGAGTTGTAATGCCGTAGCAAAGCATCCAGGGTTGGCAATGGCATTTGCTTTTTCAATTGCTTCTCTTTGAAGTTCTGGCAGACCGTAAACAAAATTTCTTCCTTTAAAATTTGCATCCTCCTTCAATCGAAAGTCGTTTCCTAAATCTACAATTAAAGTGTGATCAGAAAAG
Source organism: Flavobacteriaceae bacterium UBA980 (assembly GCA_002292265.1). Classification (GTDB taxonomy): domain Bacteria; phylum Bacteroidota; class Bacteroidia; order Flavobacteriales; family Flavobacteriaceae; genus MS024-2A. The sequence goes on along the minus strand of DBBQ01000065.1, from coordinate 46,912 downwards.
GAGTGTTCTTGTAAAAAAGCTACAGAATTTCCATGTCCTAAACAGAGATAGACCACATCAATTTCTGGGTTGACTTGATCCGTAAATTTACGTGTTGTGCTTCCCAAAAGATCGGGATGTGCATGGGTTAGTGGTTTTCCTGCTCTGGTGGTGCTGTACACAAACTCCAGCTCCAAAGCGGGGTGCTGGAGTACCAATCGAATGAGTTCTCCACCGGTATATCCCGAACCTCCAATAATGCCTACTTTTTTCATCTATTCTTATTTAAATGTTGGTATATTTTCGAAGCATTGGCGGTGAGTTTAATAAAACCTTTCGCCTCATCGGCAGTCCAGCCTTTGTTCATTTCTCCGTAGCTTCCAAATTCCGCTTGCATTAAATCATGGGGGGATGCGATCCCCAAAAGCTCGAATCGATAGGGATGCAACTTTAGAAAAACGGTACCGCTGACCTTTTTTTGACTATTTTCCAGAAACGCTTCCATATCTCGCATGACAGGATCTAAGTACTGCCCTTCGTGCAATTGCATGCCGTAAAAGCTGGCGAGTTGTTCTTTTTGGTGTTGCTGCCATTTACTTAGGGTATGCTTTTCTAAAAGGTGGTGTGCTTTTATAATGAGTAAAGGGGCTGCCGCTTCAAAACCGACTCTTCCTTTAATTCCGATGATGGTATCTCCTACGTGGATGTCACGACCAATGGCGAAGCCTTTTGCCAATTCCTGTAGTTGTTGAATTAAAGCTATAGGGGTTCCACTTTGCCCGTTTACAGCGATTAATTCTCCAGACTTGAACTCCAATTCTAAATCTTCAGGTGTGGTCTTTGTCAGAGAACTGGGATAGGCTGAATCGGGAAGTGCTTCGTTTGAAGTCAAGGTTTCAGCACCTCCTACACTGGTGCCCCACAAACCTTGATTGATGGAGTATTTCGCCTTTTCCCAAGGCACATCAATTCCTTGTGATTTTAAATATGCAATTTCATCTTCTCGCGACAGTTGTTGATCTCGTATCAGGGTAATGATTTCAACTTCAGGGGCTAAAATTTGAAAAATTAGATCAAACCGTACTTGGTCATTGCCAGCCCCTGTGCTGCCATGGGCAATATATTTTGCTTTTATCGACTTCGCATAGTGAACAATTTCTACTGCTTGAATGATCCGTTCTGCACTGACCGAGAGGGGATAGGTATTGTTTTTCAAAACATTTCCAAAAATCAAATACTTCACAATTTGATCGTAAAACGCTTGTAATGCATTGATGTTTTTGTAGGTAAAGGCACCCATCTCGTAGGCTTTTTTCTCGATCGTGTCGATTTCTTCTATAGAAAACCCTCCCGTATTGACACTTACCGCATGCACTTCGTAGTTTTCTTGGGATAGCTTTTTTAGGGAGTATGAAGTATCCAATCCTCCACTGTAGGCTAGTACTAGTTTTTCCTTTTCCATTTTATTTGTTTTTCGCGAGTAGCTTAATTTAATTTTTTTAGGTGTTCTAACACGTATTTATCAATTGTTTTTTGTCAGGTCTTTTTTTTTGCGGGATCGTAGAGCATCCCAGTACAGAGACACATTTGTCGCTCGGTTCGGGTAAGGATATCATAGTTTTTACAGGTTTGACAGCCTTTCCAAAATTCGGGATCATCCGTCAATTCTGAAAAATGAACTGGTTGATACCCCAGTTCGTAGTTGATTTTCATCACGGGCATACTTGTAGTAATTCCAAATACTTTGGCATCGGGATATTTTTCTAGGGAAAGTTCAAAAACTTCTTTTTTGATTTTTCGAGCTAGTCCTTTTCCTCTAAAATCTGGTGCTACGATAAGCCCAGAATGCGCTACATACTTTCCGTGTCCCCAAACTTCGATATAGCAAAAACCTGCAAACTGGTCCTCTTCTAACGCGATGACCGCATTTCCGTTTTCTATTTTGGTTGCGATGTACTCGGGGGTTCGTCGGGCAATTCCAGTACCCCGTATTTTGGCAGACTCATCGATGCAGAGACTTATTGCCTTAGAATATATAATATGTTCCGCTTTTGCGCGTAAAATTTTCATATTTAGTAAAATGTGATAAAAAAAAAGATGAGTTCGAGAAGAGAGCAGGGCACACCATACTCTATAGAAAAGTTACACCCCCAAGGGGCGACGACGCGGACTGCGCAACGAAAGTGTCGTGGCAGTATTAGTTGAATTATATGTTGTCGTTTCAAACATAGAGTACAAAAGTCCATTAAAAATTTTATTTCACAAAAAAAAATAAGTCTTTTCTTAAAAGAATATCGAGTAATGGGTGAATGCTTAACTTTGTAAAACTTAAAAATCGCAATGAATACGCTAGCGCTCCAACTTAATGGACTACAAAATAAATCCGTGCTTTTGGCTCACAGTGGAGGAGTGGACAGCTGTGTTTTAGCGTATATATTACTTAAAAAAGGAATGAATTTTTCCGTTGCCCACTGCAATTTTCAACTGCGAGGAGAGGCCAGTAATGGAGACGCAGAGTTTGTGAAAGCCTGGTGTTTGAAGCAAGAAATCCCCTTTTACATAAAGACTTTTGACACAAATTCCTACAAAGAAAGTTTTAAAAAAAGTACACAAGAAGCAGCGCGCGAATTGCGTTATGAGTGGTTTCAACAGTTGATGGAGCTACAAGGAATAGACGTATTGGTTACAGCACACCATTTGAATGATCAGTTGGAAACTTTTTTAATCAATACGACTCGAGGTACGGGAATTTCAGGTTTGTTGGGGATTCCTCAAACCCAGAATATTATTCGTCCATTAGCGAAGAGTTCTAAAAAAGAAATCCTGAATTATGCCGCATTACACAACATCCCATGGCGAGAAGACGCTTCCAATCAGACGGATGCGTATTTGCGAAATAAAATTCGGCATCAAGTCGTGACTCCGCTAGAGGAGCTAAAACCTCAAGCTCTTGAAAACTTTAAAGATACCCTAAGCCACCTTACTGAAGCAGAGGAATTTATGTCGCACCAACTGGATCAATTAAAGGCTAAAATTTTCAACGAGCAGCAGGGTGTATTTGCTATAGAAGTTCGGCAATTAAAGGAACAGCGCCCTTTGAATTTTTGTTTGCATCATTGGTTTGCTCCTTTTGGTTTTGAAACAAAAGAAGTTCAGAAGTTACTCCACGCTAGTTCTGGAAAACAATTGGTTAGTAGTTCACATCGATTGATTCGAGACCGAGAACAACTCCTATTAACTCCAGTATCTGAAGAAAAATTTGTAGAATTAACTGTCGATTTAGAAAAACCAAATCAAAAACTTCCCCTAGACTTAGAATGGAATATTGTGGAAGCCCCGATCCAACAACAATGGGAAGCACAGGAAGCCTTTTTAAACAAAGACCTGTTAAAAAACCCGTTGACTTTAAGAAAGTACAAGAAAGGCGACTATTTTTGTCCCACGGGAATGAAAGGCAAAAAACTGCTGAGTAAATTTTTTAAAGATGAAAAGTATTCTTTGATAGAAAAGGAAAAACAATGGTTGTTTTGTTCTCAAGATCAAATCGTTTGGGTTGTAGGACGGCGTTGTGATCGACGTTTTATTGCAACCGCTCAAACTCAAAATAAACTACTAATGCGCACTAAGAAATGAAGAAGTGGTTGGGATTATTTTTATGGAGTACGCTGCTGAGCGCCCAAATCGACGAGCCAGTAGAATGGCAATCAGGATGGGAACGTACAGAAGCGAATTTAATCACACTTTCATTTGAAGCGCGTATTGCTCCTAAATGGCATTTGTATTCCCAGCAATCGGATCCCGATGGGGCCATTCCTACCGAATTTATTTTTAAAGAGAACGAATCGTTCCAACGTCTAGGGCCAGTAGAAGAAAGTCCTTCAGTGGTTGCCTATGATTCAGTTTTTGAAATGGACCTTACCTTTTTTAATAATCAAGCTGTCTTTACCCAACAAATAGAACTTTTGGATCCTGACTTGAAAATACTTGAGGTAGAAGTAAATTACCAAGCTTGTGATGACGAACTCTGTATTTTTAGAACGGAGAATTTTCGTTTTGTATTGGACGGATCAGAATCCGTTGCCGTACAGCAAATAGATGAAGCCAGTAAGCGTCGTTCCGAAGCTTTAAAACTAAAACTATCGGGCAGGGATTATTTGGAAAGTACCGAAGTAAAGGAAGGAACCTATTCGTATTTTACTATTTTTTTATTGGGCTTTTTTGGAGGGCTGTTGGCTTTGTTGACCCCTTGTGTCTTTCCCATGATCCCACTCACGGTTTCATTCTTCCTCAAGCAGGCCACTTCTTCAGCACGCGGAGTTGTGAATGCGTTAACCTACGCTTTTTTTATCGTTTTGATTTATGGTTTGTTGAGTCTGCCGTTTCATTTTATTGATTCTCTAAATCCAGAGATTTTAAATACGCTGGCGACCAATGTTTACTTGAATCTACTCTTTTTTACAGTCTTTGTGTTTTTTGCATTTTCCTTTTTTGGGTTCTACGAATTGACCCTGCCCACCCGTTGGGGAAATAAGACGGATCAAGCGTCTGCCGTAAACGGAATATTGGGCATCTTTTTTATGGCGTTGACCCTTGCCATTGTTTCATTTTCTTGTACAGGACCCATCTTGGGCTCCTTACTTGCGGGTTCCCTTACAGCAGAGGGGGGTGCGATGCAATTGTCCATAGGAATGCTCGGTTTTGGAATTGCTTTGGGTTTGCCTTTTGGTCTGTTTGCTTTGTTTCCAAATACGCTGAAAGCACTACCCAAATCGGGAAGTTGGATGACCACAGTAAAGGTAGTGTTGGGATTCTTAGAATTGGCTTTGGCATTAAAATTCCTTTCTAATGCTGATTTGGTCGCACATTGGGGACTGTTAAAAAGAGAAACTTTTATCACCATTTGGATTTTAATTTCATTGGCTTTAACACTCTATCTTTTCGGACTGTTTCGTTTTAAAAATGAGACGAAAGCTCCAATCCACAAACTGCGACTTTTATTGGGGATGGTCACGCTTCTCTTTAGTGGGTTTTTGATCAATGGACTGTTTGCCAAAGAAAATACCCTTAAAATCTTAAGTGGTTTTCCCCCTCCTGAGTTTTACAGTTTGCGAGCTCAAGATTCCGATTGTCCACTAGGTTTGGATTGTTATAAAGATTTTGAAACAGGGGTAGCTGCGGCTCGTTCCCAAGAAAAACCGATTCTTTTGGATTTTACGGGCTGGGCATGTGTCAATTGCCGAAAGATGGAAGAAAACGTTTGGTCTGACCCCGATGTATATCCCCTTTTAAGAGATGAATTTATTGTCATTTCCCTTTATGTTGATGACCGTAAAGCCTTGGCTGATGCCGACCAATTTGATTTTCAATACCCCGACGGACGCATCAAAAGAATCAATACTGTGGGAAAAAAATGGGCGACCTTTCAGGCGATCAACTTCAACACGGCTTCCCAACCCTTTTACATTCAAATGACTCCCGAGGGAACGTTGCTAAATGTACCCATCCAATACACCGATGTCGATACCTTTCGCATTTGGTTAGAAACAGGTTTGTCAAACCGACCTACAACACCCAAGGCGAACTATTTTAAATTTTAATGGTATTAACCTGAGCCGTGCTGTTTTTTAAAAATTTGATTCGGCTTTTTCGGACAAGCAACTCGCTGATTCTATAAAGTTAAAAGCACAAAAACAGTTTTTATTTTAAGATAGAACAAACGGAACTATAGGTCTGATGAAAGGATTCAATTCAAAAGTGAATTCAAAATAAAGTTAGTTTCAGTTAAAACTGTATTTTAGAAGAACCAAATCGATACTATGCTTATCTCTGTTTTCGGATCCTCTGTTTTTGATGTAGAAGCCAGTTTGATCACTATTGAAGTGAATATTGCGGGTGGAATTGGCTACCACTTGGTAGGCCTGCCCGACAATGCCATCAAAGAGAGCAACTACCGCATTGCGGCAGCACTAACCAATATTGGTTACAAATTGCCCGGTAAAAAGATTACGATCAATATGGCGCCTGCCGATTTACGCAAAGAAGGATCCGCCTATGATCTGCCCCTAGCCCTAGGTATTCTTGCCGCCTCAGGACAAATCAGTGCGCCCAATATTGAGTCCTATATCATTATGGGTGAACTGGCACTGGACGGCAGTATCCGACCCATCAAAGGGGCCTTACCCATCGCAATCCAAGCCCTTAAAGACGGATTTAGTGGATTTCTCTTGCCCGCAGAAAATGCGATGGAGGCTGCGATTGTCAAAGACCTCAATGTCTATGGCGTTTCGCATTTGGAGGAAGTCATTGATTTTTTTAACCAAAAAAAGGCACTCCAGCCTGTGGTAGTCGATACGCGAAAAGAGTTTCAAAAACAACTGAAATATCCCGAACACGATTTTTCCGATGTCAAAGGGCAGGAGGGGATCAAACGCTGTATGGAAATTGCAGCGGCAGGAGGACACAATATCATTCTTATTGGTCCCCCCGGGGCAGGGAAGACCATGCTTGCCAAACGCCTACCCAGTATTCTTCCCCCGATGAACTTGCAGGAAGCCCTAGAAACCACAAAAATTCATTCTGTATTGGGTAAAGTGAAAAACAAAGGCTTGATTAGCATACGCCCTTTTCGGTCGCCGCACCATACCATTAGCGATGTGGCACTGGTTGGAGGAGGAGCTTACCCCCAGCCTGGGGAGATCTCCATGGCGCATAATGGAGTCCTGTTTTTAGATGAACTCCCTGAGTTTAAACGTTCTGTCTTGGAGGTTATGCATCAACCCTTGGAAGATCGAGAGGTGACCATCTCACGAGCGAAGTTTACAGTAACCTATCCCGCTTCGTTTATGTTGGTGGCCAGTATGAACTCCAGTCCCACAGGCTACTTTACAGACCCTTATTCCAAACTAGGACCCTCTGCAACCGAAATGCAACGCTATATGGGGAAAATATCGGGGCCGCTGCTAGACCGAATTGACATTCATATCGAGGTGGAACCCGTCCCTTTTGAAAAACTTTCCGATACCCGAGCTGAGGAGTCTTCCGAGTCCATTCGCAAAAGGGTTACCGCCGCTCGTGAACTCCAAACCCTGCGTTTTGAAGCGCATCCCAACATCAACTACAATGCCCAGATGAATACCCGTCAAATCCGCAAGTATTGCAAATTGGATCCTACGTCTTCGGATTTATTAAAAAAAGCCATGGAACGTTTGTCGCTTTCCGCACGGGCGTATGACCGTATCCTAAAAGTGGCGCGTACTATAGCTGATTTGGAAGCAGCTACAGCTGTACAATCCGTTCATATCGCCGAAGCCATCCAATACCGAAGTTTGGACCGAGAGGGGTGGATGGGGTAGAAATCTTATTTTTTAAAATACACCTCTTCAAAGGGAATGCGAAAACGATCGCCATAAACTCCCTTTTCCTTGCGAAGCCCACAACCGATGACCATACTGATTTCTGCCGCTTTGGGAAGCTGGAGTAGTGCTTTTAGGCGTACCGAGTCAAAACCTTCCATGGGGCAGGTATCGTAGCCAAATGCCGCCATACTTACCATAAAATTTTGAGCGGCTAAGGCCGTACTTTTATGACCCACCACTCTGAGGTCTCCAGCTTTGACTTCGCGGTAGGTCACTTTTTTCCGACCGTCCCAGTTACTTTTTAAGCTGTTGAGAAAACCGGTAATTTTTTGCGACCCTCGGTACAATTTAGGAATGGTTTTTTGATAGTAATCGAGGGCTCCCTGGATTTTTTTTTGCTCCTTTCCTGCATTGGATTTTTTAATAAAATCCACATTGGCTTGAATGCGTTGCTGCCATAGATCGAGACGCACCACAGGGATTACCAACTCTTGAGCTGTTTTGGCTGCGGGTTGGTTATAGCAAACTTTGGCGACCTCTTTTAAAAACTCCTCAGATTGGATGTGGTAAAACTCCCACAATTGAAGGTTACTACTGGAAGGTGCCAAGGTGGCTTGTTCGATACATTTTTTGACTTTTTCCGTGTCAATGGTTTTTTCAGGATCGTAAACCCGTACAGATCTTCTAAAATTTACAGCATCACTTACAGTTTTCTCTTTCATAGCTAAACGCGTTTTAAAATATTTTTTAGTAGGGAAATCGACTTGGGGTAGGGGGCGTAACGTTGGGGCAAGTCAAGCCAAAACGAGCGTTTCACTACCGGTTTGGTATGGCTCATCAAATCAAAACTATACTTTCCGTGATAGGCTCCTACACCGCTATTTCCAATTCCTCCAAAGGGAAGTTTGGGATTGGTGAAATGCACTAAGACATCGTTTACAACTGACCCACCAAAGGGATAGTTTTGGATCAAGGTGTTGATGAATTTTTTGTTTTGACTAAAGACATAAAAAGCCAAAGGATTTTTTAATTCAGTCAGTACTTCGTCAATGTCCTCCAAAGTATCATAGCTAAGGATCGGTAAAATGGGACCAAAAATTTCATCTTGGATTAAGGAACTGTCCATAGCGGGCTGATCCACAAGGGTAGGACCAAAAAACAACTCCTTGGCTACTGTTTTACCTCCATAGATGGTTTTTTGATTTTTCAGATCAGCTTCCAGTTTTTTAAAGTGTTTTTCGTGTATGATGCGACCGTAATCTTTCGAGTTTTGGGCATCGACTCCAAAAGCCTTTTCGATTTCTTCGATTAGGGCTTGAATTAAAGCGTCTTTGTGTTCGGACTTGACCAAAACGTAATCGGGGGCGATACACGTCTGTCCACAGTTTAAAAACTTGCCCCAGACAATCCGTCGGGCAGTCTTTTGCAGGGGAGCAGTACCGTCCACTACGCAAGGGCTTTTTCCTCCGAGTTCTAGTGTGACAGGAGTCAAGTGTTCAGCCGCTGCTTTGGCAACAATTTTACCTACTTGTGTACTTCCCGTATAAAAAATATAATCCCAGCGTTCTTTCAGTAAGGCTTGCGCCACTTGAGCATCTCCTTCTACTACACTGACCCAATCGTTTGGAAATACAGCGCTGAGAATGTCAATCAAAACTTTTGAAGTATGGGGTGCAGATTCTGAGGGTTTTAAAACTACAGTGTTTCCGGCACCCACAGCACCCACCAAAGGAGCCATAGTAAGTTGGAAAGGATAGTTCCACGGGGAGATCATCAGTACCGTTCCATAGGGTTCGGACAAGAGAAAATCTTGAGAGGGAAAATTGAGCAAACTCCCCGAAACCCGTTTGGGGGCGGCCCATTCTTTTAGATTTTTTATAAAAGCGTCGATTTCTTTCTGGACCATCAAAAGTTCGCTGGTAAAGGACTCAAAAACGGGCTTTTTAAGATCCCGATCCAAAGCATTAAAAATGTCTTGCTCCTTTTCGTTGAGCACTTTCTTTAATTTTTTGAGATGATCGATACGAACCTTGAGGGATTGTTTTTTATGTGCTTTAAAAAATTGATAATGAGCCTCCTTTAGGTCGGTAATCATTGAGGAATTCATAGCTTTGTTTTCTTTTTTGGGTTTAAAGATACTAGAAAAAAACTGCACCCTTTTTATAAGGTTTGAATGTATTAAAAAATGAATTAAAATAATTTGATAATCAACATGTTAGCTGGTAATATTCTCCTTTGAATATAAGAGACATTTTGATTCAACAGAAATAAAGCATTAAACAAAAATTATATTCGTTAAACAAAATAAATCAATGAAGCTCAACAAGTACAGCCAAGCCGTCACCCAAGATCCCACGCAGCCCGCTGCACAAGCGATGTTACACGCTATTGGGATGACCGATGAAGACTTTGAAAAGCCCTTGATTGGGATTGCTTCTACAGGCTACGAAGGCAATCCGTGTAATATGCATCTGAACGATCTTGCTCAACACATTAAAAACGGGATCAATACACAAGAACTCGTTGGTTTGGTGTTCAACACCATTGGGGTAAGTGATGGAATTTCTATGGGAACCCCTGGGATGCGTTTTTCTTTACCCTCCAGAGACATCATAGCCGATTCTGTAGAGACCGTGGTTCAGGCCATGTCTTATGACGGAGTGGTAACGGTAGTGGGATGCGATAAAAACATGCCTGGAGCTTTGATGGCTTTACTGCGTTTGAATCGCCCATCTATTTTGGTTTACGGTGGGACTATAGCCGCCGGTTGTCACAACGACAAAGAACTGGATGTGGTTTCTGCTTTTGAAGCTTGGGGAGAAAAAGTAGCTGGTACCATAGATGAAAAAGAGTACAAGAATGTGATTCGCAACGCCTGCCCTGGAGCGGGAGCTTGTGGAGGAATGTACACAGCCAATACGATGGCCTCTGCCATAGAAGCTTGCGGGATGGCGTTGCCATACAATGCTTCAAACCCTGCCGTAAGTAAAGACAAGAAAGAAGAATGTGAGGCGCTGGGTGCCCATCTAAAAAATCTTCTTGTAAACGATTTAAAACCCCGAGACATCGTAACGCGAAAGTCTTTGGAAAATGCATTGCGTTTGATTGCCGTTTTGGGAGGATCTACCAATGCCGTGTTACATTTTTTAGCCATTGCAAAAGCGGCCGAAATCGATTTGACTCTAGACGATTTTCAAAAAATAAGCGATACCACTCCTTTTTTAGCCGACTTAAAACCCAGCGGTAAGTATTTGATGAAGGATTTGCACGCCGTAGGGGGTGTCCCGGCTGTGTTAAAATACATGCTAGAATTGGGAATGCTTCACGGAGATTGCATCACCGTTACTGGAAAAACGTTAGCAGAAAACCTCGCTGAGGTTCCTAGTTTAAAAGAAAACCAAGATGTCATTCGCCCCATCGATCAGCCGATCAAACCGACAGGTCACCTCCGAATTTTAAAGGGCAATTTAGCCGAAGGAGGCTCGGTGGCCAAAATCACTGGAAAAGAGGGCTTACTGTTTAAAGGTCCCGCGCGTGTTTTTGACGGGGAATTTGCTGCCAATGACGGAATTAAAAACGGGAAAGTAAAAGCGGGTGAAGTTGTGGTCATTCGCTACGAAGGACCCAAAGGCGGTCCTGGGATGCCAGAAATGCTAAAACCTACTTCAGCCATCATGGGTGTAGGTTTAGGAAAAAGTGTGGCACTCATTACAGACGGACGGTTCTCTGGAGGAACTCACGGTTTTGTGGTAGGCCACATTGTGCCCGAGGCACAAGAAGGAGGAGCGATAGGATTAGTCCAAGACGGAGATGAAATTACCATCGATGCGGAAAACAATACAATCAGTGTAGCGTTAAGTGAAAACGAACTAGCGGAGCGAAAAGCCCAATGGGTTCAGCCTCCCTACAAATTTGAAAAAGGCGTACTCTATAAATACATAAAAAGCGTAGCGACAGCCTCAGAAGGTTGTGTTACTGATTCCTAAGAAGTATGGAAACAAAAACAAAAGTAAAAGCAACCCAGATCCAAGCAAAACCCTTGCATATTTCGGGTGCAGAAGCCGTAGTGCGCTGCCTATTGGCAGAAGGTGCCGACTTAATCTACGGATATCCTGGGGGCGCTATTATGCCAGTTTACGACGAACTGTATAAATTTCAAGATCAATTACACCATGTACTCACAAGACACGAGCAAGGAGCCACTCATGCGGCACAGGGATTTGCTCGTACTTCTGGGAAAGTAGGTGTGGCGATAGCAACTTCAGGTCCGGGAGCTACCAATTTAGTAACCGGTATTGCCGATGCGCAAATCGATTCTACCCCCATGGTCTGTATTACAGGACAGGTAGCTTCCCATCTTTTGGGCTCGGATGCGTTTCAGGAAACGGATATTATTGGAATCTCTACTCCTGTAACCAAGTGGAACTACCAAATTACAAAGGCCAGTGAAATTCCTGAAATCATGGCCAAAGCTTTTTATATCGCACGTTCAGGAAGACCCGGTCCCGTATTGATTGACATCACCAAAGACGCCCAGTTTGACACTTTTGATTTCACCTATGAAAAGTGTACTGGGATTCGTAGTTACGCTCCTTATCCTAAACTTTCCAGTACAGATTTGGAACAGGCACTGGAATTAATCGATCAAGCTGAAAAACCGTTTGTAGTTTGGGGGCAAGGGGTTATTTTAGGAAATGCAGAAGAAGAGTTTAAAACCTTTTTGGAAACCTCTGGAATACCAGCAGCTTGGACTATTTTAGGGCTTTCAGCGCTTTCTACTGACCATCCATCTAATCGGGGAATGGTGGGAATGCACGGAAATTATGCACCGAATTTACTCACCAATGAATGCGATTTGCTAATCGCTATTGGGATGCGGTTTGACGACCGTGTCACAGGAGATTTGAACACCTACGCCAAACAGGCTAAAATCATTCATTTGGAACTGGATCCTGCCGAGATCAATAAAAATGTAACGGTAGATGTAACCTTACATGCAGACTGTAAAATTTCACTTCAGGAGTTAAACAAACGCATCAAACCCAAAACGTATCCCGATTGGATTGCCCGTTTTGACGCCTTGGATAAAATCGAATACGATAAGGTCATCAAATCGGATTTGTTACCAAAGAAAGAGGGATTGACCATGGGTGAAAGCGTGGAGATGATCAACAAACATTCTAAGAATGATGCCGTGATTGTTACGGATGTAGGACAACACCAAATGGTAGCCTGTCGTTATGCAAAGTTTAGCCAATCCAAAAGTAATGTAACCTCAGGAGGCTTGGGAACGATGGGTTTTGCCCTTCCCGCAGCTATCGGTGCTAAAATGGGAGCTCCCCATCGGGAGGTTGTCGCTGTGATCGGAGACGGGGGGTACCAAATGACCATTCAAGAACTGGGAACCATTTACCAACAGCAAATTGCTGTGAAAATTGTGGTTTTAAACAATGATTTCCTCGGGATGGTACGTCAGTGGCAGCAATTATTTTTTGACAAACGCTATGCCTCTACAGAGATGGTGAACCCAGACTTTGTGACCATCGCTCAAGGTTTTAGAATAAAAGCAAAACGAGTAAAGAAAAGAGAAGAACTGGACGCTGCAGTAAAAGAAATGATGGCCTCTAAAGAGCCTTATTTCCTTGAAGTATGCGTAGAGAAAGAAGACAATGTCTTCCCAATGATACCTTCAGGAGCCAGTGTTTCAGATATAAGATTAGAGTAGAATGGAAAATACGATCTATACCATTTCAGTTTATGCAGAGAATAATATTGGTTTGCTGAACCGTATTTCTGCAATCTTTCTAAAACGTCATATTAATTTGGAAAGCTTTTCCACTTCTGCCTCAGAAATACCCGATGTTTTTCGTTTTGTAATAGTGGTACACTCCGATGCCGAACGGGTTCGGAAAATTGTACAACAAATCGAAAAGCAGGTAGATGTGATCAAAGCGTTTTACCATACGGATGAGGAAACGATCTTTCAGGAAAATGCACTCTACAAAGTAAAATCGAGTTCTTTGTTCGAAGAGCGACACATTCAGAATATCATTAAATCCAGTCATGCGACTATTGTGACGGTATCTCCTGAGTTTTTTGTGATTGAAAAAACAGGCTTTAGAGAAGAAACCGAACAATTGCGGAAAGACTTAGCACCCTATGGGCTGTTGCAATTTGTTCGATCGGGACGCATTTCAGTTACCAAAGCGAAAATGGGAATTTCAGAAATATTAGATTCATTTAAAAACAACAACTAATTATGTCAAATTACTTCAACCAATTATCATTAAGAGACCAACTGCACCAACTGGGTCAATGCCGATTCATGGAAGCCTCAGAATTTGAAGACGGAATAGCTGCCCTTGAGGGTAAAAATATTGTAATTGTGGGCTGTGGCGCTCAAGGTTTAAATCAAGGTTTGAACATGCGCGATTCAGGACTCAGTATTTCATATGCCCTAAGAAAAGGGGCTATAGAGCAAAAAAGAGCTTCTTTCGTAAATGCAACAAGCAATGATTTTAAAGTAGGAACGTATGAAGAATTAATTCCTTCTGCTGATGTCGTGATCAATTTAACGCCCGATAAAAACCACACGCCTGTGGTTAATGAAGTAATGCCTTTAATGAAAAAAGGGGCCACGCTTTCTTATTCACACGGGTTTAATATTGTGGAAGAAGGAATGAAAGTTCGTGAAGATTTGACTGTAATCATGGTTGCGCCCAAATGTCCAGGTTCTGAAGTTCGTGAAGAATATAAAAGAGGTTTTGGAGTTCCTACCCTCATTGCTGTTCACCCAGAAAACGATCCCCAAGGGCACGGTTTAACTCAGGCAAAAGCTTATGCGTTCGCTACAGGAGGACACCGCGCTGGAGTATTGGAGTCTTCTTTTGTAGCCGAGGTAAAGTCAGATTTAATGGGAGAACAAACCATTCTCTGTGGTGTACTTCAAACGGGTTCTATTTTGAGTTTTGACAAAATGGTAGAAGAAGGAGTGGATCCTAGTTATGCGGCGAAACTTATTCAATACGGTTGGGAAACCATCACAGAAGCCTTAAAACACGGAGGGATTACCAACATGATGGATCGGTTGTCCAATCCTGCTAAAGTTAAAGCGTTTGAACTTTCTGAACAACTCAAATCTATTTTAACTCCCCTTTTTGAAAAGCACATGGACGATATCATGTCTGGACATTTTTCAAAAACCATGATGGAAGATTGGGCGAACGACGATAAAAATTTATTGACTTGGCGTGCAGCGACAGGAGAAACCGCTTTTGAAAAAACACCGATTACTGACCAAGAAATTTCAGAGCAAGCCTTTTTTGACCACGGTATTTTGATGGTTGCCTTTGTTCGTGCTGGAGTAGAACTCGCATTTGATACGATGGTAGCGGCGGGAATTAAAGAGGAATCTGCTTACTACGAATCCCTTCATGAAACTCCGCTGATAGCCAATACCATTGCACGAAAAAAATTATTTGAAATGAACCGTATCATTTCAGATACTGCGGAGTACGGGTGTTATTTATTTGATCATGCAGCCAAACCATTACTCAAAGATTTTATGAAAGAAATCAAAAGTGATGTGATTGGAAAAGGACTTTCCGTAAACGATCAGGGTGTGGATAACAAACAATTAATTGATATTAATGAAATCATCCGCTATCACCCTGTAGAGATGATCGGTTACGAACTTCGGGCTTCGATGACAGCCATGAAAAAAATCGTATAATGTCGCACTTACCCTCACTACGAGGTGTACATAAAGCAGCGGAACGGCTCAATGGGTTGACGCGCGTCACTCCCTTGGAGTACAACAAGCGTTTGTCTGATTTGATCCAAGCTACAGTCTTTTTAAAAAGAGAGGACCTGCAACAGGTACGATCGTTTAAAATTCGTGGGGCCTACAACAAAATCTCATCTTTAAACAAGAAAGACCTTCAATCTGGAATTGTTTGTGCCAGCGCTGGAAATCACGCGCAAGGCTTTGCTTTTTCTTGTCAAAAATTAGAGATAAAAGGGGAGGTTTATATGCCTGCTACGACCCCTCAGCAAAAGGTTACTCAAGTACATCGGTTTGGAGGGGATTATGTTGAGGTTATTTTGGTTGGAGATACCTATGACGCTTGTCAAAAAATCGCACTTCAAGCAGCTAAAAATGACCAAAAGACGTTTATTCATCCTTTTGACGATGCCACAGTTATAGAAGGTCAAGCAACCGTGGCTCTCGAAATGCTGGAGCAACGCAGCAAAGCGTATGATTATCTATTGGTCCCTATTGGGGGAGGCGGTTTGGTTTCTGGTATAATAACGGTTTTGAAAGAGCAGTCTCCCGAGACAAAAATCATCGGTGTAGAACCAGAAGGAGCACCGTCCATGAAACGGGCGCTCGATTTGGGAAAGCGCGTGACTCTAAAGGAGATGGATGGTTTTGTAGACGGAGCCACCGTACGTCAGGTTGGGAAATTGGCCTTCGAAATTTGTAAGTCCCACTTAGATCAGGTAGTCTTGGTTCCAGAGGGAAAAATTTGTCAAACAATTTTAGAGGTTTACAATAAAGACGGAATTGTAGCTGAACCTGCAGGAGCGCTCGCTATTGCAGCTCTAGACCTCCTTGGAGACCTCTTTGTAAATAAGTCCGTAGGGGTTTTGGTATGTGGGGGAAACAATGACGTTTTTCGGATGCCCGAGATCAAGGAACGCGCTTTGATGTATTCTAAATTAAAGCATTACTTTTTGGTTGATTTTCCACAACGTTCCGGAGCTTTAAAACAGTTTGTTACCCAAATTTTAGGACCCAAAGACGATATTACCCATTTTGAATTTTCAAAAAAAAACTTCCGAAACACTGCACCAGCAGTAGTCGGAATTGAATTACAAGAAGCGACAGATTTATCGCTTTTGGTAGAACGAATGAAAAAACATAACTTCAAATTCGATTACCTAAACGACAAACAAAGTTTGTTTCAGTTTTTAATCTAAACCTTGCTACATAAAAGAAAAAGAAATGAATACGATTACAACTCAGATCCCAGAGGAATTTCAAGTGCAGCCCTTGGCTTGTGACGAATACCTCATCAATGGAAAAATCAAAAAATGGAAAGGCGCAACTTCTGAAGTCTATTCTGTGATCCCCACTGAGGGGCAACCCACGCTTTTAGGGACTATTCCAGACATGGAAACGGACACGGCTCTGGAAGCTTTAGAAGCAGCTGAAAAAGCATTCAACCGCGGCCAAGGACTTTGGCCTACAATGAAAGTTGGAGAACGTCTAAAGTGTATGGAGATTTTTGTCGAGAAGATGAAAACGCATCGCGAAGAGGTAGTCAAGTTACTGATGTGGGAGATTTGTAAAAACAAATCGGATTCCTACAAAGAATTTGATCGTACGGTAGACTACATTTATGACACCATAGACGCCTATAAAAACTTAGACCGTAAGGGAGCCAAGTTTGATATGCAAGGGGGTGTGTATGCGCACATCCGTCGGGGTCCTTTGGGGGTGGTACTCTGTTTAGGGCCTTATAATTATCCTTTAAATGAAACTTTTTGCTTGCTTATTCCCGCCATTATCATGGGGAACACAGCCATTTTTAAGCCCGCCAAACACGGTGTTCTATTGATAGCTCCTTTGCTTAAAGCTTTTCAAGAAAGTTTTCCTCCTGGAGTGGTTAATATTTTATTCGGAAGAGGAAGAAAAATTGCAACTCCCATTATGAAAACGGGAGCAATTGATGTTTTAGCACTGATCGGACACAGTTCTTCCGCAGTCTCTTTACAAGATCAGCACCCGAACAAAAATCGCTTGCGCTTGGTACTTGGTTTAGAAGCAAAAAATCCAGGGATCATTCTTCCCGATGCTGATTTAGATCATACGATCAAAGAGTGCATCTCAGGAACTCTTTCTTACAATGGACAACGCTGTACCGCGCTAAAGGTACTTTACGTTCACGAATCCATAGTGGATGAGTTCAACCGTCGCTTTTCAAAAGCAGTAGATGAACTTCAGTATGGGATGCCTTGGGAAGATACGTTTTTAACGCCGCTTCCAGAACCTTCAAAGCCCGCCTACCTTCAAGAATTAATTAAGGACGCAAAGGCAAATGGGGCAAAAGTTTTAAATAAAAAAGGAGGACAACTTTCAGAAAACTATTCTTACCCCGCAGTGATGTATCCTGTAACCGAAAAGATGAAGTTGTACCACGAAGAGCAGTTTGGTCCAGTGATTCCAATAATTTCATACAAAGAAATTGACGAGCCTTTGGATGCTATGGCGGCTTCCGAATACGGTCAGCAGGTTAGCCTTTTTGGTCGGGATGTGACCAAATTGGGGCCACTAGTAGATACGCTTGCAAACCTGGTATGTCGTGTGAATCTAAATTCAGCTTGCCAACGCGGACCAGACGTATATCCTTTTACAGGGCGAAAAAATTCGGCTGTAAGTACCTTGAGTGTTTATGATGCCTTACGTTCGTTTTCCATACGGACCTTTTTGGCTTCCAAAGACACACCGTATAACAAGGAAATTTTAGAGCGTTTGCTCCGTTCAGAACAATCCAACTTTGTTTCTACGGACTATTTGTTGTAATTCAAAAAACTGACCGATTCCAAAGACCAAGCCTCTTTGTTTCGGTTTTTTTAGTGAAAATCCATAGTCTATTCGCAAAATGGCACTGTGGATAAACTTATGGATGATCAGGATTCCTATTCCGCCAAAGGCTTTTGTATTTTGGTTATCGAAAGTGTTGCTAATCGAACTTCCGGCGGGGCGAATCGCGGCGATATCTAAAAAGCCGTTCGCTTGAATTGCGAGCCAACGTTGTTCAAGTAGTGTATGTCTATATTCGGTGTTCCAGGCTGCTAGTGCACTTCCGCGTTGCATTCGATTTCCAATTCCTCGAACATTTAAATTATTATCGATGACAAAGGCCGCTGGAACAAATGGTCAGAAATCAACGAGGCCAATGAATTGATAAAAGCGTACTGTGCAAAGACTTCAAATCTGTATTATATCGATACGGTGCCCGAATTTTTAGATACAAAAGGACAACCAAAGCCCGAGTGGTTTGTAGGAGACCAATTGCATTTAAACAAAACAGGCTATGCTGTTTGGAGTAATATTATCCTAGCGGCTGTTGAGGAACAGCTCCCGACACCTTAATTCTTTTTTTGAAAACTACCGAAAACAAAGTTTTGTTCTGTGTCAAACGGGGTTCTATGAGTCACTTCGATACAATCTAAAGTTTCATAGCCCCCTTCAAAGTTATTGGAGAGACTGGCGCAACTGTATTGTGTAATGGGCAAGCCACTGCACTTTAAAGGTCCCGAAGTAGAAAACGTACCAACAATCAATGTGTTTGAAACCGTTTGATTAACAAGCTTGGTATAGCGCTGTATGTCTTCCCGTTGGGTTAAAAAATGAAACGAAGCCCGATCGTGCCAAAGGGCATATTTTTTTTCAGGTTTAAAATCTAACACATCACTGACAATCCAACTAACTTCTTTGGACAGAGTGCCCAGTCGTTCCTGAGCTCTCTGAAGTGCTTTTTCTGAAATGTCTAGGACACTGACATCGGTGAAACCATCTTCGAGTAAGGCATCTACCAAGCGACTGTCGCCGCCTCCAATATCAATAATAGGGAGTGCCTTATCTAGAGTTAACGTCTGGATACAGTCCATAGAGGTTTTAGGATATTTTTCGGTCCAACTCACCTCGGCGGGAGTTTTGGTTTGGAATACCTTTTCCCAGTGTTGTCGCTTTTCGTTCATGCTATAAATTTAACCAATAATTGATTTTTAAGGTCAAGTTCCATCCAGTGGAAAGGTTGGGTACGCTGATTTCATTGCTGTTAAAAACTAAGAAAATATCCGAGGCTGGTTTGTAGCGCCATTGAAATCTGGAGTTAAAGTTCCAAAGTCCCAGCTGTTCGTTGTATTGAAATAAATTGGAAAAGAAGAGGGTATTGGTAAAGGTTAGGTTGGCTTTCATTCCCAAAAGCCAAAAGGAATTGTCATTCCAAGGGGCAGGGAGATTAATTTGATTGAAGTTTGCCACAGAACTGAGCTCTAAAAAAGGCTGGAAACGGTATCTAAATTCTCCTAGAAATGCGCTGCGCTTTCCCTTGTTGTAATAGCCACCCGTCAAGGCCTCTAGGGAATAGGTAAATCGGTTTTGGGGTTTTGCATCATAGGAAAGGGTAATGCTATTCCACCGATGTTCGGTACCTTTTTGAAGTTCTGCTTTTCCAGTTCGCAGTGGATCAAAATCAGAGAGTAATTCAATGAATTGGTTTTGAAATCCCAAAGTGAAACGACTTCTGTTTTTAAAATTAAACAGGTAGTTGAATTCGGTAGTCTGGTCTTTTTTCTCAAAGGAGGTGTCAAAATAATAGGTTCTTTCCACACTGGGTCCGTGAGAGAGTAGTGGTGTTTCTTTTTGGGTATAAACCAAATGTCCACCACGGGTTTCCAATTTGATATAATTGTTTCTCGGGATAAAACCCACATCGGCACTGTAATTCCCAGCTACATATTCTTGTTGAATTCTCCAGTTCCACCGGGTCGATTGGTACCCAATATGCGAGGCAAAAACACTTCCTTGGTTGGCCTCCAAAGGGCTAAAGGACTGCAGGAACAAAAGCTTTCCATTCCACAAGTTGTCCTCCGAAAAATAGTTGTATTCCAAACCTAAATTTCGGTTGTACGCGTCTTCCGACGGACTGTTTTCGGGTGAATTTATTTTTTGTTTGTTTACGAAGATCAAACTGATGTTGGAGCGATCCAATACTTTTCTTTGCAGGGTAAAAACACCAAAATTCTCAGCTGCTAACCCGAGGTTTTCTTCTTTTTGAGTTTGAATATCCATGATGCCCAAACGCCAATTTTCATCCAGGTTTCCGCTCAGTCGAATACCTCCGATGATGGGTACATTAAGTCCAATTCTTCTCGAAAAAAAGGG
The DNA here is from genome assembly GCA_002292265.1 of Flavobacteriaceae bacterium UBA980. GTDB lineage: Bacteria > Bacteroidota > Bacteroidia > Flavobacteriales > Flavobacteriaceae > MS024-2A. Next base: position 26,620 of record DBBQ01000065.1, on the reverse strand, counting down.
ACGTAGGGTCTTGTATCCAAAATTGGAAAACAGATCTGCATTTTCCAGAAAAAATTGTCTTCGTTCGGGGAAAAAGAGTTCAAACCGATCTAAATTTGTTACCTGTTGGTCAACTTCGGCTTGCGAAAAATCAGGATTTAAGGTAACGTCCAAATTAAGTGCAGAGGTCAGGTTGTATTTCAGATCTCCTCCGATTTTAAAGCTGTTGCTTTCTGGATCGGAATTTTCTTGAGAAAGATTGTCTGAAAGATAGGGGATCAGGGATATATTATTTCCTTGCTCTGGTGGAGGATTTTCCCAAACTAAGGCACCAGCATAAGCTAGTGTGACGGAGGGAAATTGGCGCGGTACAGGAGCCCAACTTGACTTTTCACTAGCTTTGAGATCCAAGCGACTAAAGTTGATGCCCCACACCCCACTGGTTTCGTCATATCGAATGGATTTAAAGGGTATTGCAATTTCACAGACCCATTTTTCTTCATGAAACTGAACTTCTGAATACCATTTGGTGTCCCAATTCAAGTCCACACTTCTCCCGTCATACATGGTACCATCCCATTGCGCACCATAGGCATTGAGACCAAAGGCAAAACCCGTACTTTGATTGTTAAACGGATCGATGGCGACTAGAAAATTATCATTTTTTCCAAAAGAAAAATCTCTTTTTAAAGATTCTACAACATACTCCCCTTGTATGGAATTGTTGAAAAAGATCATAGCGATGTATAAGAACTCATCGTTAAAACTGACACGAGCTTCAGAAAACTGGGTTGCTTTTCCCGTGTCAACAGGAGTAATCATAAAAAAGTCTTTTCCTACTGCCGCCGTTTCCCATGTACTTTCGTCCAGTACCCCGTCAATTTTTATAGTTTCTGAAGTTTTTGTTATGGTGAGTTGGTAGTTTTCAAAATTGATTTGTGCCATACTGGGGGTGAGTGCGCATAAAAAAAAGAGTAGGGGTAACGAGTAGATCTTCAATTTAAGTTTTTTAGAAAGTTACAATTTAAAATTATTGGTTCAATTGGATTTAATTTTTGTTTCAGAAACAAAAGCATCCCATTGGATAACAAAAGAAGACCAGCGGTATTGAGGACTGGATTTTTTAATTTGTTCAACACAGGTTTCCCATTGCTTTTTTTCCAAGAGCGAAACAATCCCTTCCGCAATTGCTAGGTTGTTTTTTTCAACTACAACGCCTGATTGATCTTTTAGTATGGGATCCCTCAAACCGTCAATATCGGATACCAAAAGGGGTTTTTGATAGTGGTATGCAATGGGAGTAACACCACTTTGAGTAGCGGTATGATAGGTTTGGGCAACGATGTCACTTGTAGAAAATAGTTCCTGTATTTCAATTTTAGTTTTATAGTTAAAATCTAAAATGATCCGATCGGTAAGTCCCAAGGAATCGATCAGCTGGATATATTTTTGGGGATCTTCGTAGCATTCGCCAGCGACGTAGAGTTTTACGTTTTTATTGAAAAGAGGTTTTTGGCTGAACGCTTCGATTAAAAGTTCCAGTCCTTTGTATTTTCTGATGAGACCAAAAAATAAAACGTAAGTGGTTTCCGTATCCCAATTCAGTTTTGTTTTTGCTTTTTTCTGATCCAGTCGGGGAAGGAGATTTTCATTGATGGGATGAAAACCTTCCCAAAGCGGCCCTTTAAAATCCGTTTTAATTTGTTCTGCTACTCCAGGTGAAAGACAGGTGAAAGCATCCATAGATTTGGTAAAAAGTCGATTTAACCTTTGATCAATTCCCCTAGGTTCGTGGGGAACCCAATTGTCCACTAGTGCTATTTTTTTAATTTTTTTGGAAAGTCTTTTCCCAATCCAATAATAAACAAATGACAGAAAAGGGGTATAGTATCGAAACACAACTACAGCTGGGTCTTGGGAATGGATAAACCGAACCGCTTCCGCCCACTGTAGCGGATGGTAGGCGTGAATTGCTCTATAAATAGACAGATCTTCAGGAGCTTCTTCTGTACTGAGTTGAGTTTTTCCAGGAAAGAGCAACTTGGGGTAGAGTTTTGTAAAAGTCAAAAGGCCTACTTTTTTGCCCTGTTTTTGTAAGGCTTTTGCAAACTGATGCTGTGTTTCTGCTATGCCTCCACGAAAAGGGTGTGCGGGGCCAAGAATCAGATAATCCAAAGTGTTTTGGGACATTAGTTCACTGCTAATTTTCGATTGGGATCCTTACTTTTTGCCCAAATTCCGACTGCAAAAGTATAGATCGCGTAGCCCCCCAAAAATACCAGAAGCCAAGGAGCAGTTTCTCGTAAAAATTCAAATTGAGGAAGGAACAGAAAGACCATACTCCCCAAACCTCGAAACATTTCAAAAAGAGGTGCCCAGTTGTGATAATCCATCAAAGAGGTAAATCCGAATATGGTAACTAAAATCAACGCGCCAAAACTTAGTTTAAAATGCGTAGTGAATTCACTAAAGGAAGAAAGAAAGAACAACAACAGCACGACCAAAGCGAAAAAATGCAGTAAGGCAATGAGCTTCCAGGTTTTGTCATAATGGGGTTTGTACTTGTCCTTTGCATTGAGGTCTCGCGTTTGAACAGGAAATAGAGTCAGTACATCTTTGGGACGCCAGCCTGTAGGCATAAACCAAAGTCGAATTTTATCCGTCCAACTTTTGGTGTACCATGCATCACGTGCCAACAGATACAGGTGCTGAAAATTAATCCAAAAGGGATTCCAACTTTGAGCAGGTTTTAGGGTACCATAAATGGGTGGTTCACTATCGAGTTCTTCCTGAAAAGTTCCAAACATCCGATCCCAAATACAGAAAATCGCAGCTAAGTTTTTATCGATATAAATGGGGTTGATCGCGTGGTGTACACGGTGCTGGGAAGGCGTCACGATAATGTACTCTAAAAAACCAAGCTTGCCGATGTGTTTAGTGTGGTACCAGAATTGAGCGAAAAGATGAATCGGGCTTAGGGTTAGAATCACTTTGGAAGGAACACCTAAAAGAGCTGCTGGTATCAAAAAAATAGCGGCAAAGCCAACTAGATTTGAAATGCTTTGACGTAGGGCACAGGCCAAATTAAATTCCTCACTGCTGTGGTGGATGAGGTGTTGGTTCCAGAAAATATTGATTTTGTGATTAAGTAAATGAACGAGATAGGATGCAAAATCAATACAAATAAAAGCGACAAGATATACCCCAAGGGTAGTTTTTATTTCCCCAACTGCAATTTTTTCTAGCAAAAAAGGATAGGAAATCAGCAGAATACCTAAACCGAGTACATCTTTGAGAATATTGGTCATCCCCGAGCTTAAACTCGCCAAGGTGTCCATAAAAGTATACGATTGGTTTTTGGTAAAATATCCGTACAGAATTTCAGCCAAAACCAAAACTAAAAAACCAGGTATCGCCCACAACAAAACAGCAGCATATGCATCCATACTCCCTTTATTTTGATTAAAAATAAGAAATTATGTGCTTATGACCCATTCTCCTTTTTTAATGAGGAGTTCTGCTTGCTTGTATTTTAGGGTTTTGGTCTCCCCAGTCGCGATATTCTTGATGGTTACTTTTTCGTTTCGGCCAATTTTTGGTTTTTCACGTACGATGGTTTCTATGGTTTGTCGTTGCGAGGGACTGACACCAGCCCCTACAGAACGCGCTTTTTGCGCCAATTCCTCTGTATTGAGGACATCGTCTTTTGACGTTTTGAGTTTTTGTTGGGAGCGCGGTCTTTTGGCTTCTTGAATGTTGGTAGCTTTCTGATTGGGTAACCCGCCTTTGATTAAAAACGAAAGAACTTCTTTATTTAGTGCATTGATCATGGATTTGAAAAGCTCGAAGGCTTCAAATTTATAGATCAAAAGAGGATCTTTTTGCTCGTGAACCGCCAATTGTACAGACTGTTTCAGCTCGTCCATTTTTTTCAAATGCACCTTCCATGCATTGTCAATTAAAGCGAGGGTGATATTACGTTCAAAATCGTCTACTAAACTCTGCCCTTCGGACTCATAAGCCTCTTTGAGATTGGTCACTACATTTAACGATTTTATCCCATCGGTAAAGGGAACAACGATGCGTTCAAATTTATTATCAGGACGTTCAAAGACATCTTTGATTACAGGATAGGCCATCTGCGCATTGGCAGTGGTTTTCTCCGTATAGTGTTCCAGTAGGGCATTGTAGAGATTTTGGATCAATTCGTTTTCACTAGCTTCAGTAAATACCGCTTCATCGATCGGGGCAGTCATTGAAAAATTGCTTATGATTTCAAACTCAAAGTTTTTATAATCATTAGCAGCTTTATTGTTCAGTACAATTTCTTCACAGGTGTCGTACAACATGTTTAGCACGTCCAATTTGAGTCGAGTACCTTCCAGGGCGTGTTTACGTCTTTTGTAAATGACTTCTCGTTGTGCACTCATTACGTCGTCGTATTCTAGGAGACGTTTTCGGATTCCAAAGTTGTTTTCTTCTACTTTCTTTTGTGCTCGTTCTATGGACTTGGTCATCATGGAGTGTTGAATGACTTCTCCTTCTTCCAGACCCATCCGGTCCATCACTTTGGCAACACGATCTGAGCCAAAAAGACGCATAAGGTTGTCTTCTAAAGAAACAAAAAACTGAGAGCTTCCAGGGTCTCCCTGTCGTCCTGAACGACCGCGCAATTGGCGATCAACACGTCTGGAATCGTGGCGTTCCGTTCCGATAATAGCCAAGCCTCCAGCGTCTTTTACTCCTTGAGAGAGCTTGATGTCCGTTCCTCTACCCGCCATATTGGTGGCAATGGTAACCACTCCCGGATTTCCCGCTTCTGCAACAACATCCGCCTCTTTTTTATGCATTTTAGCATTCAGGACATTGTGCTTTACTTTTCTAATATTGAGCATTTTACTTAAAAGCTCAGAAATTTCCACCGAGGTGGTTCCAATCAGTACAGGTCTTCCTTCTGCAGAAAAGGCACTCACCCTTTCGATTACTGCGTTGTATTTTTCGCGTTTGGTTTTATATATTAAATCCTCCTCATCTTTTCTTGCAATGGGTCGGTTGGTAGGGATTTCGATGACGTCCAAGTTATAGATTTCCCAAAATTCTCCCGCTTCTGTGATGGCTGTACCGGTCATCCCAGAGAGTTTGTGATACATCCTAAAGTAGTTTTGCAAGGTAATGGTGGCATAAGTTTGGGTGGCGGCTTCAATCTTTACGTTTTCTTTGGCTTCAATGGCTTGGTGGAGCCCATCGGAATACCTACGTCCCTCCATGATCCGACCTGTTTGTTCGTCAACAATTTTTACCTTATTTTCCATCACCACGTATTCCACATCCTTTTCGAAAAGGGTATAGGCTTTCAGCAGTTGATTCATACTGTGAATGCGTTCACTCTTGATGTCAAAGTCTTTAAAAAGTGTTTCTTTAAGGGCTGCTTCTTTCTTAGGATCCAACTCTTGAGATTCTATTTTAGCAATTTCACTTCCAATGTCTGGAAGGACAAAAAAGTGAGAATCAGAATTGTCTTCGGAAAGCATCTGAATTCCTTTTTCGGTGAGGTCAATTTGATTGTTTTTTTCGTCTATAACAAAGTACAATTCTGCATCCACTACGTGCATTTCTCTGTTGTTGTCCTGCATGTAGTGATTTTCTGTTTTTTGCAAGAGTTGTTTGACTCCTTCTTCACTCAAAAACTTGATGAGTGCTTTGTTTTTTGGTAACCCTCTAAAAACCCGAAGTAGTAAAAGACCTCCCTCTTTGGTATCCCCAGCTTTAATTTTCGCCTTCGCTTCTGCTAAGACACTTGTGAGTAAGCTGCGTTGATTGGAGACTAAACTATTGACATTAGCTTTTAAAACATCAAATTCGTGCCGATCTCCCTCGGGAGTAGGGCCTGAAATGATCAAAGGGGTTCTTGCATCGTCTATCAGGACAGAATCTACCTCATCTACAATGGCATAATTGTGTTTGGGTTGTACCAAATCCTCAGCGGTGTGTGCCATATTATCTCGTAGATAATCAAAACCAAATTCATTGTTGGTTCCGTAGGTAATATCCGCTCGATAAGCCTTTCTTCTTTCGGGGCTGTTTGGGGGATGATGGTCGATACAGTCCACACTCAAACTGTGGAATTCAAAGAGTGGCGCCATCCAAGCGCTATCTCGCTTCGCGAGGTAGTCATTGACCGTTACCAGATGAACCCCTTTCCCTGTGAGTGCATTGAGATATACGGGTAGAGTTGCGACTAAGGTCTTTCCCTCTCCCGTTTGCATTTCTGCAATTTTTCCTTGGTGTAATGCGATCCCACCGATGAGTTGTACATCGTAGTGAACCATATCCCATACAATAGGTTTTCCTGCCGCATCCCAAGAGTTTGCCCACAACGCTTTATCCCCGTTTAGTTGAATATACGGTTTGGATTGTGAAAATTCACGATCGGAAGTGCTCGCTGTGACTTCGATTGTTTTGTTCTCAACAAAACGACGGGCTGTTTCTTTTACTACCGCAAAGGCTTCGGGAAGGATACTGTTTAAAATAGTTTCTGCATTGGCTTGGGCAGCCTCGTTTTCCTGGTCTATTTCTTTATAAAGCGCTTCTTTTTCGTCGAGGTCATTGGTTTTTTTGACGGCCTCTTGAAGGCGGTTAATGTTTTCTGTAAACCCTTGATTCCCCTCTGTAATTAACGATTTAAATTCATTTGTTTTTTCTCGAAGATCGTCGTGGCTAAGTGATTCAAAGCTTTTTTGAAACGTATTAATTTCAGCAATCAGAGGAGTAATCTTACTGAGATCTTTTTTTGTCTTGTCTCCTACAAAGGTTTTTAATATGCTGTTTAAAATGCTCATAGGTGCTTTTACTGTTGGTTAAAAGTAACTAAAAAAAAGTCTCAGCTAAGAGACTTTTGTAATTCGTGAGGAGTATAATTCAATATTCATCTTCGTTCCAAAGATAGTCCTCTTCGGTGGGAAAGTCAGGCCAAATTTCTTCAATGGACTCGTAAATATCCTCTTCATCCTCCATGGACTGGAGATTTTCAACGACCTCCAAAGGAGCTCCCGTTCTTATAGAAAAATCGATTAATTCGTCTTTTGTAGCGGGCCAAGGGGCATCACTTAAGTAAGATGCTAATTCTAATGTCCAATACATAGGTTAATATTTTTTTGCAAAAATAAATTTTTATCTATAGTGTGCAACCTTTTCTTAAATTTTAGTTTCCGTTCCATTTTATTTCTTCTACATCCAATTCATAGGAAAAGGTTCTAGAAAGAGTGAAAAAATAGTCAGAAAGACGGTTCACATAGGCGATCAATGTTGCAGATATTGGAGCTTTTTGATCCAATTCGGTCACGTGGCGTTCTGCCCTTCTGCAAATAGATCGTGCAATATGTACATACGAAATCAATACATGCCCCCCAGGAATAACGAAGTTTCGTAATGGGGGAAGCTCTTCGGTCAATTTGTCAATTTCTTCTTCTATAAAAGCAACTGTTTTATTTTCTAAGGGTTTTAGATTTTTAGGGAAATCCTTTTCTGTGTCAATGGCAAGTTGTGCTGCAACAGTCATCAATTGTTTTTGAATATCCATCAACGTATTTTGAATTACCTTATTATCGGTAGTATCACGAATCAGTCCAGACCAAGCAATGAGTTCATCAATTGCGCCATAGGCTTTGATTCGGATATCGTGTTTAGGAACTCTTTTACCAGAAATTAAGCTGGTTTCACCACTGTCTCCAGTTTTTGTATAGACTTTATTCTCTCTCATATTCTC
>DBBQ01000065.1:0-18809 GCA_002292265.1 Flavobacteriaceae bacterium UBA980 | reverse complement strand
GGCGAGTAAAAAGAAAAGAGCAGCAATAAAAATGGACCAACGAGCAATCAGGTCTCCAAAACGAGTGTAAAAGGTCAGTTGGGACCGCGAGGCTATTTTTCCTGTCAGTACAGTTTTGGTGTTGTACGCTGTCTGTTGGAGAAGTTCACCTCGTGCGTCGATGAATGCAGAAATTCCTGTATTGGCACTTCGCGCAATGTCGCGTCGGTTTTCTATGGCACGTAGCCGGGTATAACTTAATAATTGACGATGTCCCGGAGTTTCTCCCCACCAGGCGTCATTTGAGATGACAGCTAAAAAAGTAGCTCCATTTTGAACATATTCTGTAACAAATTCTCCAAAAATAGATTCATAACAGATAATGGGGGCTGCTTTTTCAGTGGAATTGCTATTTGAAAAAACAGATCGATTTTCTTGAATCTTACGGCTTGAAACGGTACCTCCCAAATCAATCATCACCTCACCTAAAAGGGGCTTTAAAACCGCCTTAAATGGCATGTTTTCCACTCCAACTACTAATTTGGATTTGTGGTATACGTCCGGTATTTCGTCGTACTGTTCACGCACTGCACTATTGTAAAATTCAACCCATAGGTTGTTGCTAACAAGATTGGCGGTAAGTGAAGGGGCTTCTTTTTGAACGTAGGTGTCGTAAAACTGGATCCCGCTAATCCATTGAAGCTTTGGGTAAGCAGCCAGACCCTCTTGAATTCCTCCGTGGATTTCTGTGGAAGCATAGGTGGCAAACTCTTCTCCATAGCCTTCTGCAAAATAGGTTTCTGGAGTTAAAACGTAGTCTGTATTTGGGGTTAAAAAGGGTTTGGATTGTTGCCAAAACTGATCTAAAAATATTTTGTTGGTCAATTCGTATTTGGTGCTGTACGGATCGATGTTGGGCTGCATCAACACCACTTCAATAGTTTTTTCAGGAGTTTCTACGTTTTGATAGAGATACAAAGAAAAAGCGATAGGTAAAGCTAAGAACAGTAAGGGAGGAACAAGTCTAGGGACAAGGACTTTGGAAAGCTTGAAATTTTGCTTTTTAAGGATGTAAAAAAACCAAAGGTTTAGAGAAAGTACCCACAGTGAACCACCGAAAGTTCCCGTGTATTCATACCATTGGATCCAATAGATTTGTTCTGAAAACACATTTCCTAAGTTGAGCCAGGTCCAAGAAAAATCCCATATCAGATGAAGTTTTTCAAAAGCCAACCAAAGGCTTACTAGAAAAATATGAGCGCTGCGAAGGGGCAACCTTCCTTTGGCCCAGTAAAAGAGAAGAAAAATAAGAGCGTAAAAAAGACTGTTGCATAGATTGGCAAACAACATTCCAAATAGGGTAGAATTGAACAACCACCAGGTAGTGATCAGATTCCACGTTAAGAAGCTCAGATAGCTGAAGCAAAACAGGCGAAGTCCTTTTCTTTTGCCTGTGTCCTTTCGGATGGACTCCTCCACATACAACAACGGGACGAGTGCTCCAAAAATGAGAAGAGTTAGTCCCTGCGTAGGCCAAGAAAGTCCAAGGAGGATTCCTGTGGAAAGGGAAAGGACAAGATGATTTAAAGTCTTCGACATTTATACGAAATTAATTTTTTTGAAGCTATTGCAATTAGTATATTGTAGAAAATTAGAATATTTTTTGGTGCACTTACTTAAAAAAATCATTCCCAATCTGTTTACGGCGCTAAATTTTTTATGTGGTTGTTCAGCGGCTTATTTAGCCTACAAGAATTTATTTGAGGCAGCCTTTTTATTAGTTTTCTTAGGTGCCTTTTTTGATTTGTTCGACGGTTTTTTCGCCCGATTAATGGATGCAGAGAGTGAGTTTGGTCTTCAGTTTGATTCCATGGCGGATTTGATTACGAGCGGAGTAGTACCCGGAGTAGTGATGTATAATTTGTTTTTGGAAAGTGGGGTTCGGGAGTTGAATTTTTCTACGATTATTTTACAAAGTGAATTTACGTTTTCTTTTGCTCCCCTTGCGCTGGTAGGTTTTTTGATTCCTTTGGGTGCAGGAATCCGTTTGGCCCGATTTAATATTGATAAAGAACAACAAGAAGAATTTAAAGGCCTTCCAGCTCCTGCCAATGCCTTGTTTATCGTAGCCCTTCCATTGCTGATTGAACATCCTATTTTTGAATCTTTAAAGGAGGTGATTACGTCCTATTCCACTTTGGTTATCATCACACTACTTTCTGCAATTCTGATGAATGTTCGGTTGCCGCTTTTTTCATTTAAAATCAAGTCTCTAAGCTTTCAAGAATACCAATTTCAATGGATTTTGCTGCTGCTGAGTTTACCGATGTTTTATTTTTTCAATTGGGTTGCAGTCCCCCTATTGATACTGATTTATCTTATTCTCAACGTGATTCGCAATAGCACCACCTTCAATAACTAATTTTAGTGAATCCAATAGAGGTAGTCCTTGTTTAAAACGAAAGCTTCTTTTTGCGAAGTTCGAAATTTTGACCGAGGTAAACCTTGCGGACCATTTCGTCCTCGGCTAGTTCTTCAGGGGTTCCTGCTTTGAGGATACTTCCCTCAAACATTAGGTAAGTTTTGTCTGTAATAGCAAGGGTTTCTTGAACATTGTGATCGGTGATAAGGATTCCGATGTTTTTCTTTTTTAAATGCGCTACGATACGCTGAATGTCTTCTACTGCCACTGGATCCACTCCAGCAAAGGGTTCATCTAAAAGAACAAATTTAGGGTCGGTGGCTAGTGCTCGGGCAATTTCCGTTCGTCTGCGTTCCCCTCCGGAGAGTAAGTCTCCGCGATTTTTGCGAATGTGTGTAAGTCCAAATTCTTCTAAAAGCGATTCCATTTTTTCTTTTTGTGCCGCTTTGCTTAGAGAAGTCATTTGCAGCACACTCAAAATATTTTCTTCGATACTCAGTTTTCGAAATACAGAAGCTTCCTGGGCTAGGTATCCAATTCCGTTCTGAGCCCGACGATACATGGGGTATTTTGTAATTTCATCTGCATTAAGAAAAATACTTCCGGCATTGGGTTTGATCAGTCCTACGATCATGTAAAAAGAAGTAGTCTTTCCCGCTCCATTGGGTCCTAGGAGACCTACAATTTCTCCTTGGGTTACTTCCAATGAAATTCCTTTAACGACTTTCCGTCCCTTGTACGATTTTTCGATACCCTCTGCGCGTAGCTTCATGATTTTATTTTGTTTCCGTTTCTAGTGCTTCCCAATATTCGTAAGCTCTTCTCAAGTGGGGGATGACAATGCTTCCTCCCACTACTGTAGCGATCTCCAGCGCTTCCATAACTTGATTTTTGCTGAGTTGTTCTTTGTGACAATTTTCCAAATGATATTTTACACAGTCGTCACAGCGAAGCACCATAGAGGCGACCAAACCCAATAATTCTTTTGTGGCAACATCGAGACTCCCTGCTTTATACGCCTGGTTGTCCAAACTGAAGATGCGTTTTAAAGTCATGGACGCTCCATCTAGGAGCTTGTCGTTCATCCGACTGCGATATTCGTTAAAATTTGTTACGGCATCAGACATTTTTAAGGGCTTTATCTTGATTTCTAACCACAATTCTCGAAATTAAAATACTCACTTCGTAAAGAATCAATATTGGGATACTCACTATGATTTGACTGACAATATCGGGAGGTGTTATAATAGCAGACAGACTCAATACAACAACCAAAGATATCTTCCTGTTTTTTCTTAAAAACGCGGGTGTGATAATGCCTAATTTGGTTAAAAAATAGACGATGATGGGGAGCTCAAAAATGATACCTGAAGCCAACACTGAAGCACGTAACAGACCGATATAACTGCTTAAATCAAAATCATTAAAAATTTCACTACTCACCGTATAATTTCCTAAAAAGTTAATCGATAAAGGGGTAACGATATAATATCCAAAGAGTACTCCGATAAAAAACAAGAGGGAAGCGATAAAAATAAACCCACGTGCATTTTTACGCTCGTTTTCATACAGTCCTGGGCTGATAAATTTCCAAAATTCAAAAACAATATATGGGAAAGAAACAATAAAACCTGCTAGAATAGAGGTCCACAAATGGGCTGAAAATTGACCTGCCATTGTTCGACTTTGGATTCTAAACGGTAGTTCCTCGATACAAAAACTAGTTCCCTGTCCCAATGTTTGTGAGATGGAACAAAACCAACGGTAGGTAATAAAATCTTTATGTTTAGGACCAAACAGGAGCACGTCAAAAATAAAATCTTTAAATAGGAAAGCTAACGTAGCTATTATCAAAATTGCCAACACCGAGCGGATGAGGTGCCATCGCAATTCTTCAAGATGATCCAAGAAGGACATTTCGTCTTTAGGAGATTCTCCACTCATAGTAGTTCCTTGTTTTTATCCATCGTTTCGTGGGTAAAAATATCAAAAACAAATGGTACCCAGCAGCATTTTTTAAAGAATCAATTGTTTCGATTTCTTTAAAAATGTATAAATATTATATTGTGAATACCTTATATTTTTGGTATCTTACAAATAAAAATGCCTGAAAAATTAACTCTTTACTGTTTTCATGAATGCGGAAGAACTTAAAATTCAGTTAAAGAAACATTTTGGTTTCTCTGCTTTTAAAGGACTTCAGGAGTCCGTAATCACGCACATCCTAGAAAAAGAAGATTGCTTTGTCATTATGCCTACGGGTGGAGGAAAGTCGCTTTGTTATCAGCTGCCTGCCCTGGTTCAAGAAGGTACCGCTATTGTAGTGTCTCCACTTATCGCTTTAATGAAAAATCAAGTGGATGCCATACGGGGAATTTCCTCCGAAAATGGTATCGCTCATGTACTGAATTCATCGCTTAACAAGACCGAAACGGCTCAAGTGAAAAGTGATATTCGCAATGGAATTACCAAACTCTTGTACGTCGCACCGGAATCCCTTTCCAAAAAGGACACTATAGATTTTTTCAAATCGGTTAAGATTTCTTTTTTAGCAGTTGATGAAGCCCATTGTATTTCAGAATGGGGACATGATTTTAGACCTGAATACCGCAATCTTCGGGTCATCTTGGAGCAGTTTAAACAAAGTATTCCGATTATTGCTCTGACGGCTACTGCAACGCCAAAAGTACAAGAAGATATAATGAAAAATTTGAGGATTTCGAAAGCTCAAGTTTTTAAAGCCTCTTTCAATAGACCGAATTTGTATTACGAGGTCCGAACAAAAACAAATCAGGTAGATTCTGATATCATCCGATTTGTAAAACAAAATAGTGGCAAGTCGGGCATCATTTATTGTTTGTCACGAAAACGCGTGGAGGAGTTGGCTCAAACTTTACAGGTAAATGGCATTAATGCATTGCCCTATCATGCAGGTCTGGATGCAAAGTCTAGGGTATCACATCAAGATCAATTTTTGAAAGATGATTGCGACATCATAGTAGCGACCATTGCCTTTGGTATGGGAATCGATAAACCGGATGTTCGTTTTGTGATTCACCACGACATTCCGAAAAGTATTGAGAGTTATTATCAGGAAACAGGTCGTGCAGGACGAGATGGGGGTGAAGGTCATTGTTTAGCATTTTATGCTTACAAAGACATTGAAAAATTGGAAAAATTCATGTCAGGTAAACCCTTGGCAGAACAAGAAATTGGAATGGCACTTTTAGCAGATATGGTGGCTTACGCAGAAACTTCAATTTCAAGACGTAAATTTATCCTTCACTATTTTGGAGAAGCGTTTGACAATGAGACCGGAGACGGAGGAGCTATGGATGACAACATGCGTTTTCCAAAAGAGCAAGTGGACGCAAAAGACGTCCTAGTCCTTCTTTTAAAAGCAATAGTAGAAACCAAAGAAATTTACAAGTCTAAAGAGTTGGTAAAAACTCTTTTGGGAGAGAAAAATGCAGTAATTCAATCTCACAAAACCAATACCCTTGCTGTCTTTGGAAGTGGAGCAAACAAAGACTCCCATTTTTGGATGGCGTTAATTCGACAAGCTTTAGTGGCAGGGTATCTCATCAAAGAAATCGAAGCCTATGGTTTGATTCGAATCACCACTCGAGGAAAAGCATTTTTAGACCAACCCGAGTCATTTATGATGACGGAAGACCACAAATTTGTGGGACAGGAAAATGTTCCTATCCAACCCGTCAAGTCACAGGGTGTCTTGGATAAAACTTTAATGCAATTGTTACTCAACTTGAGAAAACAGGTGGCAGAAGCCAATGAAGTGCCTCCCTATGCTGTCTTTCAAGAAAATTCCTTGGAAGAAATGTGTTTAAAATACCCCATTAGTTCGGAAGAACTAGTCACGATTAATGGAGTGGGAGAAGGGAAAGCAAAACGCTATGGGGACCAATTTATCAACCTCATCAGTCAATACGTTGAGGAAAACGAGATCACTCGCCCAGATGATTTGGTGGTCAAAAGTACAGGAATCAATTCCGCATTGAAACTTTATCTAATCCAAAGTATCGATCGGAAACTACCTCTTGAAGATATTGCCGATGCCAAAGGGATGTCGATGGAAAAGCTTGTTTCGGAAATGGAAACGATTGTTTTTGCAGGTACCCGACTCAATATTGATTATTATCTGGAAGATCTTTTTGATGATGATCAATTGGAAGAACTCTATGACTATTTTATCGAGTCCGATTCAGATTCCATTTCAGAAGCAACAGCAGCCTTTGACGGAGACTATGAGGAGGAGGAATTGCGTTTGTACCGCCTTAAGTTTATGAGCGAAATCGCAAATTAAACTTTTAGGATTGGTTGGGATTCTTATCTTTGCCGACAAATAAAAATCGTTATGGAAGGCATTTACGCAAAATTAGAAACCTCAAAAGGTACAATACTCATCGAACTTACCTATCAACAGACACCGGGTACGGTAGGGAACTTTGTGAGTTTGGCTGAAGGAACTCATAAAAACGAACACAAAAAAGAAGGAGAACCTTATTATGATGGATTAAAATTTCACCGTGTAATTGCAGATTTCATGATTCAAGGGGGTTGTCCCCAAGGTACTGGTTCTGGCGGACCAGGGTATCAGTTTGACGATGAATTTCACCCCGAGTTAAAACACAATCGTGCTGGAACATTGTCTATGGCTAATGCAGGTCCAGCAACCAATGGAAGCCAGTTTTTTATTACTCATGGACCCACAGACTGGTTGGATGGAAAACACACCGTGTTTGGTTATGTTGTAGAAGGTCAAGAGGTAGTGGATCAAGTAGCCCAAGGCGATCTTCTCAAATCTCTTACCATAGAACGACACGGAGCTGAAGCGGAACAATGGAACCCTCAATCTGCATTTGAAGACTTTAACAGCAGCGGCGAAGCTCGAAAACAAGCAGCAAAGGAAGCGGCGGAAAAAGCACTCGGGGCACTTACTGAAGGCATGAGTAAAACAGATAGTGGCCTGTACTATTCCATTACCAAAGAAGGGACAGGTACTACGCCTCCCAAAGGGGCACAAGTTTCAGTGCACTACAAAGGAACCTTGGTAGATGGTACCGTTTTCGATTCTTCCTATCAGCGGAATCAACCGATTGATTTTTCGGTTGGTGTAGGTCAGGTTATTCCTGGTTGGGACGAGGGTATTATGTTGTTGAACAAAGGGGCTGGTGCCCGTTTTGTAATTTCAAGTAATCTCGCCTATGGCTCCCAAGGTGCTGGTGGAGTTATACCTCCTGATGCTACACTGATTTTTGAAGTGGAGTTGGTTGATTTTTAATCAAAAAGAATTCCTTGAAATACTTTTTCAGGGAATCTATGGAAAATACGATTCTGTAGATGTTGCGGAATTCTTTATTGTCTTTCCTCAGGGCTATTTCCAGAATGCCATTTGATATTACATCCCATACTTGGATATTGAGGAGTTTGCTGCGATTCTTTAGAAAGCATTAACGTTGCCGCTTGATGCAAGTCTTTCCCCGATACTGGAATTTGGTTACCCGGTCTAGAATCGTCGTATCGTCCGCGGTACACCAAGCTTAGAGTTTCGTCAAAAAGATAAAAGTCTGGGGTGCAAGCCGCTTGATAACGGTGGGCAACCTCTTGAGTTTTGTCAAACAAATAAGGAAAAGCAAAGTTCTTTTCCAAAGCTAATTTTTTCATTTCTATAGGCCCGTCTTGCGGATGACTATGCTCACTGTTACTAGAAATTGCAATGGTTTCAATACCTTTCTCCTTAAAATTTTGAGCAGTGGAAACAAGGCCGTCCATAAGGTGAACCACATAGGGACAATGATTGCACATAAAGATTATAAGTGTGCCTTTGAAACCTTTCAACCGATCCAAGGACACTGTTTGATCATCTACCACATTTGGTAAAGAAAAGTCTGGTGCTGGAATGCCTAAGGGTAGCATATACGATTCTGTAAGTGCCATAAATTTGATTTTTTTAACTGATTTTAAATGTAGTACTTTTGCTGAAATGTCAATAATAAATGATCCACTATTCTACTTTTGAAAAGCTTGATCTCCGAGTGGGAACGATACTGTCCGCAAAAGAATTTCCGAAAGCAAAAAAACCGGCCTATCAACTCGAAATTGATTTTGGTCCTTTGGGGATTTTACAGTCCTCCGCACAAATTACCGAGCGCTACGCTTTGGAGGAACTCAAAGGCAAACAGCTTATTGCAGTAGTAAATATTGGCAACCGAATGGTTGCAGACTTTGAAAGTCAATGTTTGGTCTTGGGAGCCAATGAGAAAGACACAATCATTCTATTAGCTCCAGAAACAAAACTCCCCAACGGGCAACAAATTCTCTAGTTACATCTTATCGGATAAATAGATCGCATTGGTCAAAATCCTATTGGTTCCGTACCAAAACGCTCTAAAATTCGTATTGTCCGTAAGGGCTATAACCCTCCCTCGTCCTAGGCGTACAGTTTTGAACGGTACGGAGTTGCTGATCAGCGCTGTGTTTTCTTCTGATATATAACCGCTCAGCAGGGGATTTGAAGTGTACTGTATCGGGTTGTTATAACTTTGACTATCGGGTTTGAGATAAATATTGGTATTTCTAAATACGGGAAGCGTTTCGTTGAGGTAGCCAAAATTGATTGGATGACTCCGGTCAATTTTTGTGTTAAAAATGGCACCTCTGGTCAACTGTGCCCCTGTGAATTTATCCTTGTCTTCAAAAGATATACCAACCGCTGTAAGGTTTTGATTAATAAATTCAAGATCAATAAATTCGTTTTTGTCGAGCCATTTCGTTGTATTTCGATAGCCAATCAGTGTTCCTCCTTCCGAGACAAATTCTTTGATTTTTTTTGCATGAGAATTTAAATCCGATCCGTAATAATTTGGAATAATCAAATGCGAATAGCTACTCAAGTTAGAACCCTTAAGATCTTTGATGTCAATTTTAGTAACCGCTATTTGATGTCGGGTGTCTAGTAAATGCCAAATTTCTCCGGCATCGTAGCTACTTACCCCAGCACCTACGAGTAAAGCAATCTGGGCTGCTTTTACAGTAGTAAAATCTCGAGACCCTAAATCGATTCCCTGAGCGTGACCCGTTGATACTCCGGTGATCTCGATATGGGTTTTTCGAGCCCCTTCTTTTAGAATTTCATAAAGTTCACTTTCCTCCATTTCCTGATTTTTTGCAGGAATCATGTGGGTTCCGTAGTCAAACGTTTTTCCGTCTAGAGTGAATGGCGTGAGTCCTACTTTAACAAGAACTTTATTTTGATGAAGGTAGTTTAGCAATTTTGGGGTGTAGTAAGGATGTGCCTCAAAAAGATAGGCATAGCTTCCTTTCTGGGTTACCTGACCCAGAGGAGCTTTGAGTTCAGTAATTTCATTTCCTGCTAAATCAACGGTGTCGTCATAGTGATGATTCAAGTTGAATGCGTAAGGAAGTGTCCAAGAGGAAACATCATAAAACAAACTGTCTTTAAAGCGACTTTGTTTACTGAAAAACGCTTGAATCAGCGCATGTTTTTTTTGCTCTAGTGGAATGACATAGCTGGATTCGGGATGGTAGATTTTCCCTTCTTTCTTAACCGTATTTTTCAATTCGTGAAACTTGATTTCGTGCTGTTTCAAGATTTTAGCAAAATGGTAGGCTGTTGCAGGGTCTTTTGGACTGCCCACCAAAATAGACTTTTGCTTGGATTTAGTAGCGTTTTTCCTTGCGTCAGCATAAAATTCTGTAAAGTAAGCTAAGAGTTCTTTCCGCAGCGAGGTTGCTGCCTTTAACGTAGAAAAAGCCGCAGTCAATTGGTTTCTTATTGTAAATGGAAAACTCAATAAGCCATTATCACTTTCTTGTAAATGTCCTCTGGAGCTGGCCTGTTCAAATAGAATTCCGATTCCCCCATTGATATCGGGATAAGCGGAGCCTTTACCGTAATAAAAATCGTCGTAATCCTCTTCGGAATAGTAAAGCGATCCTAATTTATCAAAAGCTTCTATATGATAGTCCGCAATCTTGCTGGTGAGTTTTTGATTTAGGATCGGCGTAAGCGGATTGGTTCTTGACGGGATTCCAGGTTGAAAGAAAAAAGTTGAATTGGTTCCCATTTCATGGTGGTCTGTCAAGATATTGGGTAACCATTCGGAATAGGTTTTAATTCGCGCTTGGGATTCGGGCAATTGAACAAAAAGCCAATCTCGATTTAGGTCAAACCAGTAGTGATTGGTCCTTCCTCCAGGCCAAATTTCGTTGTATTCCCGGTCGTTTGGGTCCGAGGTTAGCGTTTGATTTTTATTCATATTTGCCCAATAGGAAAAGCGTTGCAGTCCATCGGGATTAAAACTGGGATCGAACAGAATTACCAACTCATTTAGCATTTCAATGGTTTCTGGGGCTTCGCTAGCGGCAAGATGATACACAGCTAGGAGGCCCGCATTGGCTCCACTGGGCTCGTTTCCGTGAACCGAAAAACCTTGGTAGACCACCAGGGGTTGTTGCTCAATATCAATATTTTCTGCACCCGACTCAGAGAATTTCAAGTGTCTTTGCCGTATGGATTCTAGGTTTTGATGATTCTCTGGGCTGGTAATCGTAAGCAAAATAATGGATCGATCTTCATAGGTACGCCCTCTGTTTTCTATTGAAATACGGTCCGAAGAAGCTGCCAACCGGTACATATAATTTACCAATTGATCGTGTGAAACATGCCAGCTCCCTACTTCATAACCCAATATTTCTTTGGGTTGAGGTATGTTCGGATTGTAAGGATGATCCTCATCCAAGTAATAATTTAAGTTGACTTGGCCGTTGAGAATACTGCAACTCAATACCGAAATGAGGCAAATAAAGTTTTTCATCTAAAGATTTTTTGTTCTCGCTAAAGTTGAACAAAAAATTTTGAATGAAAAAATGAAAGGACAAATCTTTACAGCCCAAGGCTGAAAAAATTAATGTTGTTCTGAATTAATGTTGTCTGGAGAATAATCTTTTTGATGGCGTTCACTGATAACTTCCACACCCCTTTGATCGAAGATGTAATTCATGGTTTCACTTAAGAAGTTGGAGAAACTTTCAAAATCTTCTTTATAGATATAGATTTTATGCTTTTTGTAGTGATACGAACCATCTTCATTGGTAAATTTTTTACTTTCTGTGATGGTTAAATAGTAGTCGCTGGCCTTGGTTTCCCTGACATCAAAAAAATACGTACGTCTTCCTGCTCGGAGGACTTTTGAGAATATTTCTTCTTGGTTTTCGCCTAAATTATCTGGCATTTTGTTTTAGATTTTTTGTATATACTAAGCAATTTCACTAAAAAAAATAAACAAAACAAATTATTTGTTTCTGTCTGATTGTTGTTTTTCAAATAATTCTTTGTAATAGCCTGAAACCCCTGTTAAATCTAGGTGTTTGCCTTGTTGAACTATTTTCCCATTTTCAAAAACAATTATTTGGTCAGCGTGTTTTAGGGAAGAAATTCGATGACTCACAATTAATGTTGTTTTGTTTTGAGCGATCTTTTTTAGGTGTTTTAAAATCTCCTCTTCGGTGTCTGTGTCTACTGCAGAGAGGCAATCGTCAAGGAGTAAAATCTTGGGATCTTTAATAAACGCCCTAGCGATGGAAACCCGCTGGATTTGACCGCCAGATAAGGTGACTCCGCGCTCTCCGAGTAGGGTTTGGTACCCTTCCTTAAAGGCTATAATGTTCTTGTGTACAACCGCCTCTTTGCTTGCTTCTTGAATGGCTTCCCTTCTTGCATTTATAGAGCCAAAGCGAATATTGTCTTCAATACTCTCAGAAAATAAAAACGCATTTTGGGGGATCGATCCGATAGCTTCACGAAGTTGTTCTAAAGTGTACTCTTTTAAATCGATTCCATCCAATAGGATTTTCCCTTCTGAAGGATCGTAAAGTCGTGTGATCAAATCCAATAAAGTGGATTTTCCAGACCCGATATTTCCTAGGATTCCCAGAGTAGTTCCAGTAGGTATTTTTAGCGATATGTTTTCAAGTGCTTGAATTTGGGTTTCTGGATAACGAAGCGATACATTTTTAAGTTCTAGCGCTCCTTTGATTTCTTTTTGAACTCCAGAGCCATCTTTTATTTCGGGTTCTTCCTTTAAAAAGAGGTTGATTCGCTCTTGCGAGGCTTCTGCTTGTTGAACGATAGAGGTAATCCACCCGACAACCGCAACAGGCCATGTAAGCATATTGACATAAATGATAAACTCAGCCAGTACTCCAATTTCGATTTCATTATTTATGTATTGATTTCCACCTACATAAATCACAATGAGGTTACTAAAACCAATTAATAAAATCATCAAAGGGAAAAACCACGCCTGAACTTTGACCAAGGACATGTTTTTTTGATAGCTTTCCGAGGCCAAATCGTCAAATCCCTGATTCATAATTCGCTGAAGATTATACGACTTAATCACCCCTATACCACTAAAACTCTCTTGAGCAAAGGAGGACATTTTGGAAAGAACCTCCTGTACACGTGTACTTTTTTCGTTAATGATCCGGCTTAACTTATAAATGGTAACAGATAAAATAGGAAGGGGGAGGATGGTGTAAAGTGTTAAAGCAGGAGCAATACTGATCATATAGGAAATTACAATGATAAAAAGTGCGACGGTATTGATGCTGTACATAAATGCAGGACCTACATACATCCGTACCTTACCCACATCTTCACTAATCCGATTCATAAGATCTCCTGTTCGGTTGTTTTTGTAAAAGCGCTGGGTCAGTTTTTGATAGTGCCAAAAGATTTCATTTTTTAAATCAAATTCCACATACCTCGAAACATTGATTATAGTTTGACGCATTAAAAAGGTGAAAAATCCAGACACCAAACTCGCACCGATAATGATAAGAATATTAAAAAGTAAGAGTTCTTGAATGGAGTCAAGACTTACATCATCTGATTTGACATACTGCTCTACAGCGGTGAGCGAATTCCCGATCAATCGGGGTGTGAAAAGTGAAAATATTCGGGCAACTACGGTGATTAAAAAACCCACAAACAATTTGGTGCGGTACTTGTAAAAATATTTGTTGAGGTACTGTAATGCTTTCATAGCTTGTCCAAAGGTACACAAATGCCCTTGCAAATAGCAGAAAACTTTTTAGCAGTTTACAATGTCTATTGATTTTATTGATTTAATTTTACAACTCAAAAGTTCTCTTACATGCTCACACGCCGACACATACGCATCAAAGTAATGCAGTCTGTTTATTCCTTTTCCCTAGGTGAAGAAAAAAAGTTAGATGATGAAACTGTTTTTTTTAAGGAGAGTGTAGCCCAATCTTTTAATCTATATCTCTTGTTGTTAGCTCTTTTAAAGGCGTTAAAGAACTTCACAGAGGAACAACTCACGGCCTATGAAAAACATCAGATAAATCGCGATGAAAATTTTCAAAAGCTGACGTATTTATCTAAAAATAAAGTCCTACTCTTTATTGACCAACATCCACAGCTAGAACAACACCTAAAAAACAAAAAATTTATCCGCTGGGATTTGGAGTTTACTTTTCTTAAAGAGCTTTTAAAAGAAATTACCTCCGCCGATGCTTTCCGATCCTATTTTGAGACCAAAGAACCCACACCAAAGGAGGATTTAAAGTGGGTTATGAAATGTTTTAAAGAAATTATCGCACCCTCGTCGTACTTGTATAGTTATCTCGAAGACCACCAGTTGACCTGGATCGATGACCTTCCAGTTGTCAATACCTTCATGATGAAAATGTTAAAACAACTCGACCCAAAACAATCAAATACCTTACAATTTCCAAAACCTATTGAAAACTTGGAAGATTTGGATTTTGGAGTTTCACTTTTAGAAAAAACGTTATCGAAAGATGAGCAACTTCTAAAAGAATTGGAGGGTAAAACCCCCAATTGGGACGCTGATCGAATTGCCAAGCTAGATCAAGTTATTTTAAAAATAGCAATTGCCGAATTACTCTATTTTCCTAATATACCAACAAAAGTGACCTTAAATGAATATTTGGAAATTGCAAAAGATTACTCTACACCCAGCAGTAATAATTTTGTCAATGGGGTTTTAGATAAATTGGTTCGTGAGTTTCAAACAGAAAAGCGAATGATGAAAGAAGGAAGGGGGTTGTTGTAATCACTTTTTTTGTTACTTTTGACAGGATATTAAAACTATTATAATGAACAAATCAGTTAGCCTTTTTTTAGCGATTTCTCTCACTGTACTTGTAGCATGTCAAGACTCTGCAGCTAAGAAAATCACCAATGCCAATCCGGTAAATAACTCTCAAGCTGCAACACCTGCTGTACAAACAGATGGTCCTGCGATGACTTTTGACAAGATAAGTCACGACTTTGGAACCATTGAGGAAGGTGAAAAAGTGACAACCCAATTTTCGTTTACCAATACGGGTAAATCGGACTTAATTATAGTCGATGCTCGAGGAAGTTGTGGATGCACCGTGCCTGAGTACCCCAAAAATACACCGATCAAACCGGGGGATTCGCAAACCATTACGGTAAGTTTTGATTCTAGTAACAAACCTGGTGTACAACAAAAATCAGTAACGCTTTCCGCAAACACAGCGTCTGGGAGAGAAATGCTTCGAATCAAAGCAAACGTAAACCCTGACCCTGTAAAACAACAACAACGTGAGGCACAAGCCAGAGCACGTCAGCAAAACTAAAAGAATCACCTATGTCAGAAGGCTTATCGGGACAACTCCCTTTTTTACTGTTAATGTTGGTGGTGTTTTTCTTTTTCATCATCCTGCCCCAGCAACGCAGACAAAAAAAGGAAAAGAATTTCATGAATTCGATGAAAAAAGGAGACCGAATTGTCACCAAAAGTGGGATTCATGCAAAAATCATGGAGCTAAACGACAAAGACAACACCTGCACTATTGAAACCCTTGCAGGGAAGTTAAAAATTGAGCGTTCGGCAATTTCCTTGGAGATGAGTTCCAAATTGAATGTGCCCCCAGCAAAAAAATAAACTAATTTAGATCCCGCTTTTTGCGGGATTTTTTTTAAGTAGATGTACAAATCAATAATTAAACCACTGCTCTTTTTTTTCGACCCCGAATGGGTGCATCACACCGTTTTTAAGTCGATTAAAATTGCTCATAAAATCCCAGGAGTATCCTACTTGCTTCGTGCTACATTTACAATACAGGACAAAGGGTTAGAACGAAAACTTTTTGGACTCACGTTTCCAAATCCTGTAGGACTAGCTGCCGGTTTTGATAAAGATGCTAAACTCTTTCAGGAATTGTCCAACTTTGGTTTTGGCTTTATAGAAATCGGAACGCTAACCCCCAAACCGCAAGACGGAAATCCAAAAAAAAGAATGTTTCGTCTGCCAGAAGATGAAGGCCTCATCAATCGGCTGGGCTTTAACAACCAAGGGGTAGAAGCTGCTGTAAAAAGACTAAAAAAGAATCAGGGTGTGCTGATTGGGGGAAACATTGGAAAAAATAAAATCACCCCAAATGAAGAAGCCGTAAACGATTACATCTACTGTTTTGAAGCCCTCTTTGATCATGTTGATTATTTTGTTGTGAATGTCAGCTCGCCCAATACCCCAAACTTAAGAGCTCTTCAGGACAAAGCGCCGTTAACCCATTTACTCTCTACTTTAAAAGGTTTGAATGATCAAAAGGACAAGCCAAAGCCCATATTGCTCAAAATCGCTCCAGACTTAAGCGACGATCAATTGCTCGACATTATCGAGATTGTAACCAGCGTTAAAATCGACGGAGTAATCGCCACCAATACTACTTTGAGTAGAGAGGGATTACAGTCTAAAAACAAAGAGGAAAAAGGAGGTTTAAGCGGGAGACCCTTGACAAAACGAAGTACCGAAGTCATTCGGTTTTTAGTTGAAAAGAGTAACAATGCCTTCCCGATCATTGGAGTAGGAGGGGTCCATAAACCCCAAGATGCCATCGAAAAACTCGAAGCGGGCGCCTCTCTTATACAGCTTTATACTGGGTTTGTTTATGAGGGACCAGGAGTAGTAAAGCAAATTAATAAAGCTTTGATCCAGAAAAACGCCTGAGGAATAGACTTATCTTTTTAAAAAAACCTGGAGTAGAGATGCGTAGTTGAAATCAACTCCTTTTTTTTGCAAAAGAACTCGCTGCGCTCAAATAGCTTTTACTTCTTTACGGAGATCACACCCCTCTTCTTTACGCCGATTCCGTGAAGGTCAGATGGGGATTGTTTTAAGGCTCAGTATCCCCAAGCGGTCATTGAGCGGAGTCGAAATGACCGTGAACAATTTGTTTTTTTGAGGAAGGACACTTCAACTTTGCTCAGTGTCCGAAGCGGTTATTGAGCAAAGTCTAAATGACCGTATCAATAAGATCAAAAAAAAAGCCTGAAGTCTCCTTCAGGCTTTTTTACTTTATAAAGTAAAGCTTAATCGAAATAACTAAAGGACTCTCCGTCTTTGATAGTCAATAAAGTTTCATACATCAGTTGGATGACGTTTTCAACATCCTTGCGGTGAACGGTTTCTACCGTGGTGTGCATATAGCGTAAGGGAAGAGAAATCAAAGCCGAAGCAACTCCGCCATTACTGTAGGCAAAGGCATCGGTATCGGTTCCTGTAAAACGTGAAGAGGCCAAACGTTGAAACGGAATTTTCTTCTTTTCTGCTGTTTCAATTATACGTTCTCTCAAATTATTTTGAACGGCTGGGGCATAAGAAATCACGGGTCCTTTTCCGATCTCCGTATGTCCTTCTGTTTTTTTATTGATCATCGGTGTGGTAGTGTCGTGACATACGTCAGTCACCAGGGCAACATCGGGTTTAATAGTTTGTGTAATCATTTCTGCTCCGCGTAGACCTACTTCCTCCTGAACGGAGTTGGTAATATAAAGTCCGAACGGTAGCGTTACCTTATTTTCGGAAAGCAAGCGGGCTACTTGTGCAATCATAAATCCACCAGCACGGTTATCAATGGCTCTGCAAACAAATTTATCCTTGTTTAACACATGAAATTCATCGGGATAGGTAATCACACAACCTACATGTACACCGAGTTTTTCAACCTCTTTTTTGTCTTTGGCACCAATGTCTATAAAAATATTATCCAGTTGAGGAGGATTTTCTTTTCCAGCTTTTCTTGTATGGATAGCAGGCCAACCAAAAACGCCTTTGACAATTCCTTTTTTCGTATGAATATTGACCCATTTTGACGGTGCTATCTGGTGGTCGCTTCCCCCATTTCGAATTACATAGATCAAACCGTTGTCCGAAATGTAATTGACATACCAAGAAATTTCATCAGAATGTCCCTCGATCACCACTTTGTATTTGGCTTTCGGATTGATAACCCCCACTGCAGTTCCATAGATATCAGTAATGAATTCATCTACATAGGGTTTAAGATACTCCATCCAAATTTTCTGACCGCCACTTTCGTAGCCTGTAGGCGCGGCATTGTTCAGATAATTTTCTAAAAAGGTTATTGCTTTTTTATCGAGAATACTCATAAAAATAGAGGTTAAAATTAAAGAAACCAAAAGTAAGAATATTCCCCAATAAAACCCTTACCACTAAAATATTTGTATTTTTGAAATCGAAAAAAAAGGAACGAATTCCAGAATCCCTTTTCTTTTTTTGGAAAACTTCTAAACAGCAAATTGGTCCTCATGAAGCACCTCCCTTTTTTTATCTTTTTTCTTTTGATTTCGGGGATTTGTTTTGCCCAGATTGAAGCTCCTGAAGATTTTGAGGGTGACTTGTTGTATCAATTTGAAACCGACTCCATTCCACAATCGGGAATTCGACTTAAAGAGGTAGTTCTTTTTCAGCCTTTGCGTTTTAAAAGCATGAAAGACCTTCGGGAATATGTGATTTTGAGAAACCGTACCCTTCGGGTTTATCCTTATGCAAAACTGGCCTCGGATCGATTGGATACGATGAGCATGCGCTTGGAAAAAATCAAAAGTAAACGCAGTAAACGGATTTACGTAAAGCGGGTTGAAAAGTTCATATACGAAGAGTTTGAAGAAGAGTTAAAAAAACTATCTCGATCTCAAGGTAGAATCCTTATCAAGCTCGTACATCGTCAAACGGGCGAGACCACTCACACTCTTGTCAAAGAATTGCGCAATGGATGGCGCGCATTTGTATACCAAACCACGGCATCCCTGTTTAAGTTGTCCCTAAAGGATACCTACGATCCAGAACTCAACTACGAAGATTTTCTAATTGAAGATATTTTGCAACGCGCTTATGGCGATGGTTTGATAGATCTGGATCCCACCGCTTTGACCTACGATTTAGATTCGCTTTACACCCTTTGGAAAGCCCCTAAAACTCCGCTTTCAGAAGATTAAACAAAAAAATAAAATAAAAGATTAAAAAACCCCTTGAAAGAATTAAAA
>DBBQ01000001.1 GCA_002292265.1 Flavobacteriaceae bacterium UBA980 | reverse complement strand
TTCGAGTCCCTCCATCGGCTCTTTAATAAAGTAAAAGTGAACAGTATGTCAGATTTTTCTGACGGAGAATGGCCAAAATCACACTGTTTATAATACTCTTTTAAATGCTCATTGAAAATAGGGGAGATACTCAAGCGGCCAACGAGGACAGACTGTAAATCTGTTGTTTTTTAACTTCGCAGGTTCGAATCCTGCTCTCCCCACAGTTGAGATTTTGTAAATTGTTTATATTTGCTATCTCATTACCAACACTGGTTATTACCAGTACAACGCGAGAGTAGCTCAGTTGGTAGAGCGTCAGCCTTCCAAGCTGAATGTCGCCGGTTCGAACCCGGTCTCTCGCTCTCTTTTTTTTACGCCGATGTAGCTCAGGGGTAGAGCGTTTCCTTGGTAAGGAAGAGGTCACGAGTTCAAATCTCGTCATTGGCTCTCTCTACCGAGGAGTTAGAAAAACGTTTTTCGGCTCCTTTTTTCATTTTTACTCCTTTTTAAAGCACTCTTTGAATGGATTCCCATTTCTCTTAAAAAACGTTTTTAGGCTCAGGTTTATCGCTGGCGGTTTGTTATATTTAAAAGAGATAAATAAAAAATCTTTTTACGAAATAAATTTCAATTCTATGCAAAAGAGAGCTCAAGCTTTTTATTTCCTTTTTTTTTGTGGACTGACTGTTTTTGCACAAAGCTCAACTAATTTTAAAGGAACTGACACCGATAGAAAACAAGTAGTGTCGGTAATCGAACAATTGAACCAAGCGATGGTAGATCGAGACGAGGACACGTTGAGAAATCTAACGATGAAAGAACTGACCTATGGGCATTCCAGTGGAAATCTCGAGGATAAAAAGGCCTTTGTAGAAGCGGTTGTCCACGGGGATTTTGATTTTACCTCCACAGCTACGGAAAATCAAACTGTCTTTTTTTCAGGAGACGATACGGCTGTAGTACGGCATATTTTCTTGATCGAAGCCCTAAGTAAGGGGCTGCCTGTACAAATTCGAATTGGCAATATGATGGTCTTGAAGAAACAGAAAAAGCAGTGGAAACTATTGGCCCGTCAGGCCTATAAGCTATAAGATAGCAATGACGTTTTGCTATTTACAGCCCTTTAGTAGGAAAACGCGTACACGGCTGTCTTTCGATGCTGACCCATTTCTTTGAGACTTGTTTTTAATTCCTTAGGTAGAGTCTTCCAGCGTTTGTGTGTGATACGGATGTAGCCTGTAGCTCTTTGTTGAATCAGTTGAACCAATTGGTTTTGGTCTATGGCTTGGACCCTTCCCTGGGTATAAAATTGACTCGAATATGATTTTTGATCCAAGGAGTAAAGGGGGGCTTGGGGATTGAGATTTTCTAGAAGATACTTATCGGTATTGTTCTTGTACAAAGGGCGTACAAGACCTGAAACTAAAAGAAAAAGAAGCGTCAGAGGAATTCCCACTCCAATAGCCAGGTAGGTTTTTTTGTTTTTGACTTCTTTCCAAAAATATACGATCAACAATGCCACAGGAACCATAGCAGGAAGGATGTAGGGATGGATTAAGCTTTTTGAAGAAGTAAAAAAGAAAGGGGTCCATACCATCCAGAGGAGTAAAAACAAAGTCCATGCAGTTCCCTTAATCTGTTTCCATTTTTTCAAAAACAGCTGAACGAGTAACACTGACCAAGGCAAGATAAAGACAACGAAAAACAACCAAACAATTCCCAGTGGTTGTTGCTTGGGAAAGCCGTATTTGTCTCCTTTCCAATTGGAATTGAAATAGCGTTCAAAATGTTCCCCTACAAGGAAGTAATCAAGAAACCCAGGAGACCGCTGTTCTGCTAAGAGATACCAAGGCAGACTCAGTGCTAGGGTGAGGAAAATGCCCCCCAGCCAGGGAGCTGTGTGGAGTGCTTTTTTGATGTTTCCTGTAAACAAGCACCAGAGTCCAATGGGGGGTAAGGTCAAGACCCCAACGATGGGACCCTTTGCCAATAACCCGAGACCTAATCCAGCAAAAAACAAGTAGCCCCAGTACGAAGTGCTCTCTTTTTGCATTGCTTCCCAAAAGCTCAGAAAAACTAACGCAATGCTAAAGCTTAAAAAAAGGTCGGTGGAAACTACCCCGGCGTGCAAATAAAATTCAGGCAAGCAAAGCAAAACAATTCCTGGAAAATAGGAACCGTTCCTTTTTTTATAGCGTCTTAAAAAAAGTCCCATCCCCACCGCCAGAAGTAAGTAGGGTAACCGTACAAAGAAGGCGTGCTCTCCAAAAAGGAAAATACTCAATGCACTTGCCCAAGTAGATAGTGGGGGTTTGGCCCAAAAGGGTACTCCATAACCGATATGGGGGACTACCCAATTTCCGGTTTCTGCCATGATCCGTGCAATTTCTGCATAGCGCGCTTCGGTTTTGTCCATCAGCGGAAGGCTGAAATTGAAAATCCCACGAATCAAAACCAATCCCCAAAATAAATAGGGGTGCCCTTTTGGGTTTAAAAAGAAGTGTAAAGCTTTTTTCATTTGTACTGCCGATAGATTTTAAACAAGTCTTTCCAAACCAACAAACCATAGCTCGGCTCAATTCTAGAATCTCCCAAATCTACCCACCTGTTTAACGGAACTTCTTTAGAGAAAGCGATAAAGTTATTGATCCCGTAAAATTTCTTGAGTCGAAAAAAAATTTCCACATCGAACAGCCAACGGGAAAGAAAAGGTTTTTCAAAAGCGACAGGAATAATATCAGTGCTAAAGATTTTACAACCACACTGGGTGTCGTACACAGGCAGCTGTAACATTTTTGAGATCAGCGTCGCAATAACCCGACCGATCAAAAAACGGTACCACTTCCGCTGGATGTGGTTGTCCAGTTTTTTTAATCGGGATGCAAACACAAATTGAGTGTGTTTATCGATTTTTTTTGCCAAAGCATAACATTCTTCCAACGGGGTGGAAAGATCCGCATCTAAAAACGCAATGCGATCGCAGTTCTTTTCTTTTAAAATCGAACGCATACCCAGACGTACAGCATTGGCTTTCCCTAAATTTTTATTTTGATCAATGAGGTTCACTCGTTCGGGATATTGTTGCTCCATCTTTTTGAGCACCTCAGGGGTTTGATCTGTAGAACCGTCATTCACGAAACAAAAAGTCAACTGGGGATGGGTTTTCAAAAAATCTTCAAAGATCGCAGTTTCCAACCTTTCGGATTCGTTGTAACAAGGAACGACAATCGCAAAATTCATAAAGGGATTTTTGAAGAATCTTAAACTTCCAATTAAGAAACAAAAATAAAGATTTATCCCCTTAGCAAAGACTCAAGTTCTACAGGAATTTCTAAACATTTTGGTTTTTAAAAAAAAGTCTGGAGTTCAACGGATTAGCGCTTTATGAATTAAAAACATTAAAAATCAGATTTGCATACAAAAAAAATGCATAAAACAATCTTTGAAATGAAAAAAATTAATAAATTTGCGCTCCTAAAAATAACATTGAAACAACAATAATTATGGCTAAAGAAACATTTGACCGGTCNNGCTCCTGAAGAAAAAGAGCGTGGAATTACGATCAACACGTCACACGTAGAATATCAAACTGCAAATCGTCACTATGCACACGTTGACTGTCCAGGTCACGCCGACTATGTAAAGAACATGGTTACAGGTGCTGCTCAGATGGATGGAGCTATTCTTGTTGTTGCTGCAACAGATGGTCCGATGCCACAAACTAGAGAGCACATCTTATTAGGACGCCAGGTTGGTGTACCTCGTATTGTTGTTTTCTTGAACAAAGCGGACATGGTAGACGACGAAGAATTATTAGAACTTGTTGAAATGGAAGTGCGTGAATTGCTTTCTTTCTATGATTATGACGGAGACAATACTCCTGTAATATTAGGTTCTGCACTAGGCGCCTTAAACGGTGAGCAAAAGTGGGTAGATACAGTACTGAAGTTGATGGAAGAAGTCGATGCATGGATCGAACTTCCAAAGCGAGATGTAGATAAAGACTTTTTGATGCCTGTTGAGGATGTATTCTCTATTACAGGTCGTGGAACAGTTGCTACAGGTCGAATCGAAACTGGAGTTGCCAACACAGGTGATGAAATTGACATCATCGGAATGGGAGCTGAAAAAATGAAGTCAACCGTTACGGGTGTGGAAATGTTCCGTAAAATCTTAGACCGTGGAGAAGCGGGAGATAACGTAGGTATCTTATTGAGAGGTATCGAAAAAATGGATATCAAACGAGGAATGGTAATCTGTAAGCAAGGTTCTGTAACGCCTCACGCTAAATTCAACGCTGAGGTTTATATCTTGAAGAAAGAAGAAGGAGGACGTCACACTCCGTTCCACAACAACTACCGTCCACAGTTCTATGTCCGTACGACAGACGTTACTGGAAACATCGAACTTCCTGATGGAGTAGAAATGGTCATGCCTGGAGATAACCTTACGATTAAAGTTGATTTGATTCAACCGATTGCCTTGAGCATCGGATTGCGTTTTGCGATTCGTGAAGGGGGTAGAACCGTAGGTGCAGGACAGGTAACGGAAATCCTAGACTAAAAAAATGTTTTTTAAATGACATTCAAGGTGTCCGCCTATCGCGGGCGCCTTTTGTGTCAAATAAAAACGGGTTTAGCTCAGTTGGTAGAGCACTGGTCTCCAAAACCAGGTGTCGGGAGTTCGAGCCTCTCAACCCGTGCTAATAAAAAGTATAGATGGCAGCAATGATTGATTACATCAAAGATTCATTTGAAGAATTAAAAAATAATGTTTCCTGGACGGAGCGTTCAGAGCTTCAACGTTTGGTTGTCATTGTACTTGTGTTTTCTGTATTGTTTTCTTTGGCAATATGGGGAGCAGACACTTTGCTTTCCAAAGTGATACAATTTTATTTTAATTTGATCGGATAATAATGGCAGTAACGACAAGCGATAAAAAATGGTACGTAGTACGTGCTGTAAGCGGTCAAGAGGCCAAAATCAGGAACTATATCATGTCCGAGATCACGCGTTTTGGGTATGACCATCTAGTAGAGGACATTTTGGTGCCTACCGAAAAAGTCGTGCAAATTCGAAACGGAAAAAAAATCAACAAAGAGCGCACGTATTTTCCAGGATACATTATGATCAAAGCAAATTTATCTGGAGAACTACCTCACATTATTAAGTCTGTTACCAATGTTATTGGATTTTTAGGAGAGACAAAAGGGGGAGAACCTATCCCGATGCGTAAAGCAGAAGTCAATCGGATGCTCGGGAAGGTAGATGAGCTAGCCTTAACAACAGAACACATTTCGATACCCTTTACGATGGGTGAAAATGTAAAAGTAATCGATGGTCCATTTAACGGATTTACAGGATCTATCGAAAAAGTAAATGAAGAAAAACGCAAACTCGAAGTGATGGTCAAAATCTTTGGACGGAAGACCCCACTTGAGTTGAGTTATATGCAAGTAGAAAAACTATAAATGTTACATAAATTAGGATGGTGTAGCCGCTTCCACTTCTACATCCTCTTAAAATTAAATTAGACAATGGCAAAAGAAGTAAGTAAAGTTTTAAAACTACAAGTTCGGGGAGGTGCTGCGAATCCATCGCCACCGGTTGGACCCGCGCTCGGATCTGCAGGAGTCAATATCATGGAGTTTTGTAAGCA
>DBBQ01000028.1:43933-46968 GCA_002292265.1 Flavobacteriaceae bacterium UBA980 | reverse complement strand
TAATAATTTACCCCAATTCTTTTCCATAACTAATACTATTTAAATGTTAAAGGCGCTACTTAATTGTGAGCGCAGAATGGAAAAAGAAAAAGGGTCAAGAAATTACCGCTAAAGTAAAATATGACCCCGATACTTATAGGTTTTTTTATAAGGTTTAGATGCTCTATTTAGGAATTAATTATTTATCATAATATTTTCTTCTTCAACAAAGCTTGCTAGATTATTATTCTGCATTTTTTTCCAATCATTATCACTATTTCTCTTAGATGTTCTTTTCTCAAGATTCTCAAAATATTTAGCTCTGGTTTCATCCATTGCAATAAATAAAAATCCAGACCCTTCAGCTCCACCATACATTGGTGAATAAGCTAATCTTATGTAATTATTTTTTAATTTTTTGTCATTAGCAACACCTTTTTTTGTTTGCTCAACAAATTTATTCCAACTATCATCCCCATCGTTGATTTCAAGAACTATGTGTCTTCTGTATTTCATTTTAGAAGGGTCAACATTTTTTGAAATATAACTAAGGTCAGGCCAATAATTGTATATGCTAGACATCACTTTATTTGGTTTAACTTTACCAAATGCACCATCTTCTGGGTATTTAATTTTCCATCTTTTAAATGTTTTATCTTGCCAACCGTTATCACCCCATCTTTTGTCATTATTTTTTACTAAATCTTTCATATTGTCGTAACCTCTACACAAATAGAGTTTGTTAGCATCCATTACTTGAAGAACAAAAGTTTGATAGCCAGTTTCTTCAGCCTCAAGTTCTGCCCAATGACTTACCATTTCTAAAAACATTTTAGGATTTTCTGATGTCCATTCCTCTACATCAACAATCTGAGGAAATTGAGCTATCATTGAAATTGGAATGAATAATAAGAGTATTAATTTTTTCATTATAATTGATTTATGGTTAATAAGAATAAAAATAATAATTTTGCCCCAATTCTTTTCAATAACTAATACTATTTAATTGTTAAAGGTGCTACTTGAATTGTGAGTGCCTAACACAAGGGTACACCCCCCTATCAAATGTAAATAACAGCTACAAATATTCTGCAATAGAATGCGCCGATGATTTAGAAAATATAATTTAAAGAGACAAAATCCAATCAATCAACAATTGAGACCATCTGTCTACAGGTGAATTTATTTCATTCATACCAAAACCGTGACCACCTGCACTAAACATATGAAGTTCTACTTTTGCATCAGCTTTAATCCAATCTTGGTAAATTTGAACACTTGAAGGTGGAATTTCTTTAAAACCGTCATCATTTGCACAGGTAATAAATGCTGGAGGTTTGTTGTTAGGCACTTCTTGTTTTAAAACAATATCCATCCAAGGGTAAATAGAAGCTATGAAGTTTGGTTGATTTTTTTTGGTTGAGTTATAAGCTGTCTCCATAGTTACTGCTCCTCCTGCGGAAAACCCCATCAAACCAATCTTATTTGGGTTAATATTATAATTTGCAGCATTTTTTCTCATAAATTCTATTGCTGTCATAGCATCTTTTGAAGAATAAGGTAAAATGATTTTAGCACTATCAATTGCCATTTGAGGTTTGTCCCAAATCGTTTCAGTCCAATCAATTACTGAACCCCTTCGAGGATAGGTTCTATATTTCAGCACTATTGAGGTGATTCCATTTAAAGATAGTTTTTTTGCAAGTTTAACACCTTCTTTTTCATATGCACTAAAAAAAAGTCCCCCTCCAGGACAAATTATCATCGCCTTGTCTGTAATTGAATTTCCTTTTGCTCTATAAATTTCGATTTCAGGCTCTGAAACATTATCCAGCCAAACACCTTCCTGCTCCGATATAAGAACTCTATTTTCCTTGTATGATTTTAAATCCCAATCTTGATATTCAAGACGTATTTTTTCTTGAGCATTTAAAGATGTTGTGAGTAATAGATAAAAAAATATTAGTTTTTTCATTTTAATTTAAGTTTCTGTAATATGTGAATATACCAATTACTCCTTGAACTTAATGAAGAGGATATGCCGATGATTTGATTAAATAGTTTAGTACTTAAAGAATATAGGGTAGAGGATATCTATAAAGCTATATACAGAAGAGGTAAGGAGTTAGGGCTCTAATATTTGTACTTAAATATTTTTCTCCAAGTTTTTAATTCACATCTATAGAACTTCTTCAAAGTTTCATACACAAAATCTGAATAATTTTTCATCCTTTTAGTTTTGTGTAAATCTACTAATTCTATCGCAAAGTTTTTGAATCCTCAATACTGATATTACCTAAACTTAATGAAGAGGATATGCCGATGATTTGATTTTAATCGACAATATATCCTGACTCTCCTTGGTCATCGTCTTTAAATATTTCTCTTAATATCTCTTTACTTGGTATTGAAATTACAGGTTTGAAGTATGTATTATAAAGTTCATATCCCAATGGATTATTTGCTTGAATACCTGATGGGGTTCTTGCATTATCATTCCATTCCGGAGATAGACTTCCTCCTTCCCAAAATTCACTGAATTCCCACATCCCAAAGGTTAATAAATACTGGTATTCTTTAAGCATAACTGGCCAAGCATCACGATTGTTGATATCACCTCCATAACCTTCAATATCAAAAACCCCATTTGTGTAGGCTTCTTTCATTGCAAGAAAAATATCTGTATTAGTAATATCTTCTTCTTCTGCCTCTATATTTAGTGCCTCAGTTGAGCCCTCAACTCCTCCTCTTACTCCAAAACGATGAATGGTATGAAGCGTATGCTCAATTATTTCATTAATATCATCATCTCCTGTGCCCTGACTATCAATATTTTTGTACCATACCATATCATCTAAAGCTAAAGCATCTTCAAAGGCTTCTAAACCAGGATAAGATTGATTCCGGTTATCATCTAAGAAATTTGGAGAATATTCATTTCCACCTCCTCTAGCAATTCTTTGACCCGCCGGGTATCCTTGATGCCACCCAATTTCACCTTTAAGGGTTTTTATCATATTTATCTGTGCATCAGAATCAATTCCTTCTGCATCACT
>DBBQ01000028.1:0-43844 GCA_002292265.1 Flavobacteriaceae bacterium UBA980 | reverse complement strand
ATTTGATTGTATAATCTGAAAATTTGCCTGAATGGTTATGTTAGAATTAACACTTATAGTAAAACTATTTGACTGATTATCATTTCCATCCCATTCTATAAACTCGTATCCATCGTCTGGAGTTGCTGTAACAGTAACCTCAGTACCTTCATCATAAGTGCCCCCTTCAGTAGACACTGTTCCACCTTCTGATGCTGAAACTGTTAGAGTATATTGTGTTGGGGCTGAAGGCTCAGGCTCTGGTTGAGGTGTTTGAACAACTGGTGCAACAGATTCTTCATCATCAGTTGAACAGCTAAAAACAAGTGTAAGGAAAAGAATACAAGTAGTTAAAAGGGAAAGATAAAACTTCATTTGAATGGTTTAAGAGTATCTACAAACCTACAATAAATAAATGTAACCTTTCTAAAAGGGTTAGAAATCCCCAAACTTAATGAAGAGGATGTACCGATGGTTTAAAATTATTAAACTACTTCTACAAATCTTCCATCATCATGCCTTTGCAAATCTTTGTAGTCTACAATGTGAAATTTTGATAACACCTCGCATATTAATCTAACAGGAAGCAAAGTAAAATCAAAGCGTAATCGTTAGATAAATTCATTCTCTTAAGTTTATGCAATAACATAGATTAAGGTAGTCCATGCCCTTGCTGGTTAAAAATGCGATCTATTGGATTGGATTTGAATACTCAAATTTACCCATTTATGAGATGCACTTTTGGCATTTTGATGATTTTGGAGCACATTGAGGGGCAGATATTTAACAAAAAAAGGGACGACATATCGTCATCCCCTTTGCAAAGCGGGTGGAAGAGCGGTCTCGAACCGCCGACCTCCTGAACCACAATCAGGCGCTCTAACCAACTGAGCTACAACCACCGTTTGGAAGTGCAAATTTAAATGTTTTTAAATAGCAAACAAGATTTTTTATACTTCTATTCACCCCTACTCCATGGGGAATTTAATTCCTGTTTCCCCTCGTATCTGATCCATAAGCTGAACTAAATCCAAGCTGTTTTGCAAAGACCATTTAGAAGACTCCTGTTGGTCGTTTCTTAGACATTGATTTGCTTCAAGGATTTCATAAGTATACCCTTTACCTTGAAATTCAAATTCCTTTAGAGTTTGTTTGTCCCCTTTCACTAAAGTAATCCTAGGAGACTCATGCCAACGAGAATCCATATAAATTTCTCCTTCCTCTCCACAAATGGTGACGCGCATGTCTTCGTTATGTGAAAAACTAGAATACAAAATGGCATGTGCCTTGTCATAGCTCAAAATCATGGCGATTTGTTCATCTACTCCAGTAGGCGCTTTGACCGCTGAAGCTTGTATAGATTTGGGAATTCCGAGCAGCTGATAAGCGAGAAATAAAGGATAAATACCGATGTCCAATAAGCTTCCCCCCGCTTTGTCGGGATTGAATAATCGAGAATCTATTCCGTATGCCAATCCGTTAAAACTAAAGGTCGCGTTGAGATATCGAAGCGCACCTATTTCTCCTCCGGCAATCCATTGTTGGAGTTGTCCAAAAGTCGGATTAAAACGAGTCCAAAGCCCTTCCATTAAAAAGGTCTGGTGCTCGCGTGCACATCGTATCATTTCCAAGACTTGCTTTTGATTGATCGCAAGTGGTTTTTCGCACAACACCGCTTTTTTATTTTTTAATGCAGCGAGTGTATGCGCATAGTGATCTTGATTTAATGAAGCGATATAAATAATCTCTACCTGATCGTCGGCAAATAAGTCCTGGTAGCTTCCATAAAAACGGGTTGCTCCGTGCTGCCCAGCAAAAGCCGCTGCACGTGCTGTATTAGAAGAGGCTACGGCTTCCAGCTTACAATCGGCTACCAGTTGTAAATCGCTTACAAATTTGTGGGCAATTTTTCCTAAACCTAGGACCCCCCATTTAATAAGTCGAGGCATAACTAGCGAATTAAGTCATCCAAATTTCTTATGGAAAGAGGTTGTTTCGAGGTAAATCCTTCCCCAGCTTCAGTTCCAATAAGTCGCCCAAGATTTTGTGCACGGTACCGTACACTTTCAAGAAAGTTTTTACTGCTTATAGGCGTATTGGATTCTTGAGAGCTGGGATCGAAAAATTGACTGGAATAGGCCTCTACCGCTTTCATTTTCGTTTCTAGATGGCCTGAAATATCCAAGATAATCTCAGGCTGAATTTCATTCCACTGGATGTATTCCAAAACGAGGCTTGGGCGCCAAGGCTCCTGTATTGTTCCCTTTTCGTCATGGGTTTCAATCTTCGACAAACCGCTCAGGAAACAAGAGTCGTTCACTAATCGGTTTCCTTTTCCGTGGTCGATATGTCGGTCGGTTGTCGCATTGCACAGTACGATTTTTGGTCTGTACTGTCTTATCTTAGAAATGACGCGCCTTTGGTGAGCTTCATCATTGACAAAAAAAGCATCTTTAAATTTGAGGTTTTCTCGCTTTTGTACCCCTAGAATTGATGCAGCTACAGTAGCCTCCTCTTTTCTTAATTCTACCGATCCTCGGGTACCTAATTCCCCTTGGGTCAGGTCAATTAGTACTACGAATTTGCCTTGGGCTATAGAGAGGGCTATCGTTCCAGAACAACCTAGTTCTACATCATCTGGATGGGCCCCAAAAGCCAGTAGATCTACCTTCATTAGTGTTGCTGATTTACCGATTGAATAAGATCTTCTTTCAAATCTTCAATCGCTTCAATTCCTGTAGAGAAACGCACCATTTGGGGAGTAATCCCCTGAGCAATGCGTTCCGTTTCGGTCAGCAAAGCATGAGAAGTCAGTCGTGGGCTCAAAGCCGTACTTTCAATTCCCGCTAAACTCATTGTAGGTTTAATAAGTTTTAACCCCAAAAGGAATTGTTTACAGTCCAAGTGTGGCGCCAAATCAAACGTCAGCATCCCACCAAAACCCTTCATTTGTTTTTTGGCAATCTCGTGATCTGGATGCTGTGGTAAACCCGGATAATAGACATTGTCAATCCAATCTTGATCTGCTAAAAATTCTGCAAGCAATTGCGCATTCTGATTTTGAGCTTGTACCCTCAGAAAGAGTGTTTTTATACTCCGTTCCAAAAGCCAAACGGTATAATCGCTTAAACTTCCACCGAGGTTTTTTGCAGATTCAAAAACACGATCAATCACTTTTTGAGAACCCAACACGGCACCTGCACAAATATCACTGTGTCCCCCCAAATACTTGGTTGCGCTGTGCAGCACTACATCAATTCCAAATGCCATGGGATTTTGATTTACCGGACTTGCAAACGTATTGTCAATCATGGTCCACAAGTCCGTATTTTTAGCCAAAGTACTAATAGCTTTTAAATCGATTATTTTCAATGTGGGATTACTGGGTGTTTCAATATAGATCCCTTTTGTATTGTCTTGGATTTCGTTTTCAAAATCGGTAGCCGTAAGGCCTGCAGTAAAGCTGTATTGAATTCCGTATTTGGGAAACTCGTGCTTTATAAAATTTCGTGTCCCGCCATAGAGGTCATCCTGGAAAATAACATGGTCTCCAAATTTTAAATGAGATAGTAAAGCCGTGCTAATCGCTGCCATCCCCGAACCAAAAATCATTCCTGCTTCCGCTCCTTCTAAAGCCGCAATTTTTATCGCTAAACCACGTTGGTTGGGCGTATTAAAATATCTTGGGTATTGATTGGTTTCAACATCATTAAACGCATAGGAAGAAGACATGTATAGGGGCGAGATCGCTCCTCCATGTTGCTCGTCCTTGAGTTCCCCTGCATGAACGCAAAGGGTCTTAAAATCTGCGTTTTCTTTCATCTAGTTTTCTATCCATGAAATTACCGTAGGATCATCAGGTTGTATTCTAGGGGAAATTACCTTTGCTAAGCGTCCGTCAGGATTGATCAAATACTTTTGGAAATTCCAAGAAACACTCGAACTGATTACCCCGTTTTTAGATTCATCGGTCAAAAACTGATACACAGGATGCATGTTTTTTCCCTTGACTGAAATTTTGCTCATCATTGGAAAAGTTACTCCGTAATTCTTTTCGCAAAACACAGCAATTTCTTCATCAGTACCGGGCTCCTGAAATAAAAAGTTATTGGCCGGAAAACCGACAATAACGAAGTCTTCCTTCCCGTATTTTTCATACAATGCCTGAAGTTTTTTGTATTGTGGGGTCAGTCCACATTTTGAAGCGGTATTGACAATCATGATTTTTTTACCTTCGAGGGTGCTAAAATCAAAGTCCTCCCCTTCCAGGCTAGCTACTTTAAATTGATAAATTGTGGTATCGGCTGTTTTTTGACCTAGGGCATTTAGTGTCGTAATCATTAGTGTGATGAGTATTAAATTTTTCAAGTTCATTTGTTTTTTTCAAAGGTCGCTGATTTCTTTCAAAGAAAAAAATCAAAATGTTTTAGACTACCTCAGCGCTTAAACCCTCTTCCAACAGTGCAGTACATTTAGGAATCAATTCTTCTAATGAACCGGTTTTTACACTACACTTTCCTGAATAATGGACAATATAGGCACATTGCTCTGCTTGCAAATAGGTGTGCTCACAAATCGTTACCAAACATTCAATGACATGATCAAAGGTGTTTACATCATCATTGTAAAGAATGATTTCATGCTCTTTTTTTTCAAGCGTATCGACCTGCTCAATTTCTTGAGGGACAATTTTTGGATTTTCTTTATCCATTCTTACAACGCAGCGCACACCAGGACTCTTTTTGTTTTGTTTCCACTATTTGAAGACCAAATCGATTACACCTTTCCTTTACTATAGGAATATCTTTTTTATAAAACCCAGAGAGTAGCAAGCTTCCTTTGGGACGAAGCACCTTTGCATAGGAAGGGAGTTGTTCCAAAAGCACATTCCTGTTGATGTTTGCAAAAATGACATCATAGGAAGGAACCTTCTTTAGAATTTTCTGACCTAAAGTTACAGTAATGTTTTGACATTGGTTTTTTGTAAAGTTTTCTTTTGCATTTTCAACACACCAAGGATCACAATCTATTGCATCAACCACTTCGGCTCCCATTTTTGAAGCTAAAATAGCCAATATTCCAGTTCCACATCCCATATCGAGTACCGTCTTCTTCTTTAGCGAAAGGGACAGTGCCAACTCAAGCATCATATGGGTGGTTTGGTGATGTCCTGTTCCAAAACTCATTTTGGGATTGATAAGCAACTCGTATTGCTTGTTGAATGACGGATGAAAATCAGCACGGATCACACAATCAGAGTTGATCTCGATCGGTTCAAAGGCTTCTTCCCATTTGGTATTCCAGTTCTCGGGCTCGATGGAACGAGATGTATATTCGATTTTCAGTTCTTTATTCTCCAAAAGTGAAATTGAGGAAAGAAAAGATTCAAAGTGATCTTTTTCAGCTACATAGGCATTTAATCCTGTCTCCGACATTTCAAAACTTTCGAAAGGAAGGTCTTGGAGCTGGGCAAGTAAAATTTCATCCCATGGGGATTTTGGGGAAATTTTAAAATAATAACCGATGTAGGTTTGCGTCATTTAAAAAGCATTGACTATGGCCATAAAGTCTTCCGCTTTCAATGAGGCACCTCCGATCAATCCGCCATCCACATCCTCGCCTGCAAAAATTTCTTGAGCATTATTGGGTTTCACACTTCCACCGTAGAGAATCGATACAGAATCAGCTGTTGCCTGGTCGTATTTTGAAGCGATTAAACTTCGAATGTAAGAATGCATTTCTTGAGCTTGGGATGGAGAGGCGGTTTCTCCTGTTCCGATGGCCCAAACAGGTTCGTAAGCTAAAATAATTTGTTTCCAAGCGGATACGGGAAGTTCAAAAAGCGCCACTCGAATCTGCTGTGCCACCACATCGAAATGGGTGTTGGATTTGCGTTCCTTAAGTTCTTCACCAAAACAAAAAATCACCTCCATACCAGCATCCAATGTCGATTTTACTTTACTAGCTAATCCCGCGTCCGTTTCATGAAAAAGAGAACGTCTTTCAGAATGTCCAAGAATTACAGTATGAACGCCTACCCCTTTCAACATTGAAGCCGAAACTTCTCCCGTGTAGGCTCCAGAAGCCGCAGCATTAATATTTTGCGCTACCACGGCTACCGCATCATCTTTTAACAGGGCGGTGCTTTGTGCGAGTTGAGTAAAAGCAGGGGCTACCATAATCCGGACACCCTCTGGCTTTTTAAACGATTTTAGTTGGGTTAGCAAAACCTCTGTTTCGGAAGAATCATTGTTCATTTTCCAATTTCCAGCTACGATGTTATTTCTCATGTTTTATGTTGTTTTTATTCTTGGATCTAGATAGCTATAGAGCAAATCGACCACAATATTAATGATTATAAAGAGAAAGGCAATGAAAATAACCGATCCCATAACTACAGGAATATCCAGTTGATTCAAAGCTTCCACAATTTCTTTACCAAGACCTTTCCATCCAAAAATATATTCCACAAAGATAGCCCCTGCCAAAAGGGAAGCAAACCAACCCGAAACTGCAGTTACCACCGGATTTATCGCATTTTTAAGTGCGTGTTTAAAAATCACCTGATACTTGGATAAACCCTTGGAATATGCCGTTCTTATGTAGTCCTGAGAAAGCACCTCCAAAAGATTGCTTCGCATCAGTTGGGTAATGACAGCCAAAGGGCGAATACCCAATACGAAAGAAGGTAATATCAAATTCTTCCAAATAATCCGATAGGATTCTCCAAAATCGTCCAATTCATACAAACTCCCTGTCATGTTCAAATGTGTGTAGGAATGTAATACATACCCAAAGAACCAAGAAAACAAAATCGCACTGAAGAACGAGGGGACACTCATCCCAATTGTACTCAACAGAAGTAGTGTCCGGTCCAACCAATGGCCTTTAAATAAGGTGGCTAAAATTCCTAAAAAAACCCCTACAACTATTGCAATCAAGATTGAAGAAAGGGCTAGAATTGCGGTATTGGGAAGGGTTTCTTTTATTATATCCCAAATGGGCTTTCCCCGTTTTTGATAAGACGTTCGAAAATAGGGAAACTTAAGAACCAGTGTTTTTTCTGGGCCTTTGTATAATCTAATTCCTCCGTAAATTGACATGTCATAATGTGCAAATTTACTGGGGTTTGTAGGATGAAATGAAATGGGGGAAAGGTCGTTTAAATAATAAAAATACTGCTGGTAAAGCGGGAGGTCAAATCCAAACTTAGTTTGAATCAATTGCAGTTGTGCACTGTCTTCATTTTGATCCAGCATCATTTGGGCGGGGTCTCCTGGAAGTACAGTGAAAAGAAAAAACACCAAACTTGCCACACCAAAAAGCGCTAGAAAGGCTTGAACAAATTTTCCGAGTACAAACCGCATTACTCCTTGAGATGAATCAGCGCAAAAATAGCGTAATTGACCATGTCGTGATAGTTTGCGTCAATACCCTCACTCACCAGTGTTTTCCCTTGATTTTCTTCAATTTGCTTTACCCGAAGGAGTTTTTGTAAAATCAAATCGGTAAGTGAACTGACCCGCATGTCACGCCATGCCTCCCCATAGTCATGGTTTTTATTCAGCATGAGCTCAAAAATAATTTGAATTTGTTCATCGTACTCTTTTAGTGCTACCTCCAAATTCATATTGACTTGTTCAGAAACACCTAACTTAATCTGAATCAACGCCATCACACTGTAATTCACAATTCCAATAAACTCAGACACTTCCCCTTCATCGACCTTTCTGGTAGTTTGCATTTGTAAACTGCGAATGCGCTGTGCCTTAATAAAAATTTGATCTGTGAGTGACGGAAGTCGGAGTATTCGCCAGGCGGCTCCGTAGTCCTTCATTTTCTTTTCAAATAATGAGCGACATTGAGAAACAATTTCCTGATACTCCTTTTGGGTAGCTTCCATTTCAATTAAATTTGCTATAAATTTCGAATATATTTTTAAAATATTAATTAAACCCCTCCACAAGTTATCAAAAAGAAAAACACAGCCCAACAGATTCGCATCCGAGAACACCTCATCGATTTGGAGTCTCCCAAAATCATGGGAATACTGAACCTTACCGAAGATTCTTTTTACGACGGAGGGAAAAACAATTCGTTAAAAAAAGCTTTGGCACACACCGAGAAAATGCTCTTAGAAGGTGCCTTTTTTATCGATATTGGCGTCGCAAGTAGTAAACCGGGAAGTCCACTGATTCTAGCTGATACTGAAAAAAAATGTTTACTCCCCTACCTCAACGAACTGCTGCGGGAATTTCCAACTACTCATTTTTCAATTGACACCTACAACAGTGAGGTAGCACAGATGAGCCTGGATTTGGGGGTCAGTATGATAAATGATATTTCTGGCGGGCAATTGGATTCAAAAATGTTTGCCGTTGTAGCGGCTCATAATGTCCCTTATGTTATGATGCACATGCAGGGTACTCCAGAAACCATGCAGCAAAAAACAGAATACAAAGAGGTTGTTAACGAAATTGCCTATTTTTTTAGTGCGCAGGTTAAAGAAGCCCAAGCCGCTGGAATACATGATATTATCTTAGACCCTGGTTTTGGGTTTGGAAAAAGTAGAGAACAAAATTTTACCTTACTCAAGAACTTAAAACATTTCGAAGGCCTTAACTCCCCAATACTTGTAGGGGTTTCCAGAAAATCCATGATTTATAAAACCCTTGGAACAACCCCCCAGGAAGCCTTAAATGGTACCACAGCACTTCACGCTTGGACACTGGAACGCGGTGCTCGAATTTTAAGAGTTCACGACGTCAAAGAAGCGAAA
Source organism: Flavobacteriaceae bacterium UBA980 (assembly GCA_002292265.1). GTDB lineage: Bacteria > Bacteroidota > Bacteroidia > Flavobacteriales > Flavobacteriaceae > MS024-2A. The sequence continues at coordinate 35,086 of DBBQ01000028.1, read as the reverse complement.
GAATGTAGTGACTTGTGGCAAACCCTCCAATAGTTTTTTTAAATTTACAAAAAGCATCATTTTTTGAACACCGCAGATTTTATAGACTTTTCTTTTGTTGATGTCATCGACATCTTACTTGTTGCTTTACTCCTGTTCTATTTGTACAAGCTGGTACGCGGGACGGTAGCCATCAATATTTTTATTGGGATTGTTATCATCTATCTCATTTGGAAGTTGACAGATCTGCTGAATATGGATGTCTTAAGTAATTTATTGGGGAAATTTATCAGTGTCGGATTCTTTGCGCTTATCGTTGTTTTTCAACAAGAAATAAGAAAATTTTTACTGCTTTTAGGCTCTACCAATTTCACAAACCGAAAAAACGTTGTGCGGTATTTCAAGTTTTTAAACCAAAGAAGTCTGGGTACAAATTTAGATATCAAGGTTTTAATTGATTCGTGCTTTGAAATGTCAAACAACAAAACTGGAGCTATTATCGTTTTGCAAAGAAGCAACTCGCTTGATTTTACATTAAGTGAAAACAACCTCACCCAAATCAAATTGAATCCTCAAATCTTGGAAACGATATTTTTTAAAAACAGCCCCTTACACGACGGTGCCATTCTGATTGAAAACAATACTATTGTTGCCACCCGGGTGATCTTACCCGTTAGTGACAGTACAAAAGTTCCTTCAAGCTATGGCTTACGACACCGTGCCGCTTTAGGGATTTCGGAAAAGACCGATGCCCTAGTTCTAGTCATCTCAGAACAGTCAGGTAAAATAGTTTATGTCAAAAATGGAACTTTTATCAAAATCGATAGCCTAGAATCCCTGCGAGATTTACTGACACAAGATTTGGAGGAATAACTAGGCATAAAGTACATCGGCAAACTGGACCTCATAGAGTTTGGTATAGTGTCCCTGAGTTACTTTCAACAGCTCTTTATGGGTTCCTACTTCTACGATTTGCCCTTGATCCATCACCACAATCCGATCTGCATTTTTAACTGTTGCCAAACGATGGGCAATCACGATGGAGGTTTTTCCTTTGGTTAAGGTGTCTATTGCCCTTTGTATAATTTCTTCTGAATAGCTATCCACAGAGGAGGTGGCCTCGTCTAAAACTAAAATAGTAGGGTCAGAGAGGTAGGCTCTTAAAAAAGCAATTAACTGTCTTTGTCCTGAAGAAAGCATCACTCCGCGTTCTTTGACATTGTAATCGTATCCTTCGGGTAAGGATTGGATAAAATCGTGTACTCCGATTTTCTTAGAGGCTTGAATGACTTGAGCTCTAGTGATTGTTGGGTTGAACAGCGTAATGTTGTTGTATAAACTATCGGCAAAAAGGAATACATCTTGGAGCACCACAGAAACGTGTTTCCTAAGGGTTTGTAAATCATAGGAGCGGATGGAGGTCCCATCGATGGTGATGTCACCCGAGTCGAATTCATAAAAACGGGATAGCAAATTGATAATCGTAGATTTTCCTGCACCTGTTGCCCCCACTATGGCAATGGTTTCTCCCGCTTTGATATCTAAAGAAATCTCCTTGAGTACGGGTTCTCCAGGTAGATAGGAAAATCCTAATTTTTTAAGCTGAATATCTCCTTTTAACTCCGTGGGACAGAACCTCCCTTTGTCTTCTATGTTGCTTTCTGTTTCTAGAATTCCAAAAATCCGATCAGCAGCCACCATTCCCATTTGCAGGGAATTAAACTTATCTGCTATTTGTCGCAGAGGTCTAAAAAGCATTTGGGACATCTGAATGAATAGGAAAATAGTTCCCAAGGAAACAGCTCCACTAGAAATAACATTCACTCCCCCATACCACACCAACAAACCGATGGTCACCGAAGAAGAAATTTCCGCAACAGGAAAAAAAATGGAGTTAAACCAAACTGTCTTGAGCCAAGCCTGTTTGTGCTTTTCGTTGATCGCTACAAAGTTGTCGTACTCAATTTTTTCTCGATGAAAGAGCTGAACAATTTTAATTCCGCTAATTCGTTCTTGAACAAAAGAATTGAGGTTGGCAACTTGTAAACGCACTTCTTCAAAAGCTTTTTTCATCGACTTTTGAAACAGTCGGGTGGCGTAAAGGATTACGGGCAAAACAGAAAAAACGATCAAAGAAAGGCGCCAATTCACATACAACATGACCACTATGACTAAAATCATCTTTAACAGATCCGCAATGATCATAAACAAGCCTTGAGAGAAAATACTTGCGATGGTTTCAATATCACTTACGGCACGAGTCACCAAGCGACCTACGGCGGTTTTATCAAAATAAGCCATCTTGAAATGAATGATCTTATCGAATAACTTCACTCTCAAATCTTTAATGACCTTTTGTCCTAGCCAATTGGCATAGAAGACAAAAAGAAACTGAAAGAGCACCTCCAGCAACAACGTCACTAACATCAAGCCTACAAAAAGTTGCATTCCTGTGTAGTCTCTCGGAGTGATGTAGTCATCTACGGTGACTTTTAGTAAATAAGGTGTTAATGTAGAAGACACCGAGAGTAAAATCGCAGCAAACATTACAAAGTAATAAGTCGCTTTGAACGGCTTAATAAAAGCCATTAGCTTCCCGAACAACTTCAGATCAAAAATTTTACCACTTACTTTTACCATGCTTACAGATAGATATTTTTTGGGTATTCGATACGAGTTAAAAACAAACCCTGTGCGGGGACAGAATACCCAGCTTCAGATCGGTTTTTATTTTTTATAATTTGATGCAAATCCTCTACTTTTTTCTTTTTCAGACCAATCTCTACCAAGGTTCCTACAATAGCGCGTACCATGTTCCTTAAAAATCGGTTAGCAGTGATGGTAAAGGTATAACCCTTTTCTGAATTGGTCCAGGTTGCATGGCTAATCTTACACAAAAAGGTTTTTAAATCGGTATGGGACTTTGAAAAACATTCAAAATCTTCGTACTCCAAAAGCAGGGCTGCCCCTTCATTCATCGCTTCCAAATCCAGAGGTTGTTTTACAAGGTACTGCAACTCGTTTCCAAAAGGTGTTTTTTCTTTGGCAATGTGGTATTCATAGGTTCTGGAAAGAGCATCAAAACGAGCATGCGCGTTTGGTTGAACTTCTTGAAGCGATTGAATGGCAATATCTTGGGGTAAAAACTGATTGAGTTGGTAAACAAAATGTTGATGTGCTGCTCCTGCTATGTCTCCATCAAAATGAGCAATCATTTGGCGGGCATGAACCCCGGTGTCTGTTCGTCCTGCAGCTACTAAAGGAGTGGGAGTTTTTAACAAAGTTCCCAATGCGTTTTCCATAACCTCTTGCACCGAAAGTGCATTGGGTTGGCGTTGCCATCCGTGGTAATGGGTACCCGCATACAAAAATTCAAGAAAAAAACGCACAGTCTGACTTTAAGGGGTAAAGATAGTTTGAAATAATTTTGGATACAATCTCTTTCTCTGTCATTAAAAATTACGCTTTGGTATCTTTATTTGTTCGGTCGTTTAAACGGTCTAACAACCACTCCAGTTCGCTGGCTTTCGTCGATCTAAAGACATCGATGGTGAGGCTTCCTTTTTTAATTTGGATGAGTTTATTATGACGTTCTGCATAACTTGCAAACAGCATCAGTAAAAGTAAAAAGGCGGTAATAACATCGTAAATACTAGCCGAGTCAAAAAAATACAAATAGAATGAAACTCCTGTAAAAACGAGAGTGAACCCGAACCCAATCCACCAGCCTTTTCCCATTTTTTTTAAAACCACTCGATCCATTTCTTCGTAAAGGAGTTTACGCGGGGTATGGTCTTGTTCTAATTAAAAAAGGATGTACTCTTTATAAAAGTCAATTTTACTTTTACTCCTAGAGGTACTGATGAGGGATTCTGGTGTGGGATTCATAAAGTAGGTAATTGTAAGATTCGATATCTTTGGCGAATTAAAGTTATACTTTTTTGAAAAAAATCCTATTACTTTCCGATACTCATGGTCACATGGATGAAAAAATAGCTTCTTATGCCGCGCAGGCAGATGAAGTTTGGCATGCGGGAGATGTAGGTAATTCAGAGGTTCTGGATACCCTAGAGGAGATAAAACCACTACGCGCTGTTTTTGGGAATATTGACGGGCACAGCATACGTCTTCAAACCGAAGAGGTTTTACATTTTACATGTGAAGGAGTTCCGGTGGTAATGACGCATATAGCCGGCTATCCCGGAAGGTATACTTCCACAGCGAAAAAACTGATTGAAAAATACCAACCCCAACTTTTTATTTGTGGACACTCCCACATCCTAAAAGTGATGCAAGACAAAAAATACGGACATCTTCATATGAACCCAGGAGCCGTAGGCATCTCTGGCTTTCACAAGTTTAGAACCCTGTTGCGGTTTGAGATTGAAAAAGGAGAACTTAAAAACTTAGAAGCCATAGAACTGGGACAACGAGGGAAATTAACGAATGCGGTCCACGGAACGGACTAAGGCTTCGTCTTTTAAAATGGCTCTTCGTGCTAAGAAGAGAAGGAGGATACTAACCAGGGAAACCCCAAACACAAAATAAGTCAATAGATAAGCAACCCCAACAAAAAGTTGAACCCCGTAGTAGCCAACCAAAACCAATTGAATCACAATAGACAAGAGACACAAACGAGCTTGAAGTATTCGTTTTTTAAATAGGAATACCGAAAGCAACACTAGTGTCGGGTTGAGATAAAAAAGGTGGTTTTTGCTGATCCAGGAGGCCTCATTCCATAGTATTGAATAATACAATAAACCCGACAACAAAAAGAATGCAAATACGAAATACAGGGACTGAATACGTTGAATCATGCTTGTGTTTTATGCAAAATTAAGTTTTTTTTAAAAGCTTTTATTTTAAATAAAATTTGTAATATTGTTCCACTACAATACTTCAAGGCTTTACAACAACAAACCAATCTTTTGTAAAGTAGAAAATCATAAAAACTTTCATGTACGAAATAGCTACTCTTAAAACAAAGAAACTTCCCGAATTACAACAAATCGCCAAAAAAATTGGTGTTAAACGCATTGCAGGTCTAAAAAAATTGGACCTGATTTATCAAATCGTAGATTTTATCGCGTCAAAACCCGACGAGGGAGCGACCGAAAATGCGACAACTCAAAATAAACCGAAAAGCGATCCGAAACCAGCGCCCGAAAAAAAGATTGCCTTAAAGGTCCTTCCCGTTCAAAAATCAAAGCCCAAAAAGAAAGCGGAAGACACGGGAGACCAAAATCAGAAAAGGGAACACCAAGGGAACAATAACCCGCACAGAAAAAACGGAAACCCGAACCACAAAAACAAACACAACAACGGCAGCAATAATGGTAAAGGAAATGATTATCATAACCGGGACAACAAAAGCCGCTACCGCCAACCCGACTTTGAATTTGACGGGATTGTAGAAACAGAAGGAGTGTTGGAAATGATGCAAGAAGGCTATGGCTTTCTTCGTTCTTCGGACTACAACTACCTCTCTTCTCCAGATGACGTTTATGTCTCCCAATCTCAAGTGCGTTTGTTTGGACTTAAAACAGGAGATACCGTCTTAGGTTCGGTGCGTCCTCCAAAAGAAGGAGAAAAATATTTTCCGCTTATCAAAGTAGATAAAATCAATGGGCTAGATCCCAAAGTGGTTCGCGATCGCGTTTCTTTTGAACACCTCACTCCCCTATTCCCACAAGAAAAATTTAACCTTGCCGAAAAGCAAAATACCATTTCTTCACGAATAATGGACTTGTTCTGCCCCATTGGGAAAGGACAGCGGGGTATGATCGTTTCCCAACCCAAAACGGGAAAAACGATGTTGCTCAAAGACATTGCCAATGCCATAGCAGCAAACCATCCCGAAGTGTATCAATTGATTTTACTCATTGACGAACGCCCGGAAGAGGTGACCGATATGCAACGGAATGTAGACGGTGAAGTTGTGGCTTCTACCTTTGACGAACCTGCAGAACGACACGTAAAAGTGGCCAATATTGTACTGGAAAAAGCAAAACGTCTCGTAGAATGTGGACATGATGTAGTCATCTTGCTGGACTCCATCACCCGTTTGGCAAGAGCTTACAACACAGTACAACCTGCTTCAGGAAAAATCTTAAGTGGTGGTGTGGACGCCAATGCTTTACACAAGCCAAAACGTTTCTTTGGTGCGGCTAGAAATATTGAAAACGGAGGTTCCTTATCCATTATCGCAACGGCACTTACCGAAACAGGTTCCAAAATGGACGAAGTGATCTTTGAAGAATTTAAAGGAACAGGAAATATGGAACTCCAATTGGATCGCCGTATTGCCAACCGTAGAATCTTCCCAGCCATTGACCTGGTTTCTTCCAGTACCCGTAGAGACGATCTCTTGCTGGATGAAAACACAATCAAACGGATGTGGATCATGAGAAAATACCTCGCCGATATGAACCCCGTAGAGGCTATGGAATTTATCAACGACCGCTTTACCCGAACACAAAACAACGAAGAGTTCTTGATTTCAATGAATTCCTAGTTGATTCGTTATAAGGCACAAAAAAAGGCTCCACATGTGGAGCCTTTTTTTTATATAATCTTAAAAAATTCTTAAAGGGAAGCGACGTGTTTTGCCAGCTTAGACTTTAAGTTACCCGCTTTGTTGGCGTGGATGATATTCTTTTTTGCGAGTTTATCAATCAAAGAAGCAACTTTAGGAAACAATTTATTTGCCTCCTTTTTTGTAGTGGTTTCTCTTAATTTTTTGATTGCATTCCGCGCCGTTTTGTGTTGAAAACGGTTTAACAACCGTTTTTTGTTGTTGGAACGAATGCGTTTTAATGCCGATTTATGATTTGCCATAATTACAATTTATATAGTAGCCCGTAGGGGAGTCGAACCCCTCTTTCCAGGATGAAAACCTGGCGTCCTAACCGATAGACGAACGGGCCATATTTTTCGTGCGCAAATGTACACGGAATATTATTATTATACAAGCACTAAACAAAACAAAAAGCCTCGTCTAAGAAGTAATTTTTTTTTTGGTTTCCATTAACACCTCGTGATTGATAATTTAAATACATTTGGAGTGCCCAATATTCAAATCAAAACCCATGAAAAAAAACCTTTTTTACCCTCCCAACCTTCTTCTACTTATTGTTTGTCTCTGCGGAACGTTCTTATCTCTAACTGCGCAACAAAATCTAACTGATGAAAACCTAGCCGTTTCAGGCTATGACCTAGTTTCCTACTAGCAAAATGAAGTCGCTGAAGGCAGTCCTCAGTTCAAAGTACTCTACAACAAAGCGGTTTATCTGTTTAAAAAAGAAGCCAACCAAAAGGCTTTCAAATCCAATCCTGAAAAGTACCTCCCACAATACGGGGGTTGGTGCGCCTACGCAATGGGAAGAAACGGCGACAAAGTATCCATAAATCCCGAGGCCTATACCCTGGAAGAGGGGAAACTCTATCTTTTTTATAAAACTTCCTTTACCGATACCCGAAAGAAGTGGATCAAAAACAATAAAAAACTCAAGTCCAAAGCGGACCAGAATTGGACCAACCTCACTAAGAGTTACTAACACTTAAATCCCTTTCCATGCTCAATAAACTTTCATTCTTTTTACGACTTGTAGTGGCTGTCATCCTTTTGAAAAGCTTGTATTTCAAATTCGGTGGACATGCAGAAGCGGTTCATGTTTTTAGTACACTGGGTGTGGAGCCTTGGGGCCGAATCGGATTGGGCTGTGTAGAGCTTTTCATGGCCCTGACGCTCCTTATTCCCAAAACTCAGGTACTGGCTTCTTTTGCAAGTTTGGGCTTCTTTAGTGGCGCCATAGGCACTCATCTGTTTACCCCTGAGGGAATAGTGGTTCAGTGGGGCGGAAACTCAGATAACGGGCAACTGTTTTTTATGGCGGTACTTTCTCTTGTTTTTATTGTGGTTCACCTTTTCCTCTACTCCAAAGAAAAAAACTATAGCTTAAAAGAGTTAATCAACAAAGAAGTTTTAAAAAAATGAAATGAGAAATACGACATGGATCCGCTTGTTTCACTATGAATTTTGGCCCTTTTGGGTATTTTACTTGCCCGCTTATTTCTATTATTTCTATTTAGCATTAAAATCGAGAACGTGGTTTGTTGCCCATCCCAAAGAAAAAAAGTAAGCTGCTTGCTCAATGCCAAAGGCGAATTCCCAGATCACACGCGCAGACAAAGTAGAGGACAGCTTCCCCTTGAATACGTGTCTATGCAAAGTTTTGATTTACAACAAAAAGCACTCGCGTTTTATGCACCCTTTTTACTGATCACCCTTCACTATTCAGATTCAAGAATAGAAATTACTAGCTTATACTGGGACGGGATTCAATTTAAAAAAAGAGAATCTGAACCCTACCCTCCCCTATTTGTGGTGCTCCACCAGCCTTTACCAAACCAAAGAAAATAAAGTGTTTCAAAAACTGTTTCAGCAAACTATTTTTGAAATTAAAAATCTAAATCATACCCTAGAATTCCATCGAAAAGTAGCTCAACCTCTAAATAGTTTGAATTATTTAGAAAAAAATAAAGACATACAAACGGTGAGCATCACAAACTTTACCCTAAAAGACAGCGTTTATCAGATTCAGTACATCGACCTTATTGAAGAAAAGATTGAAATAGAAAAAATAGAGTTGCGTTAATACGCCTTTGCAAAAAGCACACGCATCGTAGAAGGTTTCCCAGAAAACACACACTTTCCGGATTCTTTTTTGGCATCCAAAGGAATGCAGCGGATGGTCGCCTTTGTGGCTTTTTTGATTGCTTCTTCAGTCGCGTCAGTTCCATCCCAATGAGCAGAAACAAAGCCTCCCTTTTCTTTAATCGCTTTTTTAAAATCGTCAAAGGTCTCTACTTCGATAATGTTTTCCTCACGGAAACGCTTCGCTTTGTCAAACAAGGCGTGTTGCATCTCTTCAAGTTGATTTTCAACATAATTGAGAACTTCTTCTTGAGAAACAATATTCTTGGATAAAGTGTCCCGTCTTGCAATTTCAACACTATTCTTTTCTAAATCCTTGGGTCCAATTGCGATACGAAGTGGAACTCCTTTCAACTCGTATTCGTTGAACTTAAAACCAGGTTTAAACTTATCACGGTTGTCAAATTTCACTCGGATGTTTTTTTCTTCCAAGCTGGCCTTGATCTTTTCTGCCACTTGAGCAATTTCTTTTTGCTGTTCTTCCCCTTTGTAAATGGGAACAATGACCACTTGATAAGGAGCTAAATTGGATGGTAATACCAAACCGTTGTCGTCGCTATGAGTCATAATCAACGCGCCGATCAATCGAGTGGATACACCCCAAGAGGTTGCCCAAACATAATCAAGACTTCCTTGGTCTGTGGCGAATTTTACATCAAAGGCTTTAGCGAAATTTTGTCCCAAAAAGTGGGAGGTTCCCGCTTGAAGTGCCTTGCCATCTTGCATCAATGCTTCGATACAATAGGTCTCTTCTGCACCAGCAAAACGCTCGCTAGCGGTCTTTGTTCCTTGTATAACTGGTATAGCCATAAAGTTTTCTACAAAATCAGCATATACTTGATTCATCAATTTTGCTTCCTCTAGGGCTTCTTGTTTTGTTGCGTGCGCTGTGTGTCCTTCTTGCCATAAAAACTCAGCGGTTCTTAGGAATAGACGCGTACGCATTTCCCAACGAACCACATTAGCCCATTGGTTAATCAGAATAGGGAGATCGCGATAGGACTGAATCCAGGTTTTGTAGGTATTCCAAATCACAGCCTCACTAGTGGGTCTTACTATGAGTTCTTCTTCCAATTTGGCGGAAGGATCTACTTTGAGCTTACCCGGGTTCTCTTCATCATTTTTCAATCGATAGTGCGTTACTACAGCACATTCTTTTGCAAAACCTTCCGCATTTTTTTCTTCAGCCTCGAACAAACTCTTGGGAACAAACAAAGGGAAGTAGGCATTTTCGTGCCCCGTTGCTTTGAACATTTTATCCAGTTCAGCTTGCATTTTTTCCCAAATGGCATAGCCGTAGGGCTTGATGACCATACATCCACGAACAGCAGAATTTTCAGCGAGATCTGCCTGAACTACTATTTCGTTGTACCACTTAGAATAATCTTGATCTCGAGAGGTTAATTTATTCGCCATAAAAACTTTGGCACAGATTTTGCCTATATTTGATTGTATTAATTTATAGACAGCAAAGCTAACCTTTTGTAGCCTATTTCTAAAATCAACGCTTATGAAAACCACACAATTTTATATTAGGATCAAAAGAGTAGTGTTAAGCTTTTTACTGGCATCGCTAGTACTGAGTTGTGGAAGTTTTCAAGGGGCGTCTTACTTTGAGTCTGACGGGATTTATGCTTCACAAACAGTTTTACGTTCAGAACGTCCTCAAGCCACAACAGATAACAATAATTATTACACTCAATATTTTAAAAGTGCTGCAGAAGAAGGATATGTAGAACCTGCAGCTGACGAAGTTTATTTTACTGATACCCATTCGTACAACAGTTCGTATCAAGAGGAAGTGAATCAGGAATTGAATTCCCAAATTCCTTGGGGTGGTCAAACTGCTCAGACAGAAATTGTTTTAATTAATAACCGTCCCAACAACTTGTGGGGGCTATCTGGATTTGCTTTTAACTTTTCTCCTTTTTGGAATAACTATTATGGAAATCCCTATCGTTTTGGATATGGAAGATTTTATGATCCTTTTTTCAACCGTCCTTTTTGGAATCCTTATGGGGGGTTTGCTGGTTGGGGAGGATTTGATCCGTTCTACTCTCCTTTCAGCTATTATGGCGGATTTTATAATCCCTATGGATTTGGATTTGGGTATGGAAACCGTTGGGGGAATCGTTTTAACCGCTGGAATCGCTTCGGTGATTATTACGGAAATGATTTTAACAGAAGAAATAATCGCGATTATCGCTCTACTGTAGCGCGAATCAAATCAGGGCGAGGTGAAAAAACATACAACAGCGACTCTTCCCGATCACGTCGTAATAGTAGAACAGCCAATTCGAAAGCAAACGAAATTCAAACGACCCTCAACAGACTCAACGTAGGCAGAGGGACACGTACTGTTGGTAGGAGCACACTTGTAGGCTTCGATAGAAACCGCCTAGGAATTACTTCAGCAGGGTCTTCAAGCCAGTCAAGAAGTGTTCGCCCTGTGGGCAATGTGGTTTCAAGAAGCAGAAGCTTGGGGCAAACTCAGGGAAATACAAACATCACCAAAGGCAGTTCGGGAGTGACCCGCAGTTCTGCAAGAGTTCAAACGCAGTATCGACTTACAGAACGGAATCCCAACAGATCTACTGCACAGGTGCAGCGCCGTAGTTCTGTTCGAACGTTACAGGTGGCTCCTAACAGATCCTACAACCGGACTTCAAATCGGGTGCAACAACCCAATAATAGAAATCTAAAAAAGAATAATTCAAACTACAACAGTACGCAAAGATCAAGATCCAATTACACACGGTCGAATAATTCCTCTAGTAACACTAGATCTTACTCGCGTCCTAGCAGTTCGAGCAGTAGTCGCTCTTCCTACAGCTCTGATAGTAGTCGGTCCTCAAGTAGGGGTAGCTCTTCTTCCAGAAGTAGTGGTCGTAGAAATTAATAACCTTTAAAAATCGGATAAATGCGTTCCTTACTTTACTTGGGTACAGCCCTTTTTATGTCTCAATTTTTAGCCGCACAAACGCTAAACGACGTCTCCTATCTGACGCGCTCTGGCTTGTATGGATCTGCGCGCTACACATCCATGGCGGGTGCCTTTGGAGCATTGGGTGGTGATTTATCTGCCATTAATGACAATCCTGCTGCTTCCTCTGTATTTTTAAATTCTGAAGTGGGAGGTTCTGTAAACTTTCAAACCCGACAAAATCAAGGACTCTTTTCTGGAACCAATCAGACCACAGAGGACGAAAATTTATACTTTGATCAATTTGGTGCTGTATTTGTATTTAACAACACCAACGAAGAAAGTCCTTGGTCTCGGGTAAGTGCTGCCATCAATGTCAACAGAATTGCAAACTTTGATCAAAATGCGTTTGTGAGCGGTACAAATACCTCAGGCATCCAGGACTACTTTCTTTACTATGCGGATGGAATTACTTTTGAGGATATCCAACTTTATGATGACGAAACCGTCTCAGACATTTATCGCTACCTAGGAGATGAAGTTGGATATGGAGCCCAACAAGCGTTTTTGGGATACCAATCTTATATCATTGATCCCTTAAGTAGTGATCCAGGTGAACGCTCCTACGTTTCCAATATCAATTCAAGGCAATTTAGACACGATTTAGATTTTATAAATCAAGGGTTTCATAGAAAAACCAGTTTTAACTTTAGTGGACTGTATCAAAACAAACTACACCTAGGGGTCAATATCAACCGGCATCGCTTAGAGTTTAGTAATGAACAGCGTTTTTTCGAAGGAGATCACGATTTAGATTCCTTCGTGTATGATGTCAATTTCAACAATTCTCTCATTAGCTACGGAGAAGGATTCTCGTTGCAGTTTGGAGGAATCTTAAAATTAGATAATATTCGTCTTGGTTTAGGATATGACAGCACCCAATGGATTGATATTCGTGACCAAACACAACAAGAGCTCAGTACCTATCGATTTGAAGAAGGTTTTGAAATCAAAGAGACAATTGCTCCAGAAATTACAAATTCCTATGATCCTTACCGCTTGAGAATTCCTTCAAAAACCAGTTTTAGTTTTGCCTATATAATTAATCAAAGTGGACTTGTGTCGGTTGAATACAGTTCGCAGAACCTATCCAACAGCAGGTTGAGTCAAAATGGTGGAAGTAGCTTTTTAGATGCGGTAAGTACTGAAGCTAAAAACACTTTTGAACCAGTCAACACGTTAAAAATAGGTGGAGAATATCGACTCAAAACCCTCAGTCTTCGTGCAGGGTATTTTTACAGAACCAAAAATCAAGAGCGTTTGACAAATAACGATCAGGCACTCACCTTGGGTCTAGGCTTTGATTTTGGAGCAAGTAGTTTGAATCTGTCTTTCGTTCAATTTGAGCAAAATAAGCAACTTAACTTCTTTTCAGAAGGGCTGACCGATGCGTACACCCTTCGCAAAGATTTAACGCAAATTACCCTCAGTTTTAATTTCAAACTTTGATTGTAAAGCGGCTTCTCTATTCCTTTTTAAAATCAGTATATTTGTAGGCATCTTTTGAAGCTTATGAAAATAGAGAAACTTATCCCAGATAACAGTGCTGACACAGGAGAAGACCATTTTTCTTCTACCGCTCAAACCCCGTTACGAGCAGATGCTTTTGTACAAAATGATGATGAAAAAATCCTCATTATTCAAGAACATATTAAAGCCATCCTTGAAACGCTAGGAATGGATCTTAACGATGACAGTTTGAAAGGGACCCCCCTACGCGTGGCAAAAATGTTTGTGACAGAAACTTTCAGAGGGCTTCATCCAGAAAGAAAACCAAAAGCTTCTACCTTTAAAAACTCCTACAAATACGGAGAAATGCTGGTAGAAAAAAATATTACCCTCTACTCTACCTGTGAACACCATTTGCTTCCTATCGTAGGGAAAGCACACGTGGCTTATGTTTCAAACGGATCAGTAGTAGGGCTTTCAAAAATGAACCGTATCGTAGAATACTACGCTAAACGACCTCAAGTCCAAGAGCGCCTTACCCTACAAATTGTTCAAGAGTTACAAAAAGTACTCGGTACGCCCGACGTAGCCTGCGTGATAGACGCAAAACATTTGTGTGTAAATTCACGCGGTATTAGTGATGTTTCTAGTAGTACCGTGACTAGTGAATTTGGAGGTGTGTTTCAAACGGAAGAGAAGAAACGCGAATTTTTAGATTATATCAAACTTGACACAGATTTTAATGAATAGCTCCCTTTCCGTTTATAATTCTCTAAAAGGCGAAAAACAAGTATTTGAATCTATTGTAGCGGGGCATGTAGGAATGTACGTCTGTGGTCCCACGGTGTACAGCAATGTTCATTTAGGAAATTGTAGAACCTTCATTTCGTTCGATCTGATGTACCGCTACCTGAAGCATTTGGGATATAAAGTACGCTACGTTAGAAATATTACTGATGCAGGACACCTGGAAAACGATGCCGACGAAGGGGAAGATCGCATTGCAAAAAAGGCGCGTCTCGAATCGATAGAACCCATGGAGGTCGTACAGCGCTACACGGTTGATTTTAGAAACATCATGGCCCAATTCAACGCCCTGCCTCCCAGCATTGAACCCACAGCTACGGGTCATATCGTGGAGCAAATTGAATTGATCAAAGAAATCATGGAGCAAGGCTATGCCTATGAAGTCAATGGATCGGTTTATTTTGATGTCCTCAAATTCAACAAAGACATTCCTTATGGGAAGCTCAGCGGGAGAAATATTGAGGATTTGATTCACAATACCCGAACACTAGACGGCCAAAGCGACAAGAAAAATCCTCAAGATTTTGCCTTATGGAAGAAAGCAGAGCCTGTTCACATCATGCGTTGGCCATCCCCTTGGAGTGATGGCTTTCCAGGATGGCATTTGGAGTGTACCGCGATGAGCAGAAAGTACCTAGGTACTCAATTTGATATTCACGGAGGCGGTATGGATTTAAAATTTCCACATCACGAATGTGAAATTGCTCAGGCCGAATCCATTGATAAAACGCCACCCGTAAACTACTGGCTTCATGCTAATATGTTGACCTTAAACGGTAAGAAAATGGCCAAATCAACGGGCAACAACATCTTACCCAAAGAAATGTTTAACGGCTCCAATGAGGTCTTTAAAAAGGCTTTTTCACCTATGGCTGTTCGTTTTTTTACGCTTCAAGCGCATTATAGAAGTATTGTGGACCTAAGTGAAACGGCTTTGGAAGCCTCAGAAAAAGGATTCAACAGATTGCTGGAAGCTCTCCAGACTTTAGAAAACCTGTCTCCTTCTGCTGCAACGACTGATTTTGATTTCAAAGCATGGAAAGAAAAATGTTATGAGGCCATGAATGACGATTTTAACAGCCCCTTGTTAATCGCTCACCTCTTTGATGCTGTCAAATTTATCAATAGCGTAGCCAATCAAAAACAAGAGATCAGTGAAAAAGATTTGGAAGATTTAAAGAACCTTTTCAATGCCTTCTTTTATGATGTATTGGGGTTAAAATCAACCGAGAATGATGGAGTGAAAGATGTGAGTCAACTTGAAGGTACGCTAAAATTGTTATTAGAAATTAGAGATCAAGCTAGGGCATCGAAAGACTTTGAAACTTCAGACCTAATACGCGATGCGCTCTTGGAACTAAATATTCAAATTAATGATGCTCCCGAAGGGAGTAGTTTTAAAATAAATTAAAGGTCTTCCTTTTTGAAAAAAGTTTTGATTTTCCCGTTTTTACTTCTCATTAAAGGGTACCAAAACTTTCTCTCACCCCTATTTCCCCCCAGCTGTAGATATTCACCTACTTGTTCCCAATACGCTTTGGAAGCATTGAAAAAGCACGGACTTTTTAAAGGGGGCTGGTTTGCGCTCAAACGCATCTTAAGTTGTCATCCTTGGGGCGGTTCGGGCTATGATCCAATTCCCTAAGGAATTATTTCGTATCCCTTTGATTTTAGTTACTTTTACAAGGTTAAATCTGCATACATGTACTTTACAAAGATCGACTGGGCCCCGAGCGAAACGCTTTTTAAAATTGGAAGCTTTGGAATTCATTACTACAGTCTGATGTTTATTATTGCTTTTGGATTGGGCTATTATCTAATGAAGAAAATTTTTGATGAGGAGAAAATTTCTTTGGAGTACCTCGAGTCGCTTTTCATCTACATGGTACTCTCTATACTCCTGGGCGCACGCCTTGGAGATGTGTTTTTTTACAGTTGGGATTATTATCAAGATCATCTTTTAGAAATCTTATTGCCCATTCGAGATACCCCAAACGGATATACCTTCACCGGATTTAGAGGTTTAGCAAGTCATGGGGCAGTAATCGGATCTTTACTTGGACTTTATCTCTACAAGCGGAAGTTCAAAGGGCGTTCTCTTTTTTGGCTCTTGGACCGTGTGACAATTCCTGTAGCTGTAGGAGCCAGCTTTGTGCGCTTAGGAAACTTTTTTAATTCCGAAATTGTAGGCAAATACAGCAATTCGAATTTTGGTGTCGTTTTTTTGAATCGCGGAGAAAACCTTCCTAGACATCCTGCTCAACTTTACGAAGCCGTGGGATATCTTATTTTGTTTTTTATCCTCCGCCAAGTATATCGTACCGAAAAGAAAAAGCGGGAAGGATATCTTATTGGACTCTTTTTTATCGGTATGTTTACTATTCGTTTTCTTATAGAATTTATTAAAGAAAGTCAAGGAGGATTTGAAGAAATCCTAGGCCTACTCTCTACCGGACAGTGGTTGAGTATCCCCTTTGTTCTTTTTGGAATTTTATTAATGTATCGAAGCCGAAATCAAATTACCGAATGAAATTTACCTACAGCGCTTTACCCTTAGGATTGTTCCTTCTATTGCTTTTCGCTTGTAAAGAATCAAGCACCATCAAGGTTGCTGAAAAATCAATTGAATTTAATAAAGAAGGTCACCTGATGATTTCGCAGTCCGGAAAGGAGAAGACAACATCTTTTGATATCGAAATTGCAGACAATCCCTATGAACGCCAAACGGGGCTCATGTATCGCAATACCCTAGAAATTAATCAAGGAATGCTTTTTGCTTTTGAGCAAGAAGCGGTTTTGAATTTTTACATGAAGAATACGCCCCTTGCTTTGGATCTGATTTTTTTAAATAAAGAACTTGAGATTGTCCACATTCATAAAAACGCCATTCCGAAGGATCCTACAGGAATATCCTCTGTAAAGCCTGCACAATATGTTTTTGAAATACAAGCGGGGCTTAGTGATCAGTATGAAATCCAAGAAGGCGATCAAATAACCTACCAAAAACTCGAATCAAAATGAACGAAAATATTAAGTTTCCAATTGGGAAGTTCGAATGGATCGAAAAACCCAATTCAACTCAAATAGAATCAGCACTTCAAGTCTTATCAAATTTTCCGCAACGCCTAAAAGAAGCTTTAGCAGGGACCACTGAAAAAGACTTCCTCAAACACTATCGCACTGGGGGGTGGAACATTGCGCAAGTGGTACATCACTTGGCAGACAGTCACTTACACAGTTATTTGAGAATAAAACACGCCGTACTAGAAATCCAACCCCACATCAAAGACTATAACGAAACAGATTGGGCAACTCTTCCCGATGCTACGAATACTGAAATTTCTTACAGTTTAGAACTGCTGAATGCCTTGCACAAAAGATGGACTGTATTTTTGAAGCAGCTCGATACAGAACAACTCAAACGTTCTTATTTCCACCCGGAGCGCAACAAATTCTACCCTGTGGGTACAACTATTCTATTGTACGCTTGGCATTGTGAACATCATTTAGAACACATTAAAATAGCGCTAGCAAATTAAGTTTATATCAAAAAAGCCAAGTTTAAAAACTTGGCTTTTTTGTTTTGTAATATTAAATGTTTTATTTGTTTTTGGCTTCGAGTGCTTTCTTCTTTTGGGTATCGTACATAACTGGAGTAGCAATAAATACTGAAGAATAGGTTCCTACCAAAACACCTATGATTAATGCAAACATAAATCCTCGAATGGATTCTCCACCAAAAATAAAGATGGCCAAGAGTACGAGAAGAGTCGTCAATGATGTGTTCAACGTTCTACTTAAGGTACTGTTCAAAGCACCATTCACTGTCTCGTCAAATTCCCATTTGGTGTGTTCGTTGACAAACTCTCGGATACGGTCAAAAACTACAACAGTATCATTCAGAGAATATCCAATAACCGTTAAAATGGCGGCAATAAAGGCCTGATTGATTTCCATACTGAAAGGCATGAAGGTATAGGTCAAAGAAAAAATTCCCAATACAATCAATACATCGTGGAATACTGCAGCAACAGCACCTAGGGAGAATTGCCACTTTTGGAAACGCAGGAGAATGTATAAGAAAACAACAATCAGAGAGCCGATAACGGCTAAGAATGAATTGTTTTTGATATCATCTGCAATGGTTGGCCCTACTTTAATGGAAGACATAATTCCAATGGACTTTTCTGAACTACCTTTTACAAAATCATCGTAGGAAATCCCATCGGGTAGATAGGAAGACAAAGCGGTATAAAGTTTATTTTGAATTTCTTCATCCACGGCAATACCTTCTACATCCACCTTGTATTTGGTTGTAATTTTAAGCTGGTTTTCCTCCCCAAAAGTTTTCGCTTCTGCACTTCCGAATTCATCCAAAAGTAAAGCGTTAATTTCTGATGGGTTTACGGCTTTTTCAAAACGTACAGTGTACGATCTTCCTCCAACAAAATCAACCCCTTGGTTGAGTCCCTTAAAACTCAATGAAGCCAAGCTAATAAGAATAAGTACAGAAGAAATTCCATAGGCAATCTTTCGTTTTTGCAAGAAGGAAATATTAACCTTAGAAAGCAAACCTTGAGTGGCTTTAGTTGAAAAAGAAACTCCATTACCTTTTTCGTTTCTTGAATCCACTAAGATTCGAGTAATGAAAATTGCGGTAAACAAAGAGGTTCCAATACCGATGAGAAGTGTAGTTGCAAAACCTTTAATGGGTCCTGTTCCAAAAACAAAAAGGATCAATGCCGTAAGTCCTGTAGTAATATTCGCGTCCAAAATAGAAGACAAGGCATTGTTAAATCCGTCCGCTATCGCTTTACGTACTCCTTTTCCTTTGTTGAGTTCTTCACGTACCCGCTCAAAGATCAATACGTTTGCATCTACAGAAATACCGATAGTCAATACGATTCCTGCAATCCCGGGTAAGGTAAGTACCGCCCCGAGACCCGCTAGGATTCCAAAGATTAAAAGAATATTTAACAGCAAAGCAATATCGGCAAATATTCCTGAGCTTCCATAGTAGAAAATCATCCAAAGAAGCACTATTATTAAGGCAATAATAAAAGAATAAATTCCTGCTTGAATGGCTTCTTTACCTAAAGAAGGTCCTACAATTTCAGACTGGATGATTTCCGCTGAGGCAGGTAATTTACCTGCTCGTAAAACGTTGGCCAAGTCAATAGCTTCATTTAAAGTGAAGTTTCCGGTAATTTCAGAACGACCTCCCGCAATGGCACCGCTGGATACTCCAGGTGCAGAATAAACAATGTTATCCAATACGATGGCGATGTTACTGGCCTCCTTAAACGCTTTGCCTGTCATGTTTTCCCAGATACGAGCACCTCGTGAATCCATTTGCATAGAGACCGCAGGGTTACCCACTTGGTCAAAAGTTTGCAAGGCATCTACAACCACACCACCGCTAAGAGGGGCTAGATTATCACGGTTAGATTTTAATGCGTACAATTCTACTACACTCCCATCTGCAGTAGGTTTTCCCCAAGTAAAACGAATGTATCTGTATTCTGAGGGCAACAACTTGCGCACTTCAGGTTGGTTGAGATACCCCATAATCAGCTCACTATCTCGAGCTGCAAATTGTGCCAAAACAGGACCCCCTTGAAAACCTTGTCCTACAATTCTATCCAATATCGGATTACTTGTCGGTGCAATTGAATCTTGCGTGGCTACATCAGCTAAAAGATCGTCTATTTCAGAACTTTCATCTTTTTCTGAAGCATCATCCAAAACAGATTCGGATTTGGCTTGAGTACCTAAATACGTATTTGCTTGAATCAAAAAGCTGATCAATTCATCGTTTTTATAGGTCTCCCAAAACTCCAATTGCGCCGTACTTTGCAATAGGTTTTGTACTCGATCTACATCTTTTGCTCCTGGCAATTCTACTAAAATACGTCCCGAAGTTCCCAACCGCTGGATGTTGGGCTGAGTAACTCCAAACTTATCTATACGCTTGCGCAGTACTTCAAAGGCAGAAACGATAGATTCATCTATTTTTCTGCGAACTACAACTTGCGTTTCTTGATCAGTCATTTCAAAGTTGATCTCATCACTCAAGGTTCGATTCGCAAAAATATCGGGGGAAGCTAATTTTTCTCCACTTTTTACTGCATCGAATGCTTTAAAAAAGGATTCAATATAAGGCTCATCGGAAGACTTTTGGAGAACATCCGCTTCGTCCAAAGCTTTGTTAAAAACTGGATTCCTAGTGTTTTCCGCCAACCCACTGAGAATGTCACGAATTGATATTTGAAGTATCACATTAATTCCGCCCTTGAGATCGAGCCCTTTATTCAGCTCTTTTTCTTTCGCGTCATTATAAGTGGTAAATCCATAAAGTGGATTGTTTCCTATGGAGTCCAAATACGAACTGGCCTCTTGATCGCGGAGTTCGAGGTAGTCCGGTTCGTCTTCTGCAATAAGTTGGGTTGCATATTGGTCCGCTTGTGTTTCTACACTACTTGTTATAAAAGTAAAAGAGAGTTGGTAAATACTTACTAGGGCAAATAGTATACCGAAAACCCTTATTAAAGAATTGTTTTGCATTTTAATAAAAATTAAAGCTCAATTAAGGCGAGCAAATATAGGATTAAACCTAGGAAAAGACAACTCTAATTTAGAATAATGAAATTCATCAAGAGAACTCTTCTTAAAGAATATCATTTAACGCTTCATTCATCGCCATCACTTTCTGTGCGCTGGCGTTTAACAAGGCTTGTTCTTCTGCATTGAGATCTACATCTACAATGGATTCAATTCCATTAGCTCCAATAATACAAGGAACTCCAATACAGAGATCTTTTAACCCGTATTCCCCTTCTAAAAGTACCGAACAAGGAATCATTCGTTTGTAATCATTTAAAATACTATCTACAAGGAATGCGACAGAAGCTCCTGGTGCATACCAAGCGGAAGTGCCAAGAAGTTTGGTTAAGGTGGCTCCCCCTACCATGGTGTCTGCAGCTACTTTTTCTAAGGAGGCTGCATCCAAATACTGAGAAACTGGAGCCCCGTTGTAACTTGCTAAGCGCGTGAGTGGAATCATCGTAGTATCTCCATGACCCCCAATCACCATCCCTTGAATGTCGTTTACAGGTTTATCCAAAGCCAAAGAGAGATAGGTTTTAAATCGAGAACTGTCCAAGGCACCACCCATACCGATAATTCGATTTTTGGGAAGTCCAGTCGCTTTTAATGCCAAATAAGTCATGGTGTCCATAGGATTGGAAACAACAACAATGAAAGCTTCGGGTGAGTGCAGTAAAATACTTTCAGAGACCTTTTGAACGATTCCAGCATTGATTCCGATCAATTCTTCTCGTGTCATCCCTGGTTTTCTCGGAACCCCTGAAGTAATGACAACTACATCACTTCCAGCAGTAGCTGAATAATCATTTGTTACCCCTTTGATGGAGGTATTAAACCCTAGGGTAGTTGCCGTTTGAAATAAATCAAGTGCTTTTCCTTCTGCAAATCCCTCTTTGATATCTAATAAAACAACTTTACTAGCGATTTGTTTTTGTGCGATATACTCTGCACAAGAGGCTCCTACATTACCTGCCCCGACGATGGTGACTTTCATTTTTTAGAATTTAAATTAATTTGTTTCTGATGCAAAATTACACATCAATGTTGGCGTATATCGCATTTTTCTCAATAAATTCTCTTCGTGGGGGGACCTCATCCCCCATTAACATCGAAAAGATGCGATCTGCTTCTCCACCATTGTCAATAGTAACTTGACGTAAAGTACGTTCTGCTGGATCCATAGTTGTATCCCACAATTGTTCTGCGTTCATTTCTCCAAGTCCTTTATAGCGTTGTACAGAGGCACCTGAGCCAAACTGTTGAAGCAACAGATCTCTTTGGTCGTCATTCCAAGCATAATCCTTTTTTTGTCCTTTTTTGACTAAATATAAAGGAGGTGTGGCGATGTAGATATAACCTGCTTCAATAAGTTCTTTCATGTATCGGAAGAAGAAGGTCAAAATTAGCGTTGAAATATGGCTTCCATCTACATCCGCATCACACATGATCACAATTTTATGATAGCGTAATTTTTCGAGGTTCAGTGCTTTACTATCTTCTTCAGTACCTATCGTCACTCCCAAAGCGGTGTAAATATTTCTAATTTCTTCATTTTCAAAAACCTTGTGTTGCATGGCTTTTTCTACATTCAAAATCTTCCCACGTAAAGGGAGTATGGCTTGGAAATTTCGATCTCTCCCCTGTTTTGCCGTTCCCCCTGCAGAGTCTCCCTCTACTAGAAAAACTTCACAGAGTGAAGGATCTTGTTCAGAACAGTCAGAGAGTTTTCCAGGAAGTCCTCCGCCACTCATCACGGTTTTTCGTTGCACCATTTCTCTTGCCTTGCGAGCGGCATGGCGCGCCTGAGCGGCAAGAATCACTTTTTGGACAATGGTTTTCGCATCGTTTGGATTTTCTTCCAAATAATTCTCAAGCATTTCCGATACAGATTGAGATACCGCAGAAGTGACTTCTCTGTTTCCCAGTTTTGTTTTGGTTTGTCCTTCAAATTGGGGCTCTGCAACCTTCACAGAAACAATGGCTGTAAGTCCTTCTCTAAAGTCGTCCCCAGCAATTTCAAATTTTAATTTGTCGAGCAGCCCAGAACTATCTGCATATTTTTTTAGGGTTGTTGTCAAACCTCTTCGAAAGCCGGAAAGGTGTGTCCCTCCCTCATGGGTATTAATATTATTTACATAGGAGTGTAAATTTTCAGAAAAGGAGGTGTTGTAAATCATGGCCACCTCTACAGGCACACCATTTTTTTCTCCTTCCATAGCGATGACATCCCCAATAATGGCCTCCCTACTTTCATCAAGGAAATGGATAAACTCTTTGAGTCCTTCTTTGGACTGGAAGGTTTCAGAAACAAATTCACCCTGATCATCTTTATTTCTTTTGTCAATGATGACAATATTAATTCCTTTATTCAGATAAGAGAGTTCCCGCATACGAAGCGAAAGGGTCTCGTAGTTGTATTCCAGGGTCTGTTTAAATATTTCAGAATCGGGTTTAAAAGTAACTTCGGTCCCTGTTTCTGTAGTATCGCCTATAGTCGCTACAGCTGCTTTGGATTTCCCTCGGGAATACTCCTGCTGCCAAATTTTTCCGTCTCGAAATACAGTTGCGACAAGATTTTCAGAAAGGGCATTGACACAAGAAACTCCTACCCCGTGAAGCCCCCCCGATACTTTATAAGAATCCTTATCAAATTTCCCTCCGGCGCCTATTTTTGTCATGACCACTTCCAAAGCAGAAACACCTTCTTTTTTATGGATCCCTACAGGGATTCCGCGACCGTTGTCTTTAGTCGTTATCGAATTGTCCTCATTGATCGTCACCGTGATTTGGTCACAGTGACCTGCAAGGGCTTCATCTATGGAGTTATCCACGACTTCATACACCAAATGATGCAGTCCACGAGTTCCCACATCACCAATGTACATAGAGGGTCGCATACGGACATGCTCCATACCTTCTAGGGCCTGAATACTATCCGCGGAATATTGATTTTTTTGATTTTCTTCGCTCATAATTTATTCGTTTGTGGTCTGTGAAAACACCTACTAACAAATATACTTATTCAGCTCCTAGAATTAGCTCTAAACCCTTGTCAATATTGAGGAAGTTATCAACATCAAAGTGTGCAAAACAACTGCAATTTCAGCAGTAATAAAGCGTCTATTTATAGCTTTTATCGTGAACATTTGCAACCGCTCTTCCACTCGGGTCATTTTGATTTTGAAAGGCCTTATCCCAAGCCAGTGCCACGGGGGTACTACACGCTACTGAGGGGACGGATGGAACACTCAATGCGGCCGCTTCGCTAGGAAAATGGGATTCAAAAATGGTGCGATAGTAAAATTCTTCCTTGTTTTGAGGAGTTTGTGCGGGAAATCGAAAATGGGCATTTTCCATTTGTTCGTCCGTGACCTCTTTTTCCACCAAATCTTTCAAAGTGTCAATCCAACTGTAACCGACGCCATCTGAAAATTGTTCCTTTTGACGCCAAGCTACACTTTCTGGCAAATAGCTTTCAAATGCTTTTCTCAAGACCCATTTTTCCATTCGATCGGAGGTAATCATCTTGTCTTTGGGATTGAGGCGCATCGCAACTTCAATAAATTCTTTGTCTAAAAAAGGTACCCGCCCCTCGATGCCCCATGCTGCTAAGGATTTATTTGCCCTGAGACAATCATACTGGTGCAATTTTTCTAGTTTTCGAACTGTCTCCTCGTGAAATTCTTCTGCGTTGGGAGCTTTGTGAAAATAGAGGTACCCACCAAAGAGTTCATCTGCTCCCTCCCCTGAGAGTACCATTTTAATTCCCAACGCTTTAATGGCTCTTGCCATCAAAAACATAGGCGTTGAAGCGCGTATGGTGGTAATGTCATAAGTTTCAAGGTGATAGATTACTTCACGTATGGCGTCCAAACCTTCTTGAATTGTGAATTTAATCTCATGATGAACCGTACCAATGTGTTCCGCTACTTTTTGAGCAGCAGCAAGGTCTGGTGAGCCTTCTAGTCCTACAGAAAACGAATGTAACTGAGGCCACCAGGCAGTTTGAGTATCCCCTGATTCGATTCGTTTTGCAGCGAATTTTTTTGCCAAAGCTGAGGTAATGGAGGAATCCAAACCTCCAGAAAGTAGTACACCATAGGGGACATCACTCATCAACTGACGATGCACCGCATCCGCTAAAGCATCGTGTAGGTCCTCTATGGAAGTTGGGTTGTCTTTTACGGTTTCATACTCGGTCCAATCTGGAGTATACCATTTGACCGGTTTCCCTTCCGAACTGTGCAAGTAATGACCTGGAGGAAAGAGCTCTATTTTGGAACAGACCCCTTCTAAGGCTTTCAATTCTGAAGCTACGTAAAAGGTGCCATCTCCATCCCATCCCATGTAAAGAGGAATGATTCCCATATGATCTCGGGCAATAAAATATTCATCTTGCTCTTGATCATAAATAGCAAAGGCAAAAATTCCATTTAATTTTTTGACAAAGTCTTTCCCTTCTTTTTCGTACAGTGCAAGAATCACTTCACAATCCGATTCGGTTTGAAACTGATACTCCAAATCACAAGTCGATCGTAGGGCACGGTGGTTGTATATTTCACCATTGGCGGCTAAAATCAATTTTTTTGAAGGACTAATCAACGGTTGGTTTCCAGAGGTCGGATCGACTATTGCTAAACGTTCATGAGACAGAACAGCATTGGATGCATCATAAATTCCACTCCAATCGGGACCCCGATGTCGTAGTTTTTTTGACATTTCAAGAATTTGAGGACGAATAGAAACATTGCTTTGCTTTAAGTCAAATGCACATAGAATACCACACATATTTTAATTTTTAATCAAAAATAAGATAATGCTATCCAAAATAAAAACAATAATATTGTTTCAGTTAAATTTATTAACTAAAAAAGGAAATTTAGATATAAATTAAAAAATATCAACTGGTTTCAGAAGAGGAAAATGAAAGTTATCAATTCCCTTTAGTTGATTCGATTGCTATAAACGATGTTTCCGTTGAAAAAAGTAGCTACGATTCTCGTTTTTGGAATTCTTTTTTCACTTATTTGGATAATGTCTCTGTCCAAGATTACAAAATCTGCAACTTTACCTACTTCAATAGATCCTTTTTGATCTTCTTCAAAGTTTGCATAGGCGCCCCACAAGGTCATTCCGCTTAACGCCTCTATTCGGCTTAATTTATTTTCAGGAAGATACCCTCCTTCTGGATAAGCCTCTAGATCTTGGCGAGCTACCGCTGCATAAAAAGTCAAAAACGGATTTACTTCTTCAACGGGGAAGTCTGTTCCTAATGCAATTCGACCTGACTGTTTTAGTAGTGCTCTATTAGCATAAGCACCTGTCAATCTGCTTTCTCCCAATCGATCTTCAGCCCAATACATATCACTTGTAGCATGGGTAGGCTGAACTGAAGGGATAATTTTTCTGTTGAAAAGTTTAATATCTGTCGTGTCAATAATTTGTGCGTGTTCAACGCGCCATCTCGGGTCAGCTGAAAAAACTAAGGCTTTGTTGTACGCCTCTAAAACAGCTTTATTTGCAGCATCACCTATGGCATGTGTATTCATTTGAAAAGGGGTTGTGGCCAATCGATAGGCGAGTTTTTCGAGGGAATCCTTGGGGGTGATAAAAGCTCCTTTGTGGGATTCTAAATCAGAATAGGATTCTTTTAATGCGGCCCCTCGAGATCCCAATGCACCATCGGCGTATACTTTAAAAGAGCGCACATTTAGTTTATCGGTTTGTAGAGGACCTACTGAGAGAAAGTGATCCATGTTTTCTTTGGTATTCGAAATCATGGCGTAGATTCGAATATCTAAAGTACCTGCCTTTTGAAGGCTGTCAATCAAATAAATATCCTCTTTGTCCATTCCTGCAACAGATACTGTAGTGAGCCCATTTTCTAAAGCAATTTTTGAAGCATCTTGAAGTGCTTTAATCTTATCTTCTTTAGTGGGATTAGGGAGAATGGCAGAAACAAGTTGCATGGGAGTATCCACTAGTACCCCTGTCAATTTTCCATTCTCTTTTATTAAGGTTCCTCCAGCTACTTCTGTGGTCTCGTCAATTCCAGCAAGATCTAATGCTTTTTGATTTACTAAGAGAGCGTGACCATCAATACGCCTCAAGGCGACAGGAATATCAGGAAATAACGCATCGAGTTCAGATTTTTCTGGAAGGGATTGGTCTTCCCAATCGTTTTGATCCCATCCCCTACCCAATACGGCTTCTAAATTTTTGTTTTTTGCAAAATCTTTAACTCGGTCTAGCACTTCTTCAAAACTTTGGGTACCCCTTAAATCAACTTGTTGAAGGCTTAGTCCCAAACTCATAAAATGGCAATGTGAATCGATAAAGCCAGGATAAATAGACAGGCCTTGAAGGTCTAAGACTCTACCAGAATACTTCTCCAAAAGTTCTTCTCCTCCCACTGCGATAAACCTTCCATCGTTGACAACAAATGCAGAAGCATTACCTTTTTTATCGTTTAAAGTGTAAACCGAAGCGTTATGTACAATTAAATCTACCTTATTTTGGCAAGAGATCATCACAACAGTACAGATTAATCCAAAAAAAGTTATTAAGATTCTATTCATATTGGGATTAAGTTAAAAAGTATTTGATACTTCTAATTTTTGACGCACAAATGTAGTAAAAATCAATTGGGGTTCATAAAATTGTTTCAAGTTTTAGATCTTTTGATTTTAGTACTGAAAATCAAATTTATAAACTATTCCACCCAATAAGAGCAATTGGGGTTCTGGATAATAAGCCCATCTCCCGTGCGTTTCTTGACTGTTCATTTTTACTTTTGCAAAAGCGTCAAACTGATCGGTTAATTTATAGGTTAGATGAGCAGTTGTACTGATAAATAAGGGGATATTCTCGGGAAGAGGAGTTTGAGCACTATTCAAGTCTTGATTAATAAAAACAGGGCGAAAAGCAGCTTTTCGGTCTCCCCATAGATTTCCGCTCAATGAAAATGCAAGACGATCCTTCCATTGAAATTGACTTTCCCAATTCATTTCTAAGGCAGGAACATTCCACAACTCTTGGTTTCCGTTTGTTTCAAAAACGCGATAACGGGTTTCAAAACGCACAAAATTATCTTTTGCTAAATCAATACGAAGAGAAGCTTTAAATCCGTATAAATCTGTGTCTACATAACGGGAGGCATATGCATTTGACAATCGATAAGCTTGATTTTCATGATCCTTGTCAAAAGGCAATCGTTCAAAGATGTTGAAATTTTCAACTTGATCATAAATAAATCCAAGGTCAAAATTCAACACTGAGGCCAGTTGAGATCGAATTCCAAGACTCGCATTATACCGGTTAAAAGTAGGTGTCAAAAGAGTGGTAGGGGCAAGATAGGGGTTTGTAAGGGTCAAACTTTTATAGGTGTTAAACTGAACACCGCCCTCGGCTCTTAAATAAGGACTGAGGACGTTCCCTGTTTTTCGGTAAACCACTTCTAAATGAGGGTAATACAAAAGTGAGCTTGAACTATTTTCAACACCAAAAAGATAGGCAGCACCCGCACCAATTTTTAGCTTCACGTCGTTTCTGCTGTGTTGCCAAAATAAATTTAAGGTTCCCTTACCTTGTGTATATTCCTCTAAAGTTCGCTCAAAATAAGAAGTCTCAAACGCAGTGTGAAATCCTTGTAAATGCAATTCTGACTTGAGTTTCCCTCCCCCAAAATCTACTTCAAAATCGGTTTGTAACCCTAATTGTTGTTCGGTAGAATTAAAATTATCTGAGGTTAAATCGGCCTGAAAGGTAATTCCTCTCAACACATCATCGTACCAATTCCAATGTGTCCTAATTTTAAAATAATTTCTCCTACTCTCTGGATTGGTGGAATTTAGAATCAAAGGATCCCAATCCCTATCGTAAAGTCCAAAATAATTAGTGTTGCTGGTTTCAAATTGTAACAGGGAATTCGCATTGTAATAAGAGTTTCTCAAATTGTGGTGAAGCCCAAAACGGCTATAGTTTTGAGAGCTTTTTAAAAGGCTATTGGCTAGGTCAGTTCCAAAACCGTCTCGGTAAAAATTGATTCCGAATCTTTGTGTACGATCCATCTCAATCACGCTAGAAACATTAAAGTACAATTGACTCATGTTTCCAAAGCCTCCACTAAAAAATGTATTGTAGGGTATGGAGGACTTTCGCTGCTGTAATCTTAAAGGCGAGGCTTTATTGGGTTCGAATGTAGAAATGACGGGAACTTTTTTGAGTTCATACACCAGTTTTTTTTCTAAAGAAGTTAGACTATCGGAGAGTTTTGGAACCGATTTGATCTTAAAAGCATCTGACAAACTCGGAGTGTAGGATTTGACAACCAGTACTTCCTGAGTTCCTATAGGTTCTTGTTCGTTTTCTTGGGCGGAGAGTGTTCCAAGGGCAAAGAGAGAAAGTAAAAAAGAATTTCCGATCCTATTCATTGTTTGTCTCTTTTGTTATGGAACGGTTTTCCTCACTCAATGAAGCCCGATAGGTTTCAATTAATTCTGAAGCCTCTTGAACAATCAAGGGGAACGAGTCAAAGTTTTCGATAATGGACTCTAGAACAAAAACAGCCTGAAAAGCATCGTTTAGTGCATAGTAGTTTTTAGCGAGTAATAGAAGTGCCTTGACATTCCATTTTCCCGACTGCCCAGAGTTCTGAGCTATTTTGGCAATCAAATCATTTGAAGCCGTATGATTTTTTTCACGATATAAACGTTCTGCTCTAAAATAAAGTGCCTCAGCAACAATCATTGTCTGGGGTGTTTTTTCTAGTTTGAGATAGGCGTCCGCAGCCTTAAGACTATCGCGTAGTGCCAAAGAGGATCTCGCTTTGAGTTTTAGCGCATCCCATTGGACTCTGTCTTCTACCTCATTTAAATTCAACACTGCCTCTGCCGTTTCTACTGTCTTTTCAAATTGTTGATTTGCATAATAAGCTTGCATTAAATTGAGCGTCGCAAATCGTTTGTTTGCTTCGAAAGAAGCAATTTCAGCCAAGTGTTCCATATACGGGATCGCTTCTATTTGTTGATCCTTATTTTTTAGAAGTGAAATCACACGTGTTAAGGCTTTTTCGGTATAGGTAGATACTTGTGGGTCCTCTATCAACAACTGGTAGGCCACCAAAGCCTCGTCATAGTCTTCCTTTTCAAAATAAAGTTCAGCCAAGTAATAGGTGACCAATTTGCTGAATGCACCTTGAGGATAAGTCTCCAAATATTCTTCAAACAACTTGAGTGCGGTTGACGTTTTTCCTTCTAAAAACTGTCGTTCTGCAGCGGTAAAAGCTGTTTTCTCGAGTTCTGTATCTGTAAAGGTTTCGAGCTTTTGCTCTTTTATCCATCGCGTAAACGCAGTTACAGTTCCTTGATCCACAGCGATTTCTTTTAGGGTTCGCAAGGCTTGTTCACCTACTGCATACCGCTGGTAGGTTACCGCTACTTCCTCCAATACCGCCTTGGAAGCGGTGTATTCTTCCTGGTTAAACAAAATCAATCCTTTGTTGAGTGCGGCCTTTGCGAGATACGGACTATTTTTAAAACGCGTTAACAAACGGTCATAGGTCTCGATCGCTTGGTCAGCAGCAGAAGCACTGCTGTAGGCAGAGCCTAATTCAGACAAGACATCATCCACCAAAGGGTCGTTTGGGTAGATCTCAAGAAAATCGATTAAAGCTTCGATTTTCTTGGAATTGCGATCGACAAATCCATAACTAATTCCTTTTTGAAAACTTGCATAAGCTCCCTTGTCAGGCGAAAGAGCAATGGAAGTGTTGTAATACTCCATCGCAGGCCAATATTTTTTTAATGCAAACTGACAATCTCCCATTCTCAAAAAAGTGTCGCGTTGGTACGAAACATCGAAAATGCTATTTTCCTCATTAAATGCTTCGAAAGACTGCAATGCGTATTCATACTCTCCCAGTTTAAAATAGACATAGCCTATGTCATAATTTAAACGATTTGCCATTTCAACACTTTCTTTCTTAGCGTGTTTGCGAAACTGCTTGAACAAATCCAGGGCACTATCAAACAAGTTACGCTCATATTCTGATCTACCATACCAGTACAAACCGAAAGCTTCTAAGGATTTGTTCTCTTTTAGTTTTAGTCCACGCCGAAAGAGAGCACTCGCACTTGCGTAACGCCCTTTTTGGTATTCCTGAATCGCACTGAGCATCAAAACCCGCTGTAAGGTTTCGTTATTTTTGTACCCACTTTTATTTTCAAGGATCTCAAGAGCTGCTGCATAATTTTTATCCTTGGTATAGGAATTGATTAGAAGTTCCTCGACGTCTGCTACTTGCTTATTCTTTGGATACGTTTCTAAAAACGCAACCAGAACTTGAGGTGGTTCTTCAAAGGGATTCCCAATTTCGTAACTCAATTTTACATAATTTAAAAACGCATCTTCCTGAATTATTGAATTAAAATTCATTGCGGAAGCACTTTTAAAAGCATTGAGCGCCGCAGATTTTTGATCGGTGTTGAGATAACATTCCGCTAGGGTATAATAGGCATTTTGTGCTAACGCATTTTTTTCTCCAACGATCTTATTGAACTGTCCAATGGCTTGGTCGTATTTTTTTTGTTTAAAATAAGCATAGCCCAATTGATAGAAATCGGTGTTATTCCAAGTTCCTTTTTTACCCTCATAACTCTCCAGATAAGGAATCGCATCCGCATAAGATTCTTGATTAAAATAGCTCTCGCCAATGATTTTTGAAAGCTCCGAGGTTTCTTCATTACTTGCTTTTGCTAGGGCTTCTTTTGCTAGAGTAATCGCTTGATCAAATCGTCCAAGACGGAAATTCATATCCGCTTGGAAGTAAATCAAATTTTCTTTTTGGGTAGGATTTGAAATATTTTGAAAAGAAGTCAGTGCTCCATCAAAATTTTCCAATTGATAGGCTATGTGCCCTAAATAATAATGCGCATCTGATTCGAAAGATTTATCGTCTTTAACTTTCTCCAAATACGGTTTTGCTTTTTTGTAATTTTTGGCAGAAAAAAGCGTGTATCCCTTATTAAAATTAAAAAGAGGCAAGTCTTTTTTGGGCACTTCATTTTCAGAAATTCTTTGGTACCATTTTAGGGCATACCGATATTTTTCATTTTGAAAGTAATAATTGGCAACATCCAAATCAATTGTCTTTGTTCCCACAGCGTTAGGGAAATCCTCTTTAAATTGGACCAGCATTTTTTCAGCTCCAGAATAATTGAGTCGTAAGGCATTGGAGAGTTTGTTGAATTGTACTTCTTGCTGATTGGATCTGGAGGTGTAGAGATCTTCTTCAAACACACTGGATTGCCAAGAAGCGGGAAAGTAACTCAGTCCAAAAAAATGATCACTAAGTTCAGTCTTTTTGGAATCATTAAACAGTTGCCCTTGAAGTAAAAAGGGCAAAAATAAGAGGCCAATTTTACAAAAAATGAACAAGTTTTGGTATCTGAGCATCGTGGATTAAAAATAATTCATTCCTACTGATTTAAGAACGTGTTTCCGTCTTGAAATGTATATTTTATCAACAAATTATTAAGGACTACTTCAAAAGATTTACCTTTATGTCGTATTGAATAAATTACAATTTTCCATGATCAACCTTCAGAATGTAACCATCGTAAACGAAAAAAACACCATTCTAACGGATGTAAACTTTAGAGTGGATGTGGGCGAATTTGTGTTTCTTATCGGAAAAACAGGAACTGGAAAAAGCAGTCTTTTAAAGTTGCTTTATGGGGACCTTCCACTGCACTCTGGACAAGGTACTATTGTCGGTTTTGATCTCAATAAACTAAAAGATAAAGAAATACCACTTCTTAGAAGAAAACTTGGTGTAGTTTTTCAAGACTTCAAACTCCTCCCCGATCGTACTCTTTTTGACAACCTGTCTTTTGTATTAAAAGCAACAGGATGGAAAGGAAAAACCAAAATAAAAGAACGTGTCGCAGAGGTTTTAGAATTGGTTAATGTAACTTCTAGTGATCAAAAATTTCCTTTTGAACTTTCTGGAGGGGAACAACAGCGAGTTGCCATTGCCAGAGCTTTACTCAATCATCCTGAGTTGATCATTGCAGACGAACCCACAGGGAATCTTGATCCAGAAACCAGTCAAGAGATCATGCACTTGTTTCGAAAACTACATACAGGGGGAATCAGTATCGTGATGGCAACCCATGATTATAATATGATTGTCAAATTTCCTGGGAAAATTTTTCAATGCGATCAAGGAAGGCTAAACGAAGTGGTGGCTAAAAAATAATTTAGGCTTTTTGACGCTTTCTCTCGTTTTCATCCAAGAAGATTTTCCGGATGCGAAGTGAATTGGGTGTGACCTCCACATATTCATCCTTCTGGATGTATTCTAAAGCTTCTTCTAAAGAAAATTTGATGGGTGGTGCTAGCTTTACTTTGTCGTCTGAACCGGCTGCTCGGACATTTGACAATTTTTTGGTTTTGGTCACATTGACTACCAAATCGTCCTGACGGCTGTTTTCTCCAATCACTTGACCTGTGTAAATAGCTTCGTTAGGCGCCACAAAGAATTTTCCTCTCTCCTGAAGTTTGTCCAAAGAATAGGGAATAGCAGCTCCTTTTTCCATTGAAATTAAGGAACCGTTTATGCGTCCCGGAATTTCACCCTTAAAGGGGCTAAACTCGATAAAGCGGTGGTTCATTATCGCTTCACCTGCTGTAGCGGTGAGCAATTGATTTCTCAACCCAATAATACCCCTAGAAGGTATTTTGAATTCACAAATCATTCTGCTGCCTTTGGGATTCATGGCCAACATTTCACCCTTTCTCGTAGTCACCATTTCAATGGCTTTTCCAGAAACTTCCTCAGGTAAATCAATGGTCAACTCCTCCATGGGTTCCATCTTTACTCCATCTATTTCTTTGATAATCACTTGAGGCTGACCAATTTGTAATTCATACCCTTCTCTACGCATGGTCTCTATCAGAACCGACAAGTGGAGTACACCACGACCAAAGACAATGAACGTATCTGAACTGTCCGTTTGTTCCAATCGCATGGCCAAGTTTTTTTCCAATTCCTTTTCCAAACGCTCGCGAATATGACGGGAAGTGACAAATTTTCCTTCTTTGCCGAAGAATGGAGAGTCATTAATGGTAAACAACATACTCATCGTAGGCTCGTCAATAGCAATGGTAGGTAGTGCTTCTGGTGCTTCAAAATCGGCAATACTATCGCCAATCTCAAATCCTTCCAATCCAATGACCGCACAGAGGTCACCCGCTTCTACGCCCTCTACTTTCTTTCTTCCCAAACCGTCAAAAAGATGTAACTCTTTGACACGTGAGGGTACTTCAGTACCATCTCGTTTAATCAATTTCACACGCATTCCAGCTGTCAACTGTCCGCGCTGTAAGCGTCCAATGGCTATTCTTCCCGTAAAGGAGGAAAAATCCAGGGAAGTGATCAACATTTGTGTATTTCCTTCTGCAATCTTAGGACTGGGGACGTGCTCCAAAACCATATCCAAAAGAGGTTCAATAGAATCAGTTTCATTTTTCCAATCGGTACTCATCCAATTGTTTTTTGCAGAACCATAGACGGTCGGAAAATCCAACTGCCATTCTTCGGCCCCCAACTCAAACATCAAATCAAAAACCGATTCGTGAACCTGGTCGGGAGTACAGTTTTCTTTATCTACCTTATTGATAACCACGATGGGTTTTAACTCGAGGTCAATTGCTTTTTTTAACACAAAACGTGTTTGGGGCATCGGACCTTCAAAAGCATCAACAAGAAGCAAAACCCCATCTGCCATGTTCAACACACGTTCTACTTCACCGCCAAAATCGGCGTGACCAGGTGTATCGATGATGTTGATCTTGACCCCTTTGTAATTTACTGCGACATTTTTGGATAAAATGGTAATCCCTCGTTCGCGTTCCAGATCATTGTTATCTAAAATGAGTTCTCCTGTTGTCTCGTTGGAACGAAACAGATTACAATGGTGAAGAATTTTATCAACCAGAGTCGTTTTCCCATGGTCGACATGGGCAATGATCGCGATATTTTTAATGGATTCCATATCTGTTTTAAACGCGGCAAATATAGTGGGTTCTCAACGACTTTTAGCCCAATCGTATAAAATAAAACACGAAAGAAAATGTTTTGGCTCAATATTTGTAAATTCGCAGCTTGAAGTTCATTGAAAACTCATGGGGTCGACTGGTTTTGACAGCAGGACGCATGAAAAGGTAAGCAAGTCGAGCGCTGAATTACAGCTCGTAAATCTCATTTTTCACATTTTTAAATGGCGAGAATAACTACGCTCTAGCTGCATAATTAACAGAATCATAGTACGTTAATGCCAAGTCCCGGCAAGGCTGGGAAGCTGGATGTCTCTGAATAGCCCTTGTTGACGGCGATTCCTAATGAGGCACCATAAATGTCAACATCGAAACACAGAAGCATTGCCTGTGTTTTTCAATAAAGATGCTAAGATCTGTATGGGCAGTTTTCGGTCAGTGCAAATTCGAAAATCAAACGAAATCTAAACTTGTAGAAAGCTTTTTGA